>ONWA01000009.1 GCA_900321425.1 uncultured Prevotellaceae bacterium | reverse complement strand
CAACCAACACAAAAACTAAACAATTATGGGAACAATTCAAATCAAGAAGTACGAACGTACTGTAACAATCGGTAAGGGTAACGAACAGCGCCAGAAGGTGCAGAAGACCTACGGTAAGATCAGGGTGCCCCTTGTTGTTTGTTACCCGTTTTTCTTCCGGTCGTAATATTCTGCTGCAGCGGTGAAGAACACGTCGCTGCTGGAGTTGAGGGCTGTCTCAACGCTATCCTGTATCACACCGATGATAAAGCCTATGGCTACAGCCTGCATCGCTACATCGTTGCCGATATTGAAAAACGAGCAGGCCATCGGTACCAACAGCAGCGAACCGCCTGCAACACCCGATGTTCCACAAGCGGCCAAGGTGGCGATGACACTCAGGAAGAGCGCTGAGGCGAACGACACTTCAACACCCATCGTGTGGGCCACAGCCAATGACATCACCGTAATGGTGACGGCTGCACCATCCATGTTGATGGTTGCACCGAGTGGGATGCTCACAGAATAGAAGTTCTCATCGAGCCCCAACTTCTTGCACAGAGCCATGTTGATGGGGATGTTGGCAGCCGACGAACGGGTGAAGAAGGCCTGCAGTCCGCTTTCCTTTAGACAGAGGAATAGCAGGGGATAGGGATTGCGGCGCAACATCACGAGATAGATCAGTGGATTGAAGATCAGCGCGCAGGCGAGCATACAGCCGATGAGCAACAGCATCAGCTGACCATAGGTGCTAAACACATTCAAACCGTTATCCGACACTGACGTGAACACCAAACCCATCACACCGAATGGCGCAAACTCGATGACCCACCTCACGGTCAGCGTAATGGCGTCGGAGATATCCTGCACCAGACTGATGGTTGGCTGGCTCGCCTTCATCCTTAGGGCAATGCCTATCAAAATCGACCAAAACAGAATGCCGATATAGTTGGCTTGCGAAATAGACATCACCGGGTTGGTCACCATATTGGTGAGAAGGTTGCTAAACACATCGGAGAGGGCACCGGGGACACTCTGGTCGACGGCATCGGTCAACTTCAACGTGACAGGAAACAAGAAACTGCCCACCACGGCGCACATCGCCGCAATAAACGTGCTGAGTATATACTGGGAGATGACTACCTGGAAACGGGAGCCCAGCCCATTACCTGCCTTGGCGATGCTGACAGCTACCAGCACAGCAACCAGTACGGGGGCGATGGCTTTCAGCGCACTGACGAACGCAATGCCCATGATGCCGATCCAAGTCCACTGCGGCACTAAGAGTCCGAGACAGGAACCAACGATGAGTCCGCCCACAATGCGAAGCACAAGACTCATCTCAAACCACTTGGTAAAAATCTTGATGTCTTTTTTCATATCAGAATAACTGTTTTCTTGCGGATGCAAAGATAATCATTTTCCACGTAAATACTCATTTTATTTTTGAAAAGTACAAAAAAACGGTCATCTAAAAGGAAAAGATTTCCATTTTTTTTTCGTGCAAATATACGAAGAATCAGTGGAAAAGTTGTATCTTTGCAACATCAATTATCATCACTGATTATGAAAAAGATGCTCATGACGTTTGCAGCCGTCCTTTGCTGCATCATGGCTGTTTCTGCACAAGATGCGCAGAAAGACAGAAACAAGGTATATGGTATTACGTTTGGTCAGGTGGAGTATACCCACCGCGGCGAGAATCCGTCGGCCACGGAGACTGTCGGACAGATGCTGATGGGATCCAGTACCAGCGACGCCTCTGTAGAGGCTCCCAAGTATGAGGGGGATGTGAAGAATGCCATTGTCAAGGGACTCTCCAGTGCCTATCGCTACCGTTTTAACGATGCGTCCAAGGAGAGCGGTCTCATCGCGGATGTCCTGATTGCCAATATCACCCTGAAGCCCGATACGCGTACCTGGGACGACAAGGACGGTAATACACAGACCTCGACCACCTATAGGGCGACCATCGAAACGACAATCACCTTCAAGGATGCCAAGACGGGAGCAGTGGTGGCCAATCCCACCTTCAAAGGACAGGCGATGGGGGGGATGTACGCCGATCCTGCCGCTGCCATTGGTGACGCCAACGACCGTATCGCTACCGATATCACCTACTGGTTGAACAAGAATCTTCCGTTGCAGGCGAATATCCTGGAGGACGCCACAGCCAAGAACGACAAGCAGAAGGAGGTCTATATCGACCTAGGAAGCAGAGAAGGGGCCTTCGCCGGTCTTCATCTGGGGGTCTATACCCTCAAGACGGTTGCTGGACGCGATGCGAAGTCGCAACTGGGTAAGTTGAAGATCGAGGCGGTAGAGGGCGATGACATCAGTCGCTGTAAGGTGCTGGGTGGAGGCAAGGAGATGAAGGCTGCCCTGGATGCCGGCGAGCAACTGGTGGCAATCTCCATCAATTGATGTGACGAGGAATCAATAAAAAAGAGGATGAGCGAAAACTCATCCTCTTTTGCTTTGGTCGGGATTACTGGACTCTTTTTGGGGTTGTTGTTGCGAAACCTTGTTCAACGTCCAAAAAACGTAAAACTCTTTAAAATAAGGGGTTTACAGTGTTAAGTTGCGTGAAATAAGTTGCGTGAATCAAATCTATTTTGTATCTTTGTTGCGCCAAAAGGTGTTTAAAAAGGTGTTTAAGTAATCTCTCTATAAAATTATGGCATTAAAATTTGTTTCAAGAAGGTATTACCTTGGAAAATTAACCGCATATCTTAAAAAGAACGGCTCAGCGATGAGATATAAACTCTGCAAGATAGAGAAAGTCAACTTAACAAAAAATCTTAGAGTTAAAGAGACATACTCGTCACAGAATCCCAACGACCTCAATGCAGAGATAGACGAATTAGAAGAAAAAGTTGACAATGCTGTAGCTGCTATTCTTTATGATAATCCCAAAGCCGTAATTAACGTCAAGGTCATTGACGAATACCTTGCAATTCACAAGGAGAGAAAAAACATATTTCCAACAGCTGAGACCGACCATCATTTACTTACCGATTATCGTGCTTTCAATGTTGAAAAAGAGAAAGAACTCCACAAACAAGATATAAAAAATGGTGAGACGAGGAAAAAGCACCCGACCATAAAGGATTATATAAGTTCTGCCAATGCCATTGAAGATTACGAATATGACACCAAATCGCAACTGTATTTATCTGACATTACAGAAGATTTCATTGAGGACTTCTGCGAGTGGCTATCAGAAGAGCACATTAATACTAAGGAGCATAGATACAGATGTAAAGGGGATATGGTTAACAAAACCATAAACAAACGAATAGAAAACCTTTCTGCATTTATAAGAGCATATTATAAGGATAATACTACGGCCGACATGATAATGTCGAACCGATTGGGAGACAGTAGACAGACAAGAGTTATAGCGTTGTCTTTAGATGAAGTAAAAGATTTGTATAATCGAAAACTAAAAAACGCTAATCACATTAAAGTTCGTGACTATTTTGTTTTCCTTTGTTTGACTGGTTTACGATTCTTGGACTTAACATTACTAACAGAATTAAACTTTCTGCGTCAGAAAAATGGTGCATATCTATTATCTTACATATCACACAAGACCAAGGTTGAAGTGGAATTTGAATTGACTTCTAAAGCACAAGAGATTGCAGAGCGCTATGGATTCCACTTCAATGACTATACAAACCAAGGTTTTAATAGGGCCTTATCAGAAATGTTAGAAAATGAGCGTCTTTTTGAAGATGAAATCTCTGTTATACGCAATGTTTTAGAAAAAAAGATTCAAAAGAAATTGTTTAGAAGAGAAAAAATTTCTGCTCATACAGCTCGAAGGACATTTATTTCATGCTTGATAGCAAAAGGAGTACCCCCATATCAGGTAATGAGTATGTCTGGGCATAAGAAATTCTCAACGATGGAGATATATGTTATGAAATTTTCGCCTGAAATGCAAGGAGCTACACAGAAATTAGAATTTTAAAATATACTATTATGGCAGACAAAGAAAAAACCCATGCGGAGTCAGAGTTAGCGACTTTCTTTCGTAGTTACATGATTTATCACAAGCAGAATCCTGATGCAGTGCTTGATTATACAGAAATCAGTATGGCTCTAGGCCATGCTTTGTATGGCTTGGATGAGCATTATTCAACAAAAGAGTTCATCCTTTCTATCAAATCTGATTTTGAAATAATATCGAACGTTCTAGAGAAAATCGCTTGTCAAGCAAATAAAGACATTAGAAGTAGCGAGGGAATCCGTGATAAATATTCTGTAACAGAAGTGTATTATACCGTTCCAGATATAGAAGCAAAATGGGAAATATCTGGTACTGCCGTTCGTAAAGCGATTAAAGAAGGTAGGTTAAAATTCACAGAAGCAAAAGGAAAAAAGAGTAAATATCGTATTCTTAAAGATGATTTTGAACAATATGCAAAAACAAACAATATTAAGCTACGAATCAAACAAGGATAGCCAATCAGCTACCCATGATTATAATATATGTCCGTTTGGTCATATCTCAGTCATGCCATCTACCTTCTTGATGATTGAATCGTATTCGTACATGATACCCTCTTTGCTAGCGATATCCTTTGAATCAACTTTCGCAAGCAGCTGACCGAGTATGAATACACTCTGCATCCATTCCCTCAGCTTATTCTTCGTGCTCAACGTATTCAGATTTTCGAGTTTTTTTTTGAGCTTTTTCAACTGTGACGAGGTTGCTAGAACATTATTGCCGAGTTTATATTGTCGTTCTGTTATTAGTACTCTTTTCATAATTTTCTTTTTTTTGAAAGCTTGAAGAGCAATGCGTTTTTATGCACTCTTCTAGCCGAATTATTGCTTGAATGTTAGATTTGCGGATGCGCCTACTAGCAAAGAGGCATGCCCCATAATTGTTTGAATGATATTATCATTACTGTTTATATCTGGATTTTCTGGGCGTGCGCTAGAATGGCAGTTGATAGAATGCTTGCTTGAACTGAGCATTCACCTCGTCTCTTATTATATGCTGTAGTCTATTCTCGAAATAATAAAGAAAATCCTCTTTGGTATAAAGAGGCTCTGACTGACTAGCATATCCCTTCGTTTTCTTATTGTACTTCTTCATAACTGTCTGGTATTATGCTTATATTATCTTTAATGTCGGCTATAAGTATTCGTGGGTATAGCTCCTTAATTTTCTTTCTCACACTATAGTAACTGAGGAATCTATCTGCTAGTTTTTCCATGAACTCTGGCGTAAACACTTCGTCCTTGTGATATTCCATATATATGCGGATTTTTTCTAGTTCATTGAAGTCACCAACCTTATTCTTTTTCATCTTCGTCATCAATTACATCATCATCGTCATCATTTAATTCATAGGGCATAACGTCATCAAACAATGGGATTCTATCTAAAACCGCATGTTGGTATCTCCTAATCGCAAGCTTGAATGCCGTACCGATGCATGTGTCATCGTCACAGTAATGTTCCATGACACCCATTAGCAGCATAATCAAAGAATGATATTTCATCAAGTGTAGGAGATTGTCGTTTTCCTTCTCAATTTTTGATTCATAGTCTAGTGTGTTGCTTAGGGTGTTTTTCAGCTGTTCATTTTCCGCAAGACATCCATCCAATACATCTTGAAGTTCTTTGTATGATGTTTCAAGCTGCTTGATTTTAGCCTTATCTGTTACAATTTTCTTTTTCATTATTTATATTGTCATTAGTTGGAATCATATTCTGCAATCAATTCGTTAATATGTTTCCTTATTTTTTTTTCCACATCTTGCATGGTTGTGTATTCTGCTAGATTCTCCTTTTCAATCTTTCCCCAAGCTTCTTCTACAATATCCTTTATCACAACCTCTTTGTTCTGTTTTAGCAAGTTCACGTTCATAGATTAATATTGATTGGTTTGATGTTGTTATTAGTGCTTTGGGGTATATGGAATGCATTCTTACGTATAAATTCTGTGATAACCTCTTTCGTAATTCGCCTAACCGTATCTTCTGTTACAGCATTTGTCCCTTTGCTTACAAGTTCACGCATCATTTTATATCTGGCTTTCTGTGTCTCACTTATTTTTTGTCTTGCTTGTTTCGTGTGTGGTTGAGTGTGATGAGCTTTGTTTATGGTTGATACGTTCTGATTATCTTCTTTTGTCAAATTTTGATTATCTAATGCAAAATAACTCATTACTTCCCACCTCCCTTCATCGCTTTAATAAGTTCATTGTTGAGTTGCACCATTGCATCCCTCAGTTGGTCAAATAGTGGACGGTATCTTGTTCCATCAAGTCTAAGGCCAAGTGATGATAGGTGTTTGCCCATCGCTTGAAGTTCATTGTATGCTAGACGTATTTCTCTATTAGTGTCTATTTTTCCTTCCATTATACGCTGCACGCTGCTTTCCACGATTTGACGTAGTTCTTGCTCTGTAAGTCTTTTAATAACTGTTTTCATTGAATGTTACTTTTAATAATAAATATCTCGTAAATTGAAAAGTTACTGATTTGAATGATATTTTTTTTAAGGCCTTGATATTATTTTTCCATTTTTTTTCTGGAATTTTTCGGAGCAAACTGTTATGCCCAAAACACAACTAAAATCCCCCATCCCCATAGGGGGGACATAGGGGTGGGGGTATATGAGGGGGCTCTCCCCACAATATCCGTTCTTGATGTTGTTCAATGATGTGCTAGACATGGGTGGAATGTCTGGATTCATTGATTCCAGTCCCCACATGGGCTTTTCATCGTTTCAGTGGATAGTTGTTAGTGCAATCCCAATCGGGAGCCATACAGACCCATTTCCAGCGTTTGAAGGTGCTAGACATTGGATTGTTGTTGTGATTCACTCTCGCACACGCACACACGTAATATCAATAAGAGTTCATTTTTAATAAATGGAATGAAGATTGAAAAATAATTGATTTTTTTGCCTCAAAATTTGTTTTTTGGATTTTTCGTCTATATCTTTGCCACACGTCCATTTAGGTGTATGTACAACATAGTTACGAGGGAAAGTTGTCATATCGATTCGCTTTCCCTCACTTTTTCAAAAAAAAAAATAGGGTAAAAGTAACTTTTCAAATCATAGTGATATTTATTGTAGTATGAGCACATTGCAAATGTAGTAAAGGCTCAGAATAACTAAAAATAAATACTATGAAACAAAGTGAAATACAAGAAGTTAGAGGGGTATAAGCACTACAATATATACCCAGATGGAAAAATTATTAGACGCAAACACACATCACCCATTGGAAAAACACACTTATCTCGCAAGAGACTTAATCTTACAAAGGAAAAGAACGGCTACTTGACGGTTATATTGGTTGATGACAGTGGCGCAAAACACAAGTGGTACGTGCATAGACTGATATATACTGTGTTTGTTGGTAAAATCAAGATTGGGTATGAAGTTGACCATATTGACGGTGACAGAACTAACAACCATCTTGATAATCTACGAATGATAACACACCGAGAAAATGCTAATACCGAAACAGCCAAGGAACGATACAAGCGAGCAAATGCACGTGACCAAGGCAAATACGATAGACTTAGACTTGAACGTGCAAGAACAAAAAGAGCCGAGAAGAATGCCATACGGATATATATTGCGCTCTTGATGCACTATGGTCAAGTTAAGGTTACTCATTTCATGCGTGAAGCACATATCGGCTATCAGCGAGCATCAAGAATAATGAATGAGTTTAAACTTGATAAGAAATAAATCTTTAAAATTATCAAATTGAGATATATAATTTATATATGAGGGGCACGGAATAGCTACCGTTGCTAACAGTTTTTCCAATGCTTAATGTTGGCAAGCCCCTCTTTTTTGAAAATAATAGGCATTGGGATTGTTATATAAGCATTGGGATAATGAAAAACACACTAGACTACACATTTGAGGTCAGTCTGTCATCACAGAAGTTTAACAGAAAACCAGACAGAGAGACCGAGGTCGGAAGGCTGAGATTCTACAAGGTCAGAACCGATATTGAAGGAATGACAAAGGCAATTGCCAACGGCTATTGTTATGCTCCCATCTTTAACCTCAGTTCGTTTGGAATGCGTGATAAGACAGATAATAACTTCATTTATTCATCGTTCATATCCATTGATATTGACCATTCCAAGGTGGATATGACCTCAATGATTCAGACCCTTCAGCATAAGCCCACAATAGCCTATACATCTTGCAATGATGGTGTTAATGGTGAATGCAAGTACCGATTCATCTATTGCTTTGATGAGCATATTGAAGGATGTCAAGAATATTATAACTATGTTTATGCCATACTTGAAGCCAATCATTTATGTATTGATGGCATTGACAAACGCAGTCTGAAGGCTTCCCAATACTATAACGGCAATGGATGCAGTAATTGCACTATAAACACATCACATATAGTATATAGTAAACATGACTTCATAGATTATTATAAAGACTATTATCATATAAACTGTACAGATGATAAGGATGAAAGTGTCAGTGAGAATCATATATACACACCCACATACAATATGAATCTCAATGACACTTTTGTAGATAAACAATTCGAGGAAGATTATTGGAATATGAAGATGGAGGATGTCATCACCAAGTACTTTGATACATATCCAAACATTGAGCATACACCGATAGATATTCCAAATGACGATACGCCTTATATCTTATTTCCATGTGATTATATTGAGATACGGAGATATTGGAGAAAGAACAAGGATGGAAGAGCAGTGAAGATAAAGGATGGTGAGGGAAGGAGACATAAACTGTATCTCAATGGCATTCTGAGAAGATTGATAACACCAAGCATAACATTTGATAATCTAATATATAATCTGCTATATGAATTGGTCTATTATATTTCCAATTATGATGCGGAGAATATCATCGGAAAGAAAGATATATTCTGCATTGCCAAGGATGTTATGAAAGCCGATATGACACAGTATAATAATCTGAAGGGGACGAGTAGAAGGTATATGGTCAACCCAAATTATTGTGTGAAGTATGGGATGACCAAGAATCAAGTTAAGAACATTGCCGCAAAACAACTTCGTGGAGATAGAATCGGAGAATTATACGACTGTAGATTAAGCGATAAGGAGAATGTGGAGGCAATGAAGAATAATGGTCTTGAAGTCTCTCTGAGCACGCTTAAACGATGGCGAAAAGACAATTGTATAACCATGTATATGAAAGAAAAGTGAACGAGACGATGCTGTTGAAAAACATAGAGAATAGATATAAGGCTGTAATTGTTCTAGATAGGACAACTAATAATTACATACTAGTATTTGGTATTAACTTTTAATTTTGAAGTAATTTTTTGTTATTCCAATTTTTTTTTTACTTTTGCAGAAAAAAGAAAATTATGGATAAAGAAGTTAATGAATACATCAATTCTGTTTACGATGAATTTTTGGAATGGGCAATTATGAATTGCGCCCTAGATAGTGTCGATGATAATGTGATTGAATCAAAGATTAAGGGAATCATTGAGAAATGTTACAATGACAGCATTTTAGTGGATGATGATGGCACTAGACATATTGACGATTATCGCACTTTAAGAGAAAACATCGAGTATAAAATTGAAAATGAATTTGAATGAAAATGGAAGATAAAAATGTCTTTTTACCTATTTTGTGCCTTTGTATAAAAGCCACCGTAACATGGAGTGGCATAGTGCCATAAGTCCCAACATTCAGATGATAACGCACACTGAGCGCAAGATGATTTTCCATTGGCATCTTGTCTAGTGTACTCAGCACCGTTAACTGTGACTGATGCTTGCAACTTCACTTCCTTGATGTAACCGTCAGCAAGCATCTTCTCCCTCACAGCCTTGTTTATATACTGTCCTCTATTGCCATCAAACTTGGGTGAATCAAACACCTCGTTTAGGTCTCCATCTAGCTTCAAGGCGATTTGCACCTTGCTGCGTGGATTGGATGGGCGGCCAGCACCAATGCGCTTTCCACCACGCTTGTTATTCTCTGCCATATATCTTATTTTATTATATTTGGCGGCAAAGGTAATAATAATAATTTTGAAAATGGTATAACTAATGTCAAAATTAAGATAATTTAGTAATACCATATTCATTTGTGGTCTGGGTGTTAAAGAAGCCTGTCATTGCAACGTTCTGATTTAAAGCCAGTTAAAAATTTGCTTAGAATTTGGTAATACCATATTTAATGCTTAACTTTGCATCGTCAAAAGAACCTGATAATTAACAAGTTAAATAAATAATATAAGGTATAAGCATTATGGTACAGACAACAATTCCAACAGTGGCAATAGCCAACATGACAGTGGCATTAAGTGATATAACTATCACAAGAGCAAACGTAATCGCAGAGCGTACTGGTTCACTTGAAGTAGGTCTTGCTAAGGCTCTTCTACTAGAACAGCTAGAGGCAAAGCTTGCTGACAATCAACTCTGCCATATAATCTTTGTAAAACGTGATGGCTCTTTGAGAGAAATGTGGTGTAGTACCAATCCCTCACTGTGTAGCAAGTATATTAAGGGAGTGGGAAAGGAACACTTTGGAACTAAAGTTGTGTTTGATGTAGCGAAAGGAGGCTTTCGTTCATTTCGTTGGGAATCATTGGTTAAGGTCTTTTAATGACCTTAGTCAAATTGATACGAATAAAGATATAAACATTATCAATTAGTGATATGAACAATAGAAAGCTAGAGATACCAGATGGGTGGGAACCTAGAGCGCATAAAATTTACAAGTTTCTATGCTCACAGATTCTGCTTCAATATGAATGGTGTTTCTATGGTCGTGTATATACAACAGACCTAAGTGTAAAAGCCTACGTGAAGGGATTTGAGTTTAAAGGATGGATTAAGATTCTAAGAACTCCCAATGGCAAGTTTGTTATCTACTTCTACAATCAGAACGGAAAAACTGAATTGCGGAGCGTGAGAAACATCAAACCGAATGATTTGATGATTACCCTTCGAGCTAATCTCGATGGAGAGGGTGACATTTGGGAGAAGGTGAAGAAAAATAGGGTTACTTGTACTTAAATCAGTCAAAAATAAATAAAAAATAAGAAGTAGCATGGAAATGGCAAATTATATAATGAACATACTGAGGTCACAGTTAATGGTAATGTGGTCGTGGGGATTCCACAATGCTGTTGCAATCGAGAACGGTCTGAGGTTCAATGTGCAAGGCTTCAAGTTCAAGGGCACTGTTGAGGTAGTGTACAACGAGGGCAATGACCTTTTTGACATCCGCTTCATCAAAGCAAGCAAGGTGGTCAAGACGGTTGAAGGTGTGTTCTTCGATTCACTGGTCGAATTGATTGATGATTATGTTGAAAAGACAGCAGACTATGAGCATAGGGTTGCAGCAGAATACTCTATAAAAATGTAATCAAAGAAAAGCGTATTCAAAACAATTTATAAAGTGGAATGAATAAGGGGTGTAATCGTAATCAAAACTATCTTTGACTGTTTAGAATACAGATGTTAAACGTAAATAAGAATAGAGAAATGAAGAAAACGTGCTGCCTATATTGTCGTGTTTCCAGTGAAAATGACCGCCAGAATACATCAAGGCAGGTCGAGGACTTAAAGAGATTCTGCCAAGCCAATGATTTCACCATTAAAGGCATTTATGAAGAGCATATTAGTGGCGCAAAGAAGAATGAGCAACGTAAGGTGCTAATGGAGTGCCTTAACTTCTGTGTAGAGAATCATATATCGGTGCTAGCTATTCATGAACTGCCAAGACTTGGTAGAAGCACCCTTCAAGTTTTGAAGTCTCTCGAAATGTTACATGAGGCTAAAGTGAGTGTTTACATACTCAATCTAGGCTTATACACGTTACAAGAGGACGGTAAGGTCAATCCTATTGCAAGTATAATCTGCACTGTTCTGGCAGAAATGGGTAGCATAGAGAGAAGCCAGATTGTCTATAGATTACAGAGTGGTAGAGCATTATACAAAGCCAATGGAGGCAAATTTGGCAATGAGGGTTATCGCAAGCCTAGAGAGAAGAAAGCGGAAGAGTATAGAGACGTAATCAGTTACCTTAGAAAAGGGTACTCTATTAGAATCACTGCAAAACTAACTAATCGTGGATTGAGTACAGTCCAACGTATCAAGGCAGAATTTTCTAAAGAAATAGGTCTATAGATAACTATTTTACAGTAGAAGATAGAAAAAAGAAGGTCAAAACTTATAGTTTTGGCTTTTTTTCTTTATTTTTGCAACAGAATAAACTAAAAACGAAGATGATTACTGGTGAAATAAAGAACCGCATAGATTCAATCTGGGACACATATTGGGTAGGTGGCATAACTAATCCGATGTCTGTATTGGAACAAATGACCTATCTCTTCTTTATGAAGATGATAGATGATGCACAGTTAAAGAAGGAGGCAGAAGCCAATATCCTAGGCGTGAAGATTACCAACCCCACATTTAAGGATGGTATGTGGCATAACCCAGATACGGATTCCGATGTTCCGTATAATAACCTACGTTGGCACGTATTCAAGAATATGGAGGCAACCCAGATGTTTAACACCATCCGCAACGATGCCTTTTCCTTCATCAAAAATCTCAGTGAGGGAAAATCATCTGCCTACAGCCGTTTTATGCGTGATGCAGTGTTCTTGATTCAGAACCCACGTACATTGACAAAGATTGTGGACGGTGTGGATGCACTGGATATGACCAACCGTGACGCAATGGGTGATGTGTACGAGTACATCCTTGGTAAGATGGCTGCAAGTGGCAATAACGGTCAGTTCCGCACACCAAGGCATATTATCCGCATGATGGTAGAACTGATGCAACCAACGTTGAAGGATGAAATCTGTGACCCTGCTATGGGTAGTGCAGGCTTCATCGTTGAGAGTGCCAAGTATATTGCCGAGAACTACAAGCAAGACCTTTTAAAGAAGGAGAACGCAGAGCATTTCAAGGGAAAGATGTTTCATGGCTTCGATACAGACAGTACCATGTTGCGCATCGGTGCAATGAACTTGATGCTGCATGGTGTTGAAGAGCCTGATGTGGCATACCGTGACAGTCTATCATCAAGCAACAATGATACTGAGAAATATACTCTTTGTCTAGCCAACCCACCATTTGCAGGCAGTGTTGATAGTGAGGATATTAATAAATCATTACTGGCAATCACCAACACCAAGAAAACGGAATTGCTGTTTGTTTC
Organism: uncultured Prevotellaceae bacterium; assembly: GCA_900321425.1. Classification (GTDB taxonomy): domain Bacteria; phylum Bacteroidota; class Bacteroidia; order Bacteroidales; family Bacteroidaceae; genus Prevotella. The sequence goes on along the minus strand of ONWA01000009.1, from coordinate 80,380 downwards.
TCTGTTTATCCGCATGTTGCAGACTGGTGGACGGTGTGCGAGCATTGTCCCAGATGGTGTGCTGTTCGGCAATTCTAATGCTCATGTAGCCTTGCGTAAAGAGTTAGTTGAGAATCATACTCTGAGGGCTGTTATTTCAATGCCAAGTGGTGTGTTCCAACCCTATAGCGGTGTCTCTACAGCCATTCTTATCTTCACCAAGACTGGTGCAGGAGGTACAGATAAAGTTTGGTTTTATGATATGCAAGCGGATGGGTACTCACTTGACCAGAAGCGTACAGAGGTCGAAGAAAACGACATTCCAGACGTTATAGCACGTTTCCATAACCAAAGGGCAGAAGAACAGCGTACACGTAAAGACAAGTCATTCCTAGTTCCTGTTGATGAGATACGCAACAATGACTATGTGCTTTCCATCAACAAGTATAAGGAGGTGGAGCGTGAGAAGGTTGAGTATGACAGTACAGAGGTGATTCAAGGTCGCATAGAAGCCTTGGAGAGTGAGATTGCAGCCGCCATTAAGGAGTTCCGTACTAAATTCATGTAGGGTATGAAAGAAGGTTGGGAATATAAGAAACTGGGTGATGTCGCAATCATCATAAATGGTTTTGCTTTCAAGAGTTCTTTGTTTACAAAAGAAGGTGAGAAAATATTAAGAATATCAAACATACAAAATGATATAGTTGATTTAAGTGATGTGGTTTTTTTCAATAAAGAAACATACAAGCAGAATCTTGATAAATACAAAGTATATCCAGATGATATTTTAATAGCCTTGTCTGGAGCAACTACAGGTAAAATTGGCATAAATAAAACTAATGAAACTTTGTATCTAAATCAACGTGTGGCTATATGTAGAGAATCTGTCAAAACATTAAACCATAAATATCTTTATTGCTTTTTAAAAACAAAATCATTAGAGTTCTTGAAGGATGCAGAAGGTGTTGCTCAGCCCAATCTTAGTACAGAGCAAATGAAAAATTACGTATTGCCAATCCCCCCACTTTCTGAGCAGCAGCATATTGTTGAAGAGTTGGACTTGCTGAGTTCCATCATTGAAAAGAAAAAAGCCCAATTAAACGAGTTGGATAATCTGGCGCAGTCTCTCTTCTATGAAATGTTTGGCGACCCCATCACCAATGATAAGGGATGGGAAGTGAAAATAATTGGAGATTGTTTCTCATACATTAAAAATGGAGCGAACATAAAGCAGACCAAAGGGGCATCTGGTTATCCAATAACAAGAATTGAAACATTGTCAAATGGTGTGTTTAACAGAGACCGTTTAGGTTATGCTAATATATGTGACTTGACAAAATACACAAATTATGTGCTAAATGATGGGGATTTACTGATGTCTCATATCAATAGTAAAGCATATATTGGTAGAACCGTAATGTACAAGAAAGAAGATGAGGAGCAGATTATTCATGGAATGAATCTACTGCGTTTAGTTGTTGTTTATGATTTGCTTATCCCAACATTTGCAGACTATTATTTCAAAACAGAATACTTTAAGGATGAGGTGGCAAAAATCAGAAAGGACGCAGTAAATCAATCGAGTATGGCAATAGGTGATTTGCGAATGATTCGTATCTTTCTACCGCCTCTCGCCTTACAGCAACAATTCGCTTCCAATATAGAAGCCATTGAACACCAAAAGGAACTTATCAAGCAGTCCATCAAGGAGGTTGAGACATTATATAACAGTAGAATGGATTTTTGGTTTAATTAAAGGAGTGAGTATGAGAAAAAAAACATTTAAATTTGAAATGATTGGGCTTTCAAAAGGAGATAAAATTACTTTTGACCCTCTTGAGATAGAGGTAACTGTTTCTGGTGCAAATACTGTAGAGTATGAGGGAAAGGAATGGTCATTGTCAGCATTTGTAAAAGAGTATATTCCTGTAAAGAAGGCTTGTGGAACATATCAAGGTCCTCTGTATTTCAGTTATAAAGGACGTACATTAGTAGATATTAGAAACGAAATGGACAAATTAAGAGAAGAAGATTGGTGAACAAGTGAAGAACTTTGACTATCTACAAGACATAGAGGCACTGAAAGACCTATACGGCTTTTGCAGTGCAGCAGAGGACACCCAGCAGACAAACTATGATGTGTGTGCTCTGAATGGTCGCAGAGCCTTGGAGTGGATAGTAAAGGCTATCTACACCCTCAAGGGTATTGAACTAGATAAGCGTACCAATCTGCTTGAAATGATGTCTAGTGAGCCGTTTACACAGTTCATCGGTGACGATGATAAATTGATGATGGCGGCTCACTATGTCCGAAAGATAGGAAACAAGGCGGCACATGATGGAGGTGTGAAGGGTGGCGAAGCCTACTTTACACTGTTGAACATCTACAACGTTGTAGGTGGCATTTTGCTCAAACTTGGTGTTATCACAAATCTTGCACCATTCCGCAAAGACCTTATACCAAAGTCACCTTCACTAACTGTAGTGCCTACCAATACTGTGCCAACAGCAACAGTGCAGTTTATTGAGAGTGTACCAAAGGAAACAATAGAAGCACCCCAAGATATTACAGACAAGATAGACTACAGTGAAGCAGAGACACGCAAATTGTTCATAGACTTGTTACTGGAAGAAGCCAAGTGGGAGGTTCTGGATAAAGAAGGTGCAATAGTACCGAGTAAGGCTTGCATAGAGATTGAAGTCAATGGTATGCCTAACAGTGCAGGTGTGGGCTATGTTGACTATGTGCTGTTTGGTGCTAACGGTAAGCCCCTTGCAGTAGTGGAAGCCAAGCGTACAACGAAATCACCAGAGGTAGGCAGACGACAAGCCATATTGTATGCGGATTGCTTAGAACGGCAATACGGTGTTAGACCAGTCATATACTATACCAACGGCTTCAAGACCTTCATTATTGACGGATTGGGTTATCCATCGAGACGAGTTCATGGATTCCACACTGAGGAAGATTTGTTGGTATTGTTGCAGAGACGTGGAAGGAACGGAATCACTGACTTAAAAATTAATGATGAAATAACCAATCGAGCATACCAGAAGCAAGCGGTTAAAGCCATTTGCGAGAATTTCAACGGTATGCACCGTAGAGGTTTGTTAGTGATGGCTACTGGTACTGGAAAGACACGTGTAGCCATTTCTCTATGTGATGTGCTGATGCGCAACGGATGGGCGAAAAACATACTGTTCCTTGCAGACCGTACTGCACTGGTAAAGCAAGCTCATAAGAACTTTACCAAGTTATTACCAAGTGCCACCACAGCCAGACTTGATGATTTCAAGCCAACTGAGAAAGAAGCCGTGATGAAGGCTCGCATATTGTTCAGCACCTATCAGACAATGATAAACTACATAGATATTGAACTTAAAGAGTTTTCCATCGGTAGATTTGATTTGATTGTGATAGATGAGGTACACCGTAGTATCTTTGGCAAATACACGTCTATTCTAAGTTACTTCGATGCCTTGATGGTAGGATTAACCGCAACACCAAGGGAGGATGATGACAGAAGCACGTATGACCTCTTTGAACGTGAGAGTGGTGAGCCGAATTTCGAGTATCTGCTGGATGAAGCTGTCAGTGACGGTTATCTGGTTGACAAAGTGGTGCTGTCTCGAACAACAGACATATTAAAGAATGGTATCAAGTATGATAAGTTGTCTGAGGATGAAAAACAGCAGATGGAAAGCATCTGGAAATATGAGAAAGCCAAACTCAACATTCCAGATGATGAACTGTATAGACGCAATATAGAGCATGATGAACTATTCAGTTATATTTTCAATCAAGATACCATAGATAAGGTTATCATAGACCTTATGGATAACGGTTTGAAGATAAATGGAGGTGATACAATCGGAAAGACCATCATCTTTGCTTATAATCACAATCATGCAGTGCTTATAGTCGAGCGATTCAAGCATCTATACCCAGCCCTAGGTGATGATTTCTGCCAACTGATTGACAATACCGTTAATTATGCTCAGAGCCTCATTGACACCTTTGAAGTAAGAGGAAAGATGCCCCAGATTGCCGTATCTGTTGATATGCTTGATACTGGTATAGACGTACCAGACATATTGAATCTGGTTTTCTTCAAGCAAGTGCGTTCTAAAATCAAGTTCCTACAGATGATTGGACGTGGCACACGTCTCTCAGAAGAAATATTTGATGAAGGAGAAACACCAGAGGACAGAGCCAAGAAATTCTTCTATATATTTGACTGGTGTGGTAACTTTGAGTTCTTTGGTGATAATCCCAAAGGGTTTGAACCGATGAAGTCAATATCACTTACCCAGAGACTGTTTGACTTGCGTGTTGACCTGTCTATAGCACTACAGCATGAGCAGTTCCAGAATGATGAGGTAGCCAAAGCCTTGCATGATGAGACCAAAGCCATTCTGATAGGTCAAGTTAAGGAATTGAACGATAAGCATATCTCTGTACGTGAGCATTGGGATATTGTTGATAAATACAGAAAGAAAGATACTTGGGTATATCTGTCAAACACAGATGGCATAGAACTAAAAGACGTGATAGCACCGTTATTGGTTAATGCTACTACAAACATGGGCGCAACCAAGTTCGATATACTGATGCTTAATATTGAATTGTCACAGATTGATGAATCTGTCAATGGTGACAAGTCAAAGCAAGTGGTGGAGAAGATTGCCAATAAGTTGCAGGAGAAAGCCAGCATCAAGCAAGTGAATGACAAGATGACATTGATTAAACAGTTATCCAAGCATGACTTCTGGGAATCTGCCTCACTTGATAAACTTGAATATGTCCGTAAGGAGATAAGGGATTTGGTACAGTTCATTACTGGTATCACCAATCAGAAGTTTACCATCAACATTAAGGACACTGTAGAAACCAAAGGGACACCCAAAGATGTGCCATTTCAGACCTCATACAAACAGCGAGTAATGGATTTCCTAGCAGAGAATAAAGAACTGCCAGTTATCCAGAAGATTGTCAACATGGAGAAACTAACATCTGCTGACATTAGCGAACTGGAAAAGATATGTTGGAAGGAACTAGGCACTAAAGAGGATTATGAGAAATTCATTGCCAAGAGCAATATGATATGTGGTGACAGCGTGGGTGCGTTTATACGCTCACAGATAGGTGTTGACCGTCATATCGCAATGGAACGTTTCTCACAGTTTCTATCTGATACCACACTTAACTCTTTGCAAGAGGAATATATCAAGAGTATCATAACATACGTCTGTGACAACGGTGACATAACCCCCAATACGTTGATGGAAGAGGAACCGTTTGCACAATACGAATGGATAGATACATTTGGTAAGAACTTCGTAGCAGTGCGTAACTATGTGAATGAGATTCACAACATCGTTAGGGTAGCTAATGGCGAGAGTATTAGCCAAGGCTCTTCACAACCAACAATGAAAGTCGTTTCACCATCAAGACGAGGCAAGAAAGCTGATGAGGTTCGTTTCATTGCGTCTGGCTCAATGCTAACCAACATACTTGATGATAATGATGTTCGTAAGCTGATTCATAATTTGATGGAAACGGAAGATGGTACAACTATTGAAACCATTTATCTGGAGTGCATACGTGAATTTCAAGAGAGGTATTTTAGTATGAAACCTAATGAGTGGCGACATCTGGTACGTGATTACGTAAGAGAGGTGACAGAACGCCCAAACTTGGAAGAAACAGAGTTGTTTACATATATGTCTGCAATATAATCAAGCTTATGGGATTCTTTGATAAAAAACCTAAGAAAGATAGTGGCTTGTTTGGTAACAAGTATGAACCAGACGCATGGCGCAAGAACATACCGTATAATGATACCCACGATTCCCATATATGGGATTGGGATGCACCAGATAATGATGGTGATGGTTATCGTGATGGCAGCGTAGGTGATAGTGATTTGTGGGATGATTAATCGTCTCTGTATCAGTTTTTAATAATAAAGTTTGAAGGTCTTAGATATTTTTCCTATCTTTGTGGCAGATTAGGAACTTAAGTATTCATTTTAAATATTACTATTATGAGCAAAACATTCACTGAAATTCTATTTGGTGGTTTTCTTGTAGGACTGCTAAAAGTTTTAATTGTTATCTGTGTAATCCTTTTTGTCATAGGACTTGTGTTTATTGGCAATCTTTTCTCAGGAGGTAATGGTATTTGGCCATACGTTTCCCTTTATGGCCTTGGTTTTGGATTCTTTGGGTACGTACATTTCACGATTGCATATCTTATTGTGAAGGCAGCGCACCTATACATTAAGAAGAATGAAGGATAACCAATACCATTGAATACCAAATATTCTCTTTTATATAACATAATTGAAGATAGGTGTTACACCCAATAAACAAAATAAAAAACGAATGAAGGTGTTAATCACGATGATTAGCACCATTTTTTATTAATCTGTTTGCATTTCTCAGTGATTCTTTGTATCTTTGTCGCAAAATAAAATTGGGGGGATGCCTCCATGCAGCAATGCGGAGGGATTCAGATATAAGGTTTAATCGTGGAATATCCCCCCTCTTTTTAATAGAGGATGCCCATTGTCCGTAAGGTTTTGGGGGAATAACGACAATCGCTAAGCGGTGCGGCTCAAACAACCACCATCCTCTTTCAATTTATGGGATGCCTCCTACAAGTAATGCGGAGGGGAAAATATATGAAATCATTTCTATAGAACATTCAATTCTGAATCATTAGAAATATACAATCTCATTTGGAAGCCCTTGTCTTGGGCTTCCTTTTTTTATTGCTGAAGATGATATTTTTTAATGTCAGATTAATATCATGACAATATGTTTACATGAACATATAAGCGTTATAATAAAAACTTATGTTCGTTTGCTCACATTGTGGGGATGCAAAACAAGTATGAGTTCTTAAAAAATATTTGAATTGTAATATAATCATACAGACATATTTTGGTGTATTAATATTTTTTTGTAACTTTGCCATCGTCTAACCTAATAACATTATATGGCAAACAAGAAAGAAAATCTTTCTCGAATATCAGACCCACGAGTAGATAGAATATGGGATGTAATGAAGGAGCGTCATCTGAGTATCAAGCAACTTGCAGATAAGGCTCAACTCTCTTATTCCCATACTAACAAGGTTCTAAATGGCATGAAAGCCCTAAAACTAGACATCTTGGAGAAGATTGCTGTAAATGGACTTGGACTGCCTATAACGTACTTTGAGGATGGCAGAGACCTAAAAAAAGACCAAAAGCCCCTCACTAGGAAGAACTACAAACTGATGAGTGACATCATGACGAGAGTGCCCAAATTCCTAGAGAGGATGGAGAAGGAGACTGACGAGAAACAAATAAAACTGTTGCATGATTTCTTTTTCAATGAGCCGACACGTCCATTGATTGCAACGGGTCATGGAGGCAAATTCAGTCAAGCCGTATATGCAGCACTTCTATACGGTACATATCAAGGTTTGGGCAGAGCTATCACGTGTTATTCTTGCAATTCATTGTCAGATGCAACCATCAAGAACTCAAAGGTTCTGTTGGTCAGCAAGGGCATGGATAATATAGACATCAATTACATTGGCAAGAGGTGCATGAGGTTGAATCCAGACTTTACTTGTGCTCCGATGATAAAGCCAGACCCCAATTACAAGGTGGGCAGCAAGGAGGCAAAAGATAGTGAGAAAATCCGAGGCGATTTGGAAAAGAAGTGTAGGTACTCACTCATGCTTGAAAACCTTGATGTTGAAGATGGCTTCATTGGTCTTGGTAGCGTCTATTATTATGTTGCTCTCTTCTATATGGCATTCAGCGAAGATAGAGACTTCGTTAAGAAGTTGAACTTCAATCCCATTGCATCTGAGAACTATACTTATGGGGCTGCAAACCAAGTGGCTTCAGTACCCTCAATAGAGCAGATAAAGCACTTCACAATCTTGTATGGCAGTTATGGTGAGCCAGTCGCATACAGTGTTGACAATACCATTGTGGAGGGTGGTATGGCAGCGTGCATGGTTCAAGACTACAAGAACTATACTCATGGTCGATTCATAATGGATGGCAACTTCATAAAGAATAGGAATTACCCCTATACTGAAGCAGCATTGATATGTTTGGTTACACCTAGGGAAGAAAAACTATATGAACAATTGATTGAGGCGATGCCACCACATCTTCCAATCATAACCATACGCTCAGAGCATTTTACCCCACTAGCAACATTAGATTTGCTGTATAAGGCAAATATGTTTGTTGCTGAAATGGCTGAGAAATACCATCACACCAATCCTTGTGACCCAAATCCCAATGAGTATGTGGACAAGAAAAAACCAAAGAACGGTGTGGACTTCAAACAAGACTTTGACTTATACGGAGCATTAGACCAAGAACAAGAAAAGGTATTGATGAAGGAGGTCAATGACAGAAGGAAGGTCAAGTTCCAATCGCTAACAGAACTCTTCAAGGCAAGGGATGAGATTCTTCAGAAAGAGCCGTTAAGAACCGAGCAAGCAAGAAAGAATTGGAAGAGTGCAAAGCCTCTGTCATTCGATGATTTCAGTTTTAGGACAACCCACACATACGACACCATGAAGCGTGAGTGTTGGAGTTTCAACAGCAAGGATGACGTAAGGGATGGTATCAATCTAAAGTTGGGCAATATGTCCAATGGTTTTGGTGTAAAAATATTGGGTATAGATTTCCCCAATTCTGAAGTTCCATATCAGTTGGCAATCTTTGATAATTCTGAAAAATCCATAGAGATTCAGAATGAGATAATTGCCCCTCAGAACGGATGGCTTACCAATGGTTTGAAGATGAAGCGCAAGTTTATCAAGAGTGGTGAAGGGGACATCGATGAATATTGGAAGTACAGACGTGATACAGAATTTGAGAAAGGCAAACAGCAATGGTGTTACGAGTGGATGAAGTTCATCATTGCTGAGAAGGTAAGGCAGAACAAGGGATTCAGAGACATCCTTCTATCCATTCCAAGGGATGCGGTCATCATTGAGCAAGCGCAGAAGGAGAAAGATACCCAATGGGGTGCGTGGAATGAAGAACTGTTGTCTGAAAGGAGCGTAGTCACCAAGGCGGCAGAGGTAGAAAATGGTGTAGGAAAGAACTCAAAGGCTGTCAGAGACGTTACTTATTCAGTCTGCAACGTGGGCGAATGGGTAGGCGAAAACGCAATGGGACAGATTCTTACAATGGCTAAACTTGCGCTCTATGACAAGGTAGAAATGCCCATCGATGAAACGATATTGAACAATGCGAACATCAACTGGTTTGGTCAAGTTCTACGCTTCGACAAAGAACCAAGTGGTAGGGTAAGAGTTAGAGCAATAACACCTAGACTGAGGCTTGTCCCCACATTGGGCATCATGGGTGCTATTTGCGGTGATATGCTGGGCTCTGTATATGAGCGTGAAAAGAAGGAAGGTCAGACTGTAGTAAGAGAAAAGGCTATAAAACTAGCCAATGTCAAGAAACTACGATTGCTGAAGAATATGACCTTTACAGATGATACGGTGCTAACTTTGGCTGTGGCTAAGTGGCTCTTGGATGATTCTACGCATAGCAAAGATACACTCCTTGACATTGTGAAAGACTTTGGAACTCGCTTCATGCCAAAGACATTTAGCCGTGGATTTAAGGCGTGGATAAAGACGGATAGTAGAGAGGCTTATGCAAGTGGTGGTGATGGTTGCGCAATGAGAGTGTCACCAATTGCCTACTATGCAAAGGACTTAAATCAATGCTTGGAGTTGGCAAAGATTCAAGCCGAGGTTACACATAATGGTGAAGAGGGTGTCAGAGGCGCACAAGCCATTGCAACAGCCATATTCTTGCATCTTCACGGAAAGACCAAGGCAGAGATTAAGCAGACCATATTGGAACTGTTCCCTACCTATGACCTCAACAGAAGCGTTGATGAGATAAGACCAACATACGGCAGAATTTCGAATTGTGATAGAGTGGTGCCAGAATCCATCATCTGTTTCATGGAGGGAAAGAACTATGAGGATGTCGTGAGACTCGCAATCTCCCTTGGGGGTGATACTGACACAATGGCTTGTATGAGCGGAGCAATAGCGGCAGCACAAATGGATATTCCACAAGAGTTCGCTGAGAAAGTATGTAAGCAATTGCCTCTAGAGTTGAGAAAGATACTGAGTGCTTTCTATTCTAGGTTTAAACTTGGTTCTGAGAGGAAAGAAAACAATCATGGAATGACAGAAGAAGACGAAGCTTTGTCCATTGTAGTATCACCTACAGATGAGGATGAAACTAATGGAGGTCTGGAAACAGTGATTCCAGCCCCTATGAGAGCGTCAAAGCAAAAAGCCAAGGGAACTACTGCCAAAGGAAAGAAAACGTCTCAGAGGGGAAAAGAAGATGATGTCGTTCAAGACTTGAAACTAACGGATGAGAATAAGGCTTCAAAGAAGGAAATGCTCTCAATCAAGAGCGGTGTATTGTTGGATGATATTCTAAAAGGGTAAATGCTATGGGATTTTTCAATTCGATAAAGAACGTTGATGAGTTATTGGCTAAGGTGGGGTATCTGAGACAGTATCTTAGGGTCTATGACGAAAAGGACATTATACTGTTTAGATATAATTCCAAAGGAGATGCCAAGATGCTCAGTAATATGTATGCTAGCAGCGTCCCATTGCCTTGGAGGGGTAAAGAATACAACTCTGTCGAGCAGATGATTATTGGGGCATTTATTGAAGATAACAGCAAACCAGAGTATAAGGATGAAGTTGAGCACGTCTTGAATATGATATGTAAATGCAAGGATGGTATGGAGGTTAAAGCCAATAAGAATATTCAGACTCTCTATAGGAAGGTTAGAGAAGAGACCATTGCAGCCATAGGTGAAGAGAAATGGGATTTGAATGATTGGGTAATATCTAGTGCCGCAATCAAGATTAAGTACGATTATTGCCCAGAATTTAGGGAGTATGTCAATGCTCATCGAGATAAGTATTTCTGTGAATACATCTACACTAAACCTAAAGTAAAGGCTGGCGTTCTCAAAGTGACAGATGAAAAGAGCCCGTTCTTTGGCAAGTATATCGGTGCTAATTATACTGGCATTGCTATTCAGAGGTGCGTGATGTGCTAATCATTCATGGCAGTCTGGGGGATTTGAACGGGAAGCCCACAAACTATAAGGTATCAATGAGGGAATAATAAAAAACGGTGCAAAATCTCTCGATATGCACCGTAAGACATGACATTGTATAGAAGCAGTTTAGGCTTTCCATGCCGAATGTCTTGGCAACTTCAACATACAATTGGAAAAGCGTAAACGTTCCCTTGCTCCAACCTCGCTAGGTTAGGGGAGTGATGCAAAGTTAATAATTTTAATTTGGATTTCTTGCAAATTTGATTGAAACTTTGTACCTTTGCGGACAGAACATAATGGGAAGGATGACCATCAATCGAGAGACATGGTAACTATCTGCTTAAAACTATTCAGTCTGCTTCCATCCTAACCCATTTCGCATAGAGGGGAATGCCGTTGACCGTAAGGCAATGGATGTACTATAGGTATTTTCGTAATACTGAATCTTGACCGCTACATCCCTCATTCTTTTCATCAATGGGCTTGATTACTTCAAGTCCATGTTTTTGTTTGTGTACATAAAATTCTGTGGAGGGGTAAAGTCTGCGATAACCTTCTTGGGGTCTATGGGAACATCATACTTGATTACATCACCTACCTTTAGAGCATACGCCTTGTCTCTACCCTTGAAATAGTCATTGAAGAATGCTTCAGTGATGCCTCCATGTCTAGCAGTTGCAGCCCATACCTTCTGTGGGGAATCTGCAACGATTCCATTCAATCTGAACTCTCCCACAATCCTACAGATTGGCTTTGTTGCATAGATATAGACCTTCTGAATATCGTGCCTCTGTGGGATAGACTTGCGATATTCATACCTCTTGCTGCCATTAAGAATCATTTGAGCATATTTGGGCTTTATGGATATAATCAAATTCATCATTCTACTGGCAAATTTACGCACATTTTATTGAATTTGAGCACAAAATTTATTTTTTTTTTCGCATTTTCATTATAAATGAAAAATAATTTGTAACTTTGAAGCCGAATATTCTAATAACTAAAAACAATAAAAACCATATATGGCTATGGAAAAAAGGTACTATTCTTTTGTTCTCACCATGCTTATGAGCATGTTTGTGCTATGTGCTTCTGCACACACCATTGAAGTGAAGAATGCAGATGGCAAAAAGATTTATTACAATTATATTAATAACAACACAGAGTTGGCTGTAACCTATAGACCTAACTCTTATCCAAATGAATACACTGGCAATGTTGTTATTCCAGAATCTATAACCTTAAATGGAAAAACATATGATGTGACTGCAATTGGAGAGCGTGCGTTCTATGGTTGCTCTGGTCTTACCTCCGTCACCATCCCCAATAGTGTGACGAGCATTGGAGATGCTGCGTTCAGCGGTTGCTCTAGACTTACCTCCATCACCATCCCTAACAGCGTGACGAGTATAGGCATTTCTTCTTTTGAGGGGTGTTCTGGCCTTACCTCCGTCACCATCCCCAACAGCGTAACAAGTATTGGCAATTATGCTTTCTCTGGTTGTTCTGGCCTTACCTCCGTTACCATTCCTAACAGCGTGACGAGTATTGGTAATTATGCTTTCCGAAGTTGTTCTGGCCTTACCTCCGTCACCATCCCCAACAGCGTGACAAGCATTGGAAGTAATGCGTTCTATGGTTGCTCTGGTCTTACCTCCGTCACCATCCCCAACTACCTCCGTCACCATCCCCAACAGCGTGACAAGCATTGGAAGTAATGCGTTCTATGGTTGCTCTGGTCTTACCTCCGTCACCATCCCCAACAGCGTGACGAGCATTGGAAGTAATGCGTTCAATAATTGCTCTGGCCTAACCTCTGTCACCATAAATAGCAATACTATATTATCAAAAACATACACTTCAGACTCTAACCTTAAGAGTATATTTGGAAGTCAAGTAAAAACATATACTATTGGCAACAGCGTGACGAGCATTGGGCAATGTGCGTTCGATGGTTGTTCTAGCCTTACCTCTGTCACTATCCCTAACAGCGTGACAAGCATTGGAAATAGTGCATTTTCTAGTTGCTCTAGCCTTACCTCTATTACCATCCCTAACAGCGTGACGAACATAGGTAGTGGTGCTTTCCGTGGTTGCTCTAGTCTTACCTCGGTGACAATTCTTTGTGCGAATGTGGGTTCTTGGTTTATTAATAATAGGTCTATTAAAGAGATTACTTTAGGCGAAAAAGTAACATTCATTAGTGACAATGCTTTCAATGGTTGTAGTGGATTGACTTCTATTACAATCCCAAATGGTGTTACCTCAATCAGCAATTCTACTTTCAACGGTTGTAGCGGTTTGAAAGAGATAACGATTCCAAATAGTATTTCTTCTATAGGTGACAATGCTTTCAAAGGTTGCAGTGGTATGACAACAGTTACCATACCCAATAGTGTTAAATACATTGGCGAATACGCATTCTGTAATTGTAGCAGTTTAACCTCTATCACTATCCCAAACGGCATTACTACCATTTGTAATGATACCTTCAATGGTTGTAGTGGTTTGACAACAGCAGCTATCCCCAACAATGTTACGACTATTGGTAATAGTGCATTCAACGGTTGTAGCGGTCTGACAGAGATAACAATCCCAAGTGGCGTTATCTCAATTGGTAGTTATGCGTTCTATGGTTGCAGTGGTACGACAACAGTAACTATTCCTAACAGTGTCACGACTATTGGTAATAGTGCATTCAGTGGTTGTAGCAACATAACCTCTTTAGCACTGAATTGCAAGGATATAGATGCTTGGTTTAAGGGGATGAAATCCATTAAGAATGTAACCTTGGGTGATGAAGTGACATCCATTGGAGAAGATGCATTCTATGGTTGTAGTGGATTGGAGTCTGTTACCATAGGCAGTGGAGTAACCACCATTGGTTCTAGTGCTTTTAGCAGTTGTGGTGCTCTAGCATCGGTAGTAATTCCTAACAACGTAACATCTATTGGAAGTTCTGCTTTCAGTAGTTGCAACAATTTAACATCTGTAACAATCGGTAGCAGTGTCCAGTCCATTGGAGATAATGCTTTCCAAGGTTGTGGAGGATTGACTGAGATAGTTATTCCGAATAGTGTTACATCCATCGGTAACAACGCATTCTACAGTTGTTGTGGATTAGAATCAGTAAGCATTGGAAATGGTATTACATCCATTGGTAGTGGTGCGTTTAAAGATTGTAACAACATAAATAAAGTGACACTAAATTGTAAGGATGTAGATGCTTGGTTCAGTGGAAAGACTTCGATTAAGGAGTTTGTATTAGGTTCTGACGTGGAGAGAATATCGGCATCTGCATTTAATGGATGTAAGGATTTCACAGTTAAGCCCCTTTCAACAACTCCACCTTCTTTGGAGGGTGCTATCAGTAATGGTGTCATAGAAACTCCGTATGGTGCTTCTCTAAACTATGCTCTAGCAGAGAACTGGAAAGAGACTGATATTATCTACTCTGTCAAAGATGGTGTTAAATATTACCCATTGCCAATAATCCACGATGGAGGCACTATCGTAAGTGTAAATGGACATAATGAAGGATATGAGACGGTAGAAAATGATGCTACAAAGATAAAGTTAAATGACATTCATGACATGTATGCAGTTACGGTCGGTGGTGAATACATTACTGACGTACTTAACAAAGAAGGAAAATATGATTTTAATGTTTCCAAATATCATAAACAAAATCTGATTCACAGCATTTATTCTTCTTCTTTGACCATAGACCTTCAGAAAGAAGGAACTCTCATTGATGAAATTGGCGTTGAGAATGTTGATAAAGTCATCAGTCTGAAGGTTAGTGGCAACATTAACGGCACGGACATCTTGACGATAAGAAAAATGACGAATCTTCAGTTCTTGGATTTGAATGATGCCAATATTGTTGATGGCGGTGCTTCATACTATCAAAACTATATTACTTCAAAAGATGCGATTGGAGACTATTTCTTCAAGGAGAAAGAGAGTTTGATAGAAATTAAACTACCTCAGAATGTCACTTCTATAAAGAACAATGCGTTTGATGGATGTACAAACTTGGTAGCAATTACAATACCTTCTAAGGTCACATCTGTAGGCACAGATGTATTCAAGGGCTGTAACAGCCTTGTATATGCAGAAATGCAATGCAAGAGCGTAGGCACATGGTTTAAAGGAAATAAAACGCTCAATAACATCATACTAAGTGATAATGTAAACTCAGTTTATAGCAATGCCTTTGAGGGATGTAGCGGTCTGAAGCATTTGACAATTGGAAGTGGTGTGACATCTGTAGGGAATTACGCTTTCCAAAATTGTAATAGTTTGGAAACCGTGATGCTAAATTGTATGAATGTTGGAACTTGGTTTAAGGGGATGACTTCTATTAAGGAGGTGACTATGGGCGATAATGTGGCTTCCATCACGGCTTCTGCATTCCAAGGATGTAGTTCTCTTGAATCGATAATAATTCCGAACAATGTAACATCCATAAAAAATAACACCTTCGATGGTTGCAGTAAGATGACATCTGCAACAATTGGAAGCGGAGTCGAAACTATTGGTTCAAGTGCGTTTAGTGGCTGTAGCAGTTTGCAGTCTATAGTAATACCTAATGGAGTAACTTCTATGGGTGATAATACTTTTAATGGCTGTAAAAGCATGACAACTGCAACAATCGGAAATGGAGTGTCCACTATTGGCTCAAATGTTTTCAAGGGTTGTAGCAGCTTGCTGTCTATAGTGATACCAAACAGTGTTACATCCATAGGTAATAATACCTTCGAGGGTTGCAGTAGTATGACCTCAGCAACAATTGGATGTTCTGTAAAGTCTATCGGAACTTATGCATTTAAGAATTGTTCAAGTCTTACAGAGGTGGTTTCTTATAATACCACACCTCCACTGATAGTTGATAACACCTTCGATGCAGATACATACGCTAATGCGATATTAAAGACTAGAGAAGGGTTCAAGAAGATTTATTGGTTGAATCCATATTGGGAGAAATTCTCAAACATGGATGAGGTTCAAGTCGTTACATATACATTAACATACATGGTTGATGGAGAACTATACCAATCTTTCGAGCTTATGGAAGATGAGATTATCGAAGCGATAGAAGAACCTACCAAGAAAGGCTACGCTTTTAGTGGTTGGAACACTATCCCCAAAAGGATGCCGACACATGAAGTTATCGTCAGTGGAACTTTTAAGCCTATTATTAATATATCACAAGGAGGTTATGCTACATTCTATAACGAAAATAATTCTTACGTCCTTTCGGAGGGACTATCCGCACAAGTCGTAACTCTTGATACTTCTGGAAAATTATCATACGTAACAATCGCAGAAGGAGATAAAAATGGCATCATTCCAAAAGGAGTTCCTGTTGTGCTTGTAAACAAAGATAAAACTAGTGGAACATATACCTTATCCTCTACTACAGAGAGTGCTTCTTATAGCGGTGACAACTTGCTTCATGGAAGTGATGAGCAAACTATTACATCCAACGTTAATGGTGTTAGCACGTCTGGCAATCCTAACTATGTCTATTACAAGTTGTCTTACGGAAAGTCCAATACGACAAATGCCGATAAGCTTGGTTGGTATTGGGGAGCGGAGAACGGAGCTCCATTCTCGATAGAGGGAGGAAAAGCATGGCTAGCTCTTCCAAAGTCTAGCATACAAAGTAGAGAATCAATGTTGATGATAGGTGATGATGCAACATCAATCAACATCGTAGAAGAAAGAAATATGAGACAAACAAATGATGCTCAATATAACATTGGTGGCCAGAGAGTCGGTAATAACTACAAGGGCATAGTAATCGTTAATGGCAAGAAAATATTCAGAAAATAATAAGGTTATGAAAGAAAAGATATTATTAGCAATGGCACTTATGTGCGTTATGGTATTGGCTTCATGCGGTGGAGGTGATGATGGTGGGAGCAGTAGTAGTGGCAGTGGCGGTGGCAATCCTTATCCCACGACCATCTATGACGTATTGGACATTAACGGAGCCAAATATGCTTGCTACGGCTATCGAAGCTATGTTACATACAAATCCACATGGGATTTGGCGACACACAGTGGTAAACTTAGCTTACCTTGCGGGACATTGGCAAAAGCTGAGAGCGGAAAGCATGATTATGATTACATGTTTTGTATTCATTTGAAAGGCAATAAGGACTTAACAAATGGATGCAAATTGCAAGATTTCTCTCCTAAGTTTGAATCCTTTGGCGAGGAAGAAATTAATTATGTAAGTGGTTCTGCAACTGTCACGGACAAAAAGAACAATGACTACATTACTATCAAGTTTGAGTCTTTCAAATTTGGCAGTGGCAGTAAGACTTATATACTGAATGGTACTGTACAGTTAATGTTTGGAGAAAGTAGCGGTAGTGGTGGTGGAACGCCAAGCAGCCCCTCCACATACTATATGGATGTTAGTATAGGTTCAAGTGCTCATTCTCAGACTATAGAACTTACCAATCTAAGGACAAGCATATCAACAGCAACATGTTCTGCATCATGGCTTACAGCATCTAAGGTGTCTTATTCAAGTGGTTCACCAAAGTTACAATTACAAGTAACAGCGAATACATCTATTTCTAGCAGACACTGCACTGTAACGGTAACAGCAACCGATGGTAATGAGGTTATTATAACCGTAGTTCAAAATGGAATCTCTATGATGGATGTTAATTTGGATGCAAGTGCTAGTTCTAAGACTATAGAACTGAGCGGTCTGAAAACAAGTATATCAACGATTTCAAGCTCTGCATCATGGCTTACAGCATCAAAGCAATCTTATTCAAGTGGTTCACCAAAGATAAAGATAGATGCAACAGCAAATACATCTACCTCAAGTAGAGAATGTAAAGTAACCGTAACAGCAACCGATGATAACGAAGTTGTTATTACCATTGTGCAAAATGGGCACCCACAGCCACAAACCAACGATGAAGTTTCAGACAAGGATGCACTATCTAGAGAATTGCACTTTTAGGTAGTTATATATGAGTTACAAATAATTTAATGGTATAACACGAATCATCCCAAACCGTTTTTGATATGATTTGGGGTGATTTTTTAATAATAAGACTGTGAACTTTATAAAATATAATAAATCGTAAACTTTGAACTATTTTGGTTGCGTGAAAGTTGATTCTTGGTTGCGTGAAAATCAAAAAAGCGAGAAAAGGTGTTTAAAAAGGTGTTTAACAAAAACGGAAGTTATTGAAAATCAACAACTCCCGTTTTCCTTTTGGTCGGGATTACTGGACTCGAACCAGCGACCTCGCGCCCCCCAGACGTGTGCGCTACCAACTGCGCTAAATCCCGATCCTGAATGCATCTTTTTCGGAAATGCGGTGCAAAGGTACACACAATCTTTGAAAACTGCAAATTTTTCACAGATTATTTTTTCTTTAGAAACTTTTGCATACCTAATTTGCCCGTCCATATAATAATTTGTACCTTTGCGTGTTATTTATAAAAACGTACGTACACGAATGCAATATATCCTTGAAGCACCAACGCTGCTCAACACAACTGTCAACCTGCCCGCATCGAAGAGCGTCTCGAACAGAGCGCTCATCATCCATGCGCTGGCTGGTGGCGCAGAACAGCTGAAAAACCTGTCGGACTGCGACGATACCGATGTGATTGTCCAGGCGATGAGGGAGATGCCCTATGAGATCAATATCAAGGCGGCAGGTACCGCCATGCGTTTCATGACAGCCTATCTGGCTGCCACCCCTGGAGAGCATGTGCTGACGGGGACGGAGCGCATGAAGCACAGACCTATCGGTATACTGGTGGATGCGCTGCGACGACTGGGCGCCCAGATCGACTATATAGGCGAGGAGGGATTCCCCCCGTTGCGCATCGCCGGCGAGCGACTGATGGGTGGTACGCTGGAGATTGCGGGTAACGTGAGCTCACAGTATATCTCCGCCCTGCTGATGGTGGCCCCTGTGTTCCAGAAAGGACTGGAGCTGCACCTGACGGGCGACGTCATCTCACGACCCTATATCGACCTGACGCTGTGGATGATGCGCGAATATGGCGCACAGGCAGACTGGACAGGTAACAATACGATCACCGTCAACCCACAACCCTACCGTCAGCGCGGCTATCTGATAGAGAACGACTGGTCGGCGGCTTCCTACTGGTATGAGATGCTTGCCCTGTTGGATCAGCCTGAGGCTGAGGTGCGACTGGAGGGACTGATGGACGGCTCGAAGCAAGGCGACTCGGTGGTGAAGTATATCTTCAGTCTGTTGGGCGTGAAGACCACCTTCGCCTCGAAGGAAGAAGGCAAGCCCACCAGTGTGACCCTGCGCTGCAGTCATCACCATGTGCCCCGACTGGATTACGACTTCGTGAACTCGCCCGACCTGGCACAGACCTTCGTGGTGGGCTGTGCGCTGATGGATATCCCCTTCCACTTCACTGGACTCTCGACACTGAAGATCAAGGAGACCGACCGTATCGAGGCATTGAAGACGGAGATGAGGAAGTTGGGCTATGTCATCGAGGCACGCAACGACTGTGAGTTGCTGTGGAACGGAGAGCGCTGTGAGACCGTCGCACAGCCCGTGATCGACACCTATGAGGACCACAGGATGGCCCTCGCCTTCGCCCCCGCTGCCATCAAGATACCAGGGCTGACCATCAACCACCCTGAGGTGGTGACGAAATCCTATCCCGCCTTCTGGGAACACCTCAGAGAGGCACAGTTTACCATCCAAGAGAACGAGACACGATGAACTTCTTCCTCATTAGCATAGCAGCCATCGGAGTGCTGGGACTCCTCGCCGCCCTCTTCTCATGGGGCGACAAGGACAACGAACCCGTGATGCCCAAGGGCGACTGCGCCTCCTGTAGCTCGGCTGCCGACGGCAGTTGTCAGATTGCCTGTATGATGGAGGAGAAACGAAAGAAAGAACAGCAGAGCAGCGGCAGTCAGCGGAAGGCGGTCATCGGGCTGTGGCTCACCATCGCCCTGATGGTGCTCAGCGGATGTGCTTCGAAGAAGAATACCGCCACCCTGCGCTGGTGGAAGGCGTTTAATACCCGATATAACACCTATTTCAACGGCAATCAGGCCTTCATCGAAGGTAACCTCGAGAAGGAGAGCGGCAACAGGGATAACTATACGGAGCTGCTACCCCTCTATCCTGTGGCGAACAAAGACAATAAAGACTTGGGAAAGGCGAACTACGACAGAGCTATCGAGAAGAGTCAGAAATGTATCCAACGCTTCAGTATCAAGAAACGACCCGAGTGGAAAGGTGACCGACGGAAGACACCCAAGGACCGTGAGTGGCTGGGACGCAGGGAGTACAACCCCTTCCTGTGGCGCGCCTGGCTGCTGATGGGAAAGGCACAGTTCCAGAAGGGAGAGTTCGACGAGGCTGCCGCCACCTTCAACTATATGATGCGTATGTATCACACACAGCCCGCCATCCACTGTATGGCCCAAGCCTGGCTCGCCAAGTGCTATACGGAGCTCGGCTGGCTCTATGATGCCGAAGACGTGATCCGTAGTATGCGCAGGGATACGTTGCACTATAAGAGTGTGAAGACATGGGACTATACACTCGCCGACTACTATATCCACACCCAGCAATACGAGGAGGCGGTGGAGTACCTGAGGAAGGTGATCCGTCATGAGCCCCGTAAGAAACAGAAAGCACGTGAGTGGTTCCTCATGGGACAGTTGCAACAGTTGCTGGGGCATCGTGCTGAGGCAGAACAGGCCTATCATAAGGTGGTGAAGCTCAACCCTCCCTATCAGCTGTCGTTCAATGCCCGTATCGCCCAAACGGAGGTGATGGCACCAGGACAGGCGAAGCAGATGATCAGTAAACTGCGACGTATGGCCCGTTCGGACAATAATGCGGAATACCTGGATCAGGTGTATTATGCCATCGGAAATATCTACCTGACGGAAAAAGACACGATGAATGCCGTTGTCGCCTATGAGAAGGGTGTGGAGAAAGCCACACGCAGCGGTATTGAGAAAGGTGTGCTGCTGTTGAAGTTGGGTAATGTGTACTGGGAACTGGAGAAATTCAGTGACGCCCGTCGCTGCTATGGTGCGGCCATCGGACTGTTGGATCAGGACCGTCCTGACTACGAGCAACTCTCGAAGCGCTCGAAGATCCTCGACGAGTTGGTGCCCTATACCGACGCCATCCATCTGCAGGACTCACTGCAACTGTTGGCGAAGATGCCGGAGGCAGAGCGTAACAAAGCCATCGACCGTGTGATCGACGCCCTGAAGAAAAAGGAGCGAGAAGAACGTCGTGCAGCCGCCGCTGCCGATGCCGAGAAAGCCGAACAGCAACGAGGGGGTGACGACAGAATCAATACCACCCTGTCACCACCGCCAGGAGCGCAGATACAACAGGGCAACGGACAGTGGTACTTCTACAACCCTGTGGCCGTCAACCAGGGAAAGGCTACCTTCCAACGACTGTGGGGTAAGCGTCCGAATGCCGACAACTGGCAGCGTGTGAACCAGACCGTCGTGAACCTCAATCCGACAGAGAGTAACGATACCACCAGTATGGCGGAGACCAGTGAAGAGGTGGTGCAGGACTCTACTGAGATGAAGAGAAAGAAAGAGGAGGCAGAGGCCGCTAGCGACCCCCATAATCGAGAGTACTATCTGGCACAGATACCATTTACGGAGGAACAGCAGGCAGCCAGCAATGCCGTCATCAGCGACGGACTCTTCCATGCGGGTGTGATCTTCAAGGATAAACTCGACCACCTGCGACTGAGTGAGAAACACCTGGTGCGCATCACCAACCAGTATCCTGACTATGAACACATGGACGAGGTGTACTACCACCTGTTTCTGCTCTACTCACGACAGGGTGAACACGGAAAGGCACAGGAGGCACTCGAGCTCATGAAGAAACACCATCCGGAGAGTGAGTGGACCATCCTGCTCGCCGACCCCTATTATGCAGAGAACGCACGTTTTGGTGCCCATATCGAAGACTCACTCTATGCCGCTACCTACGAGGCCTTCAAGGCCGACCGCTTCCGTGAGGTGAGCGCCAACACCCAACTGTCGGCAGAGCGTTTCCCACAGGGGGCCAACCGTGACAAGTTCATCTTCATCGAAGGACTGAGTGAGCTGAACAACGGACAGGCGGAGAAGTGTCTGGAGAATATGCGCGAGGTGGTGGAGAAATATCCGCAGAGCGAGGTGTCGCCATTGGCAGGTATGATCATCAAGGGTGTACAGGAAGGCAGACGACTGCACGGAGGAAAGTTCGATATCGGTGACCTCTGGTCGAAACGTGATATCAAACTGGCACCTAGCGATTCGACGGTGGCCGATACGCTGAGCAAGAAACGCGACGAGAAGTTCATGTTCATGCTCACCTATCACCCTGACTCCGTGAACGAGAACCAGTTGCTCTACGACCTGGCGAAGTATAACTTCACCAATTTCCTGGTGCGTAACTTCGAGATCAATATCGATGCTGTCGATGAGATCCATCGGATGATCGTCAGCGGATTCCTCAGCTACGACGAGGCCCTGCAGTATGCACGTATGTTGTATAAGAACCCACTGATGGGTGTGCGACTGAAGGGTACGAAACCCATTATCATCAGCGAGAGTAACAGTATACTCGTGGGTACACGCTTCAGCTACGAGGAGTATGAGAAATTCTACCTGAAGACCTACGCACCGATGAAGATCAGCACCCAGCCGCTGTTGAATATGCCGGAGAAACTGGATTATGTCGACGACGAGGAGGAAGAGCTGGAAGAGGAGCAGGGACAGCCACAGGAACAGGAGTATATCGACGAATGGGATCTGCCGGCAGTGCCGACGAACAGACAGGATGAACCACAGGAAGACCCACTCTTCACGGAGGATGCTCCTGCCGTAGAAACACCTGTCGCTCCACAAACGCCAGCGAAGACAGAAGCCCCAGCAAAGACCGATGAACCAGCAAAGGCCGATGAACCTGCAAAGGCCGAGAAACCTGCTAAGACGGAGGAAACCAAGAAAGCTGATGCTCCTCAGAAGACAGAGGATCCTCAGGCGGAAGAGGCCTTGAAGAAGGAGAAACCATCGAAGAAGGAAAAGGCTTCGAAGAAAGAGAAGTCGCCTAAGAAAGAGATAACCGTCAGAAAGGATAAGTCGTCGAAGAAGGAAAAGAACACGAAGAAAGAGAAGAATGCCAAGAAGTCGGAAACAACCAAGAAGGCAGCTACTTCTCAGAAACCAGCAGCTCCTCAGAAACCAGCAGCCAAGAAACCTGAGCCGAAGAAGGAGCAGCCCAAGCAACAGGAGCCAGAGCCACCAGCATGGGATATCGAGTTCGACGATGATTTCTATTAAAAAGAAAGGACAGACATGAGCAATGGACTATTATTATGGGTTGACGACGAGATAGAGCAACTCAAGGCACATATCCTCTTCCTCGAGAAGAAAGGATATGAGGTGATGACAGCCAGCAACGGCACCGATGCCATCGACCTGTGTAAAGAGCATAATTTCGACCTCATCATGCTCGACGAGATGATGCCTGGTCTTACGGGGTTGGAGACCCTGCAGCGCATCAAGGAGATATCACCTGCCACACCTGTGGTGATGGTGACAAAGAGTGAGGAGGAGCATATCATGGAACAGGCCATCGGACAGAAGATTGCCGACTACCTGATCAAACCCGTTAACCCCAACCAGATCCTGCTGACACTCAAGAAGAATATCCACCGTAAGGAGATAGAGACAGAGGTGACGCAGAGTCAGTATCAGCAGAGCTTCCAACAGATTGCCCTACAGATTATGGACTGTAGGACGTGGCAAGACTGGATCGACGTGTATAAGAAACTGGTGCGCTGGGAACTGGAACTCAGTTCCACTGACTCGCAGATGACGGAGATGCTCAGTATGCAGAAAGAAGAGGCGAATATCGGCTTTGCGAAGTTTGTGAAGAGTAACTACCAGAACTGGATTAACGCACTCGCTCCCACTGCTCCCGATATCGACCGTCCGATGCTCAGTCCTGAGGTGTTTAAGAAAAAGGTATTCCCCATACTCTCAGAAGGGAAGAAGGTATTCCTCGTGGTACTCGATAACTTCCGCTACGACCAGTGGCGCACCCTTGCACACGAGTTGGGTAACCAGTTTGATATCGACGAGGACCTGTACTATTCCATCCTCCCTACGGCGACGCAGTATGCCCGTAACGCTATCTTCTCAGGACTTCTGCCCAATAAGATTGCGGAGATGTTTCCTGACCTGTGGGTGGACGAGGATGAGGAAGAAGGAAAGAACCTGAACGAGGAACCACTCATCCAGACACAGCTGGAGCGCTATAGGAAACGGAACACGTTCTCCTACCATAAGGTGAACAACTCGTCGGATGCCGAAAAGCTCATCCAACAGTTTAAGAATCTGGAGAGAAACGACCTGAATGTGGTGGTGTTCAACTTCATCGATATGTTGAGTCACGCCCGTACCGAGAGTAGAATGGTACGCGAGCTCGCCAATAACGAGTCGGCCTATCGTAGCATCACCCTCTCGTGGTTCCGTCATTCTGTCATTGCCGACTTCTTCAGGATGTTGGCACAGACCGACTATCAGGTGATTGTGACTACCGATCACGGCAGTATCCGTTGTACGAAACCCGTGAAGATTGTGGGTGATCGCAATACGAATACGAACCTGAGGTATAAGCTGGGCAAGAACCTGGGCTACGACGCCAAGGACCTGTTTGTTATCAAAGATCCCAAGGCGGCACAGTTGCCGTCGCCCAACCTGTCGACGAGCTATGTGTTCGCCACTGGTGATGCGTTCTTTGCCTATCCCAACAATTATAATTATTATGTATCCTACTACAAGGACACCTTCCAGCATGGAGGTATCTCGATGGAGGAAATGATTATTCCTATCGTGACGTTGACAGGAAAGAGAAGGAGTTAGAGCATTATGGAAATCATTATCAAAGATATTGCGCAGATCCGTGAGGCTGCGCAGCAGTTTGTGGAACAGATAGGCGATCGTAGCGTCTTCGCCTTCTATGGGAAGATGGGAGCAGGAAAGACCACCTTTATCAAGGCCGTATGTGAAGAGCTGGGGGTCGACGATGTCATCACATCGCCTACATTTGCTATCGTCAATGAGTATTCTCTTACCTCTCACCCCTCACCTCTCACCTCTAAGATCTACCACTTCGACTTCTACCGTATCAAGAAACTCGAGGAAGTGTATGATATGGGGTTTGAGGATTATTTCTATTCAGGCGATCTCTGTTTCATCGAGTGGCCAGAGCTCATCGAAGAGGTGTTGCCTGAGGATGCCGTACGAGTGACCATCGAAGCACTCGCCGACGGAAGCAGGAAGATCACGATGGAATAACAAGCATCAAAAAAGCCACCCTCTTAGGTGGCCTTTTTTGTGTCGGATGATGAGGATCAGAGGAGTGTCTGGAACTTCTCTTCAATCTTAGCCTTAGAGACAGCACCTACCAGTTTGTCAACGACCACACCGTCCTTGAAGAACAGGATGGTAGGGATGTTACGGATGCCGAACTCAGCAGCGAGGTCGTCGTTCTCCTCCACATCGCACTTACCAACAGTAAGCTTACCGTCGTACTCCTTGGCCAGCTCCTCGATGATAGGACCCACCATACGGCAGGGACCACACCATGTAGCCCAGAAATCAACCACCAAGGGCAGGCTGCCACTCTTCAAACTCTCGAAATTCTCACTTGTTACTTGTACTTCCATTTTTCTATTGTGTTATGAGTGAATAATGATATATTTGTTATGATTGTATCAGCAAACAGTATGCCAATCAGTTGATCTGATAGTCGAGGGCTGAATGCTCGTCGATATAGTTAATCAGACTGTTGCGGATATCCAACGTCTTGTTGGTACTCTTCAACAGCACATGATGCTTTCCTTGCGAGTCCCTCAGACGGAAGAATAGTTTGGTAGAACCAGGATACTCGTCGATGAGCTCTGACAGTTCTGCTACGATCTGGTCATCCAGCTCGTCGGTATTCATTGTGATGGTGATACGGTCGATGGCTTTCTCCTTGATGGTCTGCAGATACTCCACAGAAGCGATCTTCAGGTCGATGACATCCTTGTTGTTGCCCCAGCGCTGTTGTGCTCTTCCTGTGAGATAGACAGAGGCGCCAGGTGTGAACATACCGCTGTGCGCCCCCCATTCCTCGCCGAAGAGTGGCAGTTCACCCGTACCATCATAGTCCTCGATGGTGACAATACCAAAGGGCTTACCTGTCTTGGTGAATCCCGTCCGTACGCCTGTGACGATACCACCCAGTACCACTGGGTCGCGGTCGGCCAGCTGCTTGACGTCTGACAATTCGGCACAGTGGGTATTACAGAGGTTGTCGAGCACAATCTTATATTCGTCCAACGGGTGGGCAGAGAGGTAGATGCCTACCAGCTCGCGCTCCTTGTTCAGGCGTTCGATATCGCTCCACCTGATATCGGTATCAGGAATCTTGGGCGTAGCAATCTCCACCGCATTCTCTCCACCAAAGAGCGAGTTGCGCATCTCTTGTTGTTCCGACTGGTATTTCTGACCATAGCGCAACAGGGTGTCGATGAACACCTCACCCTTGGTGTTGGTGGCAAAGAACTCCTCCCTACGGATGCCGAAACTGTCGAAACCGCCGCTGAGAGCCAACGCCTCGAAGGCTTTCCTGTTGACGGCTGACATATTGACACGTTGGGCGAAATCGTAGATCGATTGATAGGGACCGTTGGCCTCACGCTCTTGGATGATGGCCTCAGCGACACCGTCGCCCATACCCTTGATGGCAGCAAGACCAAAACGAATCTCGCCTTTCTTGTTCACACCAAACTTCTGGTACGACTCGTTGACATCAGGTCCTAAGGTGGCAATACCCATCGCCTTACACTCGTCCATCAGTTTGGTGATCTCCGTAATCTGATCGCGACGACGACTCATGATGGCTGCCATAAACTCTGCAGGGTAGTTGGCTTTCAGATAGGCTGTCTGGTAAGCCACCCACGAGTAACAAGCAGCGTGCGACTTATTGAAGGCATAAGAGGCGAATTTCTCCCAGTCGGCCCATATCTTGTCCAGCACCTTCTCGTCGTGACCATTCCGCTTTCCACCTTCGATGAACTTCGGCTTCATGGCGTCGACGATATCCTTCTTCTTCTTACCCATTGCCTTACGTAGGGCGTCACTCTCACCACGGGTGAAGTCGGCCAACTGTCGCGACAGCAACATCACCTGCTCCTGATACACCGTAATACCATAGGTGTCCTTCAGGTATTTCTCCATGCAGGGGATATCGTATTTGATTTCCTCGCGTCCGTTCTTGCGGGCGATGAAGGAAGGGATATAGTCCATAGGACCTGGACGGTAGAGGGCGTTCATCGCAATGAGATCCTCGAAAACGGTGGGGTGGAGCTCACGCAGGTATTTTTGCATACCACTAGACTCAAACTGGAACGTGCCGATGGTGCGTCCCTGTTGGTAGAGCTCGTAGGTCTTAGGGTCGTCGATGGGGATATGATCCAAGTCGACATCGATACCCCTTGTGATCTTGATATTGGCACAGGCCTCCTTCAACTCCGACAGCGTCTTCAGTCCCAGGAAGTCCATCTTGATGAGTCCTGTCGACTCAATGACGTGTCCGTCGTATTGGGTACAGTTCGTCTTTGTGTCCTTGAAGTCGGGGTCGTCGGCAGTGGATACAGGAACCCAGTCGCTGATAGGGTCGCGACAGATAATGAAGCCGCAGGCGTGGATACCTGTTCCACGTACGGTGCCCTCCAGCATCTTCGCATATTTGATGGTGTTCGCCAGCTTGATATCGTTAGAGGCTTCTGCCTCACGCAGCTCAGGCGTACATTTGATGGCATTGGGGAGATTCATCTTCATCCCGTCAGGCAGACGGTCGGGAATAGCCTTACAGAGGGCGTTCGACTCCGCTATCGACACCTTCTCTACACGAGCCACATCCTTGATGGAGTTCTTCGTGGCCATCGTGGCGTAGGTGATGATATGTGCGCAGTTCTCATGACCATATTTGTCCTCTACCCATTTGAGCACCTTTCCGCGTCCGTCGTCATCAAAGTCGGTATCGATATCAGGCAGTGAGATACGGTCGGGGTTGAGGAAACGCTCAAACAGCAAGTCGTACTTCAGAGGGTCGATCTTGGTGATACCCAGACAATAGGCCACCACACTACCGGCAGCCGAACCACGTCCAGGTCCTACCATCACGCCCAGTTCATCGCGGGCAGAGTTGATGAAGTCCTGTACGATAAGAAAGTAACCAGGGAATCCCATCGTCTTCATGATATGTAGCTCGAAACGGATGCGGTCGTCGATCTCTTTGGGTAATGAAGAATGAAGGATGGTGTAAGAGGAACCAGCGTCGCCTGTGTCTACCTCCACCTTTGTGATCTGTAACTCCTCATCAGGAGAGTAGCGCTGTCGTGCTCCCTTATAGGCCAGTTCTGCCAGATAGTCGGCCTCGAACTTGATACGATAGAGTTTGTCGTAGCCTCCCAGCTTCTTGATTTTCTTCTCTCCCTCCTCACGCGACAACGGGTTCTCTCCGTTCTCATCGCGAGTGAACTCCTCGTAGAGCTGTTCCTCAGAGAAATGCTGTCGCCACTGTTCTTCAGTACCAAACGACTCAGGGATAGGGAAGAAAGGCATGATAGGGTCGTGGTCGATGCTGTACATCTCCACCTTGTCGAGAATCTCTAAGGTGTTCGATAGCGCCTCAGGGATATCCGCAAAGACCTCGTTCATCTCCTCACGTGTCTTGAACCACTCTTGTTTGGAGTACAACATTCGTGTGGGGTCGTCGAGATCCTTACCCGTCGCCAGACAGAGCAGGTGGTCGTGAGCTTCTGCATTCTCCTGATCCACGAAGTGGGCATCGTTGCTACAGATGAGTTTGATGCCATACTCCTTCGCCAGTTCTATCAGTACGGCATTCGCCCTTTGTTGCAAGGGGAACGTCTCGCGATTGGCACGTTGGGTAGGGTCTTTCACCTCGTGGCGTTGAAGTTCCAGATAGTAATCCTCACCAAATACCCGTTTGTACCACTCCACCGCCTCACGGGCTCCTGCGATGTCACCTTTCAGAATTTTGGCAGGAACCTCACCAGCGATACAGGCAGAGCAGACAATCAGACCTTCATGGAACTTCTCCAGATCCTCACGGTCGGTACGAGGACGCATATAGAAACCGTCAACCCACGAACGACTCACCAGTTTGATGAGGTTCTTATATCCTTGATAGTTCTTGGCCAGCACAATCAGGTGGTAACCACTCTGGTGTTTCTTGTCGTCTTTGAGTAGTTTGGAACCATAGCGTGATACATACATCTCACAGCCGAAGATGGGCTTAAACGGTTCCAGTTCTTCCTTCTTTCTCTTTCCGTTTACCTTGCAGCAGTAGTCAAAGAATTCTTTGATACCAAACATATCTCCGTGATCGGTGACAGCCATACCTTTCATACCATTGCCGATGGCTTTGTCCACCAGGCGCTGTATGCTCGATTGTCCGTCTAATATAGAGTAATAGGTGTGAACGTGTAAATGTATGAAATCTTCCATGAAATATCTGTGATTGTTGGATTTGGAGGCGTAAAGTTACGTCTAAAAAATGATATCTCCAAAAGAAAACGCCAAAAAGTTTGTGTTATACGTAAAAAAAACGTACCTTTGCAATTGATTATGATTTACTAACCATGGGAAAAAGAATCAAGAAGCTAAAAAAGATAAGAATACATCGTGAGGGAATCAATGAACTGACGCTCAGTGCTATCGTGTTGATTCTCATTGCACTCATCCTGTGGTTTGTCTTAGATACTACTATTCCATTCTGGATCTTCGTTGCTGTCTTTGGTTTTGCGTGGATGACAGCCCTCAACTTCTATCGCTGTCCTATCCGTTATTTCAATGGTGACACTGACAAGATGGTTGTGGCACCTGCTGATGGTAAGATTGTGGTAGTAGAGGAAGTGGATGAGAACGAATACTTCCACGACAAACGACTGATGATCAGTATCTTTATGAGTCCGTTTAATGTGCATGCCAACTGGTTCCCCGTTGAGGGAAAGGTGAAGCTGGTGCATCACCAGAATGGTAATTACCATAAGGCGTGGTTGCCAAAGGCCAGTGAGGAGAATGAGCATGCTGATGTGCTGATAGAGACGCCTGACGGTCATGAGATATTAGTTCGTCAGATTGCTGGAGCAGTAGCCCGTCGTATTGTGACCTATGCCAAAGAAGACGAGTATTGTTTCATCGACGAGCATATGGGCTTTATCAAACTCGGTTCGCGTGTTGACGTGTTCCTGCCGTTGGATGCCAAACCCCGTATTGCTATCGGACAGCCTACGGTGGGCGACCAGACGGTGATAGCCAAATTGTCATAACGGTGAGTGTATGAAAAAGCATATTCCTAACACGATAACGTGTCTGAACCTGATATCGGGTTGCATCGCTACTTATCTGGCTTTCCAGAATAAGTTTGAGTGGGCGCTATTGATGATTGTCGTAGGAGCCGTCTTCGATTTCTTCGATGGGATGGTTGCCCGTCTGTTGCACGTGTCCTCACCCATTGGTAAGGAACTCGACTCACTCGCCGACTGTATCACCTTTGGTTTCGCGCCGTCGGCCATCGTGTTCAGTTATCTCTGTACTTTACCTTCACATCTTCCTTATCTCCCCTTCTTAGCTTTTGTGATGGTTGCTTTCTCAGCCATCCGACTGGCGAAGTTCAATCTTGATGAGCGTCAGACACTGGGATTTATCGGACTACCCACACCAGCCAATGCCCTGTTCTGGG
Organism: uncultured Prevotellaceae bacterium; assembly: GCA_900321425.1. GTDB lineage: Bacteria > Bacteroidota > Bacteroidia > Bacteroidales > Bacteroidaceae > Prevotella. The sequence continues at coordinate 49,409 of ONWA01000009.1, read as the reverse complement.
GAGCGTTGGTGGTGGGAATTTCGCAGAGTCATACGTATTTTGTAGGATGGGAGTGGTATGTGCTTGCATCGCTCTTCTACAGTTGTTATCTGCTCGTCTCAGAGATTCCTATGTTTGCCCTCAAATTCAAGACTTGGGGATGGAAAGGTAATGAGATCAAATATATCTTTATCCTCTCCTGTATCCCTCTATTGCTGTTGTTTGGCATACCAGGCATTGCTGTTGTGATTTTGTGGTATGTCGTCCTGTCTGTCATTACAAAAAGCCGTAACTAATCCGTCGATTTTATGCTCAAGGGAATATTAACAATACTGTTGTTTGTCTTCATCGTATTGGTCGTCGTAGTCTTGATGATTACGAATGTGATTTTCAGAACTTTCCGTAGGATGAAGCAGCACATGGAGAATCAGCGCGATGAGGAGAACGATGCTTATTTCCGTCGTTATTCCCAGAAGTCAGATAATTACACTGAGGAGAAGGTGGTCTTCGACAAGAACTACTTCGATAGTGTTGACAACTACGGTTGGGAAAAGAAAACGCAAAAGGAACAGCCGAAGAGTACGACTACAAAAGAAGGTACGGTCATCATTGATCACCGTACCCCCAAGGAAAACAACAAGAAAATCTATGACGACGGAGAAGGCGAATATGTCGAGTTCTCCGAGGTCACTGATTGATATTAGCTATGTACCAGTGTGCCGATAGGCTCACCATCCATCACTTTCTTCAGATTTCCCACGATATCCATGTTGAACACATAGATAGGCAGTTTGTTGTCGTTACACATACAGATGGCTGTGAGGTCCATCACCTTCAGTCCTCTGTTGAGTACCTCCTGATAGGTGATATCCTCAAATTTTGTGGCGGTGGGGTCTTTCTCTGGATCGGCTGTGTAGACACCATCCACACGAGTACCCTTCAGCATCACGTCGGCCTCGATCTCGATGCCTCGCAAGGATGATCCTGTATCAGTGGTGAAGTAGGGGTTACCTGTTCCAGCAGAGAAGATGCACACACATCCCTGTTCCATAGCCTCTATCGCTTTCCATTTGGTGTAGAACTCGCCGATGGGTTCCATACGGATAGCCGTCATCACCTTGTTCTTCACACCAATAGCTCCTAAGGCGCTACTCAATGCCAGTGAGTTGATGACGGTGGCACACATACCCATCTGGTCGCCCTTCACACGGTCGAACCCTTTCTGTGAACCACTCAGTCCGCGGAAGATGTTACCACCACCAATCACGATGCCGATCTGAACACCCATCTCACTCACTTCCTTAATCTGACGTGCATAGTCACTCAGACGTTCAGGATCAATACCGTAACCTTGCTGTCCCATCAGACTCTCTCCACTCAGTTTCAGGAGAATTCTCTTAAATCTTGCCATATCGATTATTGTTTAATGTTTATTGTTTTATATTGTATAACGGTTATTAGTTATTTGAACTTCACTTCTTTGAAGGCATACGAACGCTGTTGTCCGTTATGTTCCTCTAATACCAGACGACCATTGGGCGTAACCGTCACCAGTTTCGCCTCAAGAATTCCATTCTGATCCTCATAGCGATGGAATCCTTCGCGTCGATAGAGTAGGGCGCAATAGGTATCGTGCAACGACTCCCAGTGTGTCAGGTTGTCGCAGAATCGACGGAGGATATCGTGTAGTAGCGCCTCTCTGTCGACCTCATGTCCCAACAGTTGGCACAACGATACGGGGTTGGGTGCATCACTTACGAAGTGTTGTTGGTTCACATTCAGTCCGATGCCGATGATACAGTCTTTGATGTGCGTCCCCGTCAGACGATTCTCGATGAGGATACCACAGATCTTACGATTGTCTACATAGATATCATTGGGCCATTTCACACTGACCTTATCCATATATGTGATGAGATTGTCGCTGATGGCGAGTGCGATAGCTTCAGAGATGACGAACTGACGGTTGGCAGGAATGTCTGTGGGATGACAGCGCACAGAGAACAACAGGTTTTTTCCTCGCTCACTCTCCCAACTGTTGGTACCACACCCACGACCAGCCGACTGGTAGTCGGTTGTCACTACGATATCCTCTTCCCCCTGTTGCGCTCGTAGCCAACGGTTGGTAGAGTCGGTTTCGTCCAGATGAATGATTTTCCAATCCACGTTGCAAAGTTAGAAAAAAAATAGCAATTCTTTTGCATTTCACTCGTTTTTCGTAACTTTGGCTTCGCCGAAATTACTCAGTCTCGGAAAACCTCAAATAAATTTGGTTTTTCGCTCGACTATTCGTAATTTTGCACCATGGAAGAACAGAAGAAAGACGAGTTTTATATGCGCAAAGCCTTAGACGAGGCGGAACTTGCGATGCAAGCCGGTGAGATACCTATTGGTGCTGTTGTGGTGTGTAAGGATCGGGTGATCAGTAGGGCGCACAACCTCACAGAGGCGCTGAATGATGTGACTGCCCATGCAGAGATGCAAGCCATCACAGCTGCTGCCAATACCTTAGGGGGGAAGTACCTCACTGACTGTACCCTCTACGTGACGGTGGAGCCCTGTACGATGTGTGCTGGTGCGCTGGGATGGGCACAGATCTCACGTGTTGTCTATGGGGCTACTGATGAGAAACGGGGGTATCATGACTTTGCACCTCATGCCCTTCATCCCAAGACGACAGTGACGGGTGGGGTCTTGGAGGAGGAATGTCGTACACTCATGCAGGAGTTTTTCCAGAATAAGCGATAATACTTCTCGCTGTCAGAGATACTACTTCTCGCTCATAGAGATACTACTTCTCGCTCATAGAGGTACTACTTCTCTTAATCAACGATGATCATGCTAAAGCAGTAGCGACCAGATTGGTGAGCTCCACAAACTGTGCGATGGTGAGTTGTTCAGGACGTTTCGTCATCAGCTCCTGCTGGAAGAAATCCTCTGGTGCAGGATGCTCTTGGGTGAACAGTTGTCGCAAGGAGACGCGAAGCATTTTCCGTCGCTGGTTGAAGACCGTCTTCACCACTCTCTTAAATAATTGCTCGTCGCATCCTAAGTCAGTCACCTCATTGCGCGTCATTCGGATGACAGCCGACTTCACCTTGGGTGGGGGATTGAACACGTTCTCGTCGACGGTGAACAGATATTCCACATGATACCAAGCCTGTATCAGTACACTCAGAATACCATAGGCCTTTGTGCCTGGTGCCGAGGCGATACGCTGAGCTACCTCACGCTGAATCATTCCTGTGCAACAAGGAATAAGGTCTTTGTTGTCGAGCATCTTGAAGAAGATCTGTGAGGAGATATCGTAAGGATAGTTGCCTGTGAGTACGAACGGCTGTCCGTCAAACACTTTCGTCAGGTCCATTTGCAAGAAATCGGCAGAGATAATCCAACTCTCGCTGTCGAAGTCTTTCTTCTCTCCACGCTGTTCCAGTACCTTCCCACCAAAATGGTCTTGCAGATAGGCTACACTCTCACGGTCGATCTCCACCACCTTGATAGGACGGGGTTTCTCCACCAGATACTGTGTCATCACACCCATACCTGGTCCTACTTCTAGCACAGGGAGATCAGGACAGGCATCCACTGTGTCTGCGATGCTGCGGGCGATATTCAGGTCGATCAGGAAGTGCTGACCGAGGTTCTTCTTGGGTTTTACTTGCTTCACGCCACAAAAGTACGCATTTTTTTTGAGATACGAACGATGTACGCATAAAAAAAGCGGAGCGCAACATGACTGTTGTGCTCCTGCTCCCTTTATATGGGTTAAAACGCTTAGTCGTTCGTTCTCGTTCTGCTGCTGATCACCATCGTCTCAACGGTGCAAATGGCAGCGATTGTACATACAATAATCAATACGTTTGTCATTTTCTTTTTCCTTTCTTAACTTTATTATCCTAACAATCTTCTTTACCTCAAGAGATCCTAAAACCTCTTTTTGACGATGCAAAAGTACGACTGTTTTCGCACACAGCCAAAGATTTACGCCAAAAAATGATCATGGAGAACGTAACTATTGACAAGAATCAATCATGCAGGAAAAAGTGAACAAAAAGTAAGTAGTTCTGGAAATGTGATATCAAAGTGTAAAAAAACTGCCGTTTCTTTTGTTTATTTAAGTTGTAAATTGTACCTTTGCATTCATGGAAATCAGAAGATTGGCAAATATTCTCTTCAAGATTTTGATGCCTCTCGTCTTGGGTGGCACCATCCTCTATTGGATGTATCGTGGTGAGGACTGGCGACAGATTCAGCACGTGATGACCGATGAGATGGACTGGACGTGGATGTTGCTGTCTTTCCCTTTTGGTATCCTCGCCCAGATGTTTCGTGGTTGGCGCTGGCATCAGACCTTAGAGCCGATGGGAGAGAAACCCCGTACATCGGTTAGTCTGCATGCCATCTTCGTCTCCTATGCCGTCTCGCTGATCATCCCTCGTGTGGGTGAGTTCACGCGTTGTGGTATCCTCAAGCGTTACGATGGTATCTCTTTTTCCAAGGCCCTGGGTACGGTGGTGACTGAGCGCGCTATCGACACCCTGTTGGTGATGGGCATCACTGCCATCGTCCTCCTGTTGGAGATGAGTACCTTTGGCACGTTCTTTGAACGCACAGGGACGAGTATCGACACCATTCTCAACAGGTTCTCGCTGACGGGCTATTTCGTGAGTGCCGTCTGTATCGTTGCCATCTTGATCCTGTTGCACATCCTCCTACGTAGACTGTCATTCTATAATAAGGTGAAGACCACCATTCGTGGCATCTGGCAGGGTGTCATCTCCCTAAAGGGCGTTCGTAATATTCCGCTGTTCATCTTCTTTACCCTGTCGATATGGCTCAGTTACTTCCTGCACTACTACCTCACCTTCTTCTGTTTCGATTTCACGAAAGACTTAGGGGTGGGGTGTGCGCTCGTCACTTTTATCGTGGGTTCCATCGCTGTTATCGTGCCTACGCCGAATGGAGCAGGCCCTTGGCATTTCTCTGTGAAGACGATGCTCATCCTATACGGTATCGCTGATGTGCAGGCGCTCTATTTCGTACTGATCGTCCATACCGTACAGACCTTATTGGTGGTCGCCTTGGGCATTTATGGATGGGCAGCCTTGTCGTTTACTCGAAGAATCAACCTAAAACAGAAATAGGATATGAATGAAATTCAAAATCTAAACCCACAGTGCATCTGGAAGAATTTCTATGCACTCACACAAGTTCCACGTCCTTCAGGACATCTGGAGAAAGTACAACAGTTCCTGCTCGATTTCGCCAAGCAGGTAGGTGTGGAGGCCTTTAAGGATCCTGCCGATAACATCGTGATGCGCAAGCCCGCATCTCCTGGTATGGAGAACCGTAAGGGTGTCATCCTGCAGGCTCACATGGATATGGTGCCGCAGAAGACACCAGAGAGTACCCATTGCTTCGAGACCGATCCCATCCAACCCTGGATTGACGGTGAGTGGGTGAAGGCGAAAGGTACTACACTTGGAGCCGATAACGGTCTGGGTGTAGCAGCCATCATGGCTATCATGGAGGATAAGACCTTAAAGCACGGTCCTATCAACGCGCTGATTACTGCCGATGAGGAGACGGGTATGTTTGGTGCCAACGGACTCCCTGAGGGTGAATTGGAAGGCGACATCCTGATGAACCTCGACTCTGAGCATTGGGGTAAGTTCGTCATCGGCTCCGCAGGAGGTATTGACGTGACCGCCACCCTCGACTATCAGGAGGTGGATACTGATGCCGACGATGCTGCTGTACGTGTGACCATCAAGAATCTGCGTGGTGGACACAGTGGACTGGAAATCAATGAGGGTCGTGGCAATGCCAACAAACTGCTCGTGCAGGTTGTACGCGAGGCCATCGCTGAGACGGAGGCTCGTCTGGCCTCATGGAATGGTGGCAATATGCGTAACGCCATCCCCTTCAAGGCTGAGGCTGTGCTGACGCTGCCGAAGGAGAATATCGCTGCCTTGCAGGAAATCGCCGCCGACTGGAAAGAGACGTTCAATGACGAGTTCAAGCTCATCGAACCACAGGGCATCGAGGTTATCGTAGAAGAGGTGGAGACACCCAAGAAGGAGGTGCCTGTAGAGATCCAGGATAACCTCATCGATGCCATCTACGCTTGTCACGATGGTGTCATCCGTTTTATCCCTGCCTATCCCAGTGTCGTAGAGACCTCCAGCAACCTCGCCATCATCAATATCGGTGAGGGTAAGGCTTCCCTCAAGATCCTGGCACGCTCCAGTCGTGAGGATATGAAAGACTATGTGGTGACCATGCTCGAGAGCTGTTTCAATATGGCGGGCATGAAGGTGGAGACAGCTGGTAGCTATGGCGGATGGGATCCCAATCCTGATTCTGAGATTCTTCACCTCCTACTAAAAGAGTATAAGGACCTGTTTGACAAGGACGGTATCATCCAGGTGGATCATGCAGGACTGGAGTGCTCTGTCATTCTGGGCAAGTACCCCTGGCTCGACGTCGTCAGTCTCGGACCTACGATGAAGTCGCCGCACACCACTACGGAGCGTGCCCTCATTGAGACGGTAGCTCCCTTCTGGGAGTTGCTGAAGAAGACACTTGAGGATATACCCCTAAAATAAACACAAAACCTATGGACACAAACACATCTAGCAAACAGCGACAGTCGCAACAGACCGTTGCGGCATTGTTCCGTCAGCAGGCGCAAGCAACGCCTGAACATCTTGCGGTAGTATATCAAGGCAAAAAGTACACTTATGCCGAAGTAGATGAACTTAGCGACCGTATTGCTGCCTTTGTCGCATCAAAGGGGCTTGGCACTGAAGATGTTGTGAGTGTCCTGATTCCTCGTTGCGAGTGGATGGTTATCGCACCTCTGGGCGTACTCAAGGCTGGCTGTGCCTATCAGCCCCTCGATCCTACGTACCCCAAGGAGCGTTTGAACTACATGATTCATGACGCCAACGCCAAACTGCTGATCGCTGACGAGGAACTGCTTCCCCTGTTAGGTGATGTCACTGCGCCCGTCGTCCTGACGAAGGATTTGACGCAGTTGCCAAAAGCTACCCAGCCTTTGGCAGACCCTGATCCGGCAGGACTTTTGATGCTGGTCTATACCTCAGGAACCACAGGACAGCCCAAGGGTGTGATGCTGGAACAGCGTAACGTCGCCGCTTCGTCTGTGCCCTTCGCCCAGTTCTTAGGGATGAAGACTGGAAGCCGAGTGGCTAATTATGCCAGCTTCGGTTTTGTACCTACTGTCGTCGAGACGTGGGGAGCCCTTTCCTTAGGTGCTACTGTACATATCCTCGATAATGCTGAGCGATATGATATGGAACGGCTCAAGGCGTATATCCGCAAGGAGAAAATTACCCATCTCTTCATGACCACCATGATGGCCTTCCAGTTTGCTGGCAATATGGATGAGGACACTTCGCTGGAGGTACTCAGCTGCGGTGGTGAGGCACTCCCGCCTTTGACACCACCCAAGCATATCCGTATGGCCAACTTCTACGGCAGTTCTGAGTGTACAAGTATTGCTGGTCATTATCTGACCCAGCGTGAGGAACAGTCTGTGATAGGCACTCCTTTAGGCGAAACGACATTGGCTGTGATGACGGCTGATGGACGCACTGCTGCCGTTGGCGAAGAGGGTGAGCTATGGGTGTTGGGTCCACAGGTTTGTCGTGGATACCTGAATGCCCCTGAGCTGACTGCCCAGAAAGTCATGGAGGACGACACACAGGGACGTATCTTCAAGACGGGCGATATCGTTCGTCGACGTGAGGATGGCGAACTGGTGTTCGTAGGTCGTCGCGACGGTATGGTGAAGATTCGCGGCTTCCGTGTTGAACTGAAGGAGGTGGAGGCTGTGATCCGTGAATTCCCTGGTATCAAGGACGCCACCGTTCATGCTTTCGATACGGAAGGCGAAGGTGCAGGCAAGTACATCGCTGCCTATGTAGTGAGCGACGCTCCTGTCGATGTGGAGGCGCTGAACGCCTTTGTCTCTGAAAAGAAACCACCGTATATGGTGCCTGAGGTGACGATGCAGATTGATGCGATTCCACTGAACCAGAACCATAAGGTGGACAAGCGTGCCCTTCCAAAGCCTGTTCGGTCTGCGGCTACCGACTCGCAACAGTCGGAGCAGCACCCATTGAACGTGTTGGAGAAAGACCTTCACGCCATCATCTCCAAGCTGGTGGGCAATAGTGACTTTGGCGTTGCTACCGTGCTGGGACGTGCTGGACTTACCTCTATTACTGCCATGAAACTGGCGGTAGAGGTCAACAAGCGCTATGGCATCGAACTGGATGCGAAGTCGATGGCGAAGACCATCACCCTTCAGGATATCGAGAACGAGATTCTGAAAGGACTCATGACTCCTGGCTCTAGGGCTGCTGCCAACAATCGTGAAGCGTCAGCGACGGATGCTATCGCGTCTGCTCCGCTCAATTATGCCCAGTTGGGTGTCTACTATGAGTGTATGAAGCATCCGCTTGACACAACCTATAATCTCCCTACGCTCCTCACCTTTCCAAAGGGTATAGATGGTGACCATGTGGAACAGGCACTGAAACAGTTGATCAATGCCCATCCTGCCTTTAATATCCATTTCGAGACTCAGGGCGATGATGTCATTCAGGTGTGCGATGCTGATATGGAGCCTCAGGTGAGCCGTCGTGAAATGACGGAAGAGGAGCTGAGCACCTATCAGCAGCAATTCATCCTGCCTTTCCACTTGGAGCGTGGTCCGCTCTACCGCATGGAAGTGGTGCAGACGGAGAAGCGTGTGGCTGTCTTGATGGATGTGCATCACCTCATCTTCGATGGTGCTTCCTTCGACTTGTTTGCCCATCAGCTATGCGACGTCCTTGACGGGAAAACCTTGGAGAGCGAGCGCTTAGGTTTCCTGCAGTTCTCACAGGAACAACGTCAGGCGGAGGGTAGCGATGCATACCAAGAGGCTAAGGCTTATTTTGCTGAGGTGATGAAGGAGTGTGAGGGTTGTACCGAACTGACTGACGATTTCACACCCAGTGAGGCTCACGGTCATGTGGCACAGGTGGTTCGTCCTTTCGATTTTACCAAAGTGGAGGAGTTCTGTAAGCAGTTGAATGTGACACCAGCCAGTATGATGCTTGCTGTGTCTTACTACACGCTGTCACGCTATACCAACAGTCGTCATGTGTATATCTCCACCATCAGCAATGGACGTTCCAACCTCCGTCTGTCCGACACGACAGGTATGTTTGTCAATACCTTGCCGTTGGCTGGATTTGTAAAGGAACAGAGTGTAGAGGATTTCATCCGTCGCACGAGTCAGGATCTCGAGCAGACGATGCGCCACGAACAGTATCCTTTTGCGCGTATTGCTGCCGACTATGATTTCTCTGCCAATACGACCTACACGTATCAGTTGGGGGTGTTTGAAGAGCATACCATTGGTGGCGAGAAGATCGCCATCCAGTCGTTGGAGGTGGATGTGCCGAAACAGAAGCTCGATATCATCATTATCCAGCAGAACGGGCAACCTGTCGTCTGTCTGGAGTACGATGATGCCTTCTATAGTGAGAAGACGATAGCAGGGTTTGCCGAGTCGTTCCTCAGCGTTCTGAAGCATTTCATGGAGGCGCCGAAGGGTAGTCTGCTCAAGGTGTCCATGCTCAGCGACGAGCAGTTGCGACTGGTTGATTCGTTCCGTCTGGCTGGCACAGCCGACGTGCCCACCCGTCTGTTCCATCAGGCTGTTGAGGCGAATGCCGAACAGAAGCCCGATGCCAAAGCGCTGGTGGCTTGCGACGGAACGTTTACCTTCCGTCAGGTGAATGCGGAGATGAACCGTGTGGCTCATGCCCTCATCGCACATGGTGTGAAACGGGGTGATCGTGTGGCGATGTTACTGCCGCGTACCAGTCGCCTGATCTTTACGATGTTTGGTATCATGAAAGCTGGTGCAGCGTATATCCCCTGCGATCCGCACTATCCTGCTGACCGTATCAAATTGATCCTTGAGGATAGCGAGGCGGCCTATATCGTTACGGACGATGAGAACCTGGCGAACCTGAAGACGCAGGCAGGCGAGGGAAGTGTCAAGGTGTTGGAGAAAGCCCTTAACATCGAGGAGCTGCTGCAATGCGAGAAGACATCCAACCCTGCCATCCCACAAGAAGGTAGTGATCTTGCATACATTATCTATACATCAGGCTCTACAGGGCGTCCTAAGGGTGTGATGCTCCATCATAGTGGTATCTGTAACGAGCTCTTTGCCCATCCGCTCAACTTTCGCAACTGGACGGTGATGCAGGAGGTGGAGTGTATCCTCGGACTGGCTACCATCTCCTTCGACGCCTCTGTCGAGGAAATCGGTATCCCCTTATACAACGGTCTCACTCTGGCATTAGCCAGCGACGAGATGACCAATGACCCCATCCTGCTGGCTCAGTTTATGATTGAGAACCACGTGGGTATGTTCCAGGGCACGCCCTCTCGTCTGATGCAGCTCTACGAGTCGGATGTCTTCCGTCAGGCACTCGCTGGTTGCCGCATCATCGAGCTAGGTGGCGAGAAATTCTCCGACAGTCAGTTGCGTGAACTGCAAAAGACCATGAAGGGTCATCTCTTCAACAGTTTCGGTCCTACTGAGACGACGGTGGAGAGCAACAGTCACGAGGTGACTCACGAAGACCACGTTACCATCGGTCGTCCGTTGGTGAATGTCACAGAATACATCGTTGATGCCGATATGAACCGTCTGCCGGTGGGTGTCGTTGGCGAACTGCTGATTGGTGGCGCACAGGTAGGTTTGGGATATAACAATCTGCCAGACAAGACCCGTGAGGCTTTCATCCCCAATCCGTTTGACACTGGCGATACGCTCGATCCTACGTTGTATCGCTCAGGCGACTATGCGCGTTGGGACGACCACGGCTACGTCAGCATCCTGGGACGTACCGACAACCAGGTAAAGCTGCGCGGATTACGTATCGAACTGGGAGAGATTGAGAGTGTGATTGCCCAACAGGAGGGTATCGGACAGGTGGTAGTGATGATCCGTAAGATTAACGGTAAGGAACATCTCTGTGCATACTTCACCGCTAACCATCCCGTAGACATCGACGAGTTGAAGGTGGAGATTGGTAAGAGTCTGACACAGTATATGGTTCCTACGGCCTACCTACAACTCGACAAGATGCCTACCACCCCCAGTGGCAAGACCGATATGAAGGCACTGCCTGAACCTGAACTGTCTGTCACCACGGAATATGTGGCACCAACAGGCGAACTGGAGAAACAGCTCTGTGAGATCTTCGCGAACATCCTGCAAGTGGAACGTGTAGGTGCTACTGATGACTTCTTCGAATTGGGTGGTACGTCACTCGTTGTCACTCGTCTGATCATCGATGTGGATAAGATCGGACACCATCTAGCCTATGGCGATGTTTTCGATAATCCTACACCTCGACAGATTGCCACGCTGTTGAATGGCGGACAGGCTGAGACGAGTGGTACGCTGGAGTCGGAGGTGAAGGACTTCGACTATACCGCTATCGACAAGGTGCTGACAGGTGGTACGTTGGATGCCTTCATGCAGGGAACACCCCTCGCGTTAGGTCATGTGCTACTGACGGGTGCCACAGGATTCCTAGGTATCCACCTGGTGTATGAACTCATCAACTCCGACGCCACGACGATCACCTGTCTGGTACGTTCTGAGAGTCAGGAGGGAGCACAGAAACGTCTGCAGACGCTCCTGTATTACTATTTCGCTTCTTCCTTCAATGATCTCTTCGAGAGTGGTCGTCTGCGTGTGATCAAAGGCGATGTTACGGACGACCTCTGCGCCATCTGTGGCGATGCTGACCTGACCACCGTTATCAACTGTGCCGCTATCGTGAAACACTTCTCTAAGGATAACGATATCGAGCGCGTGAATATCGACGGTACGCAGCGTTGTGTGGACCTCTGTCTGAAGACGGGCGCCAAACTGATTCAGGTGTCTACCGTCAGCGTTGGTGGTTTCCTGACGCATGGCGAGTCGGCCGAAGCTGCCTTCCTCACTGAGCAGCAGCTGTTCAAGAACCAGTATCTGGGCAACCAATATACGCTCTCGAAGTACATCTCTGAGCGTATCGTCCTCGATGCCGTTGCCACGAAGGGACTCGTGGGTAAGGTGATGCGAGTGGGCAACCTTGCCGCCCGCAGTACCGATGGTGAGTTCCAGGTGAACTTCCGTACCAACAGCTTCGCTGGTAGGATGCGTGCCTATAGCCTGTTGGGCTGCTGTCCTTACAGTAGCTTTACCGATCCTGTGGAGTTCTCGCCCATCAACGAGGTGGCGCATGCCATCCGACTGTTGTCCACCACACCACGTGAGTGTTGTATGTTCCATCCCTACAACAACCACAACGTGTTCCTGGGCGATGTCCTTGGCGAGTTGGCTTCTGTGGGTACACCTGTGCGGATGGTAGAGATGGACGAGTATCTGAAGACGCTCGACGAGGTGACCGCCGATCCTCAGAAGGCCGAGCGCCTGCAGAGTATCGTGGCGTATAGCGACCTGACCCATGGACAGGAGGCGCTCTCAGTACAGGAGGTCAACGACTACACCATGCAAGTGCTGTATCGTATGGGCTTCCAGTGGTCGCCAACCTCATGGGATTATGTCGACCGCTTCTTCCAGGTGATTGCTGGCTTCTACTTCTTCGAGTAAAGGCTCAGTGGAATGATTCTGCAGAGAGTGTAAATCCTCTCAGAGATAGAAAAAAACGCAGATTTGTTTGGCGAATCTGCGTTTTTTATTTATCTTTGCAACCGATAAACAAAAAATTCAAAAAAAAAATGGACGATTACCCGGCGAATAGTTACAAGTGTTAGGCCGGAGGATAGTAGGCAAGACCGCTAATCCTCTTGCCTCGAGTTTTATGGATTATGCATGAACAGTGCATTAAACACGGATTAGCAAAATGAAGACATACTGGAATACCCAAGGCGGTCTGAACCCCATTCAGGAGTGGCAGCCCAATTGTTGGATACAGATGACGTGTCCAACCGAAGAAGACCAGCAGATGCTGGAAGAGCAGTTCAATATCCCCGACTATTTCCTGTCGGACATCAGCGATACCGACGAGCGTGCGCGTTATGAGTACGACGACGGATGGATGCTCATCATCCTCCGTATTCCCTACGTCAAGGAGGTGCGCAGCCGTACCCCCTATACCACTGTGCCTTTGGGTATCATCCATAAGCGCGATGTCACCATCACGGTGTGCTATTACGAGACGAATATGATGATCGACTTTGTCTCCTTCCAGCAGCGTCGTAACGAGGGATTCACCGACTATGTCGATATGATCTTCCGTCTGTTCCTCAGCTCTGCCGTATGGTATCTGAAACGCCTCAAGCAGATCAATATGCTGATTGAGAAAGCCAAGCGCAACCTCGATCGTGAGGTGAACAACGAGTCGCTCATCGGTCTGTCGCGCCTGCAGGACTCGCTGACCTATTTCGTCACTTCCATTCGTGGTAATGAGACGCTGCTCTCGAAACTGAAGTTCAAGTTGCAGATCGACGAGTTGGATGCCGACCTCATCGAGGATGTAAACATCGAGATGTCGCAGGCACGCGAGACGGCGAATATCTACTCCAACATCTTGGAGTCGACGATGGATACCTATCAGAGTATTATCAACAACAACATGAATACGGTGATGCGTACGCTGACGTCCGTCACCATCATCATGATGTTCCCCACACTCATCGCCTCACTCTTCGGCATGAACCTCATCAACGGCATGGAGAACAGCTCGTGGGGCTTCATCTTTGCCATCATCTTGTCGGTGGGTGTATCCTTCCTTTGCTGGTGGATTTTCCGTCACAAACGGCTCGTTTAAGCATCAAATAAAAAAAAATAACCAAAAAATTAGGTAGATTCAGTATTTTTTACTAAGTTTGTCGCCTAATCTATTGACGGTGCCTAGCATCGTAGTACTAAAATCAATAACTAATCAAGTTAAATGATGGACTCTCAAGACAAGGCTTTAGAGTTGGAGAAGAACGAGAACACTCCCGTGGTGGATACTCCAGCTGAAGAGGTGAAACAGGATGCTGAAGCTCCTGAAGTAGTAAACGAACAAACGGAGGAGGAGACAGCAGCGACGGCTGAGGCTCCAGAGGTGCCGACAACCGAGGCAGCGACTCCTGAGCGTAAGGTGTATACCTCCAAGCAGGAGGTGCTCGAGCGTGTGAAGGAACTGGCCCACGGTGAGGAGATGCCGCAGAAGGACGAGGTCGACTACCTGAAGACTACCTTCTACAAGCTCCATATCGCTGAGCGCGAGGCTGCCCTCAAGCTCTACATCGACAATGGTGGCGATCCTGAGGCCTACCAGATTCTGCCTGATGAGCAGGAGAGCGCTTTTAAGGCGGAGATGGGACTCATCAAGGAGCGTCGTGCCCAGGTGTTCAAGGAGATGGAGGCAGAGAAGGAGGCCAACCTCAAAAAGAAGCTAGATATCATTGAGAAGATCAAGGCGATGGTCACCTCACCCGAGGAGGCCAATAAATCCTTCAAGGAATTCAAGACTCTCCAGGAGGAATGGAAAGAGATCAAGAACGTGCCAGCAGAGAAGGCCAACGAGCTGTGGCGTAACTACCAGTTGTATGTCGAGCAGTTCTACGACCTGCTGAAGCTCAACAGCGAGGCACGTGAGTACGATTTCAAGAAGAACCTAGAGTTGAAGACCCGTCTCTGCGAGGCTGCCGAGAAGCTGGCCGATGAGACGGATATTATCAGCGCCTTCCACCAGTTACAGAAGCTCCATCAGGAGTTCCGTGAGATCGGTCCTGTGGCCAAGGAACTGCGTGAGGAGATATGGAACCGTTTCAAGACGGCCTCGTCTGTCATCAACAAGCGCCATCAGCAGCATTTCGACGATATCCGTGCCAAGGAGGAGGAGAACCTCACCCGTAAGACGGCGCTCTGCGAGAAGGTAGAGGCTATCGCTGCCGAGGAGAACAAGGGTGGTGCCGACTGGGAGAAACATACCAAGGAGATCATCGATATCCAGTCGGAGTGGAAGACCATCGGTTTCGCTCCACAGAAGATGAACGTGAAGATCTTTGAGCGCTTCCGTGCCGCCTGCGACAGTTTCTTCGCCCGTAAGGCAGAGTATTTCAAGAACCTCAAGGATACCTTCAAGGAGAATGCCGACAAGAAACGTGCGCTTATCGAGAAGGCCAACGCCCTCAAGGACTCTACCGAGTGGCGCTCCACTGGCGATAAGCTCATTGCCCTGCAGAAGGAGTGGAAGACCATCGGTGTGGTGCCCAAGAAACTGGGCGACCAGCTGTGGGAGGAGTTTATGGGTGCCTGCAACCATTTCTTCGAGGCACGCAACGAGGCTACTGCCGGACAGCGTGGCGAGGAGCATGAGAACCTCGAGAAGAAACGTGCCGTCATCGAACAGCTCAAGGCGCTCCTGCAGGATACCGGCGACGACCTTCAGGAGAAACTGCACCTGCTGGTCGACGAGTACCAGGCCATCGGTCATGTGCCCTTCAAGGAGAAGGACAAGGTGTACAAGGAGTATCACGAGGTGCTCGACCGTATCTATAAGGAACTGAATATCGGGGTAGCAAAGCGCCGTCTCAACAAGTTCAAGGACAACCTCAAGAATTTGGCTGAGCGTGGCGAGAATGCCATCGACAACGAGCGTGCCCGTCTGCTTCGTCAGTATGATGCCATCAAGCAGGAGGTGCAGACCTACGAGAACAACCTCGGTTTCTTGAACGCCTCTTCCAAGAAAGGCAACAGCCTGATTGACGAGATGAACCGCAAGGTGCAGAAGCTCAAAGATGATCTGAACCTTGTGCGCGAGAAGATCAAGGCCATCGATGCGAAGAACAAAGAATAACAATCAAAAAGGATTGATATAGCGAAGGGGCGTCCTGATGGGCGCCCCTTTGTTGTGTGGTTGTCAACCTGTGATCAGGTTCTCTTGATGAAGCAACCTGCTATCAGCGTACCAGATACTTCTTGCCGTTCTTGATATAGATGCCCTTGGGCAGGGAGGTGTTGGTGGTGCCTACCTTACGGCCTTGGAGGTCGTAGACGAAGGGACTGCTTACCTTATCCTGCTGGGTGATTGAGTGGATGGCGGTAGGAGTCACCTCAGTGACGGTAGTGCTGGTAACACGGAAGTAGTAGTCGCGATTGGCGGTGATGGTATAGTCGGGCAGCTGCAGACCGTTGTTCCAGTTGTTGAAGATGAGGTTGTGTGTGCCACTCTCCGCATCCAGGAGGAATACCTTATAAGTCTCGCCGCCGATAACCTTCTCGTCGACACTTCTCTCACCAGGCCATTCTCCGAAGAGTTTAAGCAGACCGTCGGCATAGGCATAGAGTCCCAGGGTGGGGTAGCCTGTCTCGTCGATGACGTAGATATAGTGCTTGGCAGTGGGTACGGGTTCCAGTTCAGCAGAAATCTTGAAGTTATCGATGGCCAGCGCCATGGCACCAGCGGCATTGGTGCCTGAGGTGACGGTGATATTCCATGCCAGGTAGAAGTCGACGCCTGGCTCCATCTTCGTGTCGAGGACGGCACTCACGGCCTTCGTGTCACCAGGTACGGTGGCATAGCCCTCCGTAGCGGCATCGGGCTCGAAGGTTGTCTTGAAGTCGTCGCCCGCCGATGTCCAGTTGCGACCGTCGACAGAGTAGTACATCTGTACGGTGAAGCCGGCAGCGTTGTTACCCTTGCGGTATTTCTCCACGTCGTAGCTGATGGCGAGATTCACCAAGTCCTTCTTTCCTGTATTCATCAGGTGGGTATAGACGTTTACGCAACGGGTACCGTCGGCTACTCCTGTGCTGATACCTCCCAAGGCACGGTCGGCTTCGCTGTTGTCGCCGAAGTTCCAGATGCCGTTCTTTGCGTTTGATGGCAGACTGACACCACCGGCATACATCGTCTTGTCCTGTGCAGCATCATAGCGGCCCAACGTACGAGGTGCCGATGTCTGACGGTCGATGCGCCAAGCAACAGGCAGTGTGGCATCAGCCGCTGTGCCCATCGCGTTGAAGTTCTCCTCCGCCGACAGCTTGTCGCCATTCAGTTCGATGGCGGGGAAGGTGATGACCTCCGTCAAGGCATGAGCCACCTTGAGGTTGGCAACAGTATTATACTGTGCGTTGTCGGCCTTCACTTGATACTCGTCCTCTGTGCCGTTGCTAGTAAACACATGACTGGCGTCGAGTGTGCCACCGCCCGTGACGCTATAGGCGAAATCAGTCGGTCCTTCCATCTCCTTGTCATACTGGTCGAAGGCCACTGCCTGATAACGTACCTTGCCTGCTGTGTGATCCACGATGTTCGTGAAGCTGTTCAGGGCACCCGCTGCGTAGGCACGCATCTCTGCAGCCTGACTGTCGGTGATGGTAGTAGGATGGGTGGTGATGGTGGTAGGATCCTCACCGAAGATGAGTCCATACTCCATACAAGCCGCCATATAGGCCGACATATCAGTAGGATGACGATCGTCGAGGAACCAAGGAGCGATACCCTCGCTGCCCTTGTCGTTGAACACCTGCTGGTAGGCTACGCCCACAGGACAGATGGTGACACCCATCTCACGCGCTACGTTCAGGTAGTTATCATAGAATTTCTTGTTGAAGGCGGTGAAGTTCGCCCAGTCGCCGCTGTACGCCCAGTTCATTGGCATGATAATGACGGCGTTGGGGTTCGGACAGTATTCGCGGATATAATCCACCCACTGTTTGATATTGCTGCGGAACTGCTCGATATTGGTGCGAGGCAGACTGCTCTGCTCCTGGAGGATGATGTGCGACCATGCCTCTGTGCGTACGAGCATCTTCGCACTCGGATTACCGTCCTCGGCCAGTCCGTCACCCTCGTCCCAGTGGGTTTTCAGCGACTTACCCAGTAGGGTGTGCTTCGTCCATGTGGCATCCTTGCCCATGGCGGCAGCGATGGTGTTGAACATCGCCGGCTGGTCGCTATAGTGAATCAGACTGTTGTTCAGCGAGAGAATCTTCACCTTCTCAGGTACCTTAGGTACGAGGGTGGTATTGGCAGGCATCAGCACTACCTTCGTGAGGACGGAAGGCTCGCCTGGGTCTACCTGTTTGCTCTCCAGCAGCAGCGTAGCCCCCGTGTCGTTGATGGTCAGCACGATGCGCTGGCAGTCGAAGTTCTCGCCACAGCTGATGTTGTCGTTTGTTCCCAGCACCAGCGCATAGGGGGTATCGTTCATGATGGCTGAGCCGTTGGAACCGTAGTTGCAGGTACTGCTCCAGCTGGCATCGGCCACCTTGAAGGCACCCGACATCTGCTTGTCGTAGAGTACGTAGGTGTCGTCGCTCTCCTTCGAGAACTCCCATTCGGTGGTAGCTCCCCAGCCGTTGACTTCGCCACGCAGGTAGATGCCTGATGCGACGAATGGTGGGTGGATGGGCTCAGGATCAGCCTGTGGGGCACCAAAGGCTGCTGCGATGCTGATGTTGTCGAGTGCCAGACCCATCGCCTTGTTGGGTGATGTGCCGCCGCTCACGGTGATGTTCCAAGCCAGATAGATGGAACTGCCCACAGCCACTGCGGTTGACGTTGTCAGCGTCAGCTGTTTGGCACTGACGGATGTCGTAGAGATTGGCACGACAGCTGCACCAGCGGTGGCATCGTCCTTGGCGAAGTCGGTCTTGAAGTCGTCGCCCGCCTTCACCCATGTCGTACCATCGTTAGAGTAGTACATCTGTACGGTGAAGCCCTCAGGGTTGTCACCCTTACGATACTTTTCGATATCGTAGCTGATGGTGAGCTGGTTGATGGGCTCCGTACCTCCGTTGGTGAGCTGTGTCATCACACTCACGCAACGCGTACCACCATCGACAGTCGTGGAGAGACCACCGACAGAACGGTCGGATGGGGTGGCACTGGAACCGAAGTTCCAAGTGCCGTTCTTTGCGTTGGAAGCCAGACTGACACCACCTTCGTACATGACGGAGGTAGCGCCACTGCTGTAGGCTCCCACCATGCGTGGGGCGCTCAGTTGGCGATCGATGCGCCAACCTGATGGCATCGTTAATGTAGCGGTTTGTTGGGTTGCGTCCCACATCCCATCGAAGTTCTCCGTGACCGTGTTGTTGGTTGGCGTCAACACGAATCCCTTCTCATCGGCTTTGGCCATCTGGATGAGGCCTACAGCCATCAGAATCAGAAATAAAACTTTTTTCATGATGTCTTTTTTAGTTAATGGTTACTATATATATCAATGTGTTAGTTTCTCTATTCGGATGGCAGCCCCACCACTGCGTGCCAGACGGAGACGCAGGCTACTGTTGCAGTCTACCTCCACCTGTCGGATGGTCATCGGGTAGGGGTTGGTCTCGTAGTCGGCATCAGGGCCGTCCTCGTAGATGACGGCACGATAGCGTGCGTCCTTGTCGAGGAAGTCGAGTGCCAGTGTGAGCTCACGTGCCTCCTCGTTGGTGATGCTTCCCACGAACCAGTTGTCGCCGCCACGCTCCTTGCGTGCCACCGTCACATACTTACCGATCTCACCGTGGGGCACGAGGGTACGGCTCCAGGTTGTCGGACAGCTCTCGATGAAGGTCAGCGCAGGCTGTCCCTCGTAGTTCTCGATGGCATCGGCAGCCATCTGCAGAGGACTGTAGATGACCACAAACTCACCCAGTTGTTTGGCGAGTGTGGAGTGTGGGTGTGTACCCTTCACCACCTCGGAGAAGTTGAAGATGGCAGGTGTGAAGTCGGTAGGACCCGCCAGACAGCGTGTGAACGGTAGGGTGGTGGTGTGAGCCGGTGGGTTGCCGCCTCTCACGTCCCAGGCGTTATACTCCTGTCCTCGCACACCCTCCTGTGTCATCAGGTTAGGCCATGTGCGCTGGATGCCTGTAGGCATCGCCGGCTCGTGGTTGTCGATCATGATCTGGTGCTTCGCAGCTGTCTCGATGACCTTACGATAGTGGCGGATGCCATACTGCGACTTCGCCAGTTCCTTACCGTCGAGATACTGTCCTACGTAGCCTGTCTTCACCACACGGATGCCCAGCTGGTGATACCAGGCGAAGGCCTCGTCCATCTCCTTCTCCAACAGTTGGGCGTTGCCCCATGTCTCCGTATGTCCGATGAACCGCACATCCTTCGACAGGGCATAGCGGCACACCTCTTCGATGTCGAAGTCGGGATAGGCCTTCAGGTAGGTGATGCGCTCACCTCGTCCCCAGCCAGGGTTCCACCCCTCTGCCAGCACGCCACTGAAACCGTGACGTGCTGCGAAATCAATATATCTCTTGACATTTTGTGTGGTTGCTCCGTGAGTGGGACCCATCGGCTCTATCCATGAGGTGTCCTTGATCTTCGAGGGCTCGTTGAGGTTGAGCATCAGTCGTGAGGTCATCAGCTCCCCTGGTGTACTGGCGATGGTCAGTGTGCGCCAGGGCGTCTTCAGCTCTCCTTCTGCATACACCTTCACCCCACTACGCCAGGGAGTGAGGGCTGCCAACAGTCGGATGCCGCCCTTCTCACCCGTGCGAGGGGTGAGGTTGAGGGTGGCATAGTCCTCGAGCGCTGCCTCGTGGATGGCGAGGTAGAGGTTGTCCTCGTACTCGATGGTCAGGGGTGTGCAGACGGTATCCTTGCGACTCAGCAAATCACGGGTGTAGATGCCCTCGAAGTAGGCGGTACGGTTGCTGGGAATCGACCAAGCCTTGGCATCGTGCGCCAAGGTGATCTCGGTCGACTCGTCCATCAAACAATACTTGTTACCTTTGTGCTTGCTGGGGATGACATAACGGAAACCCACGCCGTCGTTGAACACGCGGAAGACGACCTCCATCTGTCGGATGTCTCCCTTCTTCTCCTCGAAGG
The DNA here is from genome assembly GCA_900321425.1 of uncultured Prevotellaceae bacterium. Classification (GTDB taxonomy): domain Bacteria; phylum Bacteroidota; class Bacteroidia; order Bacteroidales; family Bacteroidaceae; genus Prevotella. The sequence continues at coordinate 28,533 of ONWA01000009.1, read as the reverse complement.
ATACCGTCAGTTCGTTGTAGTGGTTGCGTACCAGTTCCTCCTCGCCCCACACCTCAGACCACGTCTCGTCTTTCTGGGCGAAACGCTTGCCCGTCATCTTCATGTTGGCACCCAACACTCCCTTGTCGAGCTGGAAGCCGAGATGCGACGGGGTGACGATTTCCTGTCCGTTGCGACTAATTATATAATATGGTTGGTTGTCTCTGACACCCACGCCTACGGTGATGGTACCATCGGGTGAGCTCACCTTGACGGGTTTCGTGTCTGCCAAGACCTGACAGACGATTCCTTCAAAAAGGATGATTGCGATGCTCAATACGAATTTCTTCATCTTCATCTATAGTTTTCAGTTTTCTCTATTTTCTGTTAGCGGCTGTAAAATTAGTTCGATTTCGTCAGCTTATCAAGTTGTCCAAGATGATATCAAGGTAATTCAAAAATTAAAGTATTGATTATGAGTGTTTTACATTTTTATGGAGGCGAAAAAATCAAAATGTTCACAAACCCCAAATCTACACTGTAACCATTTTAGTGATGTCATGAAAAAATCTTGTGAATTTTTGTGAACTCCAAAAATAATGCTTATCTTTGCCGACGAAACCTATGCGCTTAAAACAATGAAACAGACGATACGACTACTGTTCCTGACGGTCCTGCTTCTGACGGGAATACAGGTGCCCATTGTGGCTACGACGCCAACCCCCACCGTCGACAGTCTCTATACGACCCTCGATAGTCTGCTGGACCATCAGTCGACCATCATCGAAGAGAAGAAACAGCATATCCGTACCTATCAGGAGGGGTTGAAACAGTTGCATCTCACCCCAGAGCAGCGTTTTCATGTCAACAACCAGCTCTACGACGAGTACCTGGCTTTCAATTTCGATTCCGCCCTGTACTATATCCGTCAGAACGTAGAGGGTCCCCAGATGCTCCACCATCCCGACTCTATTGCCGCCAGCATGATCCGTATGGCACATATCCTCGCTGTATCGGGACTGTTCGACAAAGCCAGTCAGATGCTCCAGAGGATTCCCCTGAGACAGCTCTCCGTCGACAACCAGGTGGCTTATTACAACCAGTGTGCCGAACTCAGTCTCTATCGTTCGGAGATGGCCGAACACTCTCCGTTCTATCAGGATTATATGGACAGTCTGCTGCATCATCGTGACCAGATTCTGCAACTTGCTCCCCGTGGTTCCTATGATGATGTGTTCAACCGTGCCACCCAGTTGGGAGAGCGGGGAAAGATTGATGAGGGCATCCGTCTGCTCGAAGACCTGTTGCGACGCTATCGTCAGGGCGATCGTCACTATAGTATCATCACCAGTACGCTGGCTTATTTCTACGCCAAGAAAAAGGTGCCTGAGCAGCAAGAGTACTATTATCTGCTCAGTGCCATCAGTGATGTGCGTGGTGCCATCCTTGAGAACAACTCCCTGCGTGAGCTCGCTTGTATCCTCATGGAACGTGGTGATTTCGAACGAGCGTATGCCTATCTCCTGGCAGCCAGCAAGGACGCACAGCTGTATGGCAGTCGACTGCGTAGTATGCAGACGGCCCGTCTGTCGCCCCTCATCACACAGGCCTACGACCTGCAGCGCGAACAGGCACAGCGACGCACCTCTATCCTGTTGACAGTGCTCTCCGTCATCACCTTATTATTATTAGTTACCATCATTTACACCCTCTCGCTCATCAAGAAACGACGTATCGCCAACGAGCGTATCAGTAAGATGAACGAAGAGCTCATGCGCCATAACCAGGAGATCCAGTCGATGAACACACAAATGAAGGAGAGCAACCGTATCAAAGACGAGTATATCGGACGATTCCTCGAACTGAGCAGTAACCTGATAGAGCGTGGCGAGGAGCGCAACCGACAGCTGAACAGGTTGGCACGCGACCGTAAGTTGGAGGAGCTCTATGCCCAACTGAAGAGTGCCACCTTCACCAACGAGGGCGTCCGACTGTTCTACCAGAATTTCGATACCGCCTTCCTGAATATCTATCCTGACTTCATCACAGAAATCAATAAGCTGATGCTGCCAGGCGAGCAGTTTGATATGGGCGACCGCTCTGATCGGCTCACCACGGAGTTGCGCGTGCTGGCCCTCATCCGTCTGAATATCACCGATAACCAGAAGATTGCCGATATCCTGCGCTCCAGCCTCTCCACCATCTATACCTATCGCTCAAAGCTCAAGGCGAGAGCCCTCGCCAAGGATCGCTTCGAGGACGATGTGCGGATGATCTCCACCTATTAATCACGGTTCTTCGTTTTTCGACCGCAAATTCGTGGGGAAAATCATCTTTATATGAATAAAAATGATTACCTTTGCACCCAACAAACCAACCCCTCTTTGATCATTAACAATGAAAGAATTAGCACTCAAGTACGGATGTAATCCGAACCAGAAGCCTTCGCGCATCTTCATGACGGAAGGCGAGTTACCTATCGAAGTCATCAACGGTCGTCCTGGATATATCAATTTCCTGGATGCATTCAACGCCTGGCAGCTGGTGAAGGAGCTGAAGGCGGCTACAGGACTGCCTGCCGCTGCCTCGTTCAAGCACGTGAGTCCTGCTGGTGCTGCCGTAGGACTGCCACTGGACGACACCCTGAAGAAGATCTACTTCGTGGATGATATCCAGGGACTGGACGAGAGTCCGATTGCCTGTGCCTACGCTCGTGCACGTGGCGCCGACCGTATGTCGTCGTATGGTGACTTTGTGGCACTGAGTGATCCCTGCGACGCTACGACTGCCCTTTTGTTGAAGCGTGAGGTGAGTGATGGTGTCATCGCACCCGATTTCACCCCAGAGGCTATCGACATCCTGAAAGACAAGCGCAAGGGTACGTATAATGTCATCAAAATAGACCCTACCTATCAGCCTGAGCCCATCGAGCGCAAACAGGTGTATGGCATTACCTTCGAACAGGGACGTAACGAGATCAAACTCGATGATCCTGCCCTGTTTGAGAATATCCCTACACAGAACAAGACCTTCACACAGGAGGCCAAGCGCGACCTTATCATCGCTCTTATCACCCTGAAGTATACCCAGTCGAATAGCGTATGTTATGTGAAGGACGGACAGGCCATTGGTATCGGAGCCGGACAGCAGAGCCGTATCCACTGTACACGTCTGGCAGGTAACAAGGCAGATATCTGGTGGTTACGCCAGTGTCCGAAGGTGATGAACCTGCCTTTTAAGGAGGGTATCCGCAGAGCCGACCGCGACAATACCATCGATGTGTATATCTCTGAGGATCATGATGATGTGCTGCGCGACGGCACCTGGGAGCAGTTCTTCACCCAGAAGCCTGAGGTGCTGACGATGGAGGAGAAGAAAGCGTGGATAGCCAAGAATACGAAGGTGGCACTCGGATCGGACGCCTTCTTCCCCTTTGGCGACAATATCGAACGAGCCCATAAGAGTGGCGTAGAGTATATCGCCCAGGCAGGCGGTTCAGTACGTGATGACCATGTCATCATGACGTGTGATAAGTATGGTATCGCGATGGCGTTCACAGGTGTAAGGTTGTTCCATCATTAAAAAAAGAATCCTATGGGTAAGGACGACGATTTTCAGAGTATCCTCGAAAACGGTATCTCCTTCGGACGAGGGGGAGGACCGAAGAAGGAGGACGACAAGGTGAAAACCAAGGCGAAGAAAAAGAAATATATCACAGGAGCTCACGGCTCAGGCTCTGCCCGTCAGAAAGCGAAGTATCGTGAGCAGCGCGCCAACCGACATAAGCGATAGGCGACGGATGGGCAACAAAAAAAAGAAGGGGTCGTAACGACTCCTTCTTTATGTTGTGCAGGTACGGTGATTACTCGCTAACCACAGCAGTGCGCTTCTCCTTGATACGAGCAGCCTTACCTGTGAGCTTGCGCAGATAGTAAAGCTTAGCGCGACGAACCTTACCAACCTTGTTGACTTCGATGCTGTCGATGTTTGGTGACTCGATAGGGAAGATACGCTCTACACCAATAGTACCAGACATCTTACGAACAGTGAAACGCTTCTTCTCACCATGACCTACGATCTTGATCACAACACCACGGTAGAGCTGAATACGCTCCTTTGTACCCTCGATAATTTTGTAAGCGACAGTGATGGTGTCACCAGCCTTGAACTCTGGGAACTTCTTGCCGGTTGCAAATGCTTCTTCAGCAACTTTAATTAAATCCATTGTTACTTAATAATTAAATTTGTTGTATCGTTCCTACGCAACATAACAGGCAACACGTTACTTCCTGCCAGCGATTACGCGGAAAGCGGCTGCAAAATTACGAAGAACTGAAGAAATACACAACTTTTTGGAGATATTTTTTGCGTATTTGGGCATTTTTTCTTATTTTTGCCACAAATATATACTAACCAATCATGAAAAAAATACGATTATGGAAAGGATGTCTGGCACTGTTGCTGTTGACGACATCCTGCACAACCCACTATCAGATGGCAGACGTGAAGGGCAGTAGGGTGATCGTTGACAAACGCTACGACGCTGCCCTCGATCAAGAGGCGTTGACCTTCCTTGCTCCCTACAAACAACAGGTAGACAGTGTCATGGGACCTGTGGTGGGCGTGGTGGCCTGCGATATGGTAGCCGACAGACCAGAAAGCAAACTCTCGAACCTCTTGGCCGACATCCTTGTGTGGGCAGGTAAGTTCTACAACGAACAACCTGTTCTGGGCGTGTATAACATGGGTGGCATCCGTGCGGCACTCACCAAAGGCGAGGTGACCTACGGCGATGTGCTCGATGTGGCACCGTTTGAGAATAAGATCTGTTTCATCACCCTCTCAGGAGCCAAACTGCTGGAGCTCTTCCAACAGATGGCGCAGACAGGTGGCGAGGGTGTGAGTAAAGGTGTGGAGATGGTCATCACCAAAGATCACCAGCTCGTATCCGTCCGTCTGCATGGCAAGGAGATTGATCCTGCTGCCAGCTATCGGGTGACGACAATCGACTATCTGTTGCAGGGCAACGATAAGATGACGGCCTTCCGGGACGGGACAGATATCGTGTCGCCTACGGAGGATAGTAACAACACACGCTATATCATCGTCAACTACTTCAAGGAGAAGCAGAAGATGGGTGAAGTGGTGGATGCGAAGATAGAAGGAAGGATTGTTGTAAGATAAGGAAAGGAGGACAGACATGAAGAAGATGAAGAGATATATATGGCTGATCATGCTGCTGCTCGTCGTAGCGACAGGGGCAGAGGCGAAGAAACATAAGCAGTTGGTGATCCTGCATACCAACGATACCCATAGTTGTATCCTACCCCTGAAGGAGTTGTTGGCTGATACGGCCATCGCTGGCAGAGGAGGATTTATCAGGAGAATTGCGATGATTAAGGAACAGCGGAAGGAACATCCGAAAAACCTGTTGCTGTTTGACAGCGGCGACTTCTCGCAGGGATCGTCCTACTACACCATGTTCAAAGGCGATGTGGAGATAGGACTGATGAACAGGATGGGCTATGATGCGGTGACCATCGGCAACCATGAGTTCGACTTCGGACTCGAGAATATGGCTCGTGTCTTCAAGATGGCCAAATTCCCCATCGTCTGTGCCAACTACGACTTCACAGGAACGGTGTGCGAAGGTCTTGTCAAACCCTATGTCGTGCTGAAGCGCAACGGGGTGAGGGTAGGCGTCTTCGGACTGGGAGCCAAACTACAGGGACTGGTATCAGGAAAAAACTGTGTAGGTGTGAAATACCTCAACCCTGCTGAAGTGACGAGGAAGATGGTGGACATTCTCAGAAATCAGGAGAAATGCGATGTGGTCATCTGTCTATCGCACCTAGGATGGGATATCTCCGACTACTCCGATGAGGAACTCATCCCAGACACACGAGGCATTGACATCGTGCTGGGTGGACACTCGCACACGTTTATGAAAGAGGTGCAATACTTGAAGAACCTCGACGGCAAACAGGTGGCTGACGACCAGAACGGCAAGCACGCCGCACTTGTAGGGAAACTGGTGGTCGACCTCTACTCGAAATAAAGCGTAAAGACGAACATCTGGTTCCTGCTCTTATCGACAGATGTCGCAAACACCCGTTTGTTGACATCTGTCAGTTCGTTAGGATGGTTGGTATCCAGACTGTTGCCTAAGCTATAGCAGAACTTCAACTCTGGGATGAGTTTGAAGTAACGCAGGTAGAAATCGCAGCCGATACCCACCTCTACCAAGAAATCGGTACGTTTGAGTTGGATGATATCCTGATCCTTGCCAGTCAGGTTTACCATATAGTTGATACCTGCCGTGATGTAAGGACGGTAGTTGTTGAAACGTTCTGCCGACATCTTCAGGTGCAGGGGGAATGCCAAGTAGGTATTCTTTAGGTCCTGTGTTATCTCCATGGGATTACCCAACTCGTCGAGCTCGTTGAAGTTACGGAATACCAGATGTTTGGCACCAAAGAACATACTGGGCGACAGACGAAGGGAGAAGTGTTTTCCCAGTCGCAGGTCGGCCAGCACACCCACGTTGAAACCAGGGTTCCATTTGTCGGCATCACAGGTAATCAACTGTTCCACCTGTGTGCCGTCCTCGAGGGTGACGGTCTGCATACCTACATTCTGAAACTCGATATCCTGGAAGTTCATACCCACGAGGATACCGAAATGTAAGGGACGGAAATCAATATAGGGCTTATTCTGTACCTTAAGCTCTTGTGCCACCATTCCTAAGGTGACGGCGCACATCGTGATAATTGTTGCTATTCTTTTCATATATGGTTAATAACGGAAAAGTAACGTTCTTATTATATAGATTTTTATTTCGACAGCGTATAAATTATAAAAAATATCTCCCAAAAATTAGGTAATATATAAATTTTTTGTTTACCTTTGCATCATCATTTATTGGTATTTTTAATTTTAAACATTTATAATTATGGCTTACGTAATTGGTGACGACTGTATCGCATGCGGTACATGTATCGATGAGTGTCCAGCAGGAGCAATCTCTGAGGGTGACAAGTATTCAATCAATCCTGACGCTTGCACAGAGTGCGGCACATGTGCTGATGTTTGCCCATCTGAGGCTATCAGTCTGCCTGCTTAAGGGATATTCTGAAAATGAATAGGGTGCTTCGCGAGAAGCACCTTTTTTTGTGTCTGTACATTCGCTGCAGACATCTTTTCTTTAGTAGGATGCCTGACAGGGGATGCCTGCTGCAATCACCCTGTCGCGGATATGATCTAACTCCTCATGGGTAGCCTTCTGCAGGAGTTTGTCAGGTGTCTCACGGTCGATGGTGTAGATCATCACCTGCTGAGGCGTAATCTCCTTGACAGCCTCCAACCAAGGACCCACATACTCGTCGCCTGTATTGTCGGTACCATCTCCCTTCATGAACATCGTCTGGATGATGACGTGCCCGTGAAAACGCTTCAGTCCCTCGATGATCTGTTGCACATCATAGTTGCCCACTGGACGATCCACCTTTTGTATATAGGCTGCATCGACAGTGTCGAGCTTCAGGATATTGTTGTCTACGCGCATCAGGGCGTCATGCACCGATGGACGGTGGATGAAGGTCGAGTTACTCAGTACAGACACCTTCGCCTTTGGACAGTAACGGTCGCGCAGACGGATGGTATCATCGATAATCTCAGCAAACTGCGGATTGGCGGTAGGCTCACCATTGCCAGCGAAGGTCAGTACATCAGGTAGCTGTCCTTCTGCACACATTGCCTGCAACCGCTTCTCCAGCGCTGCTGCTACCTCCTCGCGGGTAGGCATCTTCTGGTGCGCCCTGTGGTCGGCATTGAAGCCACATTCGCAGTAGATGCAGTCGAAGGAGCACACCTTTCCGTCGCCAGGCAACAGATTGATGCCGAGTGAGACACCCAGTCGACGGCTGTGTACGGGTCCGAAGATGGGTGAGGGATAAATAACTGTACTCATAATGGCTGCGAAGGTACGGATAAATTGACAAATTGCCAAATAAATCGAAAAATTCTTTGGAAATCGGCCAAATTGTATTAATTTTGCGCCAACTTTGGTGTATCATGTCCTAAAGGAAATGGGAAAGAAAAGAAAAACAGTAGCAGGCAAGCCTTTCGGCATGCAGATGGTAACGCTTTGTATCAGTACCTCAATGGTACTTGTTTTGTTGGGAATGATCGTTTTCTCAGTACTTACTGCCGACAACCTTTCGCGTCATGTGAAAGAGAACCTGACGGTGACGGTGATGTTGCGCGACAGTGTAACGGTGAACGATGCCCATCTCTATTGTCGTTACCTGTATCATCGTCCGTATTCTAAGAATATCGACTATATCAGTAAGGACCAGGCCAAGAAGGAGCAGTGTGAGGCGATGGGTAGTGATCCCTCCGAGTTCTTAGGCTTCAACCCCTTTGTGGCTACGCTCGAGATACAGTTGAATGCCGACTATGCCAACCGCGACTCTCTGCGCTGGATAGCGAAGGAGCTGACGAAGGATGCACGTGTATCGGATGTCGCCTATCAGGAAGACTTGATGGATAAGGTGAATGTCAATCTGCGTAAGGTGAGCATCGTTCTTCTGGTGCTTGCTGTGTTACTCACCTTCGTATCGTTCTCGCTCATCAGCAATACGGTACGTCTGAGTATCTACTCCCGTCGTTTCATCATCCATACGATGAAACTGGTGGGTGCCTCGTGGGGCTTTATCAGAAGACCGTTCCTCCGTCGTGGTGTGACCGTAGGCATCATCGCTGCTTTCATCGCTCTGTCGGTATTGGGAGGTTGCTTCTATGCTTTCTGTGAGTACGAGCCGGGTTTGTTGGTACTGGTTACTTGGAAGGAACTGGCCATCACAGGTGCTGCGGTTCTGCTCTTTGGTGTGCTCATCACGATGCTGTGTTCCTATCTGGCCGTCAACCGTTTCCTCAGGATGAAGGCTGGTGAATTGTATAAGATCTAAAGAAGAGAAATCATGGATAAGAGAAATTTTGCATTTACCCGTATGAACTACATCCTGCTGATTGTCGGTATGGCTGTAGTGGTGTTGGGTTTTATCCTGATGGCGGGTCCTGGCTCTACTGCCGACGCTTATCAGCCCGATATCTTCAGTGCCCGTCGTATCAAGGTAGCTCCCGTCGTTTGTCTGGTAGGCTTCCTGTCGATGATTGGTGCTGTTATGTATAAACCCAAAGACACCCAAGAAGGATAACTATGGATTGGATAGAAACCGTTATCATCGCTATCGTTGAGGGACTGACGGAGTTCCTGCCCGTATCTTCTACAGGTCACATGATCATCACGCAGAACCTGTTGAATGTTCCCCAGGGTGATCCTTTCGTGCATGCGTTCACCTTTATCATCCAGTTTGGTGCCATCCTCTCTGTGGTCTGTCTGTACTGGAAACGTTTCTTTCAGTTTGATAACACCCCAGCGCCTGCAGGTAGCAGCGCCTGGCAGAAGCTGAAGCACCGTTTCTCGTTCTACTGGCTCTTGATCGTAGGAGTGTTGCCTGCCGTCGTTATCGGACTGCTGGCTAAGAAGTCGGGCTTGCTCGACTGGCTGCTCGACAGTGTCGAGGTGGTAGCTATCATGTTGGTGGTGGGAGGTATCTTCATGCTCTATTGCGACAAGTTGTTCAATAAGGGCAGTGATGAGAATAAGGTCAACGAGTCGCGTGCCTTTAAGATTGGTCTCTATCAGTGTATCTCCGTGATTCCTGGTGTCTCCCGTTCGATGGCCACCATCGTTGGTGGTATGACACAAGGGCTCACTCGCAAACGTGCTGCCGAGTTCTCGTTCTTCTTGGCTGTCCCCACGATGGCAGGAGCGACATTACTCGACTTACTCGACCTGCTGAAAGAGGATGCTGCATGGGCTACTCCACATAATATCACCATGCTACTGTTGGGCTGCGTGGTTGCTTTTGTCGTAGCACTGTTTGCCATGAAGTGGTTTGTCAGTTTCCTGACGAAATACGGTTTCAAGGCTTTTGGTATCTACCGCATCATCGTGGGAGGTGTCATCATCATCCTGTTGCTGACAGGACATTCACTTGCAATGGTCGACTAACATGAATCTGACAGAGGGAGCTTATTTCTATATCAACAAGCCCTATCGTATGTCGAGCTTTGGGGCATTGGCACATATCCGTTATCTCGTCTCGAAAAAGGTGGGGGTGAAACGGGTGAAGATGGGTCATGCAGGTACGCTCGATCCCTTGGCGACGGGTGTGCTCATCCTCTGTACGGGTAGGGCCACCAAACAGATAGAACGTCTCCAACAGCATACGAAGGAATATACGGCTACCCTCCAGTTGGGTGCCACCACACCCAGTTATGATATGGAACACGAGGTCGACGCCACCTATCCTACCACGCATATCACGCGTGAGCTGATCGAGACCACGCTACCTCAGTTTGTGGGTGATATCATGCAGGTGCCACCCCTCTTCTCGGCGGTGATGGTCGATGGTCATCGTGCCTACAAGATGGCGCGTAAGGGTGAACAGGTGGAGCTTGCAGCTAAGCCTGTACGTATCGACGAGATCGAACTGACAGCTTTCGACCCAGCTACGATGCAGATGAGCATCCGTGTGGCGTGTGGTAAAGGAACCTATATCCGTTCGCTGGCACGCGACATCGGCTGTGCCCTTAATAGTGGTGCCTACCTCACTGCCCTCTGTAGGACGAGGGTGGGCGATGTGAGCATCCATGACTGTCTCACCTTCGATGAGTTCCCTGTCTGGCTCGATGGTCAGACACTCGAAAAATAACTTTGACAACGATAATTTACAGATATGAAGCTATCACAGTTTAAATTCAAGCTCCCTGAGAGCCAGATTGCCTTAGAGCCCACCCACCGTACCTTCCAGAACGAGGATGGTACGGAAGAGAAGATCTATCGTCGTGATGAGTGCCGACTGATGGTCATCCACCGTAAGAGTCAGTCCATCGAGTCATCACCGTCATTGAACTTCCGTAATATCGTCGATTATTTCGATGATGGCGATACTTTTGTTTTCAACGACACGAAGGTGTTCCCAGCTCGTCTCTATGGTACGAAGGAGAAGACCGATGCTAAGATCGAAGTGTTCCTGTTGCGTGAGCTCAACGAGGAGCTGCGTCTGTGGGATGTGCTCGTGGAACCAGCCCGTAAGATTCGTATCGGCAACAAACTGTTCTTTGAGGAGAATGGTCCGATGGTGGCTGAGGTCATCGACAATACCACCAGTCGTGGACGTACGCTTCGTTTCCTCTACGACTGTCCTCACGATGAGTTCAAACGCGAGCTGTTTGCCTTGGGTTCTGCTCCGCTGCCTCATTATATCGTAGACCGTCGTCCTGTGGAGGATATCGACATGGAGAATTTCCAGACCATCTATGCCAAGAACGAGGGTGCCGTTACTGCTCCTGCCACTGGTCTGCACTTCAGTCGTGAGTTGATGAAGATGATGGAGATACGCGGCATCAATTCCGCCTTTATCACCCTCCATTGCAGCCTGGGTTGTTTCGATGGTATCGAGGTCGAGGACCTCACCAAACATAAGATGAACTCTGAGCAGGTGATTATCGGTCGTGAGGCGTGCGACATCGTTAACGAGTCGAAGGCCAATGGTCATCGTGTTTGTGCTGTAGGCTTCTCTACGATGCGAGCTACAGAGACGGCCGTAGGTACCGACGGTATGCTGAAGGAGTTCGACGGATGGACCAATAAGTTCATCTTCCCTCCCTACGACTTTGGAATGTGTAATGCGATGGTCACCAACTTCTACCATCCTGAGTCCACCATGCTCATGCTCACCGCTGCCTTTGGTGGTTATGATATTGTGATGGACGCTTATCGCAAGGCCGTCCGCGAGGGTTTCCAGTTTGGCTGTTATGGCGATGCCCTGCTGATCGTCGACGATTGATTCCTCATGATGAAGAAACATCAAGTATACTTGTCGCTCGGCGCCAATCTCGGCGACCGAGCGACAGTGATTCAGGAGGCTATCCGTCTCATCGGCGAACGGGTAGGAGAGGTGCTACGCTGTTCATCACTCATCGAGACGGAGCCCTGGGGATTCGAGTCTGCTCACCCTTTCCTCAATGCTGCTGTGTGTTGTGCCACCAACAAGACCCCTCGTGAGGTACTGTCCCTTACCCAACAGATCGAGCGCGACTTAGGAAAGACCCTGGAACACGCCACCAAGAGACCTCTTACCTCTCACCTCTCACCTCTCACCTCTTATCACGACCGTCCTATCGATATCGATATCCTGCTCTATGACGACCTTATTGTCGATGAGCCCGACCTGAAGATTCCTCATCCTCTGATGTACGAGCGCGACTTCGTGATGATTCCCCTGCGCGAGATACTTGACTGATGCCGTCCAAAAAAGGGTGCCTGCGTCTCTCGACGTGAGCACCCTTAACTAACTAAAACTATAATAATCTATCTCATAACTTTCACAGTCTTGACAGAACCGTTGGCCATCTTGTAGCGTACGATATTGATACCATGATGCAAGGTGCTCACACGCTTTCCGTCGGCGGTGAAGATTTCTGTGGAGATGGTCGTTGCGTCGTTGGTGTTGATCTCGCTGATGCCAGTAGGATCCTGGGCGATAACAGGAGCACTCAAGCCACCCATCGCATTAGCGGCACGTACGGAGAATACAGGAGTAGCGCTGGGTGCGTTGCCACGCGACGCAGCCGGTTTCAGCGAACTGATGTCATACGATGTCTCTGTCGTCGTGGCGGCCACCTCGTCGTTGATGCAGATGGCATAGAGCAGGGCGTAGCTGTTGCCTGTCCATGAGAGGATATTACCGTCGAGCACCACGTCGGTGACAGCAGGAGCCTCTTCTGTGAGCAGGGTAGGCTGCCAGTCACTGAACATTCTGCTCATATCACTATATTCGTTTGCCTCATCTGCAGTGAGCTCAGGATTGTTGTTATGTGTGGAAGCAAAGACGGTCTTACGATTCGACAAATCCACAGGATAGCCGCTTTCCGACATCGAGTTGTACTCTGCGAAGCGTGCAGGCCAACCGCCACTCATCTCTTCCCAGCCGATAGCCTTTGGCGTTACGTTCATCTTGGTGTCGATGAAGACGGCTACTGGTGTGCCCTTCCCCCAAGGACGACCCAGGGTGAAGGAACCGTCAACGCCATCGCCGTCGCCATTGAAGGTACAGTCCTTGAATACCCATCCGATATTCTTGGGAGTGGACGGAACAGCAGCATAGCCGCCTTTCACCTGACGCAGTTCCACACCATTGAAGTAAGCATCGCCCTTTCCACAGAGGTAGTCCGTACATCCGCGAACAACACCACCCTCGAAGTAGTACACACCATTCTGGTTGTTGCTGGTCCAGGTGTCCTGATAGCCGTAGAGGACGGTATTCTTGTAGACGGTCTTGGTCGATTTGTCATGAACGGCCAGGTTACGTCCCAGTTTGTCGTTGATACCACTCTTGATTGTCAGGTCTTGGAAGTAGGTCGCGGTGGCTGTACTCTCGAGCTGGAATACTTCGCTATAGCCTATCTGCTCATACTTGTGTACGGTACCAAAGCCTCCCTCGAACAGCATATCTTTATCGTTGGAGATATCCTGTGTGATGATGGTCTCGTCACGATTCTCACCAATGAACGAGATATTGGGCGCCTTGATATAGGTGATAGGATCGGGCAGATCGCCTTCCCAGTAAGTAATCGTCCTCTCGTTGTTCTGGTGGATATAGTGCTTCATGGCACCCTTAGGCATCTTATAGGTACCTTTCTTGATGAAGATACGATAGCGGGTGCTCTTGTCGGCACGATTGTTGGCTGTGTTGATGGCAGCCACCAGCTCATCGACGCTTGCGACGGTAGCGTCGTAGAGTCCTTTCTCCACCTCAGGACGGTTCATGGTCGTGAAGGTGAAGGTGATCGCCTCGCCGTATTTGTTGCCTGATTTGTCTTGTACGTAGTTGGCAGGCATTGTGAAGGTGTACGACTGGTTGTAGTCGAGCTGTTTGTACTCGAACGATACCGACTTACTGCTCCATGCGGGTTGCAGTACCTCGTCGCCCAGGGTGACGGCACCGTTGCTGTTGGCCGACTCGATACGCTCGTCGAAGCTGATGGTGATCTTACCTGTGGCACTCACATTCTCTGTACCGTTGGCAGGGATGGTGCTGACGAGCTTGGGTGCCTCCTCATCCTTTTCCACGACAGCCTCGCCGAGGATGTAGACATTACCAACCTGACTCTCTGAATTCGTGGCATAGGCCAGTCCTTCTGCAGAGGTTCCTGCGTCGAACTTATACTTGTCAGACAACAGCTCATCGCCTGTACCCATGATGCGTACATAGACGGTCTCTTTGCCGATGGCTTCATCAGGCAGTTGGAAACTCAGTGGTGTCAGCGTGTTGGCTGTAACAGCCCAGCTGTCACCAAGTGCCGCGAAGTCGGTTCCGTTGGTGGAAATCTCTGCCTTCCAGTTCTTGGTAGCGGCATTCTTGGCAGCCATATCTGCCTCAAACTTTGCCGACGTGAATCCTACGGTAGAGAACTGGTACTGCCAAGCAACCTCAGCTGTGTTATATCCATTCTGGAACACACCACTCAGGGTGGTGAGCACACCACTGTTGGCTCGGTTGCGGACTACTGGTGTGGCGTTGGTGCCTGTCACCAGTGAACCGTCGCTCTGCTTGACTACCGATACCTTCGCATTGCGGTTAGCATCCCACGTCAGGTCGGCTGCGAAAGGATAGGAGCCCTGTGTCGCATACGCCGCCGTCGTGCTGGCGTCGAACACAGCGATGAAGTCTTGCACCTCGTAGCTGGCCACGAGGGTCATATCGCCACTGACGGTGAGCTCACGCTCTGTGCCTGCAGCGGCATTGTCGTTCTGATCGGTCCAGCTGAGGAACTTCAGAATCTTTGTTTCATGGGCAGTAGCGGTGATCTTCGTGCCTGCCTCATATTTTCCATTGTGTTCATTGGGAGATAGGGTGATACTACCCAGTCCGTCGCGCTCTGCGTCGTTGGTGACCAGTGTCTTGACGGTATAGACGGGTATCTGTTCGAAGACGGCTTTCATCGTCTTCTCAGCATCCATCGTGACGGTGGTCTGGGCATCAGTGCTGACAGTAGCACCTGTGGCGTCCTGCCACTCCTTAAACTGATAGCCGAAGTTCTTTGTGGCCTTCAGGGTGACGGTAGATCCCTCCTTGTACATTTCCATGTCAGGATCGCGACTGATGCTTCCTGCCTCCGTAGAAGGAAGTACCTGTGTGGTGAGCGCATATTTCGTTACCTGTGCGGCAGCGCCTACGAGCGTACCCTCGACGACGAGGTTGGCGATACCAGCCGAACGGGTGCCCTGTACGTTGAGGAACGAGAAGTGTAACTTCAGGGGGGCGTCGGCTGTAGCCGTATAGCCTGTCAGCTCTTCATTGAACGGTGTGGGATCCACACGTGGGGTGGTCTTACTGCGATTGATCTCTACGTTGTCCTTCAGCGTCTCTTTCTTGTTGCCTGCCTCTACAGCAAAGGTGAGGTGAGGATTGCCTGAGTTGAACTTACCTGCGAGGAAGGTCACTCTTGATGGGATGAAGCTGAAGCCGTCCTCTGGGGTGAGGGTCAGGGTGACGGTACAGTCGTCGTTTGCCGTCGTCGACAGCGTCTCAGTGGTAGCTGCGTTATATCTCAGCTGCATCATCTTGGTGTCGCCAGTAGCGCCATTGAAGGTTGTGCCCTCGATGACCACCTTCTCGTTGCTACCGTCGTAGCTCCATTTCTTGCCAGCGAAGCCGGCACTCAGTTCTGTAGGATTCATGATCGCATCATCATCGTTGTCGGCCAGTCCTCCCTTATCGAGTTTGTAGGTGATAGTACCTGGGATATTCACGCCAGCGGCATCCTTCGACTGTCCCCCTACCAGTACATCAGAGATGCAGAGCCACTTACCTGTGGCGGTACTGGTGTACCAGGGATAGACGCGAATCTGCAGCTGGTCGCCCTCCTCGAGTTTGATGACAGGCGTCACGTCGACGTCGTTCATCACACCGCTACTCATTGACGCAGGTGCATAGATTCCTGTACGGGTGACGAAGCCGTCGGTAGAATAGTACACATGACAGCGCATACCACCTCCACCGTGACCACCCACCTTCATGGCGATGTGGTTGATGTCGAGCTTCTGTCCGTCAGGAGCGGTTACCGTAAACTGCACATACTGGTTGGGCGAGTCGTCCTCGGCCTTCACCCATGCGCCGCCCTCGCTGGTGCTCACCATGATACCCTTCTGGGCGTTATTGCCATATTTCACCATACCCTCCACCTTGGCGGCAGCGGCTGTGGCCTTGCCGTCGACAGCGGCATCGTCGTTAGCCGTCAGTGCCCAGGTGGCGCTGAACGGATCGCCACCACCCAGTTCGATGGCGTTCATCGTCACGTCGGCAGTCGCCTGCCTGTCGCCCATCGTGGCGGTCACCGTACCATTAAACAGTCCTGTGGCGGTAGCGTTCACCTTGGCATAGAAAGTCTTGATGACCGTTCCGCTCTCGTAGTTCACCTCCAGTGCCGTCTGCCAGTTCTGCTTGTCGGTAGACAGCAGGATACCTTCAGAGGCGTTGATGGTGATGGTACCGGTAGCTGGTTCCAGTCCTAAGCCAGTGAGGGTGAGCTCCTTCGTGCCCGACTGTCCCACGTAGACGTCGCCGATCTCAGCCTTCGAAGGCGTAACCGACAGGTCGGTGGGTATCTCGATAGCGTCAGCGAGGATATTCTGTTCTTTTAGGAGTTGTGCGCACAGGCGTGCTGCCATCAGCGCACCAGTCAGGTTATAGTGGGTGTTGTCGCCCTCACAGAACAGCGCATCATGACATTTGTCAGCGCCATAGTCCTCATAGAGGTCCTTGGTGGCTGTTGTCATATCGATGAACACCACGCCCAGCTCTGTAGCCAGTTGCTTCATCTGGTAGCTATAGTCCATCGAGTGGTCGTCAGCATCCACCTTCAGTCCGGTCTTGATGGTATTGTCAATGATGGCGTCGTATTTGTCGCCTAAGTCATGACGACCGGCTCGTGTGATCTTACCGTCACTGCCGAAGTAGCAACGTGACACCGCCGATACGAGGATAGGGGTAGCCCCTTTGGCCTTCACGGCATTGATGATATCCGTCAGACACGCTTTGTACGTCGTCGAGGGGGTTGTTCCTCGTCCGTCTTTCTTCACGGCAGCGGCATTGGTATCATCGCCCTTGTCGGTATAGTACTGCTGGAGCTCCAGGTTGTCGATACCATTGTACTTCCCGTCATTGTGGGCAAACTGGATGAGCACATAGTCGCCCGCCTCCACAGCTTTCTCGGCATTCTTCCATAACTCATTGAAACCGCCTCGCGAGTCGCGTCCGCCCTTGGCGTAGTTGATCGACTCCCATCCGTTGGTGAGGAAGTTACCGAAGTACATTCCCCAGCCTCGTTTGGCCTCTGTGTTCTCATCGTAGGGAGCCATCGTCGAGTCGCCCAGGGTGTGTACCTTCTTGGCCGCACCAGCGCTCAGCACGAAGCCTACGATCATCGTCACTAACAGTGACCATAGCTTGAATTTCTGTTTCATACGTTCGTTTTTAGTTTAAATATATTAATTGTAGTTTGTAAAAAGCCGATTGTTCACGTTGCAAAATTAGGAAGAATTCTTCAGCTATTGGTGGAAAAAATTGCAAATCAGGGAGCAGAAAAGCACCAAAATAGAGGGATGACACAAAAGTCACCCCTCTCTGACGATTTTTTCACCCCTATCTCAGACGGTATTCCGACGGCGAACAGCCCAGGGTGTTCCTGAAGCACTTGCTGAAATACTTGGGATCGGTGAAGCCGCACTGGTAGGCGATATCGGCGACAGCTGTCTCTGATGATTTCAACAGCTGACAGGCTCGTTTGATACGTGCCTCGCGCATGAAGTCGGCAGGTGTCAGACCCGTCAGTGACTTCATCTTCCTGTTCAGTCCCGACTTACTGGTGGCTGCTGCCTCGGCCATGTCTCCGATATTGACGTCGGCATCGCCCAGATGGGCCTCCACGAAGGTCATCACCCTCGACATAAAAGCCTCGTCCTCTGTGTTGAGCTGGGTGGCAGGAGCCTGTGCCGATGGTACGGCAGGTGCTGTCTGCGGCTGGGTGTTGAGCAGGGTGAGATAGGCCTCGAGGGTTTCCCGTTGCTGTCTTTTCAGCTTCTTTATATATAAATAGGTGTGGAAAATGATGGCGACGACTGCGATAGTCATCAGTAGGATGAGCAGTTGTCCGTACCACGCCTCCCAGAAGGTGGGTTTCACCTCGATGGTGAGTGTACGGATATTGTCTGCCCACATACCGTTACTGTCGGTAGAGCGTATCTGCAGGTGATAGGTGCCTGGTTTCAGACTGGCAAACGAGGCGGCACGGTTATGTCCGATATAGTTCCATTCTTTCTCGTCGTCCATCTTGAAGGCATAGCTGATGGAGGCCCCTCCTTCGTAGTCGAGGGCTGCGAAGTACACAGTAACGCTACGCTCCTCAGGGTTCAGTTCGAGTGTCTCCATACGACTGACGGTCCAGCGGGGTTCACCGCCTTGGATATCGATGCCGGTCAGGACGATGGGTGGCTGGTAGGAGGCTCTCTGGAAGTCATGCTCCTCCAGTAGCAGTGCCCCCTGTGTGAGGGGGAACAGCCAGTTGCCGTCAGGCCGTTGGATGGGGTGGGCTTCCGAGAAGTGGTAGCTCTCCTTGAAGAAATGCCAGTCGAGGTATCCCGATGCGTTTTTCTCTCTTGGACGGAGCGTCATCAGTTTATTGCTGCTGAGAATCCAGATGGTGTTCTGGTACTCGATCATCGACTGTGCGATATCGGAGATCATGCCCGACTCCTCGTTATAGTATTTGAAGTCGAGTGTCTCATGGAGTAGGTCGTTGGTCTTGCTGCGGTTGATGCCGCCACTCTCCGTACTCACATAGAACTGTTGGTTATGATCTTCGAGGATGTCCATCGTGGAGTTGCTGCTCAGGCTTCCCACTCTTCTGGGGTCGCGCTGATGCAGACGGAACACGGTCTTCTCGGGTCTCACCTCGTCAATCTTCCCCACGAGCAGTCCCTCCGTCGTAGCGGCCAGCAGGATGCCGTCGTTGGTGATATGCAGGAAGCGTATCTGTGAGGGGAAGGTGGCATTCACGGCCTTGAACGCATGTCGTATCTTCGGCTTCTCGCTGTTGGCGTCAACGAAACAGTAGAGTCCGCCTCCCAGTGTGGCGATCCACAGATGACCCGCAGGGTCTTGTTTGATATCGTACACACTCTCCTCGGGCAAGAACTGTTCTATCTGGTCCATAGCGGGTGTCAGACGGAAGAGTCCGTTGGGTTTGGTACCCAGCCACAGGTGACCGTCGTCTGTGTCGGCCATGCTGTAGACGGCTTTGCCAAACGAGGTGTAATGAGGGGTGAGTGTGCCTTGTGGGGTCAGGTAGCCCAACCGTTGGTTCTTCCGGTCATACACGCTGACGGTCTTGTCGTCCTTGGTGGCTATCCAGTAGCGCGACTGTCGGTCGAGGAACAGACAGCGCACCTCCGCAGGGCGCTCCAGTGGGAAGAGTCTGCCTGGCTTATGGTCGAACGTCAGTTTATATACCGTACTGAAGCTGATGAGCCACAGGTTCTTCTGCTGGTCGGAGTAGTAATAGTATATGTCTTTTGCCGGCACCTGTATCGGATAGGCCGTACGCTCCTTGCCTGTCTGATAGTAGAGCTGTCCCTGGGTGTCGATCACCCATTGGTAGCCGTGTGCGTCCTGGTGAACGATCTCCTGTCCGCGTACCCCTTTTGTCTGTCGACCCTCAAACGACTGGGAGAGTTGCTTGAATTCAACGGGACTGACTTTCTCAAACCGTCCGTTGTCCTGGTGGAAGATATACCACCCGTTGTCAATCCTGCAGTAGATATCATCGTTGTCGGCGAGTCGGATATCGCGCAGACGGTCGTTGGCGATGTCACAGCCGTCGCCGGTATGCGACTTGAAGTTGGTGAACTCATAACCGTCGAAGCGTTCGAGTCCGTTCCAGGTGGCAAACCAAATCATCCCCTGACGGTCCTGTAGCATCTGGGTGATGTGGCCAGACGACATCCCGTTGTCCTCGTTGTAGCAGGTCATCGTACAAATAGGCTGAGCCCTCACTGTGGTGGCGAGGATTATCACGCTCAGTATGGTGTATAGAATTCGTTTCATGTGGGCAAATATAGTGAAAAAATCACAAATAGATGTGTGATTTCCGATTTTTTTCGTAACTTAGCCCCCAGAAACAAATCAATCAAACTAAAAACGCAATGAAGAAAACAATCCTGACCCTGTGCGCCATGATGCTGATGGCAGTGGGTGCACAAGCCGAGGACCATCCCTCGAAGTGTTGTAAGCAAGCAAATCCTTATCAGAAGTACACCAAGGACCTGCCCTTCAGTATGCCTGAGGTGAAGGCTCCTGAGTTTCCCGACAACCATGTGAACCTCGCCGACTTCGGCGCTGTGGGCAATGGCTCCCAGTTGTGTACGGAAGCCTTTGCGAAGGCCATCGATGCTCTCTCCCAGAAGGGTGGTGGCAAGCTGATTGTTCCCTCTGGCGTATGGCTCACGGGTCCTATCGTGCTCAAGAGTAATATCAATCTCCACCTGAAGATGGGTGCCGTCATCCAGTTTGCTGCCGACGAGTCGCTCTATCCCATCATCTCTACCTCGTTCGAGGGTCTCGACACTCGCCGCTGTCAGTCTCCGCTGAGTGCCAACGGTGCCACGAATATCGCCATCACGGGTCGTGGTGTCATCGACGGCAACGGACAGTACTGGCGTCCTGTGAAGAAGAGCAAGGTGACCGCCAGCCACTGGAAGTCGCTGTTGCAGATTCCAGGCAGTGTGGTGAGCAAGAAAGACTACTGGGTGCCCAGCGAGGGTTATGCTCAGGCGGAGGCTAAGGCGGATATGAACGTGGTGAAGGCATCGTCAGAGGAAGAGTGGAACCAGTACAAGCGTTTCCTTCGTCCTGTGATGATCAGCTTGGTGAACTGTAAGAACGTGATGCTCAAGGGTGTCATCTTCCAGAACTCCCCCGCCTGGAACCTCCATCCGCTGATGTGCGAGAACGTGATCATCGACAATGTGCTGGTGCGCAACCCTGCCTATGCGCAGAATGGCGACGCCCTCGACCTCGAGTCGTGTAAGAATGCCCTCATCGTCAACTCTCGTTTCGATGCTGGCGACGATGGTATCTGTATCAAGAGCGGTAAGGATGCCGACGGTCGTCGTCGTGGCATCCCCTGCGAGAATGTGGTGGTCGACGGCTGTACCGTCTTCGCTGGTCACGGTGGTTTCGTGGTTGGCTCAGAGATGAGTGGCGGCGTGAAGAACTTCCAGGTGCGCAACTGTCAGTTCCTGGGCACCGACGTCGGCTTGCGCTTCAAGTCTACGCGTGGTCGTGGTGGTATCGTGGAGAATATCTATATCGAGAATATCTCGATGACCGACATCAAGACCGATGCCATCACCTTCAATATGTATTATGGTGGCAAGAGTGTGGCAGAGATGATTGCCGATGGCGACAACCCCGACAACACCACGAAGATGCCTGTGACTGAGGAGACACCGATCTTCCGCAATATCAACATCGAGGATGTGCGCTGCAACGGAGCCGGACGTGCGATGGAGTTCAACGGTCTGCCTGAGATGCCTATCGACGGTATCACCCTGAAGGATATCTATATCATCGCCAAGCAGGATGCTACGTTCACCAACGCCGTCAATATCAAGAAAGAGAATATCAATATCACGATTGAGAAATAGGGTAGCAGACCTAACAACAAGAAAGCCCCGCAAATTGCGAGGCTTTCTTTCTTTTGTTGTCTTTCCTTATTTACGCAGACCGAGAGCTTTGATCAGCGCACGATAGCGATTGATGTCTTTGTTGTAGAGGTACTTCAGCAACTTACGACGCTTACCTACCATCATGGTCAGGCTGCGAGCAGTTACGTGGTCCTTGTGGTTCTGCTTCAAGTGCTCTGTCAGGTGCTTGATGCGATAGGTGAACAGGGCTACCTGAGACTCTACTGATCCGGTATCAGTGGTCGACTGACCGTACTGTCCGAAGATCTCCTTTTTCTTTTCGTGATCTAAATACATAATGTTGATGATTAAAATGTTAAAAATAGGCATCTTTCTGAAGCCTGCCGCCCTCATCAGAGACGGGGTACTTCGTCAAATGCGGCTGCAAAGGTACAGATAAATGTGTAATCTACCAAATTTTTTTGGAGTTTTTCGATAAATATTCGTACCTTTGCAACCGAATAATGAATTTAGGTAATATATATAATAGGTATGCAAGATATCAGGAATATTGCGATTATCGCACACGTAGACCACGGTAAGACGACACTCGTGGACAAGATGATGCTGGCAGGTAACCTGTTCCGTGAGGGACAGGACCTGAGCAACCAAGTACTCGATGCTAACGACTTGGAGCGTGAACGAGGCATCACCATCCTCTCGAAGAACGTGTCGATCAACTGGAAGGGAACGAAGATCAATATCATCGATACTCCAGGACACTCCGACTTCGGCGGTGAGGTGGAGCGTGTGCTGAATATGGCCGACGGCTGTCTGTTGCTCGTCGACGCCTTCGAGGGTCCGATGCCCCAGACGCGTTTCGTGCTGCAGAAGGCTCTCGAGATCGGACTGAAGCCCATCGTGGTGGTCAACAAGGTCGACAAGCCCAACTGTCGCCCTGAGGAGGTCTACGAGATGGTGTTCGACCTGATGTTCTCGCTCAACGCCACGGAGGACCAGTTAGACTTCCCTGTGGTGTATGGCTCCGCCAAGAACGGTTGGATGGGCGAGGACTGGCAGAAGCCTACGACGGATATCACCTACCTGTTGGATAAGATCGTAGAGGTGATCCCTGCTCCCCAGCAGATAGCGGGTACACCCCAGATGCTCATCACCTCACTCGACTATAGCTCGTATACGGGTCGTATCGCCGTAGGACGCGTTCATCGCGGACAGCTCACCGACGGTATGCAGGTCACTATCTGTCATCGTGACGGCTCTAAGGAGAAGACGAAGATCAAGGAGCTGCACACCTTCGACGGTATGGGGCACTCCCGTATCGACAAGGTGGACTGTGGCGATATCTGTGCCGTCATCGGACTGGAGAAGTTTGAGATTGGAGATACCATCTGCGACCTGGAGAATCCTGAGCCGCTGCCGCCTATCGCCATCGACGAGCCTACGATGTCGATGCTCTTCACCATCAACGACTCGCCATTCTTCGGCAAGGAGGGTAAGTTTGTGACCTCGCGCCACATCAACGACCGTCTGGAGAAGGAACTGGAGAAGAACCTCGCCCTGCGCGTGGAGCAGTTTGAGGATGCCAACGACCGTTGGATTGTCAGCGGACGTGGTGTGCTCCATCTCTCCGTGCTCATTGAGACCATGCGTCGCGAGGGCTATGAGTTGCAGGTGGGACAGCCGCAGGTGATCTATAAGGAGATCGACGGGGTGAAGTGTGAGCCCATCGAGGAGCTCACCATCAACGTGCCTGAGGAGTTTGCTTCGAAGATGATTGATATGGTGACGCGCCGTAAGGGAGAGATGACCTCGATGGAGAGTCAGGCGGAGCGCACGAATATCGAGTTTAATATCCCTTCGCGAGGCATCATCGGTCTGCGTACCAATGTGCTCACCGCCTCACAGGGCGAGGCGATCATGGCGCACCGCTTCAAGGAGTACCAGCCTTACAAGGGCGACATCGAGCGTCGTGTCAACGGTTCGATGATCGCGATGGAGACGGGTACGGCCTATGCCTATTCCATCGACAAGCTGCAGGATCGTGGTAAGTTCTTCATCGACCCAGGCGAGGAGGTGTATGCTGGTCAGGTGGTGGGCGAGCATGTTCACGACAACGACCTCGTCATCAATGTCACCAAGGCGAAGCAGCTCACCAACGTGCGGGCCAGCGGTAGCGACGAGAAGGCGCGTATCATCCCCAAGACTGTGCTCTCGCTCGAGGAGTGTCTGGAGTATATCAAGGAGGATGAGCTGGTGGAGGTGACGCCTCAGTCGATGCGTATGCGTAAGGTGATCCTCGACCACAACGAGCGTAAGAAGGCCAACAAGGAGTAGTCGTGCTGTGCCGATGATCACGCTCACATCCCTATACGACGAAGGTGCCCAGCTCTTCAGTCAGTTGACGGAGGCTCAGTTGCGCCAGTCGACGGAGGCGGAGCGTGGCATCTTCATCGCGGAGAGTCCGAAGGTGATTCGTGTGGCTCTCGATGCGGGCTACGAACCCATTGCTTTATTGTGCGAACGAAAACATATTGACGGCGACGCGGCTGATATTGTAGCCCGTTGCCGTCATCTTCCTATCTATACTGGCGAACGCGAGCTGTTGGCGCAGCTCACGGGCTACACCCTCACGCGAGGGGTGCTCTGTGCCATGCAGCGCCCACTGTTGCCTGAGGCTGCCGTCATCTGTCGTGATGCGCATAGGGTAGCGGTCATCGATGCGGTCACCGACACCACGAATATTGGGGCGATCTTCCGTTCTGCGGCTGCCTTGGGCATCGATGCCGTACTGTTGACGCGTGATGCCTGCGACCCCCTGAACCGTCGTGCTGTGCGTGTGTCGATGGGTAGTGTGTTTCTCGTGCCCTGGACGTGGATCGACGATCCTGTGGCCGACCTCCGTGCCCTCGGTTTCCGTACGGCGGCGATGGCGCTCACCGATGCCTCTATCCCTATCGACGACCCCCAACTGAAACGGGAACCTCGTCTGGCTATCATCCTGGGTACTGAGGGCGACGGACTGCCTCAGCAGGTGATTCGTGATGCCGACTATACCGTCCGCATCCCGATGTCGCATCAGGTCGACTCGCTCAACGTTGCCGCCGCCTCTGCCGTCGCCTTCTGGGAGCTGAGGCAAGTAGCAGAAAATCATAAAAAAGTATAATTATAGGAAGATTTTCTTCTATTCTCCATCACTTCACGACGATCTTCTTTTCCCTCTTTTTTGTTGCACAGCTGTTTGCGCAGAAATTGTAAGATTTTGCGAAGATTTTTTGTTGGTTCACGAAAACTTTTCTACTTTTGTACTCGAATTGATCACTTCGTCATCTTTATGGTGGCGAAAGAGCTTAAAACCAGAGCGTTGCGGCTCGAAAAACTTTTGTGGGAAAGGAGAGAAGCAGTACTTCGTCATTCCGTTCTTTTGTGTCCAAACATTTGAGGTTCCCCCCATCATTGAGGCTCCCCTCAATCATATATGTACGCGCGAGAGACGACTCCCATATAGATGATAACTTATAACTATAATTAAAATTAATAAAGCGTATGAAAAAATTAATTACTCTTCTCCTCGTGTTAACGGGGTGTGTAATGACGGCGAGTGCTACGAAAACCATTTACGTACAAAACAATTGTTTATGGCCACAAATGCGCTCTTGGCAGTGGGGTGGCTCAACTGGTGCTGAACAATATATGTTCATCGATTCTGATGTTAAAGTAACAACTATAACTGTTGAAGGTGAAACCTATTATACGGTAACATTAGATGACACAAATCAAACTCATTTTATCATTGATAAGAATTACGATTCAGGTAATGAAAAAACTGTAGATTTAGCTATTTCATCTGTAAAGGATGGTTCATTTTATTATTTGACATTTAAAGAAGAAACATCTGGAACGAAATATTATAATTTGACAGAGAAGCCTGTTTATACCTATAATTTCTCTGTAGATAAAGCTGATGGCGTTACGTTGTCTAACATTTATCTCTGGAAAGGTAGCACAGAATTATTAGGTACTTATCCCGGTGCTTCATTCACAGGCGGAGATTATACATACAGAACTTACACAGACCGTGGTGAAATTAACGTTCAATTTAATCAAGGCAAAAGTAATCCCCAAACAGTTGATTTAACAGCAAACCAAGGTAATAACAAATACTATATTTCCACAATGACTACTGATGGTGGTCAAGCTGTAAAAACTAACACTTCAGGCTATGCAACGGCAGTTAGCACAGGACATCTGGATATCACAAGTGGTATCGCTTATGTAGCTGAGGACAAAGGAACATGGGCCCAGGCTCATAATGTTACTGGAATAAAGTACGGAAATCCTTTCTTGATTAAAGGTACAGCTAGTACCACTTATTGTTTTGGTTACGGCTCAGGAGCAGACCTGCCATGCACCAATGCCTTCAAGGCTGGTACTGGCGGAAACTTAGCAAGCGTTACTGGCGGCAAATACAACTATATCCTGAATGGCAATACTTTCAAAGCAGCCAATGGTCAGAAAGTAGGCGAAAACAAGGCTTATCTTCAGCTTTCTGCTCAAGTGCCTGCAACGGGGGAGTCTCGTGTACTGAGGTTTGATGGCGAAGACGAAACAACAGGTATTGAGGCTGTTGATGTAAACCCAGAGACAGTTAAAGAAGGCGCTCGTGAGTATTACAACCTGAATGGTCAGCGTGTAATGAACCCAAGCAAAGGTCTCTATATTGTGAATGGAAAGAAAGTAATCATCAAATAATTAAAGGAGGACACAGAAATGAAAAAAACATATATTGAGCCCAAGACAGAATGTATTACTCTGAAGGTTGAAAAGCTTTTGGGTAGCCTCAGTGGTGATGGACTTAACGTTAGTGTCAGCAACGATGGTGCAACGGGTGAGGCTGAAAGCCGTCAAGGCAGAGGCTTCTTCGATGAGTAAGTTTTCTGAGGCATAGCCTCAATCAATATAAAAGGACGCAGGAGATTTTCCCCTGCGTCTTTTTTTGTGGGTGGCAGCTAGGAACTCAGGACAGGAGAGTATTTTCACTTTTCACTTTTTTCTTACTCTTATTAATCGGAGTACTCGTCGGGAAGGCGATGCTGTAGGCGCTGTCGAGGGCTTTCAGGTCTATCTTGTAGAAACTGATGCCCAACTGCACGCTGACGATCGCCCGTAGCAGCTCGCGGTGCTTCAGCGGATAGAGACTGGGGATAGGCAGCTCGTGAGACTGGGGATAGGCAGCTCGTTCCAGCCCTCCTGCGGCTCGCCGTCGACGAGAGCACGGTGGCACACCTCCCAGATCCTGTCATCGGTGGCTTCATAGCCGAACCACGCCTTCACAAATATATAAAAAGATTTTGATAATGAGTCGATTTTCCCCTAAAAACTTAAAATATTTGGTGATTTCCTTGCAAAATTGAAATTAAACGCTTATCTTTGCAACGTCAGAATAACTATTCTGGCTATCCGGGTAGAATCCCGCGTGGGGTAAGGCTTTATCGATACTGCCCAATTTTATAGAGAGCCGTCGTTCAGCGATAGCTCTTTATTTTTGTCTGTACTTCATCATGAAGTTCCTGATATATGACTGTCCAAGGGTATCCTCGCGGATTACTGAGATGGTGCGTGCTCCCTTCATTATCAGTACCTCAACGGCTTGGGAATTCCGTTCAAAATAGCGACGTATATCTTTGGCAAGGATACGTGGATTATAATCAGAGGTCATATTGAGCAGTATGCGATTGGCTTGGCCAATGGAATCAAGAAGCTGTGTGTCAACAGAACTTTTTCCGTGTACGGTCTTCAGATCGTACATCCTGTAAACACCTTTTCGCTCAAAAATGAAATCAGCGGTACGGATGCCGTGCGGATTAGGTAGCATATAGACACGATAGCCAAGAGCAACAGCTTTCCTAGCAGCATCTAGAAGGCGAGGATAGTCAGTGTCAGCCTTACCGCCAACCAGAAAAATTTCAGGATCTGTGCCAAGTGGACGGAACTCCTTACGAGATACAATCAACTTCAACTGTCTTACAAAGTCAATACCTTGTAGGACTTGAAGTTTCAATAGTTCCTGTCGTATGTCGTTCTTCATATCGATGTAATCCGTTAACAGTTTGCAAAAATACAAAGAATATCTGTAAAAACCAAAGATTTCACCATTTATTTGGAAGTTTCAGAAATTCTCCCTAACTTTGCATCCAGTAAAGTGCACTTGATTGTTTCGACTTTCATTATGTATAACATAACCGTCCCTCTGTTATACTAAAACACACCCAAAAAGAGGAAAAATGGAGGCTGGCGTGTTCGCTGATGCCATCAAACATGACTTCAAGAGCAAGAATCCGACCACACGGCGGAAAGATATTATCCATCTGAAATAGAATGAGTTACGAAAGTTTCTCACATAAGCTTGTCTGTTACAGATTACAGATTACAGTTTTTTTCTGGGTAGGTGTACAGGATGAGAAATCATGATAAAATATAATAAGAATTATATAATATATATAATATATTATATAATTCTTAAATTTCATTCGTGCCTATTTACTGGTCTAAAATAAAACTGTAATCTGTAATCTGTAACACAAAGAAACTGTCAACGCTATGTCTTTTCCTGATTTCGGTGGTTCTTCTGCAATTTAGTTGAAAAGTACATGTTCCAATACAAGTTTGTTCTTCAATAGCTCAATGCCAGCCTTCCCATACATCAGCCGCTTCACGGC
>ONWA01000024.1 GCA_900321425.1 uncultured Prevotellaceae bacterium | reverse complement strand
ATCTGTATATAATAAAGGTGAGGAGCATACCTGTAATACGTTTCATTGGACTGCAGAATATTGCTATGAACTGAATGAATTAAGAAAATCAGCTATACCATCAGAAAAATATGAAGAATTTCTATCTGAAATGATAGATGATCGTTTAGTGAATCTCTTTGCTGTTGTTACATGTGAGCCTCGAATGAAATGGAAACAATCTCCATTCTATCTGGATATTCTTTCTGATTTAAAAAAGTTGAACAGAAAATTGTCTCTCAAACAACGTCTTTTTCTGATGATGCCACATATCATTTAGATTATTTTCATTAATTTCAATCATTTGAATAAATAAAAATGATTATTTGGTGATTATTTTACTAGGAATTCCATTTTTATATCGTATGATTGTGATGCCTTTTTGAGGTTTAGTTAATAATTTTCCTTGAAGATTATAATATCCTATAACTTGTTTATCATCTTTTTTTATTTCAGTTTTGATACCTGTATATTCAGGCTGAAATTCTAATTGTTCATCAAGCCAGTTAATACGTTCTTTCAACCAAGTTTTCAAATAATTAATTTCTTTTTCATACGTATTGTTTGTTTCAAAGTTAGGTACAGGCCATACCCATTTGTCTCCAAACATGTTATAAACTTTGTTATTTCTCTCTAATGCACCATTTATTTTTAAATGATTTACTAAGGAATCAATAGTATACTCTATTGCTTTATCACTATATGATCCTTCACGATATTGTTTCCATCTTGCTTTTAAATCATTTACATAAGCAGGATCTTCCATCATTCTTGACCACCAAAATGGTACTTTATAGTCATAATCAGATACATATGTATTTTGATACACCCAATAATCTGTTTTTGTACCACCCATCTGCATTGCGTTGCCAAATGCTAAGTTAAAATCCCATAAAGTTGTTTTAAATCGTGGATCCTGTGAATCACGTTTTTTATAAATATTGGTACTTAGTCTATAACCATCAATATTACCAGACACTTCTTGTGAAAGTTGTTGGTCAATAAATGATATATGATCCAAGTATTTTCTATACCCTTTTTCAGAGTCAGTAAAATCATCACTGTCTAGAGTTTGTTCCATAAGGTCTATTTGATTTTGAATATAATTCACTTGCTCAGTGGTCATTTCTTCATAGTCAGGATGTTTATATTGAAATACAGTACTATTATTGTAAATATATGGTTTACCATTTTTATCTTTCATAATATGTTTAGAGCGATAGTAATATTGCTCATCGTCGCGATCAACTTCCAATTGATAACCACCAGTCAGTTCATCGCCATTATCACCAGGATCGTCAAGATTCAGTCTGTATTTCCCTTTGCTTGGTTTTTCAGCCATAACATATATACCATAATAATATCCATCAAGAATAAGTTCACAGTGACGTACTCGAGGTACATAATCAAAATATGGTCGTGCTAATTGAAACATGAGTGCATCTCGAATCAAACTACGATCGTTATATGGTGCAAGCAATGTCCATTTATTATCTTTAGGCATACCCATAATTTCTACTTTTTGCTTTTTTGCGTTTACATTATCTGTAACCAATGTTTTAAAATTAAATGGTTTCTTTTCTGATGCTGAAAAAGATGTATTACCACGATATTGAATAGATACCCAGCCCTCATAATTAACTGTTTGATTTGGATAGATAATAGTATCGCCAAAGTTAATACCATCTTTATTCATAATGATTTTCATTCGAGCAACTATGTCATAGTCTTTGTGAATGATATTCGGATAATCAGAACCATGACGTGTATCAATGAATACAATAGGCAGATTACTTTGTTCAATGTTTATGCTACTATTTTCAGAACGATAATTATTATCGTCATATTCATCAGCAAATATAACATTTGGAAAAATTATGCTTATAATAAAAAAGATTTTAATGTAGATATTTTTTCTCATATTTTCATGCAATTAATAATTCTTTTACCTATCCACATAATTGGTATTGCTGAGAGGTAACTTATTAAAACAAGTACGGTAAATATTAGCAATGGATATTTGAATCCATAGATGAAGTCAGGAAATAAATAAACACAAAAGAAAGTATGGGTCATCCACATCGGCATAGAACAACGACCAAGTTCATATAGTATGGAGGCTAAGTAACCGTTTATTTTAATGTGAAGGAAACAAAATATAAACATGAGTGCATAAAGACCATCGACTATGGTGATTTTAAACTGGCATTTTACTACGATGGCTAAGCATAGTAATAGAATGTATATAGATTGAGAGGCATTCTTAATGAATTTTGGCTTGTTCTCAAGTAATCGATAGAGAAGAATTCCAAGAGAAAAGTAAAAAGTCAACTGAACCCAATAAACTGGTTGTATGAGTAGTGTGTCAAGCAGTTTATTGCCTGGAAGGTTGTATCCTAAATGTCGTGCACTAAGAAAGACGATAGCATAACATAATATGGTAGTTATGATAATCTTTCTGCTTTTCATATTATAGACGTGTTTAATAATCCTATAGGATGACAAACAGACAATAGAATAAGGAAGAAGAAACCAAGTTTCACCATTATACGAACAGAAAAGACCTGAGATGTTACCTAAGAGATGTATAAAACTATGAGGATATATATTAGGATTAATATAATGTCCAATACTAACAAAAATAGCTAATACAACCCAGTAATGTATATAAAGTCGTAGTAAGCGGCGTATTTGGTCTTTTAAGTTTAGCCTATTATGCGTATACAGATAGGTCAATCCATAACCACTCAATATCATAAAGAAAGCAACAGGATTAGAGGCTTTTACCAAGTATGTTATTAATGGTTTATCATTAATATATATTAGTGGCGTGCATAGAGTAAGAATTTCTTCATGATTAAAAAGATGAAGAATGAGCATAAGTAAAATGGCTATTCCTTTCAAAATGGTACTTTGTTCTTTACTCATATTATCTGTCATGCTTAATGGAATTTGCTGCCATCATGATTATAAAGGGCATGAAAGGAATATGGAACCGTGCTTCTCCATGACCTACACATAGTAAAAGTAAAGTACCTAGAGCAATGATGCTGACAGGTAATAGATGGGTATCTAATCTAAAGTAGAATAAACTACTCATCGATGTGATGATAATCACCAAATAAATGAAGAAATTAAGTACAGTCAACCATTGTACTGGTGATAATCGTGGAAAGTTGTGAATAAGGGTATTCATACTCACTTCCTCATACATATATTCTTGATTGGCTTTGTCGGGAATAAAGGCACACATATTGACATTATCAGATAGGTAGGTATTGATTAATTTAGGAGGCATCTGTTTGATATATTCTATGGGATGATCTTTTACCCAATCCATAAAAAGTGATTGCCAAGCCGAATCCTTTTGTGATACATTCCAATCTGTACTTTCTCTGATTTGCATTGATTCTGTAGCATGATTAGAAGAATAATCCATCAATGCCATCCATCCTGTTTTAGCTTGGTAGAGGAAAAGTCCTGTACGCTTCATAGAAAGCCCTCCAATGACGCAAATCATCAGTACATAGCCAATGATAGGGTGCACTATTTTCTTTCGATGAGAAAAAAGGAAATACACTAATATGCCCAATAGGAAAACAATTCCCATTGGTCTGAACCAATTCGCTATCGCCAGTGATATACCTCCAAGTATTCCAAATCCTTTTGTTAGACAAAGATAGATACCTAACATACTGAAGAACATAAATGGTAATTCACTAAGTGTTGAGGTTGACTCACCATAATTAGCAGGATATATCAGATAGATAATCAGTGCGATGAATGCTACTTGATGATTGATTGTCTCTTTGGTAATTTGGTAGAATAACCAAGCGGTGATTCCTTTCAAAACAGAATAGAAAACGAGTAGAGGTATGATAGAGTTAAAGCATACCAATGACAGCCAAACCATATTGATGGCACCAATATTCCATAAGAATGGATACTGATTTAGTTCTGAGCCAACAGGATAAATATCCTGATGAGCTATACTATCTTGAGCCAGCCAAATATATCCTTCACTATCCGGATATGGTGTATATCCAAAGATAGCTAATATTATTAATTGCAGTATGATAAATACTAAAATTAATGGGAGAATTAGTTGATGACTGCAATTTTGCATACTGTTCCTTTTTCACCTGCACTTGTTGCGATGGCTACCATATAGACGCCACTGGCCACTCGCTTACCGTCTTTGTCTTTGCCGTCCCACTGGAAGATTCTTCCACTGCTTCTTCCTTGTTTGATAAGTGCTCCGCTGGAGCATTGTCCATAAGTCCTGTAATGGTAATCATTCCAGTGAAGTCAGGTGTGACAGGGTTAGGATAGGCATAGACATTATCTTTGGTCATTTCCTTAATAGGTTCTGTCACGCCACTCATATAGGAGCACAGTCCTTTCTCTGTACCGATAAACACTTCACCTGTGTTCTCATCAATATCTATACAACCTACTATATTGGATATCAATTGACTATTCTCTGAAGTAAAATGGTGTACCTCAGTCATATTATCAGAGCTGATAACATACACTCCTTGCCCATTGGTACCAATCCATTTTCTGTTATCGTTGTCAACTTTAATACATGTGACATCAACACCTGCCAAAAGGTAGTCAGCGTAGTTTGTACCATCGTTGCGTGGAACTTTGACTTGTGTGAATATGGTTTCTTCTGCACTTTTGCCGATATACGATTGTTCTAAGACAAATGGTCCTTTATCAGTACCTATCCACAAATCCCCATTTTTATCTTCTTCTATACAGGAAACATCATAGAAGTCCTCCAGTTTTGTACCATCTTGATTGATAAAATCTCTATAAGCTATAGAACCGTCTGAACTCGGTTGATAGCATAAGAGAGCTGGTTCAATAAATCTGTCATTACAGAACCAAAGTAAACCGCGACTATCAAACATTGGTCTTACCATGTTGTCATACGACCTGTCTTTTGTACTTAATAGAAAAGTATTTTTATGATGACTAATCCATTTTCCTTCTTTTGTTATTTCAAACAACGAAGCAGTTGCCGCTGAACTATTCAATACCCACAAGCTTCCTGAGTCATCAAATTTGATACCTTCTATCATAATATAGTTTTTAGATGGTGGATTGACGAGAGCATTTGACTGTAAATCACTGTTATCGTAGGTGTATTCCTTTACAAACTGTCCGTTTCTAAACTCATATAGTCCGACTCTACCTGATGCGAATACATGTGACGGATCCAATGGGTCGACATCAACGGATGCTAAGTCAATATATTCGTGGCCAGTATAACTACTGATATTGTCTTGATAGATGGTCCAATCATCTCCTTCTAAAACTTGTACTGTTCCTGGTATATTCGGGTTGAATTTTCCTTTCATAATACCATTACAGGTATAAAGCTTGTTATTGACAAATCTGAAGAACAACATATAGTTATACTTCGGTCCTCCAGGATTCAATGTTGACACGATCGGATAGTACTTCTCATAGTCACTATTGTCATCGATAAAGATCGAAGGATCAAATACACTTGTCTGGCTCCAGTTTTTGCGTTCAGTGGAGCTGTCCACACCTCTCCGCTACTTGCCTGAGCATAGATATTATTTCCGCTGATGGCTGTCTTGGCAACATCGAATCCCAACATATAGGACTCGCTAATCTCTGCTTCAGCAACGTTCATCTTCACCACTCCGAATCCACAGGAGAGGTAGGCATATTTCCCGTTGTTATAGATATGGTTGATGGTTTTATTGCCCGTAATGACTTTCGAGTAGATATCAGAGACATTGATGATGTCGCCATCAGTCTCTACCAGGTCGATATTACAGTTGTCGTAGACGGCTATCAGTCTTTGGCTGGCTTTGTTCCAGGCGATATCCGTGATGGTCACCCCATTCATGCCCGTTGTCTTGTCGTAAGTGACGATACTCTGGTCGTTCTGGTTGTATTGCCAGAGTGAGTTAGCGCTTAGAATGAAGATATCACTGCCGGCAGCTGCTATCTTTTGGACACCATAATACGACATATATGCCTTCCACGTTCCAATAGCTGCTGCCTGGATGGTCGACCATTGAATGACGGATAGTTGCACGAACAGAATGATTGCAATGACTTTCTTCATATGCTCTTATTGTTTGTTATTCAGTAGATAATCGGCGAGTTTCTGTGTAGCGCGCGCTCTGTGACTGATCTGGTTCTTGACGTCAGTACCTAATTCCGCAAAGGTCTTGTTGTAGCCTGTGGGCAGGAAGATGGGGTCGTAGCCGAATCCCTCCCCTCCTCTACGGTTGGTAATGATTTCTCCATCGACGATGCCTTCGAACTTGGTCACCTTTCCATCTATTATTAACGCAATGATTGTGCGGAATCGTGCCTTACGATTGTTATTATTCTCTAATTCTCGCAATAATTTGTCCATGTTGGCATTGGAGTCGTGACCAGCACCGCCAGCATAGCGGGCTGAATAGACGCCAGGAGCACCACCTAAGGCATCAACCTCCAGACCGGTATCGTCGGCAAAGCAGTCGACGTGATATTTGTTGTAGATATACTGTGCCTTCAACAGGGCATTGTCTTCAAGTGTCTGTCCTTTCTCTGGAATGTCGTCGTGACAACCTATGTCCTCTAATGACTGCACTTCAAATTTGTTGCCCAGAATCTTGCGAACCTCCATGAGTTTGTTCTGGTTGTTGGTGGCAAAAACAATCTTCATTTTCTTCTTATCTTTTTTGATATGTACTTTCATCTCGTCGAATCCTTCTCCATAGACACCGATAACCGCACTCTGGCTCACAAAGGCATTGGGGTCGATCATCTTAATCAGACGGAAGATATAGGAACTCTCGCTCTTACGTGCCAGCAGACACACCACCTTCCGTTGCTTTCCTGTATACCAACCGTGTCCGTCGAGGATGGTTACGCCGTGATCCGTCTTCGTACCCAGTGCATTGGCTATCTCCTGCCATTTCATAGAGAAGATCATGAACTGAACCGACTGTCGGCGACGCTCCATGATATAGTCGAGCATGAAGTTCTCGATTACCATCGTACAAAAACCGAACACCACCTTGTGGGCACGTTCGATCATCGGACCAAAGTGTGGGAAGAAGAAACAGGAGCCGATGATGAGCATGTCGACAAAGATGAGCACTTGTCCCAAGGAGAAGTTATGATACTTGTTGACACAGGCAGCGATGATATCTGTACCGCCCGTTGAACCATTGCTGAGAAAGACGATAGCCAGCGATGTTCCTGTCATCACACAACCGATAATCAGCGACATGAAATCCTGTCCTTCGCCCAGTATCTTGACGGGTTTTCCTGCTTCATCCAGAGGCATCACCTCCTGTGCCAGCCAGAGCAAGAAATACAGCATACCAATCGCATAGATGGTCTTCACCATAAACTTGAACCCCAGTATTCTGAGGGCCACAATCAATAGCGACGCATTGATGATGAGGTAAGTGTTTTCTATCGGAAACTTCGTGGCATAGAAGATGATCGCTGAGAAACCCGTCACTCCTCCTGCAACAATCTCGTAAGGCAGGAGGAAGAAGGTGAAGGCGAAAGCATACAGAACAAGACCAAGGGTTATTGAGAAATAATCCTTAGTCTCATTCCAGATGATCTGATGGTTAATGGTCATATCTTCTCCTCACGCTTTTCTCATCGTCTATTTCTTCAAGACGATGTTCACCATACGCTTAGGGACGATGATCACCTTTGCTACCTGGAATCCTTCGAGATACTTCTGTGCCGCCTCGTTAGAGAGCACAGCCTCCTCGATGGTCTTATTGTCGGCATCGGCAGGGAACGCCATTTCCAGACGGGTCTTACCGTTGAAGGCGATACCCAGTTTCACCTGACTCTCCACGAGATACTGCTCGTCCCATGTGGGCCACTGTGCATCGCATACACTACCCTGCTCTCCTAATGCCTCCCAGAGTTCCTCTGCGATATGTGGAGCAAAGGGAGCAATCAGGATGACGAGGGTCTTCAGCATCTCCTTGTTCTTGCATTTCTGCTGTGAGAGCTCGTTCACGCAGATCATGAAGGCTGAAATAGAAGTGTTATAGCTGAAGGTCTCGATATCGCCTGTTACCTTCTTGATGAGCTTGTGTACGCTCTTGAGGTTGTCGGCAGTAGCTTCAGCTTGCTCGAAACCGTTCTGATAGAGGTTCCAGAACTTACGCAGGAAACGGTGACAGCCGTCGATGCCGTTGGTGTCCCAAGGTTTCGACTGTTCTACAGGACCCAGAAACATCTCGTAGAGACGCAGTGTGTCGGCACCATACTTCTCGACAATCATGTCTGGATTGACGACGTTGAACATCGACTTCGACATCTTCTCGATGGCCCATCCACACTTATACTGTCCGTTTTCGAGGATAAACTCGGCGTTCTGGTATTCTGGGCGCCAGGCCTTGAATGCCTCGATGTCGA
The DNA here is from genome assembly GCA_900321425.1 of uncultured Prevotellaceae bacterium. Lineage (GTDB taxonomy): Bacteria > Bacteroidota > Bacteroidia > Bacteroidales > Bacteroidaceae > Prevotella. Next base: position 22,819 of record ONWA01000024.1, on the reverse strand, counting down.
GAACATCGGCAGAAACGATATTCACATCCACATGGATAGGAGTGGTGGTGTAGTTGTCCTTCAGACCGAAGCTGACGAACTTACCCTTGTCGGCACCCTCGTTCTCGATGCGATAAACGAAGTTGGAGCGGCCCTGAATCATTCCCTGATTGACGAGCTTCTTGAAGGGCTCATCCTCGCAGCTGTAACCAGAGTCGAAGAGGAACTTATTCCAGAAACGCGCGTAGATCAGGTGACCCGTTGCGTGCTCTGTACCTCCTACGTAGAGGTCTACATTGCGCCAGTACTCATCTATGTCTTTGTTGACGAGTGCCTTTTCGTTCTTCGGATCCATATAGCGCAGATAGTATGCACTCGAACCAGCGAAGCCCGGCATTGTGTTGAGTTCGAGTGGGAAGACGGTTTTGTTGTCGATTTCGTCTTTCGATACCACCTTGTCGAACTTCGTATCCCACGCCCACATCTTAGCACGTCCCAATGGCGGCTCACCAGTCTCTGTGGGTTTATACTCATCAATCTCAGGCAACTCCAACGGCAGACACTCCTTGGGAATCATATAGGGCATATCGTCCTTGTAGTACACAGGGAACGGTTCACCCCAATAGCGCTGACGAGAGAAGATGGCGTCGCGCAGACGATAGTTGACTTTCACACGACCTAAGCCTTGCTCTGTCACGTATTTCTTCGTGGCGGCAATGGCCTCCTTGACGGTTAATCCATTGAGTGAGAACTTATCTGATGCTGAGTTACACATGATACCATCCTTGGCGTCGAAGCTCTCCTCGCTGATATCGGCACCCTCGATAACGGGGATGATGGGCAGATTAAAATGCTTGGCGAAAGCATAGTCGCGAGAGTCGTGAGCAGGTACGGCCATGATGGCTCCTGTACCATAACCAGCCAATACGTATTCTGCTATCCAGATAGGAATCTTCTCTCCCGTAAACGGATTGATGGCATACGAGCCAGAGAAGACGCCCGTCACCTTGTGATCCATCTGGCGATCACGCTCTGTACGTTTCTTTACATAGTCGAGGTATTTCTCTACCTCTTCTTTCTGCTCTGGTGTCGTCAACTCAGCCACGAGATCGCTCTCAGGAGCCAGTACCATGAAGGTGACACCAAACATCGTATCGGCACGAGTGGTGAAGATGGTGAAGTGCTTGTCGGAGTCGGCCACGTTGAACTCTACCTCAGTACCCTCAGAGCGACCAATCCAGTTGCGCTGAGTCTCCTTCAGCGAGTCGGTCCAGTCGATTTCCTCCAAGCCGTCGAGCAGGCGCTGAGCATAGGCAGAGACACGCAAGCACCACTGACGCATCTTCTTCTGTACGACAGGATAGCCGCCACGCACACTTACACCGTCCACTACCTCGTCGTTGGCCAACACGGTTCCCAGCTTAGGACACCAGTTGACCATCGTATCTGCCAGGTAGGCAATACGGTAGTTCATCAGCACTTCCTGTTTCTTCTTCTCTGAGAAAGCTGCCCAATCAGAGGCTGTGAAGTGCAACTCCTCCGTACCCAGTGCGTTACAGTTTTCCGTACCCATCAGTTCGAAGTGCTCAATCAACTTAATCGTTGGCTGGGCCTTGTTTGAAGAGGTAGAGAAATAGCTCTTGAACATTCGCTGGAATGCCCATTGTGTCCACTTATAATAGATAGGATCGCAAGTGCGTACCTCGCGTTCCCAGTCGAAAGAGAAGCCAATCTTGTCCAACTGACTGCGATAGCGGTCGATATTCTCAAAGGTGGTTTTCTCTGGGTGCTGTCCTGTCTGGATGGCATACTGCTCCGCAGGCAGTCCGTAGGCGTCGTATCCCATGGGGTTCAGCACGTTATAACCCTGCAGACGCTTGTATCTGGCGTAGATATCACTGGCGATATATCCCAGTGGGTGACCTACATGCAGACCTGCTCCCGATGGATAAGGGAACATATTGAGTACGTAGAACTTCTTCTTGTTCTTGTCTTCTACTACGCGATAGGTGCCATTCTCTACCCATCGCTTCTGCCACTTCTGTTCGATGTCTCTAAAATTGTATTCCATATTGATTGTTTTGTTTTTAATTTCGACGTTATAGCCGACAAAGATACAAAGTTTTCTTCACATCGTCAAAAGTTTGGGCAAAAAAAGATGTTCGCGCACATGTAACGGTAATTTGTAAGATTGTCATAATATTTTACAAATTAACTCGCAAAACTTCGACGGAATCCATCAAAGCAAGACAAGCACTCATATAAGCTAATTATGCCCTGTTTTCGTAACTGATTAGCTATCAGGTGGTTGTCGTTTTATTGTTGTCTTTTAACGCGTAAATCACTTGATTTTTGGTTAAAAAAAGCTGCTTTTTCACTTGAAAAGTGCCATAATTCAGTCGTCAACGAGGCCGTACTTCAATGAGAGAGAGGTAGTACCTCGCTGGGCAAGAAGTAGTATCTCTCTGGGCAGGCAGCAAAAATTCCCTGGCGAGGTAGCAAAATACACTCATCTCTCCCCTACTCTTTTCCAGATGGCTCCTTTCCGAAGTGTTAAATTTTAGCAATATTTCTTTACAAAGTAAGAATCATTGTCTGTCTCATTCTTTTCTTTTCCTCAATTTTTTATCTTTTTCTCGAAAATCTTTCCGTAATCGTTTGCGTTTTTCAAAAACAATCTGTATCTTTGCAGCTGTAAACCATGAATACTCTATTGTAGGAAGATTGAATTTAAACATATTATTCACTAAAAAATATTTGATTATGAAAAAAACTTTACGCTTATTTTTTGTAGCCGTTTTGGCTATGATTGGGATGAATGCTTCTGCTCAAGAAGTGACGTTGGACTTCTCAACAAATGAAGGTTGGGGTTTTCCAACAACTTACGATAAGACAGAAAAATCTTATACCAATAGCAATATTGGTGTCACAGTAACGATTAACGCTCCTGGTACAGGTCATAAAATTAACACGACTGATAAGTATCTTATTTTTGGTAAAAATAATTCTACCCTTTCTTTGTCTGCTTTTTCCTTTGATGTAGAGCAAATTAAGGTTTATGGACGTTCTGGTGCTAGTGGTAAGGTTACTCAGAATATTTTTGTTGGTGAGACAGCAGTAAGTACGGAAACAACAGGAGCAACAGGAACTAATTCTTACAAAATTGCTGAGGATTATCAGGCAGCTGGAAATATTTATGTATTGAAGCTTACAAATGATAACAATACCCAGATTACAAAGATTGAAATTTATAAGAAGGGTTCTGGTGCAAAAGAAGGTGCTGGTTTATCATGGGGAACAGGATCTAAAACTGTAACTATTGGTGCAGATGATAATGTATTTCCTATATTAACTAATCCTCACAACCTTGCAGTAACTTATTCTAGCTCCAAAGAGGATGTCGCAACGATTAGTACCGAGGGTGCTATTTCGTTGATAGCAGAAGGATCAACGGTGATTTCAGCTGAATTTGCTGGAGACGACACTTATGAAGCTGCTAAGGTTACATATACTTTGACTGTAAAGCCAGCTCCTGTTATGAAAGAATACAAAATTGCTTCAACAGTTGAGAGCGGTAAGAATTATCTGATTGTTGCTATTGTTGGTAGTGATTATAAGGTTGCCAAGAGAATCACTGGTAATTATGGATTTCTTTCGGTTTCAACTGCTACAAACAATGAGGGAGTGATATCTTTCGATGCAGAGAATGCATTTACCTTCACATCTACAGCTGATGGATGGACTATTCAGCAGGCAGATGGAAAATATCTCTATCAGTCAGGCACATATGATAATTTCAATGTAAGTGCTACTCCTGCTGCTGATGCTGCAAAATACTTCGATATTGTAGCTGATGACGATGGCTTCAAGGTTACAAATAAACAGATGAATAAGTATATCCAGTATGTACCAGGATCTTCTAATTTCGGATGTTTTGCTGATGCACAGACAGATGCCATTCTTCCTCTATTCTATGTAGAGCAGACCTCTACTGGCATCAACGACGTGAAGGTGGTTCCAGCTGACCAGGAGAATGCTCCTGTCTTCAACCTCGCTGGTCAGAAGGTAAACGCTAACTACAAGGGCGTAGTCATCAAGGGTGGCAAGAAGATGATTGTGAAGTAAGTTTCATCTTTCTCCCCTACTCTATACTGGCGAGTTTCCATCATCGGAAGCTCGCCTTTTTTGGAACCAAAATTTGTGTGTTAGGAAATAATTGACTAACTTTGTCGGCAATAAGAAAACAACACCCTGTTATGGCAAAGAATACGAAGGAGCTCACTCCGATGATGAAACAGTTTTTCGACTTCAAGGCACAGCACCCTGATGCCTTGCTGCTGTTTCGTTGTGGTGACTTCTACGAGACGTATTGCGAAGATGCGGTGACCGCCTCACGAATATTAGGTATCACCCTGACACATCGTAACAACGGCTATAGCAAAGGCGACGAGATGGCCGGCTTCCCCCATCATGCACTTGATACCTATCTGCCTAAACTCGTCAGAGCAGGCAAGCGTGTAGCTATCTGTGACCAGTTGGAGGATCCAAAGCTGACGAAGAAACTGGTGAAGCGAGGCATCACAGAACTGGTAACGCCTGGTGTGGCGATGAGTGACAATGTGCTCAACTACAAAGAGAACAACTTCCTCGCTGCTGTCCATTTCGGCAAAGCTTCCTGCGGTGTGGCTTTCCTCGATATCTCAACGGGAGAGTTCATCACTGGTGAGGGTACTTATGACTATGTGGAGAAGCTGTTAGGTAATTTCTCACCCAAGGAAGTGCTCTTTGACCGCAACAAGAAACGTGAGTTCGAACGTTTCTTCGGCAACAGATATTTCACCTTCGAACTCGACGACTGGGTGTTTACTGAGCAGACAGCTCAGCAGAAACTGTTGAAGCACTTCGGCGTGAAGAGTCTCAAGGGCTTTGGTGTCGACCATCTGAAATCGGGTATCGTGGCCAGTGGTGCCATCCTCGTCTATCTCGACCAGACACTCCACACACAGATAGGACATATCACTACGCTCTCACGCATCGAGGAAGAGCGCTATGTACGTCTGGATAAGTTTACGGTGCGAAGCCTCGAACTCGTTCAGCCGATGCAGGAAGATGGTAAGTCGCTCTTGGACGTCGTTGACCGTACAGTCTCTCCAATGGGCGGTCGACTGTTACGTCGCTGGCTGGTGTTTCCGTTGAAGGACACCAAGATGATCAACAGTCGTCAGGATGTGGTAGAATACTTCTTCCGTGAGCCTTCGTTCCGTGAGTGTATTGATGAGCACCTACAACGTATCGGCGACTTGGAGCGTATCATCTCCAAAGCAGCAGTAGGCAGGATTTCTCCTCGTGAGATGGTGCAGTTGAAGGTGGCGTTACAAGCTATCGAACCCATCAAACAAGCATGTATTGGGGCTAATCAGGAGGCACTCAGACGGGTAGGAGAGCAGTTGAATCTTTGTGAGACGATTCGCGACCGTATCGAACGAGAGATTCAGAATGACCCACCACAGCTGGTAGCCAAAGGTGGCTTTATCCGCGATGGTGTGAACGCAGAACTCGACGAACTGCGACAGATTGCCTATAGCGGTAAGGACTATCTCCTGAAGATTCAGGAAAGGGAGGCTGAGCAGACTGGTATCAGCTCGCTGAAGATAGGGTATAATAATGTGTTTGGCTACTATCTGGAAGTGCGCAATACGTATAAGGAACTGGTGCCGCAGGAGTGGGTGCGCAAGCAGACACTCGCACAGGCAGAGCGATATATCACACAGGAACTGAAGGAGTACGAGGAGAAAATCCTAGGCGCAGAAGACAGGATACTCAGTCTGGAGTCGCGACTGTTTAGTGAGTTGATCGTTGCTTTGCAAGAGTATATCCCAAAGATACAGACGAATGCCAATATCATCGCTCGCCTCGACTGTCTATTAGGCTTCGCCAAGGTAGCCGAGGAGAACAGATATATCCGTCCGCAGATCGACGAGTCGGAGGTAATCGATATTCATCAGGGGCGTCATCCTGTCATTGAGACCCAACTGCCTTTAGGCGAGAAATATATCCCTAACGATATCTATCTGGATAATGACCGTCAGCAGATCATGATTATCACAGGTCCGAATATGGCTGGTAAATCGGCGCTGTTGCGTCAAACAGCCTTGATCGTACTCTTATCGCAGATAGGATGTTTCGTGCCCGCAGAGAGCGCGAGAATCGGTCTGGTGGATAAAATCTTCACCAGAGTAGGGGCCTCCGATAATATTTCTTTGGGAGAATCCACATTTATGGTGGAGATGACGGAGGCAGCCAATATCCTGAATAATGTCAGCAATCGCTCGCTGGTACTCTTTGATGAGTTGGGTAGGGGAACAAGTACCTACGACGGTATCTCTATTGCCTGGGCCATCGTGGAATATCTGCACGAACAGGTAAAGGCGAGGGCTCGCACACTCTTTGCTACCCATTATCACGAGCTCAATGAGATGGAGAAACACTTCTCGCGTATCAAGAACTATAACGTCAGCGTGAAGGAGATGGACGGTAAGGTGATCTTCATGCGTAAACTGGAGAAGGGTGGGAGTGAGCACTCCTTTGGTATCCATGTAGCAGAGATTGCAGGTATGCCGCGTAGCATCGTGAAGCGCGCTAACACCATTTTAAAGCAACTGGAGGCCGAAAATGCTTCTGTGGGTAGTGTAGGGAAGCCCACCACAGAAATCGCCTCTTCTCGCGAGGGTATGCAATTGTCGTTCTTCCAGCTCGATGACCCTGTACTCTGTCAGATTCGTGATGAGATCAATGGTCTTGACATCAATAACCTCACTCCTGTGGAGGCACTGAATAAGTTGAATGAGATCAAAAAAATTGTGAGTGGAAAAGGCTAAGCCCTCACCACTCACATTCTCTTTTCTCACCTCTTACCTCTCACTTCTTACTCCTCACCATACACCAAACACCCAGGATAACGAATGGGATGGAGAGTATCTGTCCCATATCGAGTGGGAGAGAGGCCTCGAATGCTTCCTGTATTTCCTTCGTGTATTCGATGAAGAAACGGAAGGTGAAGATATAGGTCAGACAGAAGCCGAAATACCAACCTGTACCAATCTTTTCAGGCATCCGTTTGTGGAGATACCACAGGATGAGGAAGAGTAGGGCATAGGCGATTGCTTCGTAGAGCTGTCCTGGATGACGGGGCATCGTGTCGACATGCTGGAAGATAAAGGCCCAAGGTACATCGGTGATCTTGCCGATTATCTCAGAGTTCATGAGGTTACCCAAGCGGATCATACATGCCATCGAACCTGTAGCGATAGCGATATTATCCAGTACTTGCCAGATACTTAGCTTTGTATGGCGTACATATAGCCAGAGGGCTATCATCAAACCAAGGGTTCCACCGTGACTGGCTAATCCTTCGTAGCCCGTCAGTTTCACTGAGCCGTCGGCCATAAAATGGATGGGTAGGAACATCTCAATGAATGCCTTGCCTGATGTGAGATAATAGTCGGGCTGGTAGAAGATACAATGTCCCAAGCGAGCACCTATCAGGATGCCCATGAAACAGTAGACAAACAAGGGATCGAAGAGCTCGTCCTTGATCTTCTGTTCCTTATATAGTCGTTGTACGACAAAGTAGGCTATGGCAAAACCTATCAGCCAACAGAGTCCGTACCAGCGAATCTCAAGCGGACCTATATGAAAGGCTGTGACATCAGGTGCCCAGTAAATGAAGCTCAGTATGCTCATGATTATACGTTAAAACGGAAGTGCATGATGTCACCATCCTGTACTATGTAGTCCTTACCTTCAATACCCATCTTTCCGGCTTCACGGACAGCGGCCTCTGAACCGTATTGGATATAGTCGTCGTACTTGATGACCTCTGCGCGGATAAATCCTTTCTCAAAATCGGTATGAATGACACCAGCACATTGTGGCGCCTTCCAGCCTTTCTTGTAGGTCCACGCTTTCACCTCCATCTCACCTGCAGTAATGAAGGTTTCGAGGTTCAGTAGGGCATAGGCCTTCTTGATCAGACGGTTCACACCACTCTCCTCTAAACCGAGTTCCTCGAGGAACATCTGCTTGTCTTCGTAGCTTTCGAGTTCGGCGATATCCTCTTCTGTCTTAGCAGCGATAATCATCGCTTCTGCACCTTCTTCCTTTGCCAATGCTTCTACCTTCTGTGTGAAGTCGTTGCCTGTCTTGGCATCAGCTTCCCCTACATTGCAGACATACAACACGGGCTTGGCTGTGAGGAGGAAGAGATTCTTGGCGCAGTCTTGCTCCTCCTTACTCTCAAATTCTACGATACGGGCGTTCTTCCCTTGTTCGAGCACTTCCTGATAGGCCTTCAGTACAGTAACTTCTACCTTGGCCTCCTTATTACCTGCAGCTGCAGCCTTCTCTGTCTTGGAGAGACGACTCTCTATAGTCTCCAGGTCCTTCAGTTGTAATTCGGTATCGATAATCTCCTTGTCGCGGATAGGATCGATGGTACCGTCGACGTGGGTGATATTCTCGTCTTCGAAACAGCGAAGCACGTGAATAATCGCATCCGTCTCGCGAATATTTCCCAGGAATTTATTTCCCAGTCCTTCGCCCTTAGAAGCACCTTTTACCAATCCGGCGATATCCACAATCTCGCAGGTAGCAGGTACGATACGACCTGGGTGTACTATCTCTGCCAGTTTGGTGAGTCGTTCGTCAGGAACGGTGATGACACCCACATTGGGTTCGATGGTGCAGAAAGGGAAATTAGCTGCTTGTGCTTTCGCACTCGACAGACAGTTGAATAAGGTGGACTTACCCACGTTGGGGAGTCCTACTATACCACATTTTAATGCCATTTTCTTCTATATAACGTTTATATTCGAGGTGCAAAGGTAGTGCAAATCATACGCACTACAAAGGATTTTATCCTTTTTTTGCCAATTTTAATGTGCTTCCAGCCAGTTCTGACCAAAGCCGGAGTCGGCAACAAGTGGTACCGTCAGTTCAATGGCTTGTTGCATCTCTTCCAAGACAATCTTCTCTACACGCTCTTTCTCCTCTGGATAGACAGAGAAATTCAGTTCGTCGTGTACTTGTAGAATCATCTTACTCCTGATACCCTCTGTCTTAAACCGGTTGTGGATGCGTATCATAGCCACTTTGATGATGTCTGCGGCAGTTCCCTGAATAGGAGCGTTGATAGCGTTACGCTCCGCAAATCCTCTCACGGTAGCATTATGGCTGTTGATATCGGGCAGATAACGTCTTCTGCCAAAGAGGGTAGTGACGTACCCTTTCTCGCGGGCTACCTCTTTTGATTTTTCCATATAATCGTGTACCTCAGGGAAGGTGGTAAAGAATCCGTCGATGAGCATCTTGGCTTCGTCGCGACTGATATCCAGACGCTCTGCCAGACCAAAGACAGTGATGCCGTAAATGATACCGAAGTTGGCACGTTTCGACTTCGTACGCTCGTCGCGTGTCACCTCCGTAATGTCCTTCTTATAGATATTAGCTGCGGTGGCGGCATGCAAATCCTTTCCTTCACGGAACACTTCTATCATGTGGGGATCCTGTGAGAGATGAGCCATCACACGTAACTCTATCTGTGAGTAGTCAGCTGAAAAAAACAGACATCCTGGTTCTGGAATAAACGCCTTACGAATTTCTTTTCCGTCCTCACCTCGGATAGGGATATTCTGTAGGTTAGGATCACTGCTCGACAGTCGTCCTGTAGCGGTGATTGTCTGATTAAATGAGGTGTGAATATGTCCTGTTGTGGGATTAATCAGTTTGGGAAGGGCATCGATATATGTGCCTATCAGTTTTTTTAATCCTCTGTGTTCCAAGATATCGGCAACGATCTCATGCTTATTGCGTAGTTGTTGCAGTACTTCCTCTGAAGTGACGTACTGACCTGTCTTCGTTTTCTTGGCTTTTTCTACTATCTTCAACTTTTCAAACAGGATCTCACCCACCTGCTTAGGAGAGGCGATATTGAAGGTCTCACCTGCCAATTCGTAGATACGAGCCTCAATCTCGTTCATGCGATTGGTGAATTGTTTTGACGTTTCAGCCAAAGTTACTGTATCTAGGCAGACACCGTTCATCTCCATCTCTGCCAATACGGGCATTAGTGGCATCTCGATTTCATAAAAGAGTTTATCGCAATCAAACTTCTTCAGTTCTGGTTCCAACTTGTTCTTCAGTCGTAAGGTGATGTCTGCATCTTCAGCTGCATATTCATAAACCTCTGCTGGTGACAAATCACGCATAGACTTTTGGTTCTTTCCTCTTGGACCGATGAGCTCATCAATATGGATGGTCTTGTAGTTAAGGTAAATTTCTGCCATGTAGTCCATGTTATGCCGGAGTTCTGGTTGGATGAGGTAATGAGCAATCATGGTGTCCCACATCGGACCCGCCAGATGGATGTCGTAGTTGCGTAGCACCTCAAGGTCGTATTTCAGATTCTGCCCGATTTTCAAAATCTTCTCATTCTCGTACACCTCTTTGAAGATGTTGACGATTTGCACCGCCGCTTCACGTTTTGGAGGGATGGGTACATAGAACGCCTCAAATTCTTTCACGGCGAAGCTCAAACCAACTAATTCTGCATCGATGGCGGAGGTGGAAGTTGTCTCCGTGTCTAGACTGAGAATTTTGTTTGTCAAGAAATAATCACGAAGTTTCTCCAAATCTTCCTGATTTTCAACGAGTTTGTAGTTGTGAGCAGTCGTTTTTAACGTCTCAAAACTTGAGTTTTCGAACAAATCTGCACCGTCGGGCGGAAATTCTGCAAACAGATCGAGTTGTCCGTTAACAGGCGTTTTGGCTTTTTGACTTTTTTTAAGAACGCGGTCTGCATAGCTTTTCATCTCCAAGTCAGTCAATAGTCTTCCCAATTCTTCTTCGTTGGGTTCGACTACCTTCAAACTTTCCAAGTCGAGTGCGATAGGAACATCAGTTTTGATGGTTGCCAAAAAATAGCTCATTTTGATGTCCTCTTGATGTTCTTCTATTTTTTCGCGTAATTTTCCTTTTATTTGTGATGAATTCGCCAATAATTGGTCGATACTTCCAAATTCATTGATGAGTTTCACGGCAGTTTTTTCACCGACACCAGGACAACCAGGGAAGTTATCTGCTGAGTCGCCCATGAGAGCCAGTAGGTCAATGACAGATTTAGACGATGGAATGCCATATTTCTCTCTGACCTCTCGCTCACCCATCGTCTCATATCCACCTCCATGACGGGGACGATAAATGAACACATGATCATTGACCAACTGACCGTAGTCTTTATCAGGTGTTAGCATATAACAGTCAATACCTTGTTCTCCAGCTTTCGTGGCAAGCGTACCAATGACATCATCTGCTTCGAATCCATCCACTTGTAGAACAGGTATGCGATACGCTTTCAATAGTTCTTTGATGATAGGAATTGCTTTGCGGATATCTTCTGGAGTCTCCTCACGTTGTGCTTTGTAAGCAGGAAATGCTTCGTTACGGAAGGTGGGACCGTGTGGATCGAACGCCACACCGATATGGGTAGGGTGCTCTTTAGTGAGCACTTCATTCAGGGTATTCAAGAATCCCATGATGGCAGATGTATTCTGCCCTTTGGAGTTCATTCTCGGGTTCTTGATAAACGCATAATAAGAGCGATAAATGAGCGCGTAAGCGTCTAAAAGAAAGATTTTATCCATAATTCTATTCATTTTCCGTGTAAAATTACTAAAAATTTGATGAATATCTCGAACTTTTCACTAATTTTGTATCAAATTTCTATGTTATGGATTATTTATCGCTCATCAGACAGCCGATCGAAGGGGAATTGAATAACTTTATTGAGTTGTTTCATCAGTCATTGAATCATGATGATGATCTCTTAGGAAAGGCCCTTTCACATATCCGTCAGCGTGGAGGTAAGCGTATGCGTCCAATGCTGACGCTTCTGATGGCGAAGAATTTCGGTGTTGTCAATGAGGTTACTCAGTATGCCAGCGTGGGACTTGAACTCTTGCATACTGCCAGTTTGGTACATGATGATGTGGTAGACGAGAGTGACGAACGTAGGGGACAGGCTTCTGTCAATGCCTCTTATAATAATAAGGTGGCGGTACTGGTTGGGGATTACATTCTTTCTACCTCCTTACTATATGTTTCTTATACCCATAATTCCTCCATTGTCAAATACCTGTCAGAGTTAGGCAGAACCTTGGCTGCAGGAGAGATTTTGCAGTTGTCGAATATACAGAACCAGGATATTTCTGAGGAGGTTTATTTCCAGGTTATCAAACAGAAGACTGCTGCTCTTTTCGAGACTTGTGCCGCTATAGGTGCTCTTTCTGCTGGAGCCTCTGAAGACATTGTACAGCGGGCTTCTCACTTTGGGCAGCAATTGGGTGTCATCTTCCAGATTCGCGATGATATCTTCGACTATTATGATTCGAAGGAGATCGGTAAACCGACGGGTAATGATATGGCAGAGGGTAAGTTGACGCTTCCCGTTATCTATGCATTGAATACGCAAAATGATGAAACGATGTTTGCCCTTGCCAGAAAGGTGAAAGAGGGTCGTGTAAACCGCGACGAAATCGCAGAATTAGTAGCGTTTACCAAGCAGCACGGAGGTATTGATTATGCTGAGCGTAAGATGGAAGAGTTGGCTCAGAATTGTCTTTCGTTCATTGAGGATGATGTCAAAGAAAATGCCTTGAAACAGGCGTTCAAGGCATATCTTGATTATATCATACAGCGTACGGTGTGAACCCTTACGCTGTCTCTTTTCCGATTAGAAGAATTTCACTTCCTTTCCTGCTAAATCACTCAGAATCAGATTAGCTAAGCGGCTTGTTCCCAAACGGAAATAATAGTTGGTGAGCCACTTCTCACCCAGAACTTCCTTCACGATGGTGTAGTAGGTGAGGGCATCCTGAACCGTATTGATACCACCAGCTGGTTTCAGACCAATCATGATACCTGTTTCATCGTAGTATTCTTTGATAGCCTGACACATCACGTAAACAGCCTCTGGTGTCGCACTGACTTTCTCCTTACCTGTTGATGTCTTGATATAGTCAGCACCTGCATACATCGAAAGGAGTGAAGCCTTCTTCACATTCGACAGGTTCAGGAGGTCGCCCGTCTCGAGGATGACCTTCATGGGTACATCGCCACAGGCCGCTTTCTGTTCTGAAATCTCATCGCAAACAGTCTCGTAATCGCCTGCCAGGAATTCACCTACGTGCATGACGATATCTACGTTTTCTGCTCCATCGCGAATAGCCAATCCTGTTTCAGCAATCTTAATCTCAGCTAAACCCTGTGAAGAGGGGAAACAACCACTCACACAAGTGGGGATCACGCCCTCTACTTCGAGAGAATCGCATACCAGCTTTGTGAATCGTGGATAGGTAACCACTGTGGCAACATGGGGCATATCAGGATATTCGTGTGCGAACTTGTTCACCTTTTCTACCAGCTGTAATACGCTTTCTGCAGAGTCTTGGGTGGTCAGTGTGGTCAGACAGATACTGCCAAACATAAAGCGCTTAACCTCGGGTGTGTTGTTCTCAGGTACTTTCTCCTCAATGATTTTTTTCACTGCGGCTGCCACTTCAGCCTCGTTGACCTCGCAATTGTACTTACTCAGAGCCTCGTCGTATTTGCTCTTCATTGTTACATGGTTGTGATTGTGATTTTCTGCCATAATTTTAAGCTTTTAATTTTGGGTTATTAATATGACGAAGACCGTCTCTGTTTGTCTTCTTTTCAATCGATTTTTTTAATTCCTCAGTAAGGTCTACACCCGTCTGATTGGCCAGACAAAGTAATACCCATAAAACGTCGGCCATCTCTTCACCGAGATTCGATTTTTCGCCCTCCTTGAAACTCTGGTCGCCGTATGTTCGGGCGATGACGCGTGCCAATTCACCTACTTCCTCTGTCAGTACAGCCATATTGGTGAGTTCAGAGAAATATCTCACCCCGTATGTCTTAATCCATTGGTCTACTGCTTGTTGTGCCTCCCTGATCGTCATAGTCTTGACAGCATTTGAATGATGATAATGACAATTGCAATCATCAAGATGATGATGTTCTGTTTATTTTCCCGTGTATATTCATTCCAGTGGAATGCTTTATACAGGAATGTGATCAACCACAGCAAGAGGCCTGTCACACATGGCCACATTCCAAAGTTGTCTCCCCATATCCAGGAGATGATAATGCCTATGATGACGAGTCCCAATCCTGAGGCTTCTATTTCACGAAGATATTTTTTCATGACTTTACTCTTTATTTTTGGTGTCCATACAGATGGTGACAGGGCCGTCGTTGAGGAGTTCCACCTTCATATCAGCCCCAAATTCACCCGTTTTCACAGTCTTGTTGATTGCGATAGATAGTTGATCGCAGAAGTTGCGGTAGAGTGGGATAGCGTGCTCGTGTGAACCTGCTTTGAACCAAGAAGGACGATTCCCTTTCTTGTAGCTGGCAAACAGGGTGAACTGACTCACGACAAGTGCTTCTCCATCGATGTCGATCAGACTACGGTTCATCACATTCTCCTCGTCTCCAAACACACGTAGATTTGCGATTTTCCTGACCAACCAGTCCACATCTTCTGGAGTATCATCATCACATATGCCCAACAGAATCAGCAATCCTTCATTGATGCTTCTTTTCTCGTTGGGGTCGATGCCTTCTACATCTACGATGCGGACACTTGCCTTACTAACTCTTTGTATCACTGCTCTCATGTGACAAAGGTACGAGAATTCAGGCTATCTACAAAATGTTTTAGGATTTTTTTCTTGTTGTTTAACGATTGATTTTTTCTTTTTGTCTCAGATAATATTCTTTCATGGCTGTTCATGATTCCTAAAATGCTCGTATATGAGATGTGCTTTTGTCTGTCCAACGATAGCTGTCAATGTTTCCATCTCTGCTTCACTGATTCTTTTAACCGTTTTAAGGTTACTTAGAAGCTCCTCACGCGTTTTTGGACCGATTCCCTTGATATTATCCAACTCAGAGTGTAATGCGCGCTTAGATCGCTTATTTCGGTGGAAAGTGATGGCAAAGCGGTGAACTTCATCTTGTAATTGGGTAAGTACGTGGAACAATTCTGAGTCTGTTTTTAGTCCTACCACTATCGGAGGGAAACCATATAGCAACTCGTTTGTACGGTGACGGTTGTCTTTCGCCAAGCCAGCTATCGGTATATCAAGATGTAATTCGTCTTGTATCACCTCACGAATGACCTCCATTTGTCCTTTGCCACCATCTGCCACGATAAGGTCGGGAAGCGCTTCTTCTTCGTTGATGACTCTGGTGTATCGACGGCGCACAATCTCCTTCATTGAGGCATAGTCGTCAGGTCCTTCAACCGTTTTGATATTGTAGTGCTTATAGTCTTTCTTTGAAGGTTTCATCCCTTTGAAGACGACACATGCTGCAACGGCGTCTGATCCTGATATGTTCGAGTTGTCGAAACACTCAATCTGGTAAGGCAATTTCGGCAATTTTAATTTCTCTTGTAATTCCTTCATCAGTCGTGTTTGTCGTTGTTCTGGGTTCAGTTTTTCCGCTTGTTTTAGTCGATCGAACTTGTACTGTTTTCCATTCATCAATGACAAATCCAACAGTGTTTTCTTGTCGCCCATTTTGGGCACAGTGAACTTCACACCTTCGAGTTCCAGTTTGACTTCTTGGGGAACAATGATCTCTTTTGCGTCACTTTTAAATCGTTCTCGCATTTCTATGATACCTAACTGTAGGAGTTCATCATCGCTTTCGTCGAGTTTTTTCTTGTATTCAAACGTAAAACTCTGGTTGATACTTCCATTTGATACGTGTATATAGTTGATATAGGCTATTTTCTCGTCACTGGTAATCGATAGTACGTCTACGTTAGTGATGGTATGTGATACAACCTCACTTTTACTGACAAAGTTATCGATTAAAAAGTATCTCCTCTTGATTTCATTTGCCTCCTCAAACCTCAGATTATCAGATAGTTGCATCATTTCTTCCTTGAGCTCTTTGAGTATTTTCCTGGTGTTTCCTTTCAGGATTTCTCGAGCTTGTTCAATGTTCTTTCTGTAATCCTCGTATGTTTGCTTAGCCACACAAGGTCCCTGACAGTTTTTGATGTGGTATTCCAGACAAACACTATATTTTCTTTCTTCTATTCCTTCTTTGCTGATAGGTATTCTGCAAGTCCTAGGATGATATAACTTATTGATAAGTTCAAGTACGGCATACATACTTCCTATGTGCGAGTAGGGTCCGTAGTAGCTACCCAGTTTTTTGTTGATTGTTCGTGTCTTGAATATCCTTGGAAGGAACTCGTTTGTAATGCAAATACTTGGGTATGTTTTACCGTCTTTTAATAAAACATTATATCGTGGGTTGTATTTCTTGATGAGCGAGTTTTCGAGCAACAACGCATCCTCTTCTGTATTGACAACAGTGTATGAGATATCATGAATTTTCGAAACGAGCACCTTTGTCTTGAAACGGTCTACCTCCGTATGGAAATAGGAAGATACTCTTGCCTTCAGGTTTTTGGCTTTGCCTACATAGATAATCACCCCTTCGGCATCATAATATTGATAGCTGCCTGGTTTCTCGGGAAGCCGACTGATGATACCCTTTAGGTATTTGATTCTTTTTTCGTTTTCCTCCTTGGTCATAAGACAATATTATGTTTCACGTGAAACAAACATCCCTCCAACCCAATATTGAAGGGATGTTTGAGATTTATAGGGTAACTAGTGTTGTTACGTCTATACCTTGAAATTCGTCTCGTCCGTGTAATCCTTCGTCAGTAATTTCAATGATAAAATTCATGTAGATTTTCTTCGGGTTAAAATGTTCTACCAGTTTGTATGTTGCTTTTGCTGTTCCACCCGTTGCCAGTAAATCGTCATGTATTAGAACCACATCATTTGGTGTAATGGCATCAATATGCATTTCTATCGTGTCCACACCATACTCTTTAGAATATTGTTCTTTAATTACCGTGCTGGGAAGTTTTCCAGGTTTTCTTGCCAGAACCACTCCCGCTCCTAATCTTGGAGCTAATGCTGATGCCATCACAAATCCTCTGCTTTCGATTCCAACGATTTTTGTGATTCCTTTGTCCTTGTAAATTTCATAAAGTTCGTCTGTCATCATTTTCATGCACTCTGCATTTTGATACAGTGTAGTGACATCGCGAAAATTGATTCCTTTTTTAGGGAAATCAGGAATACAACGTAGATTGTCTAAAAAAAATTTCTTGTCCATTGTTATTTTATATGTTAGTGAATAATATTATTTGTTTCACGTGAAACATTATCGCCCCATGAGCACCAACATGGCATTGATGTCACTAGGTGAAACGCCTGGAATACGACTGGCTTGTGCCAGTGTTTCAGGGTCGATGGCAGTTAGTTTCTGTCGTGCTTCTGTAGATATTGCCGACAGGTTTGCGTAGTCAAAATGTCCTTTGATCTTGATGTTTTCAAGTCTGTGCATTTTTTCTGCCACCATCTTTTCACGTTCGATATATCCTTTATATTTGATGCGTATTTCTACCGCTTCAGTGATTTCTTCTTTTCGTTCTTTGGGAACATCGAGTTCATTTTGTAGAGCAGGTATGATGGTCGCCAGATCTTTGATGGAGAGTTGTGGTCGTCCAATCAGGTCGATGAGTTTGCATCCGTAAACGAGTGGGGTAGTGCCCAGTGCTTCCAACGAACTGTTGATTTCTTTTGGTTTGATGGCATACGATCTGCAGAAGTCTTCAATTCGTTCGATGTGTTCTTTTTTCTGCATCCACCAATCGTATCGTTCTCTGGTTGCTAATCCTAATGTGTAGGCTTTCTCTGTGAGACGTGCGTCTGCATCATCCTGACGCAGAAGGATGCGATACTCTGCTCTTGAGGTAAACATCCGATAGGGTTCGTCTACGCCTTTTGTTACCAGGTCGTCAATGAGCACTCCGATATATGCTTCGTCGCGCTGTAGCGTAAACGGAGTGTATTCTTTGTTTGTTGCCCCCGCATACAGCGCACTGTTGATACCTGCTATCGTTCCTTGTCCTCCAGCCTCTTCATAGCCTGTTGTTCCGTTTACTTGTCCAGCAAAAAACAGTCCCTCGATGATTTTCGATGCTAAGGAATGATGCAACTGCGTAGGGTCAAAATAGTCATATTCTATAGCATAACCCGGTCGATATGCTTTAACATTTTTTAAAGCTTTTATCTTCCTGAGCGCTGCTAATTGTACATCCATGGGTAGTGAGGAAGAGAAACCGTTCAGGTATAGTTCATTCGTATCTTCTCCCTCTGGTTCCAAAAAGAGCAGGTGTTTCTCTCGTTCTGGGAAGGTAACCAACTTTGTTTCTATGGAAGGACAGTAGCGTGGACCAATGGAATGTATTTGTCCGTTGTAGAGGGGTGAGTCTGCCAGTCCTCCTCGTAGTGTTTCATGTACTTCCGGATTGGTATAACACTCCCAGCAGGGCAGTTGTTTGAGCTTTCGGGGAGAACCCATAAACGAGAATTGGTGAAAATCATTCTCGCCGACCTGTATCTCCATCTCATTAAAGTCAACGCTCCGTTTGTCGATGCGTACAGGTGTTCCTGTCTTCATACGACCGTATCTGATGCCGTGGCGGGCAATGCTCTCCGTGAAATGTTCCACAGCTGGTTCTGCGATTCGTCCGCCTTTCACCATCTTCCGTCCGATGTGCATCAGTCCGTTGAGGAACGTGCCTGCTGTGACAACGATACTCTTGGCTCGGAACTCTGCTCCCCAGATAGTTTTCACACCCACCGCCTGTTTACCGCCATGAGCGGTTTCTTCTACAAGAAGCTCTTCTACTTGGTCTTGCCAGATATCCAGATGGTCTGTGTGGTCCAGTACACTGCGCCATTGCCAGATGAACTTTCCACGATCACACTGGGCTCTCGGCGACCATACCGCAGGACCTTTGGATCGGTTCAGCATACGGAACTGGATGGCTGTGGCGTCGGTCACCAATCCCATTTGTCCACCTAACGCATCAATCTCACGGACCATCTGTCCCTTAGCGATGCCGCCGATGGCAGGGTTACACGACATCTGGGCAATCTTGTTCATGTCGATGGTGATGAGTAGCGTGTTTGCTCCCATGCCTGCAGCGGCTGTGGCGGCCTCACACCCCGCATGACCTCCTCCTATGACAATGACATCATAATTCTGTATCATGTGGCAAAGATACAAAAACTTTTGCAATTCCTCACGATTTCTCAAAATAATGTGTAATTTTGCATCCATGATGGAGATGATCACAAGTGTACAGAATCCAAAGGTCAAGCAACTATTGTTGCTGCAACAGAAGTCTTCTGAGCGGAAGAAGACGGGTCTCTTTGTGGTGGAAGGCAGGAGGGAGCTGATGCATTGTCTGGAGGCAGGCTATGAGTTAGACACCGTATTTGTCTGTTCTCAGTTGGAGACAGGCGTGGAACCCATGCCCACCTTACCTTCTGGTGTTCGTCTGTTGGAAGTTTCTAAGGCCGTCTACGAGAAGATTGCGTATCGCGGCAGTACTGAAGGTGTGGTAGCTGTGGTCCGTAGTCGACAGTTGCGTCTGTCTGATTTATCACTTAGTCCTCATCCGTTGATTGTTGTCGTGGAGCGTGTCGAGAAGCCAGGTAATCTGGGAGCTATCCTGCGTAGTGCCGATGCCTCGGGGGTAGATGCTGTTGTGGTGTGCGATCCTCTGACCGACTTGTATAACCCCAATCTCATTCGCAGTTCTGTGGGAGGCTTTTTCAGTGTTCCCAGTGTGGCCTGTAGCTCCGAGGAATGTATTGCTTTCCTGAAGGAAAAAGGAATTCGTATTCTCACTGCCCAGTTGCAGGACTCCCATGTGTATTACGATACAGACATGACGGTGGGAACAGCCATCGTTATGGGTACAGAGTCTACGGGACTTACTGATCTATGGCGACAGGCTGCCGATGCCCATATCCGTATTCCGATGTTAGGGAAAATAGACTCCTTAAATGTATCTGTCAGTGCCGCCATTCTGATGTTCGAGGCAGTACGTCAGCGTTCTGCCTATGCTCATCATTCTTAGGCCGATATTTAAATTTATCTCGTAAACGTTTGCGAGTTTCATATTTTTTTATTAGTTTTGTACCCTGAACGCGTATGCGTGTACCTAAAAGTAAGTATCTCAAATCAATTAAATAATTTAAAATCAACAACTTATGTGGTTAATCAATTCATCAATTGGTAGAAAAGTTGTAATGTCTGTGACGGGCATTGCGCTCATTCTGTTCCTCACCTTCCATGGTTGTATGAACGTAGTAGCGCTATTCTCGGAAGAGGGTTACAACATGATTTGCGAATTCCTGGGTGCCAACTGGTATGCCGTTGTGGCAACACTGGGTCTGGCTGCCCTGGCAGTGATTCACATCGTCTTCGCCTTCATCCTGACGGCTCAGAACCGTACAGCTCGTGGCAACAGTCGCTATGAGGTAGCTACAGAGGTCAATGGCGGCAAGGTAGAGTGGGCATCCAAGAACATGCTTGTTCTGGGTCTCATTATCTGCATTGGTCTGATCATTCACCTGTGGAACTTCTGGTACAACATGATGTTTGCCGAGCTCATTGGTGCGATGCCAGCCATCAGTCCGACCGATGGTTTCGGATGGATCAAGGAGACGTTCTCTAATCCTGTGTTCGTAGTGATTTATGTGATCTGGCTCGTAGCTATCTGGTTCCATCTCACTCATGGTTTCTGGTCGGCTATGCAGACTCTTGGAGTAAGCGGTAAGGTTTGGCTCAAGCGTTGGCAGTGCATTGGTATGATCTATGTCACCTTGCTTATGCTGATGTTCCTCATCGTCGTACTGGCTTTCGCTTTCGGTTGTGCCCCCAGCCTTTGCTGCGGCTACTAATTATCCACTTTAAATTCTAGAAGATTATGGCAAAAGTAATTGATTCTAAGATTCCCGCAGGTCCAGTACCTGAGAAATGGAAGGAATATAAGGCTCACCAGCGTCTGGTGAACCCCAAGAACAAGCTGAAGCTCGACGTGATTGTGGTAGGTACTGGTCTGGCTGGTGCTTCTGCTGCTGCCTCACTCGGTGAGATGGGCTTCAACGTCATCAACCTGTGTATTCAGGATTCTCCCCGTCGTGCACACTCTATCGCTGCTCAGGGTGGTATCAACGCCGCTAAGTGCTATCAGAACGATGGTGACTCTATCTACCGTCTGTTCTATGATACCGTAAAGGGTGGTGACTATCGTGCTCGCGAGGCCAACGTCTATCGTCTGGCTGAGGTGTCCAACAATATTATCGACCAGTGCGTAGCTCAGGGCGTTCCTTTCGCTCGTGAGTATGGTGGTATGCTGGCCAACCGTTCGTTCGGAGGTGCTCAGGTAAGCCGTACGTTCTACGCTAAGGGTCAGACTGGTCAGCAGCTGCTGCTGGGTGCCTATAGCTCACTGAGCTGTCAGGTGAATGCCGGTAAGGTTAAGCTCTACACCCGTTACGAGATGGAGGATGTAGTCATCGTTGACGGTCGCGCTCGTGGTATCATCGCCAAGGATCTCTGCTCTGGTAAACTGGTTCGCTTCAGTGCCAACGCTGTGGTGATCGCTACTGGTGGATATGGTAACACTTACTTCCTCTCTACCAACGCGATGGGATGTAACTGTACTGCCGCTGTACAGTGCTATCGTAAGGGTGCATACTTTGCAAATCCTTCTTACGTTCGTTCAGATTCACCCCACCTGTATCCCCGTTCATGGCGACAAGCAGTCTAAGCTGACGCTGATGTCTGAGTCGCTGCGTAACGATGGTCGTATCTGGGTTCCCAAGAAGCTGGAGGATGCTAAGGCACTGCAGGCAGGAACCAAGCAGGGTTGGGAGATTCCTGAGGAGGATCGCGACTACTACTTGGAGCGCCGCTATCCTGCCTTCGGTAACCTCGTTCCACGTGATGTGGCCTCTCGTGCCGCTAAGGAGCGTTGCGACAAGGGCTTCGGTGTGAACAACACGGGTCTGGCTGTGTTCCTCGACTTCTCTGAGTCAATCAACCGTCTGGGTCTTGATGTCATCATGCAGCGCTATGGTAACCTCTTCGAGATGTACGAGGAGATCACTGACGTATTCCCTGGCGATGTAGCTAACGAGATCAATGGTGTGAAGTACTACAAGCCGATGATGATCTATCCTGCTATCCACTATACGATGGGTGGTATCTGGGTTGACTACGAGCTGCAGACGACTATCCCAGGTCTGTTCGCTATCGGTGAGTGTAACTTCTCCGACCACGGTGCCAACCGTCTGGGTGCTTCTGCGCTGATGCAGGGTCTTGCCGATGGTTACTTCGTGCTGCCTTACACCATCCAGAACTATCTGGCCGATCAGGCTGTTTGGCCGAAGGTTTCTACCGATCTGCCTGAGTTCGAGGAGGCTGAGAAGAAGGTGGATGCTGAGATGGACCGTCTGCTGAAGATTCAGGGTAAGCGTTCTGTCGATTCTATCCACAAGGAGCTCGGTCACATCATGTGGGAGTATGTTGGTATGGGTCGTACCGCTGAGGGCCTGAAGACGGGTCTGAAGAAGATGCACGAACTCGAGAAGGAGTTCGATACCAACCTCTTCGTTCCTGGCACCAAGGAAGGTCTCAATATCGAGCTCGACAAGGCTATCCACCTGCGTGACTTCTTCACCATGGGTCAGCTCGTAGCCTTCGACGCCCTCTCTCGTAACGAGTCTTGCGGTGGTCACTTCCGCGAGGAGTATCAGACCGAGGAAGGCGAGGCTAAGCGCGACGATGAGAACTACTTCTA
>ONWA01000002.1 GCA_900321425.1 uncultured Prevotellaceae bacterium | reverse complement strand
TTCAATTACCCAAGAAATATCCTAAATCAAATATAAAGAATACTCCTCGCTTCTTGTACTACTACTTCTCTGTTATGAAAATCTATCAAAGAACTCTTTCTTCTGCCAACACCCAAATTTTTGGGCGAAAGCGGATGCAAAGGTACAACTAATTTTTGAACCAACAAACAAAATACAAAATATTTTTGGGAAAAGCAAATAAAAAAAATGGAACCTTGACACAAATCAAGGCTCCAATTCTACTATACCTTTATTATATATATGAGATTAATCTTTTTCGGGTGCTTTATCAATCAAATCCATAAACTGATCCAGCTTTGGCGTGATGATAATCTGCGTACGACGATTACGTTGTTTACCCAATTCTGTCGTATTAGGTTGAAGAGGATTATACTCGCCACGACCACCAGCGGTAAGACGCTTAGGATCTACGCCATAATCATTTTGCAGAGCTTGTACTACTGAAGATGCACGCAAGCAAGAGAGGTCCCAGTTGTTTCGGATATTCTCTCGCTTGATGGGCACATCGTCTGTGTTACCTTCAATCAGCACATCATAATCCTTATAATCCTTGATAATCTTAGCAATCTTGCTCAGTGTTTCTGCTGCACGGTCATTGATCTCGTAAGACCCGCTCTTATAGAGCATATTGTCGGCCAAAGAGATATAAACGACACCCTTAAGAACCTGAACATCAACTTCCTTCAGTTCTTCCTTAGAAAGAGAACGGGTCAAGTTGTTAGTCAACACCATGTTCAACGAATCACTCTTAGACTTAACCTCCACCAGATGACGGATGTACTGATTAGACTCGTTGATTTGATCAACCAGCTTTTCAATACTGATATTGTTCTGATTGGTGTTAGCCAAACTCTTATCCAATGAGCGCTGCAAAGAAGCAGCCACTCTCTTCTGTTCGCGAAGTTGATCCTCCAAGCTCGTCACCCGTGAATTCTTGGCAGCCAAGTCTTCCCTTAATGTCTGCACATTCTCCGTCAATTGTTTATTCTCCAACTGACAATTTTCCAAATCCTTTTTTCCAGCACAACTGCTGATAATCATCATTCCAGCCGCAGCTGTCAGAATTACAAACTTAGTTTTCATAATCTTTCTATTTTAATGAATCATATTTTTTCGGTCGCAAAATTACACATAAGACGTATAAAAACCATAAAAGGTTTATTTAATTAGTTTATTTTAACCACAAATAAGTTTTTGGAATATTTTGCACTCTCCCTATTTTGATGTACCTTTGCAGCCAGAAATCAAAACGAGACAAAAATATGATTCTTTTTTTCAGAACAGCTCAGAAAAGCGTGATTGCTACTCAAGTAGACCACCAACTCACACAAGCAGAAGTACAAGAACTTTGTTGGCTCTATGGCAATGCCGAGCCTGTTGACGCCCAGACGATGGAAGGTTTCTTCGTGGGTCCACGTCGTGAAATGGTGACCCCTTGGTCAACGAATGCTGTTGAGATTACTCAGAACATGGGACTCAGCGGCATTTCTCGTATAGAAGAGTTTTTTGCTGTTGCTTCGAAAGATGCTGAGCACGACGAGATGTTGCAGCGTATGTATGATGGTTTGAACCAGGATATCTTTACCATCAACATTAAACCTGAGCCTATCAAGTATGTGGATAATCTGGAGGAATACAACGAACAAGAGGGTCTGGCACTAAGCCCAGAGGAGATTGACTATCTGCACGGACTGGAGAAGCAGAACGGTCGTCTACTTACCGACTCTGAGATCTTTGGTTTCGCTCAGATTAACTCAGAGCACTGTCGTCATAAGATTTTTGGTGGTACATTCATCATCGATGGTAAGGAGATGGAGTCAAGTCTCTTTGCTATGATTAAAAAAACAACGCAGGAGAACCCCAACAAGATTCTCTCTGCTTATAAAGATAATGTGGCCTTCGCACAGGGCCCTGTAGTAGAGCAGTTCGCCCCTGCAGACCAGAGCACCAGCGACTATTTCCAGGTGAAGGATATCGAGAGTGTGATCTCGCTGAAGGCCGAGACTCATAACTTCCCAACAACTGTTGAGCCATTCAATGGTGCTGCTACGGGTACTGGTGGTGAAATTCGTGACCGTATGGGTGGTGGCGTTGGCTCATGGCCTATTGCAGGTACTGCTGTGTATATGACCGCCTATCCAAGGTTAAAAGAAGATGAAAATGTCTGCTCATCTCTGAAAAGAGATTGGGAAGACATTCTGCCTGTACGCCAGTGGCTGTATCAGACCCCACAACAGATTCTGACCAAGGCATCAAATGGCGCTTCTGATTTCGGTAATAAGTTCGGTCAGCCACTGATTTGCGGTTCTGTGCTGACGTTCGAGCACCAGGAAGGTAAAGAAAAGTATGCCTACGATAAGGTCATCATGCTGGCTGGTGGTGTAGGTTACGGCACCAAGCGCGACTGCTTGAAGAAGAAGCCTCAAAAAGGCAACAAGGTCGTTGTAGTAGGTGGTGATAATTATCGTATCGGTTTGGGTGGCGGTTCTGTATCATCTGTAGATACAGGTCGTTATAGCAACGGTATCGAGTTGAATGCCGTCCAGCGTGCCAACCCAGAGATGCAGAAGCGTGCCTACAACCTGGTGCGTGCACTCTGTGAAGAGGATGTGAACCCAGTCGTCTCTATCCACGACCACGGTTCTGCCGGTCACTTGAACTGTCTGTCAGAGCTCGTTGAGGAGTGTGGCGGTGAGATTGACATGACCAAACTGCCTATTGGCGACAAAACTCTGAGTTCAAAGGAGATTATCGCCAACGAAAGTCAGGAACGTATGGGCTTGCTCATCGACGAGAAGCACATCGAACATGTACGTAAGATTGCTGAGCGCGAACGTGCGCCACTGTATGTGGTTGGCGAGACCACTGGCGATGCCCATTTCTCATTCAAGCAGGGTGATGGTGTGAAGCCGTTCGATCTCGACGTGGCTCAGATGTTCGGTCATTCGCCAAAGACTATCATGAAGGATAATACTGTAGAGCGTCACTATGCTGACGTGGAATATTCTCTAGAACATCTAGATAATCTAGAAATTCTAAGATACCTAGAAAGAGTTCTCCAGTTGGAGGCTGTGGCTTGTAAGGACTGGTTAACCAACAAGGTAGACCGTTCTGTAACTGGTAAGATTGCCCGTCAGCAGTGTCAGGGTGAAATCCAGTTGCCTCTGAGCGACTGTGGTGTAGTAGCCCTCGACTACCGTGGTGTAAAAGGTATCGCCACCGCCATTGGCCATGCGCCTCAGGCTGGTTTGGCTAATCCTGCCGCTGGTTCTGTTCTGTCAGTTGCCGAGGCATTGACCAATATTGTCTGGGCACCTTTAGCCGAGGGTATGGATTCACTTTCGTTGAGTGCCAACTGGATGTGGCCTTGTCGCTCTCAGGAGGGTGAGGATGCCCGTCTGTATGCTGGCGTGAAGGCACTGAGCGATTTCTGCTGCGACCTGCACATCAACGTACCTACAGGTAAGGACTCACTGTCGCTCTCTCAGCAGTATCCTAATGGCGAGAAGATTATCTCTCCAGGAACTGTGATTGTATCGGCTGGTGGTGAGGTCAGCGATATCAAAAAGGTGGTATCACCTGTATTGGTAAACGATAAAAATGCATCACTCTATCATATCGACTTCTCGTTCGACGAGCAGCGCTTGGGTGGTTCTGCCTTTGCTCAGAGCTTGGGCAAGGTGGGCGACGATGTACCTACTGTGAAAAACGCCGAGTACTTTGCCGATGCCTTCATGGCTGTTCAGCAGCTCATCGAGAAAGGTTGGATTATGGCAGGTCATGATATCTCTGCCGGTGGTCTGATTACCACCCTGCTTGAGATGTGCTTCGCCAACCAGAAGGGTGGCCTGCATATCAACCTGCACAATATTTGTAAGGATGGCGATGTAGTGAAGACGCTCTTCGCTGAGAACCCAGGTGTAGTCATTGAAGTCAGCGATAAGTACAAGCAGGAGTTTGCCGACTTCATGGAGGAACAGGGTGTAGGCTTTGCCAAGATTGGTTATCCTGTAGAAGACAGCCGCACTATCGAAATCGTATGTGATCTCTCACCTCTCACTTCTCACCTCTCACCTCTAAAATTCGACATCGACGCTCTGCGTGACGTATGGTATAAGACTTCTTACCTACTCGACCGTAAGCAGAGTTTCAACGGCAAGGCTGCTGAGCGTTTCGAAAACTATAAGAAGCAGCCTATCGAGATGAAGTTCAATAAGGACTTCACGGGTAAGCTGGCTCAATATGGCATCTCTGCCGACCGTCGTGAGAAGACTGGCATCAAGGCAGCGATTATTCGTGAGAAGGGTACCAACGGTGAGCGCGAGATGGCTTACTGTCTGTATCTGGCTGGCTTCGACGTGAAGGACGTGATGATGACCGACCTAATCAGTGGTCGTGAGACCCTCGAGGATATCAACATGATTGTATTCTGCGGTGGTTTCTCCAACTCCGACGTACTGGGTTCTGCTAAGGGCTGGGCTGGTGCCTTCCTCTTCAACCCCAAGGCGAAGGAGGCACTGGATAAGTTCTACGCCCGTAAGGACACATTGTCATTAGGTATCTGTAACGGTTGTCAGCTGATGGTGGAACTGGGGCTCACAGGCGCCAAGGGTGCCAAGATGCTGCACAACGACTCGCACAAGTTCGAGAGTGAGTTCATCAGCCTGAGTATTCCTCAGAACAACAGCGTGATGTTTGGTTCGCTGAGTGGTAACAAGCTTGGTCTGTGGGTAGCTCACGGAGAAGGTAAGTTCTCACTGCCCGAAGCTGAGGGAGCATACAATGTGATTGCGAAATACAACTATGCCGGCTATCCTGCTAACCCTAACGGTTCCGACTATAACGTGGCAGGTATCTGCTCTGCGGATGGTCGTCATCTCTGTATGATGCCTCACCTGGAGCGTGCCGTTTTCCCTTGGCAGAATGCCTGGTATCCCGCTGACCGTCGCAACGATGAGGTAACACCTTGGATTGAGGCCTTTGTAAATGCCCGTAAGTGGGTGGAGGAGAAATTGAAGGATTGAAGGATTGAAAAATTGAAAGATTGAAGAATTGAATATCTATTTAACATCATTCAAAACCTTCTTTAAGATTGGTATGTTCACCCTTGGGGGTGGATATGCCATGATACCTTTGATTGAGGAAGAGGTGGTGAACAAGCATCGCTGGGTGGAAAAGGAAGAGATGCTCGACCTGATTGCTATCGCTCAGAGTTGTCCTGGTGTCTTCGCTATCAACATAGCTATCTTCATTGGCTACAAACTGCGACAGGTACGTGGCGCCATCGCTACGGCCTTAGGAACAGCCCTCCCCTCTTTTCTCATCATCCTTGCTATCGCCATTTTCTTCAGTCAGTTTAAGGATAATTCCACTATTGCCGCTATCTTCCGTGGTATTCGTCCAGCGGTGGTGGCACTGATTGCTGTCCCCACCTTCAACCTTGCCAAAAGGGCACATATCGGTTGGACCAATTTCTGGATTCCTCTCGTCTGTGCCCTCGCTATTTGGTGGTTGGGTGTCTCACCTATTTATATTATTTTGATAGCGGGTATCGCTGGATATGGATATGGGAGAATTAGTAGTTAAGGAGTTAAGGAGTTAAGTAGTAAAGAAGTTAAGCCAAATGATTTTTCTCTATCTGTTTATCACATTTTTTGAAATCGGACTTTTCGGTTTCGGTGGTGGCTATGGTATGCTATCACTCATCCAACATGAGACAGTGGAGCATTGGCACTGGCTCAGTACCTCCGAATTTACGGATATCGTAGCCATCAGTCAGATGACACCTGGTCCCATTGGTATCAATAGTGCCACCTACTGTGGCTATACCGCTATCCATAATGCAGGCTATGGTCATACGATGGCCATCCTTGGCAGTGCGACGGCAACATTTGCCCTCGTCCTACCCTCTCTTATCCTGATGATCCTCATCAGTAAGATGTTCATGAAGTATATGCACCATCGTGCTGTCGAGAATGTGTTCCAAGGACTGCGCCCTGCTGTAGTAGGACTATTAGCAGCAGCGACGCTATTGCTCTGCAATGCAGAGAACTTCTCTCTGCCCACCATCAATCCTTGGCAGTTTTGCATTAGCGTCGCTCTGTTTGGCGCAACAGCTTTCGGCACAGGCTACCTGCATATCAACCCCATCCGAATGATTGTCTATGCAGGCATCTCCGGATGGCTTCTGTTATAGTTTCTCCAACTTAAAACTCCAGCACCAGCGTCTGACGTGGTTTCATCTTCAGATTCTTCGTCAGGTTATAGCACTCACCAGTGGGCACATCCTCCACCTTTGTCAGGTCCTGTCCGTCGTTGAGCAGTTCCTCATAACGTTTCACTTCCAGGATCTGTTCCTTAGAGGTACCATTGATGATGGTCATCACCGTGTTTCTATGCCAGCGACGTGCGATCACATAGATACCATTGTGAGGGATGAACTGTGTCTGGTAGCCGCGGATGATAGTCTCGTTGCCATTGCGCCAGTGGAGCAAACGGCTGAGCCAGTTGAACATAGCTGCCTCACTACGTGTTCTTCCTTCTTTGGTAAAAGCATTATGTGTGTCACCAGGGAATCCGCCAGGGAAGTCCTTGCGCACATATCCATCGGAGCGTCTCTTGGTACCATTCATCATGATCTCCGTGCCGTAGTACAACTGTGGGATACGGTTCACCGTCAGCAACAGGGCAAGCGCCTGTTTGAGTGCCAGTGAGTCTTTACCGTTGCCTAAGAAACGGTCAGTATCATGATTATCGATAAATGCCATCACACTACTGGGATTCGGATAGAGATAGTCGTAGCAGAAAGAGTTATAGAGTCTGTTCATGCCTCTCCACCAATGGTCCGTCTCTTCATGTTTCGCTGAGTCGAGTTTCTCTTGGAATGAGAAGTCCATGACCGTCTTCAGATACGTATTGACATCCGACAGTTTTGAGTCTTTCTGCCATGCAGCCGTATAGGCTGGTTCCGTCACCCATGTTTCTCCCACGGTATTGAAGTTAGGATATTCCTCGTCGAGTTCCTTCATCCACTGTGCCATCGGCTCTCTGTAGGCATAAGGATAGGTATCCATACGAATGCCGTCAATACCAATGGTCTCTATCCACCAGATAGAGTTCTGGATAAGGTAGCGCATCAGGTGAGGATTCTTTTGATTGAGGTCGGGCATCGTTGTCACGAACCATCCCTCTACGGTCTCACGCATATCCACCTCCGAAGCATAGGGGTCGAGTACTGGTGTCAGTTTATAGCTCGTCTGCAGGAAATTCGTACCACGAGGGTCTGATGTACCTTTCGATTTCTCCAACCACTCAGGCAGATTCAACCAGTCCTTCGAGGGCATATCATGTGTCCATGGATGCTCAAAACCACTGTGGTTGAAAATCATATCCATCACCACTTTCAGTCCTTTCTGGTGAGCCTCATCCACCAGTCGGCGGTAGTCTTCATTGGTACCGAAACGGGGGTCAACACGATAATAGTTTGTGGTGGCATAGCCATGATACGTTGACCACTGATCCATATCGGGCGAGTCGTTTTCCAGGACAGGCGTCAGCCAAAGGGCGGTCACACCCAGTTCCTTGAAGTAGTCGAGGTGTTCGCGGATGCCTTCCAGATCACCACCATGTCGCAATGACGGTTTCTTACGGTCCTCAGTATAGGGACGCATCCCTTTCACCTGTGGGTTATGGTTCTTACCCTGCGCAAAACGGTCGGGCATCAACAGATAGAGCACATCAGCAATCGAGAATCCCATTCGTTTGTCGCCACTCATCTCACGCTGTTTCAACTGGTACTTCACTTTCTTTCCATCGAACTTCAGCGTCATCTCTCCTGGCTGCGCATTCTTCAGATTCATATACAGCAGCAGGTAGTTGGGAGAGTCTAGGCGAACGACACTGTCAATCACCACACCAGGATAATCGGTGGTCACTTTCGCCACATCACGGATGCCCTGTCCATAGACCATCAACTGCACCTGTGGGTTCTTCAGTCCCACATACCAATCTGTCGGTTCTATCCGATCTATTTTCACACTTGCTGCTTTCACGGCTATCGCACTTGCTAACAAACAAATTCCTAATACTATCTTCTTCATCTTTAATCGTGTATAATGAGTGCCGACTGTGGGTCGACGGTTACTTGATTATGTTCAAATGTCTCTAAACCTTTTGTACCCAGATTGATGACCCCATTGGCACATACCACAGTATATTTACCTTTTGGGATCGAAACGGTCTCTGCTTTCTTCGACGCATTGAGTACAACGATGATGTTACGCCAGCGATCGCGACCGGCATAGTTCTTCAATCGATAGGCCACCACCTGCTTGGGCGCATCAAGAAACTCCAGATGCTTCTTCACGAGGTCGGCATTGCCCAGTCGGAAGGCAGGATGTGACTTACGTAATGCGATGAGTTGCTGGTAATAGTCGAATACCATCGGATAATGCATCTTATTCGTCCAGTCGATATGGTTGATATCATCGGGTGAGTTGTAAGAATTGTGTACACCCTTCTTGTCGCGCAACAATTCTTCGCCACAGAGCATGAAGGGCACACCCTGCGAGGTGAACACAGCCGTCTGTGCCAACAGGTCGAGACGAATCAACTCATCCTGTGTGATGCCAGGAACGGAAGCTCTCAGACGATCCACCAGACACATATCGTCATGACAGCTCACATACGAAATCATCTGCGTAGGTTCGAGTGCCCAAGGCTGTTGTGAGTAGTTCACCTTCTTCATATCGATCTGTGGATGGGCAATGGCGCCGGCAATACCAAATTTCACACTCTCTTCACAATCGGGAACACCAGCGAGGAAGCCACCTTTCGTATCGTCGGAAAACGGTCCACGCAGGGCGTCGCGAATCTCATCAGAGAAGGCAGCAATACCAGGCATCTGTGGCACATGTGCCTTAGCAGCCAACTGCTCATAAGGCAGGGCACAGCTGCCTGCGCTCCATCCCTCGCCATAGATAAAGATAGAAGGATCAATCTCGTCTACCGCCTTCCGTATCTCGTTCATCGTCTGGATGTCATGAACACCCATCAGGTCGAAGCGGAAACCATCGATATGATATTCGTTGATCCAGTATTTCACCGACTCAATCATAAACTTTCGCATCATCGGACGCTCAGAGGCGGTCTCGTTACCGCAACCCGATCCGTTGGAATAACTGCCATCAGCATTCTTACGATAGTAGTAGTCAGGATAGGTTCGCTGGAAATTACTGTGATCAATATCAAAGGTATGGTTATACACCACGTCGAGGATCACAGAAATGCCTGCCTTATGAAGAGCCTGTACCATCTGCTTGAACTCACGAATACGCACATCGGGCTGTGTAGGATCCGTAGAATAGCTACCCTCTGGCACATTGTAGTTCACAGGGTCATAGCCCCAGTTGTATTGTGGAGTATCCAAGCGTGTCTCGTCCACTGAGCCAAAGTCATACGACGGTAGGATATGTACAGCATTCACACCCAAGGTCCTCAAGTGACTGATGGCCCATGGTTCTGTCAGCGCCAAGAATTTTCCTTTATTCTTTGCATCCTCACGTGCGATAGAGAAGTCACGGTGATGGAGCTCGTAGATTACCAAGTCGGCAAACGATCTGGTAATGGGTCGTTTGTCAGCATCCCATTTATTGGGATTGGTGGCACTCATCTGTACGATGGCTCCTCGCTGTCCGTTCGTGCCTACTGCCTTAGCGAAGACACCTGGCGTCTCTCCCCTTCCGATATCAAAGGTATAGAACTGGCCGAGTAAATCGCCTTTCACTTCTGCTTGCCACAATTCATGGCTCACCCGTTGCATATGAACCGTCTTCGTGGGTTTTCCTCCCAATGGCTGACGATAGAGCCTGAGGGTCACCTTGGCATCATCGGGTGCGAACAACGTAAACACCGTTTTTGCGGAGGAATAGTTCACTTCGTCAAAACGGAAGTCCTCCACAGAGACCTTGGGCTGCTCTTGTTGCTGTGCCTGTGCCATGTTAGGTACCATCAATGATAATACTACTGCGAATAATAATTTCATAGAGGTCATGAAAATTGGTTTTTAGTCAGCTACAAAGATAGGAAAAAAACGAACATGTTGTTCATCATCTCCTTTCAATTCTCACCTCTATAGATGCAAACGTTTGCACCCTACCCGATTTCATTGGTCAGGATACTCTCCAACTTCTCTGCTGTCAACGACAGTTGGAACTCGCCCTTCATAGCCACAGAGATACTGCCTGTCTCTTCCGACACGATAATAGCGATGGCATCCGACTCCTGTGAGATGCCCAATGCAGCACGATGGCGGAGCCCTAACTGCTTAGGTATATTCAGGTTATGACTCACTGGGAGAATACATCCCGCTGCCTGAATACGTTTGCGTGCAATAATCATCGCCCCATCATGCAAGGGTGAGTTCTTAAAGAAGATATTCTCAATCAGTCGCTGGTTGACGCTGGCATCAATCTTCTCACCCGTATCCATGATATCGTTGAGAGGAGCCGACCGACTGATGACGATCAGTGCGCCCACCTTTCCCTTGCTCATGCTCAGGCACGCCATCACGATAGGCATGATGAGCGACTTGTCCACCACCTTATCCTGATGCTTATTGGAGAACAACTTTGTCAGTCGTTTCATGCGTTCATGTCCGCCCAACGTATACAGGAACTTACGGATTTCCTCCTGAAACAGGACGATGAGCGCAATCATACCCACACTCACCAACTTATCAAGGATAGAACCCAACAGGCGCATCTCCAGCACCTGCGACACGAACAGCCAGACGACAACGAAGATCATCAGACCAATGAACACGTTCAATGATCGCGACTCTTTCATCAGTCGGTAGATATAGTAGAGCATCAGCGCTACGGCGAAAATATCAACGACATCCTTGATGCCAAACTCAAAAAACAGCATATTCACTTATTCTTGATTTTTAATTGCATGGTAAATTCTACAGCATTCCACAGCTTCTTTCACATCATGGACGCGCAGGATATAAGCACCCTTCATCAGGGCCGTCATGTGTAACGCCGTCGTTCCGTTCAAAGCCTCAGCAGGGTCAACACCCAACAGACGATAAATCATCGACTTACGCGATATCCCCACCAACAGGGGTAGCTCCAATATCGCCAATCGTTCCAGTTGATCCATCAGGGCATAGTTCTGCTCCAATGTCTTGCCAAAGCCGAAGCCTGGGTCGAGTATCACATCCTTCATCCCATAGTTGCGCAACTGTTGCAGCTGGTCGGCAAAGGTCATCAGCAACTCCCTCAGCGTGGGTTGAACGGAGGTTAGGATATAAGGTACGCGCAGTCGACTCACCATCCGATACATCTCGTCGCAGCCTCCTGTCACATCATTGATGATATCAGCACCATATTCCTCGACAGCCATTCGTGCCACCTCTGGACGGAAGGTGTCTACAGAGACGATGGCATTCGGCTGTTCCCTGCCGATAATCGACAGGCCCACCCTCAGACGTCGCATCTCCTCCTCAGCGTCCACCGGCTCGCTTCCAGGACGAGTGGAGCAAGCACCGATATCGATGATGGATGCTCCCTCAGCGATGATCTGGCGCACTCTGTCAGCAATCGCCTCCTCCGTCACCATCCGACTGTCGGCATAGAACGAGTCAGGCGTCACATTCAGGATTCCCATCACCTGAGGCTCCTCCAGCGTGAGCAATCTTCCCTTTATATTGATCATCTTGTCCATTGATGATGCAAAAATAAGAATATTCATCGAAAAATAGTACTATTTATCGTTTTTTTATTTTATCTTTGCAACAATTTTAGTAAATCTATGGATATTAAACAACTCTTCCAACTCTATCAGGAACATCCGCTGATCACTACTGATAGTCGCGACTGTCCTGAAGGTTCCATCTTCCTTGCCTTAAAAGGAGCATCGTTCAATGGCAACGCCTTTGCCTCTGCCGCATTGGAGAAAGGATGTGCCTATGCTATCATCGACGAGGCAGCATACGCCACCGACGAGCGTTGCATCCTCGTTGATGACTGTCTGCAGACCTACAAAGACCTGGCTCGCGAGTATCGCCGTCAGTTCCAGATTCCTGTCATCGGCATCACTGGCACCAACGGCAAGACGACCACTAAGGAGCTCATTGCCGCTGTGCTATCCAAGAAATACAATGTGTTGTTCACGCAAGGTAATTTCAATAACGATGTGGGTGTGCCCAAGACATTGTTCCGCTTGCAGCCTGAGCACGAGATTGCCGTCATCGAGATGGGTGCCAGTCATCCTGGCGACATCAAGACACTGGTGGAGACAGCAGAGCCTACCTGTGGTCTGATCACCAACGTAGGACGTGCGCACCTACAGGGTTTCGGATCGTTCAAGAACGTCATCAAAACCAAGGGCGAGCTTTACGACTATCTGGGTTCACGCAAAGAGGCGCTGGTATTCATCAATGCCGACAACGAGCGACTGGTCAACATCCTGCCTGAGACCGTCTGGGTGGCTCCCTATAGTGCCAACCCAGCCAACAGCGAGGGATGTGTAGGCGGCGAAGTCATCTCCTGCGATCCTTTTCTGCATTTCCGTTGGCATGAGTCCGACATCGACCTGGAGGATCGTGGCGAAGAGATGAAATGGTACGAGGTACACAGTCATCTGATTGGCTCCTACAATATCGACAATATGCTAGCAGCCATCACGGTGGGTCTGAATTTCGGCGTGGCCGTTCAGGACATCATTGATGCCCTCGAAGCCTATACACCCAGCAATAACCGCAGTCAGTTGGAGGTGACTGCCCATAACCGTCTGATTGTGGATGCCTATAATGCCAATCCTACCAGTATGCGACTGGCATTAGAGAACTTCCGCGATATGCAAGCCGACAAGAAGATGGTTATCCTGGGAATGATGGGCGAGTTGGGCAATTCGTCGCATAAGGAACATCAGAAGATAATCGACCTGCTCCAGGAGTTGGCGTTCGACGAGGTATGGCTTGTGGGCGAAGGCTTCGCTGAGATCGCACACCCCTTCCGTCAGTTCAAAGATGTCGACGAGGTGAAGGCTGCCATTCAGACTCAGCAACCGCAGGGATATACCATTCTCATCAAGGGAAGCAACAGCACCCGTCTTTATCAATTACCTGAGGTGCTTTAAATATACCAGAAAGGTGCTGATTACTTCAGCACCTTTCTCTTTAATGTCTCTGCCTGCAGATACAGTTTCTGTGTAATTTTCTCTGGTCGCCAGTTGGGGAAGATATTCTTCAGCGTATATTTCTTCGCCTCCTCAGCCGTGAGAATGGTTTCCACCGTATTTTTCTCCTCACCGATATAGAAGGTAATCACGTTCGACTTCGGGGTGATATCATTTCCGTCCTTGTCCATCGTGTGATACTCCTTGAAGTCCGACTGGATGGTTCTCATCCCTCGTGGTTCGAAACGGGTACTCAACAGTTTCTCAGGCGTCATCAGCGTGGTGTTCAGGAAAATACAGTGGGGCGTTTCTTTCCATCCTCGTGCATAATGGAAAGACGACTTGTTATTATAAATGGTACAACTTTCGAAGATATAGCCCCAAGGGGTGTGCGAGGTACGAGGCGCTGCGATTACATTTCGTCCTTCGCCTGTCGCCGTACGATACTCTGTCACGATGGTGCAGTGATTGAAGTACACATCCGATGCGCCACAGATAAAGTCCACCGTTCCATGTATCTCCGAATCCTCCAGGTAGAACTGCGAGTCCTCGTTATCGGTATAGTACGTATCCTGATGCGACAGCATACGGACATTCTTACAGATGGTGCGCGTCCCTTTGTCGTGGATAGTCACAGCCCTTCCGTCCTTCCCCGACTCGTAATACTTCAGCGCATTTTGAATGGTTAAGTCCTGCAAATACGTATTGGCGCCTCTCACCTGCAACGTAGCCGTTTTGCTGATGCCCTCGATGGCGATATTAGGTGCATTCCTCACCACGGTTCCGTCCATGCTCTCGCCGATAATGGCAATCTGGTTGCCCGTAATCTTTGTCAGCACGCGTTCGCCCAGGTCATACACACCATTGGGAACGAGGATAAACAGTCGTTGGGCTTTCGCATCCTTATTGCGCTCATTGGCTTCCTTGATGGCATTTAGGAAACTCTCTGCGTCGCCAGCTTTCACTACGATGTAATGAGCTGCCTTCATGCTCAGCGAGCACAACAGGCACATCAGTAGGGTTAATATCTTCTGCATAATCTCCATATAAGTCGGGCAAAGATAGTATTTTTTCCAAAGAAACACAAACTTTTTGGTAAAAAGTATGCCCGTTTCATTTTTTTGCCGTACCTTTGCATCCGGTTTTTCGAAACCGTTTTTCAGGATCGGGATGTAGCGCAGTTGGTAGCGCACTACGTTCGGGACGTAGGGGTCGGGCGTTCGAGTCGCCTCATCCCGACAAAACAAAGTTAGGCTTTGCAGTAGAAGTGACTGATTGTCAGCCACTTCTTTTATTTTCCTAAATTTCTTCATGCCCTAATTTGGCGTGATTTTGGCGTGATAAGCATTTCCTTAGTCAATATTCTATCCGTTGCCCTATTTTATGATTGCGTGACTCTGGCAAATTACCAGCAAATTAAATTCTCATCCACAAATGCCAGTGTTTATAGGCTTTTGATAGCTTTTTGCCTGGTACGTTTCACCTGTTTAGCAAATTACCGGCAAATTAAACTATGCCCAGATAGGAACATATCGCATATAGCGTTTGGCGGTTTCAGGATCAATCGCCTTTATTCGCTTTTGTTCGACCGCTTCTTTTATCAAGCGCGAGACACTACCAGCCGAAGAATCCTTCAAGCCAAATCGGTTCCTGAGGGTTCCGTTGGTGAGGGCATCGCCTTGTATATACATAAGACAGGCATGCAGGTAGCACGACCATAACTTGTCATCCATTGGAATGTTGGTATATTCCATCTCGGCAAACAATGTGACCTTTGTGGATTCTTGGAATATTTCGATTCGAGGAGCGGGAAGGTACTGCATCTCACACGCAAGCACCATTCTGTCCCATCCGCGGCCAAGTTCCTCACACATCTTCATCCTACGCATTAGAGAGGCAAGCTTCTCGTTCCTTGACTTTGGTGGATTGTCAATGATTCTCAGAATATCTACGAGAGGTGTTCCCGGATTAGTCACTTCCACCCTATTGTCGAATACCTCAATCACCGGGCCAGCACCTGTAATATATAGGTCTTGGTGAATCAGACTATTCGCAATGGCTTCTCTAACCGAGGGTAGCGGGAACTTGCTTTTTGTTGTCAACTTGACGGCATTTGCATCCTCACGGCTGGGCAGCAGAGCATTCACATACCTGACGATGTTCTCGAAGTCGACAGCATAGCCCGAATTAAACGTTTCCTCTTTTTGTATGAACAGCCTGTTCGCTCCCTGATATTGAACAACCCTCATGGCCTTTCTACCTAACCGTGAAAAATCGTTCAGGTCTTTCGCAAACAGTATTGCCCCAAGATTGGTGATTGCAAACAAACCGTTATCAAGTTTTGCAATAACACCATCCTCTGTCAGGTAGTGCATAATCTCTTTTTCATCTATGGGCTGTGGAATGTCCAGCAAAGAAAAATAAGTTTCGATGCTAAGCATTCTCGTGATATCAGCAAAGCGCAAATCTTCTTTACTATTGACATCTTCGAACTGGCTGTTGCGAAGCTTGTCCCACAACTGAGCACGCATCACAGGAAACTCATGCAGCTTCTTAGTGTAGCTACCACTACGGATGTAATCAATCTTCTCAAAAGCAACTGGCTCGCTTAAAGCCTTGTGAATCTTGATGATCTCCACATGCTTTCCGTCAACCTCTGTATCAAGGAATTCAAAGTCAGCATTCTTTGAGAGCATATAGCGTAGCCAGTTCTCCAGTTCCTGTTGTCCTTTCGTCTCCAAAGGAAGCCTAACCTTCGTGCCAATTATTTCATGAGTGTTATCATCCACACCCCAAATCATATAGGCATTATCACGGTCTTTCAAAGTGGCTGTATTGGCAAGGGCACTAATGTCCTCGCCAATCATTTTTGGTTCACAATTATTGTGTTTGAACTCCACCCATCCTACTTCCTTGGGCAGCTTACACAGTTCCTTTATCAGTATATCAAGATTCTTCTCCATACTATATAAACGTTTCTTTATTATGATTTATTCTTTTCTTGTAGATACCTCTCCGCTTCACCACCTGCAAGGGCTTCTTTTTCTGCCATCTCCTCCAACTGACTCCTGTTCTTAGCCATATCGGAAAATTCCACACCCAAATATATCTTATAACGTTCTTATACATATTTTACTTCTTGTATTTGACCGCCACCTTACCGAATGTAGCAATAAATTCTTCGGTAGTCTTTATAAAGAAATCGAATATTTCAGACCACTCATCTTCTTGCAAATAACTGAGAGCTCTCGCTTGACTAATCCGACAAGTCACTTTATCATCCAGTCGTTCCCATTTCATTTCACCAAGTTCTTTCTCTATCATGTTCTTGTTGCTGAAGAAGAAGTCATAGATACGCTTGTTAGTGTCACGTACACCTGTATTAACATAGATTTCCGTGCGGCAAGCTACTTTGCTGATACAAATGTTGACTGAAGCGCCACCAATACCGACTCCACCTTTGCCCATCCAGCTGTCTGAATTAGCAGTAGAGCCTGCATAGGGACCATTTTTCTGTTTATTGTACTCCACGAAGTGCTGCCAGAAATCAAATCTTCCATTTTCGCTTCGCTTCTTATTCTCTGCTTTTTGCGTTTCTACCTTTTTCTTTTCAGCAATCTTGATAACGTATTCTTCTGCCTCCTTGATAGGAATTATCTGGTCGAACTCTACCATCACCTTTCCTTTATACATATATGGTGATACCTTGATGCAACAGATATCGATGCCAAAGTTGCGAAGCCACAGAGCTGACGAAGTAACTTCCTTTCTAAAGTTTGCGGCTACAAAAACAATGCGCTGAGAGTTTTCCGGATTTAGTTCTATATCATCCATATCTTCCTTGTCGAAGAAGGATAGCAATTTCTCCCGTGCAATATCTTCGGTGGTATTGAGGTATTTTGCAAATATAGACACAATTTCATTTTGTGACATACTGGAGCAGTATGAAGCATATTTGATAGCTTGCCAAGTAACATCACGTCCAGAATCATCAAGTTTATTCTCAATAATCACCAATTTTCCATCCTTATCCAAAGCAAGCAAATCGAGTCGCTCATGGGTATCGCTGAAACCGTCGAATTCTTTCTGGATGACAAGCAGTTCTTCTCCCAACACTTCTGGATTCTTGGCTATCCACTCTTGCAAATGCTGACGTTCTTTAAGTTTCTGCTCCTTAAACGTTGTCGGTTCTGCAGTTATTAACTGATTAGTATCCTTGTCAAGTATATACATAGTTTAAATCTTTTATTATTTTCATTTCACAAGCGGCTCACAATACATTTTGTTCACCACTCTGTCTCTCATTAATTTCATATCAGTAAAATTCCTGCTAATATTTTGGATTAGTTCGAGATAATTATCTGTTCCATCTTCCTTAATATAATAATATGGTTTGACAGAAACACAGAATCGATGCTCAAACAGCGTATTGAGTAAAGTACGGTCGGAGTTGCCACAGGAATGCCCCATGATACAGACCTGAAAAGGTCCGCTCTCAATGAACTCCAACATCTTTCGATAATTGTTCGCCTCCAGATAGTTGATTGATTTCATATTCCGCAGGCACTCATTATCATTCAGGTTCTTTAATTTTTCGTATGTATCATCCAAATCATCTCCATAACCAAATATTACGCTTTTCGGTTTATCTAATTCCCCATGAATATAGTTAACCTGGACTTTTGGATTGTTCTCTGCATAGAGTCTGGCAGTCTTAGTATAATTAAAACTAAGAAGCATAACATTGCTTACAGGAGCATCCTTATCTCTATTCCCAGAATAATTATTATTGGCTACAGAGATTTCTTTCTGTCTTATTGGTCCGCATAACTTATCCTTTATTGATTTAACTGTTTCGATTTCCTTACCTTCCTCGATCTTGAGATAATCAATGAGTAAATTCTTTAAATAGTCCAACTGAAAATTCAATAATTGCGGATCTACTTTCTGGGAACCTCCTACTATAGGAAATGTAAGTGTTG
The DNA here is from genome assembly GCA_900321425.1 of uncultured Prevotellaceae bacterium. Taxonomy (GTDB): domain Bacteria; phylum Bacteroidota; class Bacteroidia; order Bacteroidales; family Bacteroidaceae; genus Prevotella. Next base: position 71,237 of record ONWA01000002.1, on the reverse strand, counting down.
CCAGTAAAGAATAATACTCATTTTCAATATCTACCCATCCTTTCGTGTCGATACCTTTAACAATTCTGTCAAAGAGGAAAAAGAACTTTACCTTATATCGTTCTTTATCTCCCACAATTGATTGTACCACATCCTTCCCAGGGATTCTATTAAAAAATCGTGGCAATTGGAAAACAAATACATTCCAGCACTCATTCGTGTCAGTTATCTCAAAAGAACACAAAGGATCTCTGGATACGGTACTGGTATTACCTACAAATCCATTTACTCTCTGTTCCCAATACCAATCTATGAAGTGTTCATATTTGGTTTTCAACCCATGGGCTAAATCAAAACCGTTTCCTATCAGAACTATCCTATTCATAAGCTATTCCACATTATGTTCTTCAAATGGTTCGGCAGCCATTCCTAACTGTTCTGGCTTCATTGCAATTTCTTTTGCCTTAGATTGAACAACATCTCTTATCATTGAAGTATAGTCTTCAATAATGTGCCTCCAGTCATTCAGAGTCATATCAAAATAACGTTCGCCATAATTTTCAATAACCTCGCGCTGCAATTCTCCATCACTAATGTCAGCATCCATGTGAAGGCGATTGAATATAAGATTGCGTACGTCTCTGTCATCTTCAACGTTCTCTAATATGCGCAGCATAGTAGGCGCTTTTTCTTTGGAATCATCTTCCTGCTCGTACTTCTTGAAGTTCTCTGCCTGCTCAAAAATTTCCTTGAACACCTCATCTTGCGGTACTGGCGGATAGCCATGCTCTGCCAATATCAGGATCAAGTCCATCTGCAGTTCTGCTTTGATGTCAGAACGATTGGCCCAGTCGGTATATTTCGACTTGTCATCCACCATCTTTTTCACAGCAGCTGCCAATGTCAGCAGTTTGTCTTCTGGATATTCAAAGCCAAACTTATGGGCTATCTCTTTCAGAATATCATAGAAAGCCTTCTCCTCGTATGTGATTCCTAAGTCCTTAAATGATTTCTTCTCTTTGTTCACCTCCCTCAGCAGTTCTGCCATCTGCTTGGCTACTTCATTGAGCACCTCTTCAGCAAACACGGCATTGTCGCTACGGTCGTTATATCGCTGTACCAACGCATTAAGACGCTTGGTGAAATCCACGCCCTTCATCTTATTGACTTTCTTGAAGTCGGTAATAACAGTTCGAAGCAGCTTCTCCATCAGTTTCACCTTCGTATTAGGCAACTTCAGTTTCTCCAGCCTCGTCATATAGTCTTCACTCAGCAAGTCCAGGTCCTTTGTATTCGCATTCACCTGAGCTACCTCCTCCACCCCGTCCGACTTCAAGGCTTCTGCTATCATCTGGCTCACTTTGCGGTTCATCTGCGAAGCATCGGGAGCATCTCCTTTTGTCAGTTTGTAGATGATGGACCTCACTCCAGTAAAGAAATGTATGTCCTCACGATCCTTATCGCTGATTGTCTCATGGTTGGAACAGAGGTTGAAGGCAGATTTCAGTTTCTTAGCATGTCCCATAAACTGATTTTGCGTTTTCTCCGTAGCCTGTACAAATTCAGCCGCATGTTTCAGGCATTCCAATTGTTCCAATGGTGTCCCCGTTGAGAACTTGCTATAATCGAAGGTATGGAACATCCTGCGCAGGATATCCAACTCATCTTTTACCATCGTCACACTCTGTTCGATGGTTTCCACGTTATCACCCATGTCACCACCACCGGCATATTGTTTCAGCGCATTATTCATATTGCTCTTGATGCCGATGTAGTCAACCACAAGTCCTTTATCTTTGCCCTCATACACACGGTTCACCCTTGAAATGGTCTGTACCAACGTATGCTTCTGCAGAGGCTTATCAATATACATTGTGTCGAGACAAGGCACATCAAAACCTGTTATCCACATTGACACTACGATAGCAATCTTGAAGTTAGAGTCTGGATTCTTAAAGAGCACATCCAACGCTTTCCTGTCTTCGTCCGAACCAATCAGTTCGCGCAGTTTCGGTTCATCATCCTTCTCACGAGTCATCACCAATCGGATGAGCTCTACAGGCGTCTGGTCTTCTGAACCAATCTTTTCTTCCCATTCAGGGCGCAAGGCGATAATCTGTTTATACAGGTCGTAGGCAATTTCACGACTGGAGCATACAAACATTGCCTTACCGCAAACAGTGCTTCCTTCCTCTATTCGTTTCTCGTAGTGCTCAATGAAATCCTTTGCCACCACTGCCAAACGGTTTGGGTCACCCAGAATCTTATTCATCTGTGTCACCGCTTTCTTGCTTTCCTCTATCTGATACTCATTGGCACCTTGTTCTTCACATTGCTTATAGTATGCCTCTATCGCCTCCAGTTGTTTGTGGTCGGCAAACACTTTGGCGGCTCTTCCTTCATAAACGATACGACGAGTGATGCCGTCTGCCACCGATTCTGTCATGGTGTAGCTATCCACCACATCGCCAAATACATCTATTGTTGCATCTATAGGTGTTCCCGTAAAGCCCACGTAAGTAGCATTGGGCAACGAGTCGTGCAGATACTTGGCAAAGCCGTAACTGCGCTTCACCCCCTTATCGGTAATGGTCACATTCTGTTCCACGTTCGTCTGCGAACGATGGGCTTCGTCGGATATGCAGATGATATTGGCTCGGTCAGATAAAAGGTTGATGTCCTCGCTGAACTTTTGTATGGTTGTCAGGAATACGCCACCACTCTTTCGTCCTCTCAACTTCTTGCCTAACTCTTCGCGTGTCTCTACGTTTACCACCGTCTCATCGCCAATAAACTGCTTGGCATTCACGAATTGTGCCGATAGTTGGTCGTCCAAGTCTGTACGGTCGGTTATCAGTACAATGGTAGGACTTGCCATGTGGCGACTACGCATCAGCATACGTGTAAGAAACAGCATAGTGAGGCTTTTTCCACAGCCTGTAGCTCCAAAGTATGTGCCACCCTTTCCATCGCCATGCAAGTTGATATGTGAGTGCTCCAATATGTTTTCGTAAAGCCTGTGAGTGGCAAAGAACTGCGGATAGCGACACACTATCTTTCTTTCACTCTTCGAGGTGTCTGGGAAGAACACAAAGTCCTTCATAACGCTCAGCAGTCTTTCCTTACGGAACAGACCTTCCATCATGGTGTGCAGAGAGTCGATACCGTCGTTTGCCTTATCCGTACGCTCCACCTTTCGCCAAGCATAAAAGAATTCGTAAGGTGTAAACAACGTTCCGTATTTATTGTTCACACCATCGCTGATAACTACGAAAGCATTATAGCGGAACAACTCAGGAATATCCCTACGATAGCGCACTGTCAACTGTGTATAGGCATTCATGATGGTGGTGTCTTCCTTCACAGCACTCTTGAACTCCAGCACCACTACGGGCAAACCGTTCACATAGACGATGCCATCAGGAATACGTCGCTCCAATCCCTTTATCTCCAGTTGGTTGACAATCTTGAAGATATTCCTGTCAACATCCTTAAAGTTTATCACTTCCACGAACAAATCTGGCTGCGAGGCATCCTCACGCTTAATGGTGAACCCCTCCGTCATCAAGCGATACGTCTGTGCATTCTGCTCGTATAACGGAACACCATTGTCTGCAGTCAGTTTCGCTATCACCCGCTCCACCTCCAAAGGCGTGATGCCTTCATGGGCATATCGGTCCATCAGATACATCCGCAAGTCATCACGCAGCAGCACCTCGGTCTGTTCCTTGTGTATCGTCTCGCCATTCATGTAACTGTAGCCCTGTTGCTCAAACAGCTCCATAATGGCCATCTCCAGCGTATGTTCGTTAAAGTGTGACATAATACTACTTTAAAATCAAATTTTGCAAATCTCTACATTTGGTATAATTTCTGAAGACCTGATGTATAAGTGATGATTTATATTTCTTTTCTACTAAATTAAATAGTTTTTTCTCTATTCTTTTAATGTCCAAATCAAGTGTTTGCTCTAAATATTTGCTAAAGTCCTGATTTTCATCCTCAAGATTTAGGACTATTGAACTGAGAATAACATGCAATACGAATCTATTAGAGTGTATTATGCATAATCGTTTGCGACCAGTACTTTGCTTAGATTCATTCTTTATATATGTGTTTAATTTTCTCATCACCTGAATACATCTCCATGCTCTTATAGCCGACAAGTTTTCGTTAATGATTAGAGTATATGGTTCTTGTTTTGTATCATTCCACAATAAACCGACCTCACGCTTTGCCATTACTGCGAAATCAACATTAGAAAGAGAGCAAGCGACAGCAACCATAAGCTCATCTACCGTACATGACATTTCGTCAGTTACTAATTCACCAGAACGCTTGATATGATAGCTGACACCTAATAGGGCTAACTCTGTTTTCAATTTGTCTTGCAAACAATCTAAAGATACAAAATCTCGTTTTTCAATCTTATTTTGTGTATTGGTCTTTCTTGTAACATTTTCTCCAAAATCAGGAGGACAATTCTCTAATGAGATCAATTTTATTGTTATCCACACCTTTTCTATAGCATCTGGATATGTTTTGTACATTTTCCCAATGTTTCCTACAGTTTGTGCCCCATTAACAATTTTCAGATTTCTAACGTCAAATGTACCCGCATTTTGCTGCATAAGAGGTTTCTTGTTAAAAGAATCACACAATATAGTAACTCCATTATTGAAATAGTAAAAGTTTTCTGGACAATTTGTAATAGTAGCTTGAACATCTTCGTTGACAATACTATCTCCTAAAAAGCCTCGGATATTTTCACTAAAAAGCCTACTTTTATATATGTCCCATAATTGGGCAAAGATTGTCCCATTAACATAGCCATATATTGCTTTGTAGGGTTCGTCTATTTTGCCATAACTATTTATTACCATTTCAGTATTTATCGGTTGCCCATCAACAAGACCAGCTAATGCTTTGTGTGCTTTAGATAAAGTGAAGGTCTCGAAAGACATCAACTCTTCCGAATCTTCATTCACTTCTTGAAGCAAGCGACTAATTGCATCTAAATTGTGCGAAGATAAGTTATCTCCACCCGTGTATGCAAGAATTAAATTTATTTTAACAGTATAATCATTCAATGCATCTTCTATATCACACTGTTTGCTCTTAATCTTATCGTTAAATGATTCAAAGTCATCTTCTATAATTTTCTTTATTCCAATACAAAATTTCAGTGTATCTCCAGATTCAGGTTCGCCCTCTCCTTTTTTCTTCCATTTGCTTTGAACTATCCACAGAATTTTGGTTGATTTGTCAAATAGTATTGCATCAATACCATTATCATTAACTCCGTCAGTTATAGAATTTGCTGCAGTATCTTCGGGAACATCTGCGATAACCTGTAATGAAAAAGCTGCATACGCTCTTGTTAAAAATAAATTATTAAAGTCTTCTTCTCTTGTGGTCAAACAATCTGACACATCAATTTTGTCAGAATATCGCTGTTTTAGCATTGTAGCAACATGTCTTACTTGTAGTTCACTCATAATCTTTTATTTTAGATTGTCCCCATCTTCGCCAAGAGCAAAGACTGTAATTCGGTTAATTTTTCGTTTTCCTTGTATAATACAACGAGGTTGTCAAGTATTGGCACAAACTTTAATATCTTTTCGTTGTCATTGAGAAGAACTATTGGCTGTTGCGCTATCAATTCTTGACTGAGGTTTTCTTGTGCTCCTCCATTTGCAAGTTTTTTAATGTCTTCTTGATTTGCCAATAAATGGAAGAACAAATAAGCTGCATCTTCTTTGCAGTTGCATATCATGTTACAACATGCTTGATTGGTGGTAGTGTCACAGTTGAGATATGCCACTTGTGCAGCAGTTGCTCCATACATTGCCATTATTACAGAGCCCTGAGGAATAATCTTAGCAGAACTATTATTTAGTCCTGCTTGACTAATGTATTCTTCAACAGTAATAATAATATTATTATGTACTTCTCCCGATTTAAGCCAAAGGAAATCGTTCTTATCCCAATATTCATTATGGTTTCTACTTGGAGTACCACCAGATTTCATCTCTTTACAAAATTCACCAATCGTTCCCATTTTCCAGCCTCCGGGGAGGTTTCCTTTGTCGATGTTATCGACGAAGGCTTTGCGGTAGAGGGCTTGGGCGGTGGCTTCAAGGTTCTGAATCATCTGCTCGTTGAGACGAATGCGGTTGGTCAGCGTTTCGTATTCTGATACGATTTCAAGCTGGCGAGTGAGGGAGGGGATGGGGAGCATGACATCACAAAGTTCTTCCCAATCGAATATCTCACGAGCACTCCCATGTGAATGAAAACGGGCATAACGATCAAACTCAGGACGACGAAACCACATCATTAAATACTCTGGCAATAGCTGTTTGTGGTCAATAACTTCAAACACCGTATAAGCCTGAGAAATAATAGCATCATCGTAACCATCCAACAAAGCAATAGATACTTTGTCGCCATTGCGTGAGGTGACAGGGCCATATGCAAACTGTCTTCGTTCTACTATCTTATAGGTAGACATATCCGTACCAATAGTATTAGCAATCGAAGGCATAAACTCCTTCGAAATGCTCACACCCAGCAAGTTCGTAACCTTCAAATCCAAATTACGAACATTCACCTCTCTGATATAGTCACCTAAACGTTTATATTCCATAGCCCAACTTTCCGAAAAGGTCTTTTAGTTGCTGCTTACTCTCTTCTTCCTGCTGCAAGAGACTACGCATTTCTATTTGTAGTTGCTTCATCTTGGTGTCGAAGTCAATCTGCTCATCACGATTGCGGAACTCAATGTATTTGCTTGGCACAAGGCTCCAACCTTTCTTCTCAATCTCATCGAGGGTGGCTGAGTAGCAATATTCAGGCTCGTTATGATAGGTATCTTCATAGCCTACGCGCTGCCAGTTGTGGAAGTTCTCGGCTATCTGCTGTATCTGCTCCGTAGAGAACTGGATGTATTTCTTCTCGAACGGTTCTCCCCATTGGCGCAGGTCGATGAACAGCACCTCGTCCTCACGATTGCGATAGCGAATCATCTTGCCGTTCTGCTCCACCGTGCGGGCCTTCTTGTTGTTATTCAGAATCCAAAGCGTCACGCTGATATCAGTAGAGTAGAACATATTACGAGGCAGGATAACAATGGCTTCTACTAAATGGTTCTGAAGCAGTTGCTTACGGATAGCAAGTTCCGTACCGTCGCCGCTTAGAGCGCCATTGGCAAGAAGGAAACCTGCTGTTCCATTAGCAGAGAGTTTAGAGACGATGTTCAAAATCCAACCATAGTTGGCATTACTTGTAGGAGGCACGTCGTAACCTGCCCATCGCGGGTCATCCTTCAATTCGTTCTCAGCACGCCAAGCCTTCTGGTTGAATGGAGGATTAGCCATAATGAAGTCTGCCTTCAGGTCTTTGTGCTGATCGTTGTGGAACGTATCGGCAGCCATCTCACCCAGGTTGCAGGCAATGCCACGAATGGCAAGGTTCATCTTCGCCAGTTTATAGGTGGTATTGGTATATTCCTGTCCATAGACAGAGATGTCACGCTTGTTACCGTGATGCGCCTCGATGAATTTCATGCTCTGTACGAACATACCGCCAGAACCACAACAAGGGTCATAAATCTTTCCACGATAAGGTTCAATCATCTCAGCAATCAGGTTGACGATGGTCTTAGGCGTGTAGTATTCACCCTTACCCTTGCCTTCGGCAATGGCAAACTTGCCGAGGAAGTATTCATATACACGACCGATGAGATCATTTTCCGGGTCTTTAAGCGTGTCTATCTTATTGATTTCATCGAGTAATGCAGCAAGCTTGGTACGGTCGAGCGACAGACCTGCATAGTAATTGCTTGGCAAGGCTCCTTTTAGCATAGGGTTGCTCTGTTCCACTTTCGCCAATGCCTTGTCTATCTTGATGGCAATATCATTCTGCTTGGCATTTTCAATCAGAAAATCCCAACGGCTCTCAGGTTCCAGATAAAAGACGTTCTTGGCATTATAGAACACGGGGTTGTCTGCAAAAGCCTCCTTGCCTTCTGCCACCAGCTCATTGCGCCGCTCCGTAAAACGGTCGTGAGCATATTTCAGAAAGATTAGGCTCAGCACTACATGCTTATACTCCGAGGGCTCCACAGACCCTCGCAGCTTATTCGCTGATTCCCACAGCGATTCCTCAATCGATTTCTCTTTTATCTGTTTCTTTGCCATATCACTTATTCATGTCGTATTTTGATAAATATAAAAATTAATTAATCATTAGTAACCTTTTGTAATTCCACCTTGAATATCAACGTTGAATAAGGCTCGATGTCAGATCCCTGTTGCCTTTCTCCATATGCAAGTTCCTGGGGAATATAAATCTCCCAAATAGAACCTGCGGGCATATGTGTTAAAGCTTCTGTCCATCCCTTAATGACCTGATTAACACGAAACTCAGCAGGTTCTCCACGCTTATACGAACTGTCAAACACCTTTCCATCAATGGTACGTCCTTCATAATGGACCTTAACACGTGAGGTTTCTGAAGGTATTTTTCCATTCCCTTCTTTTATTACTTTATACTGGACACCGCTTGGCAAAGTTATTACATCTTCCTTCTTCCCATTTTCGGATAAGAATTTCTCTCCTGCTTTTTTATTTGCGCCATATAATACTTCATCAGCCTTCTTTTTCTCAGCATCTTTCTCCAATTTCTTTTTTGATATTATCTCATAAAGGTTAATGACTTTTTCTTTAAGTTCATCATCCGATACACTTACTTTCAAATCTGTTTCTTTGTAATTCTTATCGAAGTTCATCATCAATTCGTTAACCTTACTACCAAATGTCATTAACGATCCTTTTGGTTCTTTCACCAAAGAAACTAATGTGTTCATATCGCCATACATTGCGACAAAGGTCTTTTGCACATCCTGAAACTTCTCTGGAGCATCATCCATGAGTTTTAGGTCTTCTTTAACGACATTGGAAAGGCTGTCTATTATGTCGAAATATCCCTCGTGCATAAAGTACCTCATCCTGTATGAAATAGCATCGTTAAAGTCTGAACAATAATGTTCTCTACCATTTTCGTCTTTAACGTAAGAACCGCCACTAATAGTCGAGCTCCAAGTCTTTTGATAGTCACTCAAAATAGTAGAGGATAGACCTACGACCGTGTATGCATTTACTTTAGCATCTTTGGCAGTGGCTTCATAATCGACCTTCTTTTCAAAGCCAACTTTTGCTATTAGAAAAATAATAGCACATGTCAGAACAATCCCTAACAGGATGTACAGATGTTTCTTTTCGATTGTAATAGTCATAATTTTTATCTCCTTTTTTCTTGTCTTCAAATAACTGATTGTTGTTGCTCACTAAATGAAAATCATACCAAGGATAGCTTATTCAGGTCTTCATTAAGTACGACATGCTCTTTGAACGAAATGCTGGTACCATCATAAACGGCCGATATATTCACCCCTCTATCAATTAGAGTATCAATAAGCGCAGTATTATGAGCTGCACGGGACGAAGCCCAGCATCTCTTTCCAACCTGAGAGTTAAATTGTTCCACCAAAGCCTCTGTGCTCTGGTGGCTCACACTACTTTTGATGTTTTTATACTTATATATATTTGCCATACGTTTTGCTGTTTTCTGAGTGCAAATTTACTGTCTTACTATGCAAGTTTTCTGCATCGTTCAGAAAGATTCATTATATCAATGCTCTTCCATGAACTACATTTTCGATTAGTGTTTGCCGATATTCTGAGAATACATTGCCTGCATTGCCAAGAACTTCCGCAACATTATCTATTTTTCCAATGACCTTATCCAGATAAGAAACTAATCTTAGCTGCTCATCAATTGTCGGAATCCAACATTTTAAATCTAAGATGGTCTTTGATACTAAAGATTTAATAGTAGAACCTTTGGCTTGTGACATCAATGCTTTCTCATACCCTTTTAGTAAATAATACAAATATTGTGGAACTACGATATCCTCATTGGCACACCTGATTGATGCGAGAGAAGGTGGCAAAATCCCTTCAATTCCTTTGAAAATTTCACCAGTGTTTGCACCTTTCACAATGATAAGTACATCTTGGTGCGTAGCACACTTTGTTTGAGGCGTTATGCTATAATGTTGTTCTTCATTAGACGGATTCCTTAAATAAGGGACTGAGAGGACAGGTAATCCTGATCCATTATCGGAGGGAACAGGTGGCCTATTAATTCCCCAAGTCACTTCTACGACTGCGCGCAAAGGAAATTCGCGCCAATTCTGTGGAACGGAATAATTTTCCTTGAGATTTAGACTTTCTTCTATAATGCCTTTCATGGAAGAAATAGCGTCAATCATTTGGACCATCTCTGATGAAGCATCCTTCAGCGATGGTATATCAATTTCTTCAGTCTGGAAAAATTCATTAAATTGAATGGCGAAACCTTTCTCTACGGAACTATAATCAACTGTTATTTCGCCCTTAGCATAGGGTTGGCGTTCCTTTGCCACAAATTCATTAATATCTGTGTCAAGTGAGATGGTTACTGTTTCTTTCTTCTTTCCATCTTCCAGAAGATTTACTTCGTAAAAACCAAATTGTTCATTATTTACAATCTTGGACATTGGAGAGTTACTCCATGATTTATACAAAGAAACAGCAGATTTTACAAAACCTTCACCAATAGATATGCGACTACCTTTTTCTTCTTGAATAGTCAAATCAATAAGGCAGACTCTTCCTTTCTGGTCCTGATTCTTTTTGTTAGAAAGTATCCATAAATATACAGGGATATTAGTTGCAGCAAGCATTCCACTTGGCAAAGCAATGATTGTTTCAACCAAATCATTTTCAAACATCCACCTACGTATACGAGACTCTCCACTTGCAGCATTTCCACCCCATAACACAAATGAGTTGGTAATGAATGCAGCGCGGCTACCCTTTACATCCATTTTTGAGAGAATATGCTCAATAAATAGAAATTGGCTATCAGTGACATTTGGCAGGCCAATATGGAAACGCCCCTTCACATCAAAGCTTTCATTCTCAATTCTTTCTTTAAAGGGCCTCCATTGCAGTCCCAAAGGCATATCGGCAACTATGTATTGAAAATGAGAATTAGGGAAGAAATCATCTGTTAATGTATTACCATACAACACCTGACTATTCTCGTTGCCCGAAAGAAGAACCAGCCCCTTTGCTATTGCACATGGGAAAACAGCCAATTCTTGTCCGTTTAGGGATATGTTATCCTGATGTGTAACTATGGTTTTTGCCTTTTCTCCTGCTACTGCAAGCATGCTCCCGGTTCCACAAACAGGATCATAAATGGAAACGATATTGTTATTTTCACTACATACATTATTAGAAAATAGACATTCACCTATCAGGTTTGACAACTCTAAGGAACTATAGAATTGTGAAATTCTGAGTCCACCTACTAAAGAAAAAACAGACGATACAAGTTCAATAAATTCTTCATTATCTATTGTCGCATTTGACAAATCCATCTCTGAAAAGAGTTGGAATAGTTCAACAATATATTTTGATTGGCGGTATAAAATGCCCAGATTCTGTTGAAATTCCATTCCAGCTAAAATCTCTTGTACGTTCTTACTGAACCCCTGAAGGTATGTATTTAGAACGACCTCTATAGAATTATTTGAGAGCAAGATGTTACTTAGGGTATATCCTGAATAGTTATAGAATGAATAACCACCTGATATATCTCTAAGCTTTTTGTCCAATGTCTCATCGCTTAACCTTTCATAATTCTTCTGATAGAATTCTTGGCTCTTCTCTGCATACTTTCCTATTATGCAATCGATACGACGCAAGAAAGTAAATGCAATAACGACTTGTTGCATCTGCGTATCTGGCATTACACCTCGGATGTGCGAACATACCTGCCAGATTCTGGAACTTGTTATTTTTCTATTATTATCTTTCATTTTACTTTCTTTTTGTCTATTAAACGATTTCGAGTGCAAAGATACACGATTGCAGTGCAAGTTTTCTGCATTGTTAAAATAATATTCTGTTTTGGCAAAGATCACAGGATTTGACTGGATCATCAATCAAGTCAATAATCCTTGAAACTCCTGTGTTTCTTAAGTAGGCATCGTACATTTTAGAAATTAAATTTAAATCAACTAAAGCACTGTCTAAATCGCTCTTCCCTCTTTTGAAAGGAGAATAAAGATAAGTGAACAGTTTAACATTATTGTGTGACACCCCTTCTTTATGCACTCTTTTTGTCCAAGGTTCAAAGACGTAAAAGCCTTTATCTAAATGTATTTGATAATTGTTTGTATACAAATCTCGAGAGTGGACAGCCTTTGTTGTAATAAGGAATTCAACAACTATTTTATAGTTTCTTAAACTCTTAATTTCCGCTATCCACCTTTTCACAATCTTATTCGTTTTGCCTTCTTCTAACTTAGATGTTGGTGGACAAATAATCAGAATATAAAATGATACATTAATATCCTTAGGCAACAACATACTAAGTAAATCTTTTAGATTTTCTAAGCCACAAAAGTGATTTTCACCTGTAGCACTACTCTTTTTATTGTTGGTGAGTAAATTGCTATCCGAGACTACTATGCTATTTATTGGTGGTAAAAAACTAATTTCTTCTTTAAGGATACACTGCCATCCATTTGTAGCATTACCTAAGACATAATCCTTATCTAAATCAGGTTCAAAATAATAATAGAAAATGTCATCGGTTAAATCATCAATATAGATAGCTAAAACTCCATATTCTTCTCTTAATAATTTAACCTCTTCTTTCTTATTGAGGATGTATACGATATTACCATTTATGTCTGGCTGCTTCTCTTTTTCATGAATAGCTTCAAAATTATCTATAGCAGATAATGGCCAAGATATATTTTTCCCTTCAATAAAAGTATAGATATCACCAGGGTCATTAAGGTCTTTAGGTTCACGAATAGAATCCAACTCTTCCTCGGTCACGTCAAGATACAAATCTCCATGCCTTCTGAAAATCTCGATAATATTCTTATAATAATTATCGGATATAGTTGAATCCTGAGCAATAATCTCTAAAGAATCCTTGTCAATGTATATCTTTGTCTTTGACTGCATGCTGATTATTTTCTATTTACACGTTCAAGTCTAGAAATTGTTAACGCCTCACGAGCAGCTTGATCAAAGAAGCCTTCATCAAAAAAATCTTTGAATTTGGCATTGTCTAAGAACAACATATCTATTACACCTCTTTCCTGTGATATATAATAGACTTTTATCGTGTTATTGATATCATCTAAAGAAGCATCTTCTTCATATAATTGCTTAGCAGCTATAACCTGAGAATGGCGTACCAAATATTCAGAGTGAGTTTCCATTATGAATCGCACACCAAACTTTTGACTGACTTCAAATATCAAATCTGCCAATTTGCTTTGCAAAGCTGGATGTAGATTTTGCTCTGGCTCTTCCAATAACACGGTAAGGTTTTGTCCCTTATATTTTCGAATAAGAGTTGCCAAGCGGAGCAACAAAATAGTTAATTGAATAGATCCCATTCCTTTATCAGCTAAGTCCATGCCATCTGGATTCTCATCATCACTAATTAAGACTTGATAAGAATCGCCAGAATGTGACACAACTCTCAGAGAGTTTCCTATTTTAAACTCTTTGAGCCAAGTTTCTATAAAGTCAAATTCTTCTTCGCCAGTATTAATGCGTGCGTTGTAGAATTCGTGTATTGTACGATTGGTGTAATCGCTTGACCCTATGCAGTTGGCGTATATAGGAGTTTGAGCAACAGAATGAGCATAAACATATTCTATTGTCTGTCTATTAAACACCTCTTCAATTTCTTTAGCTATAGCGTTTATTTGTGTTTCTTTTCCCCTTATAAAGTTTTTGTTTGCTTCTTGTTCTTTAAATGCTTTAGAACGTTTGTCTCCTAATGATCCAACATAAGCATAGTTAACAAAACCTTTAATGAGTTCTGTGATAACATACTCTCCAATGTTATCACCGATAAAATAGGACATGCTAACTGTAACAGAATCTTCTTCTGTTATATTATAATCTGGCTTAAGCGAGTTGACTTGTTTCTCTAATTGCTCCAACTGCAATTTAATATTGGAGATTTCATTCAAATTTTTGCTCATAGAAAGAGCATTATGCAGTTCTTTTATCCTTAATTCTATGGGATATCCCTCTTCTTCGTAACTATTTAGAGCCTCTTCGTCATAAACAAAACGAGCAATCATCTGATTTTTTACAAAATCAAATGTAAAATGAATATTATCTTTTTCATCAGAAACAGCAATCATAGAAACCTCAGGTATAACACCAGGCTTTCTTTCTCCATGGATATTTACAACAAAACAGAATTTGTCTATTTTCATTGTGAAGACCATAGTATCTTCTTTACTTGGACTCTGACGACAGAATGCACGATAGAACTCGCCAATATTCACATGTTCTGCATCAAACTTAAATTGGGGCTTTACAGATTTAAAAACGTTACCCGCTCTATCTACGCTTTCTATTCTACTTTTTAAGAAGTCACGCATTAAAAGTATGGCTTTCACAAGTGTGGACTTACCTGCATTGTTTCCGCCTACCAATATAGTGATTTCTCCCAAATCTATGGTTGGAAAATCTTGAAACTTTCTAAAATTCTTAAAACCTATTTTGTTCATATTGATAATGTTATGTTCGTATATCTTGTTTTCGTTTGCAAAATTACTCACTTACCATGCAGGTTTTCTTCATCGATGCGATAAATGTAATTCAAAGCACGAATATTCTTCATGATCTCAGTTCTTAGGGAAGCCGGAGAAATCACTTCAAAGTCAGGACCAAAGGAATGAATGAGTGCTATTAGCTCCTTGGTAATCTTGACATTGATAGATATCGTGGTATAATTCTTATCCTCAGCAATAACTCGTTGTGAGAGGTGTAGGGGTTTTGTCTTGATGTAGTTGAAACGGTTGTTGCTGACGCGCATCACCACATCCACTGGTTCCAGATGCTCTGGTACCGTAACACCTATCACGTCATCGAAATACTCCTCAAAATCCACATCTGACTCCTTGTAGGGCATGGATATTTCCTCGAACCCCTCAATCCTGTCTAAGGCATAATGACCTAAGGAATCATAGCCCACGGCTTGGGCAATGAGATACCAGCGGTCATTGAACTGCTTCAGATAGTAGGGATAAATCCTTTCGCTGTAAGTATCTTTGCCAAAGGGAGCGTATTCTATTTTCAGTACACGTTTCTTGGTGATGGCCTGCAACAACTGCCCAAAGAGATTGATACCCTTCAAGTCTGGATTGGATTGGAAGGAAACGACAGGAGTTGATTCTTCAGTAAACAAGCCTCCTTCAATCTGCATCAACAGCGTTCTGGCCCAGTCGTACATGGGCTCGCCCTCGAAATACTTCAATACACGAATGGCATCCTGAAGTTTATGGCGCTCTTCATCGTTAATACGGAACAATGGAACCGAATAATTGGTATCAACGTAGCGATAAACTCGCTTCTTGCCTTGTTTTATTTTCTCGTCGAGCTTGATGCCATAGTCCGCTTCTAAAATGTTGATGTCGTTCTGAATGGTACGCTTAGACACATCTGGCGTATCTATCCTACGCAACGCCTTGTTGCACTCATCAACAAGGTCGTCAATGGTGTATTCCCTATATCTATTTCTGAAACACTTGTTCAGAACCTGATACCGCAACAATACTTGTTTATCTACTGGCATACATTCTGGATCTTTATTCCGTAATAAGTTCTCTCTTGGCGCAATCAAGAATTTCCGCAACACGCGCGAGTGTATATAAATCAGGCTGCGATGTGTTAGTACACCATTTACTGACTGTCGCAGTGTTTTTACCCAACTGCTCTGCCAGCCACTTGTTGGTCCGCTTCTTTTCAGCGAGCACAACTTTGATTCTGTTTAAGTCCTTCATCGTCACAGAATTTAATTTGAACGCAAATTTAGTTAAAAATGTCGGAAATAAACATAAAAGCACATTCTTTTTAATTCTTTTTAATGAAAAGTTGACCTGGTTAGGATTACCTTTATGCAATTATATAATGTAAGCGGCACGATCTGTACTGACCGCGCCGCTATTTTTAATAGCCCCATCCTTGGCTTTTACTCAAAGCGCCGTTATATAATTGTGTAATGATATTATTCAACCAACTGGCATGTTCCACATCTGGAACAGCAAGATCCTTAAGTTCCTGAATAGCTGTTTCCCTGTCATCTGCCACACGCAGATAATCATAAATGGTCTTTATGTCATCTTCACTCCACCACTTGCTGCCTCCAGGTTCGTTAGCCATCCTGACAATGGCTTCAACAGCCGCATCCTTCAGTCTCTGATTGCTGTGATAAGACTCCCATGTTCCTTCGGCTATGCGCATAGCATCTTCTTCTAATGGCTGCAACTTTGTTTTATCAGGTTTCCAATTATCATCCATTTCAAACTCAGCAAACACCTTGGCCCAAACGAATGCGTCACTGACATATTCCTTGCGGCCTTTCATGGTTGTCTCTGCCCCAAAGATATATGTCTTTAGCTCATTCATGACATCACGGGCAAATTCCTTTGCCTCTGCCTTCCAATGGTCTATGATGATTCGGATGACCTTTTTGAAATTCAGTGAGAACACAGCAGAGATCATTTCCTTGACTTCCCTCATGTGCCTTTTATGGGCAATCCACTCGTTTTTATTCTTTTCCTGTTCTTGTGCTCTGGTCACTTTCTCGGCTTCAAGTTCTTTTTTCTTTGCTTCAAACTGTTCTTCGAGATACTCAATCCGTTCAGTTTTTGTGACTTGCTGACCTTTTTTATAGTTTCCTGTCCACATGACAGGCTTGCCATTTTTAAAGTATGCAAATTTCTCCTCATTTAACTTGGCACTAAGAAGGCTGTTAGCAGTCTTTTCAACGTCTAAGTCCCTGGTGAGTTTTTCATTCTCAACCTTCAGCGTATCATATTTGCTCTGTAGAGTTTGATTCTTGGCCTTCAGGTCTTGATTATCCTTCTTCAGCTGCTGGTTCTCCTTATAGGTTTGGGCAATCATCGACTTGGCTTCAGAATACAGACTCTTTCCCAGATGAAGGATTGCTTTCTTATGGGCAGTGTCGATGCCATCAGCACCAAACAGGGCATCCTCCAGTTCTGTTACGATAGTCTTAGCCTCCTTCAACCTGTCAGCCTTCCAGCTCTTGTGCGATTCAAATCTTCCAATAGGTTTATTGATACTATCAACCAATTCCCGTACCTTCCCATCAAGTAGCTCTTTGAACGTGCGTCCATCGGATGTTTTCATTTCCGTGAGACTCGGATATAGAATGGATTTCTCATCGAAAACAATAGCCTCCCATTTTTCAAGTTCCGTTTTAGCTGTTGCCAACTTAGTGGTAACTACCTCTGTTTCCTTGTCAATAGAGTCCTTCTTTTTCTGTGCCTCAAGAACACTGTTTTCTGCTTCCTTGGCTCGTCTCTTGGCATCCCGCTCCTTTTTCTCCTGTTCTTCAGTCCGTTTCTTTGCTTCTTCTGTCTTCTCTGCTTCTTCTTTCTGGCGTTTTTCTTCAGCGATACGCTCACGCTCCAGTTGCTTCTTGCTCTTACGGCGATGTTTACTTCGTTCCTCTGGTGTCATGTCGCGAAGACGTTCACCTCTGTCGAAGCCCCATTGCTTGGTAACCTCTTCATGAATCATATCGTGCCACTTCTCATAGGAGCGGCTGCCTTCTCCAATGCTCTCACCGAAGTAGTGGGCATAACTCACTCCAAGTACGTTTTTACGAGTGGTCGGGATATAGTTGGTACGTTTTTCCTGTGGCATGCGTTCGTAATCTCTTGTAGTGATGTGAATTTCCTTACCTTTCTCATCAAGGACAGGGCCCCCATTCTCATCGACCTCTGTATATCCACCTGACCTTCCTTGCTTTTTCTTTTCAGCGACAGGAATGACCAGTGAATGGAAATGTGGTGTGGTCTCATCAAGATGACATGCCAGACCAATAACATTCTCTTCACCAAACTTGTCACAGAGAAACTTGTAATAGCACAAAGCGTATATACTTATCTGGGAATAGGAACAGCTCTCGTCGACTAAATCTTCAACCCCATATTGCCTCGCGATGTCGGCCAACTGGTCTTGTTCAAGAGTGAGAAGCTGCACACCACTATTGTCTTCACCTATCTGAAAGTCCATTGATTTACCATATGCGATTTCGCACATACGATCATGGTCGCCGTTGAGCACAATACTAACGTTTGTGTTCGGCTGATTACCTTTTGCATTCTCCCAAGCTTTGTGTCCGATTTCTTCCAGACGTTTCTCATATCTTTTCTTTAGCGAAATGTCTTGCGTTCCGAGTGGGATAATGGATGGCTTACCATATATAATATTACCCTTCTTGTTTCTCTTGACTTTGCCACTCTCATCCTTGAGTGGCTCGCCACGCTGAATCTCAAAGTTGAGATGTTTGCGAGTGAAATCATAATAGTTGACGGGTTCCAGGTTTTTGCGGTCATAGGACTCCTTAGTCCAGCCGCGACGTTCAAATTCATTGGCACGGTTCGAATCGAATCCGGATGATGCATCTATTTGTGGAGCTTGATACTGTGGCATAATACGAATGATAATTTTGAAATTATTATGAGTACTATCTATTCCTTTTTAGGGGAGTCCAGAGAGGAACGCTCGGCGGGTTCTTAGGGCAGAGCCATAAGCGAGGGGTCGTGGGGAAGGGTCATCCCCCGTCAAGGTTTCGAAAGGGCTGAGTGCCCTTCGCGGGTGCAGGGCAGAGACCTGGCGGAGGGTGCAGGGAGAGGGTCACTCCCGCCGGAGAATCCAAAGAGGCAGAGCCTCGTGGCATATTGGGGTTTGTGGCTTTAGACATCAATACCCCTAATATGCTCTGCGATATTAAATATCGCGCCCTGCCCCTGGCGTTTCGGTTTCTTTCCGAGTCGTTCAGATAACCTGTAAAGAAAGTTGCGAATATAGAAATATTAGTGTAGCATGACGGAGTGATTACATGAGTAGCAAGATGAAGGTGCGTAGCATCTGTAGCATCTGGCAGCACAAGACCATTGTTCTGAGAATCAGTATCTTCGGAGTATGCTCTGTGCTTCACCTTTGTATGATTTAATACAAGCGAGGTGCTGTTATGAATAGGCAAAGTTTCAGTGCTACATAATGATACTTGGATTCTACATGTAGACTTGCAGTGGCAGTCTACGTAACACCTTGTTTTTCTTTGCGTTATTCCAATGCTACATGTTGCTACAAATGCTACAAGCTGTTTATTCACGCGATACCAAGTGAATAAGAGGTAGTTAAAACGGAAGTGCTTCATCTTGCTTTGTATCAGATTCGTCCAGCATTATATTATATTTTGCAGCCACCATTTCATAGTCGAAACACATGGGACGGCTTTGTTGCCATTTGGTCTTACGAGAGGTTACATTACCCTTGTCATCGTATTTAATGTCCATCTCAGGAAAACCTGTAGCCGTGAACTTCTTAAAACGTTCTGGGGTACTACCCATTCCCAGATATTCCTGCGTGTTCTCCAGGTATTTCTCAATAGTTTCCTTAGGCAGTTTTTTCTCGTCCTGCTGTTTGGCCATTTCAAGATAACGCGTAAAGAAGATTTCCTTGCGAATCATGAGTACTGCTTTGGTTCCAAAGAATTCAACAGGCTCTGTGACACCTGCCACCTTCAGCATTGAGACATTCTTCACCATGAAGTCCTGCTCGTTAACCAACTTGCCCATCTGTATGGCTGCACTTACTATCTGCCAGAATCCGGCAACCTCATCAACGGTGGTGCAGAGACTATTCTGCCTTTTGCAGAGATTGATGCAGATAGAGAGTAATTCCTCGTAACTGAACGGCCACTGGATGCTATCAGACATAGCCATATATGCAGCTAAGACCACAGACCAGTTAGTACGGAGGCGATCAACTGCCAACTGATCACCTCTCAGTCCGTACTTCATGTCGGTTTCGGCCTTTTTCCAAGCCGAACCTAATGAAGCCTCGAATTTATCCCGATGCTTCAACAGTTCTATCGTGATATGGGAAGCTCCCATCATGCGTAGTTTCATTAGCTCTTCGTAGCGTCGCTGGTCATCGTCAGAAAAGGTGTTTTTCTCACAAGAGAGGAATATCAGTCGAGTGAACAATGCAAAATCAACTGTCGGCATCTCCTGACCAGTCAGCATCAAGACAGAGTCCACACGGGCTTGTTCACGTTTCTTGTCCTTGTCCATATTCATTCGCATGCGCCCGACACCACCCCAGATGTCTTTCAAGAACTGAGACTTCTTCTCGTCGATAGAGTTCTTGTACTCGTCAATATGTACCAAGGCATTAGACATGGAGGCTACATAGTCCGTTAAAGACGCTATCGTTGATTCAATATTCGGTGCCTCATGCTCAACTACAAAAAAAGACATCATCGTATTGGCGAGTTCTGTTTTGCCGGTTCCGGGTTGACCAAAAAGATTGAGGATGGGTATCTTGATTCCTCGTCCCCTGATGACATCGGCAAAGAGAGAACACGTATAAAAAGCAAGGGCTACTTTGGCATTATCGCCGAAAACGCGGACGATCTGCCGAAAATACTCTTCGAGTGACACATTGCTATAGCTTGTCAGCCGGAATCTCCGCTCATTGACATAAAGTTCTTTAGAATTACGATAAATAGCAGACAGCGCCGGAAGATAAAAGATGCCAGCGTCTATTCTCACTATCCCCATGTCGTCGATGGGATGCCACTCGCCATCCTCCAAGACTCCATTACTGAAAGCATAGAATCCTTCTTTCTGCCACCCAAGCTGTTTGATCTCCGTGGCAGTCTCGGTAGTCTTAGCAAGGAACCGTTGTAGACGAATAAGTTGCTCGTCACCAGCCATCCAGATATAGTTTCCGCGCCCCAGTAGGTATTTACGCATAGATTTCGAGGACGTGAAGGTGTCCATATCAATCTCTATCACCTCGGCCTTGTCTTCTGGCTCACAGTTGTCTATTTCAAACAACCTTACAGGACGTAAGTCATCTTTAATATGGAACAACGGCCTCAGTACAAAATTAGACCAAGGAATCTCATCCCCATATTTATCAAGGCCGTAATAGCACTTATTACGCTCGGCAAACCCATAGACACGTAGCATGTCTATCCCTCCATTCTTGTGCTTTTCAGACCGTCTCTGCTGCTGGCGTACCTTAGCCGAACTTATAGCTTGGCGCCATAATGCTTTTGTTCCATCCATTTTTGCCAACTTCGTAACATAGGCTTCAAGGATGTCTTCACTCTTCAATGAAAGTAGCAGGTCGGCAACTTCCTCAATAACCTTTTGTTTGGTTTCTGTAGTCCCATCCTTGTCCAAGTTCTTCTCGAAATACCATAGGATAAACTCCTTCTCTGTCAGTTTGCTCATGTCATTAGCACTAACAAAGAAGCTATCTGGATCCATTTTCTGTGGCGAGCCAACACCTATAGGGATGGGGATCTCCGCAACATTGACCGTAAAGCCGCAACTCATAGCAAGTCTGCCGTTTTCAAGGACATTCTTGAAGCCTGCTCCAAGCCTTTCTCCCGCTTTTGGTATATCCGAGTCAGGAATGAAAGTGAGTGTGCAATTCTGTAAGCGATAACTCTTTAGCAACAGAAACTGTTCCTTCGTCCAAGCTCCACCCAATGAAGCTATTGTATTAAGAATGCCCACCGATTGCAACTTCAACACATCCGGGCCACCCTCAACCAAGTACAGTTTCTCGTTTCGTCTCGCCTTGATCATTGCGTTATGAATGCCAAAGACCGACTCGCTTTTATGGTAAACTGCACTATCGCATGAGTTGATATACTTACGCTTATCTGTATCTTCATCGAGTGTTCGTGCAGTAAAACCAATGATATTGGAATAGCGGTCACGAATAGGAATCATGACACGGTTCCAATAAGGGCAATAAAGCGAGTTGGCCTTTTCGCTAACGAACAACAGCCCCATTTCCTTCATCAGTTCGATATTAAGCCCTGACTTCTCGGCATACTGAAGAACCTGTCTGCTATCACGGGGAGCATAACCAATTCTACTTTCCTTGCAGAATTCTTCATTCCACCTTTGTCGCATATAGCTTAAAGCGGCTTTAGCATCTGGCGTGTCCCTTCGCAGCTCACTTTCAAAGAACGAACAGAGTTTGTCGTTAATGATGCGCATAGACTCTATCTTCTTATATTTCTCTTCCTCTTCAGGGGTAGACATCAATTCTTCATCTTTCAACTCAATGTTCAATTTGTCTTTAAGGAGTTTCTTCACTGCCAGAGGGAACGGCAGGCCTTCTATCTCCATTACAAAGTTGATGACATTGCCCCCCTTCTGGCATCCGAAACAGTGCCAAAGGTTCTTGTTGAGGTCAACGCAGAAGGATGCAGTGTCCTCGTTGTGAAATGGACAGCATCCCCAAGCTCGATGTCCCTTAGCCTTCAGATCGACATAATCAGAAACAACATCAACAAGTTCAACCTTGTCGAGAACCATATCTATGTATTTCTTTTCTATTGACATATACTTTCTCCGTAATCTTTTATATAGTTACATTATTGAAGTGCATTATTCTTTTATATAATATATTAGAGCTTGGATAGTTCTTTCTTATGTTCTTCTATGAAAGCCATAATCATAGCAGCTGCCATAGAGCGGATGGGGATGTTGGTGCTGGCCTTAGCTCTGATGGCCTCAATTCGTTTCTTCACTTCCGTTGGAACCCAGATGGCAGACCCCTGTCCCTTTACACCTGTATATTTTTCTAACCCATCCTTAAAGATGCTCCACCCATTTACTTTCTGAGCGGCTTTCTTCGGCTCATCAGACTCTTCTGTTGTAGCATCGTCCATACCTTCGGAACAAGTAATGCTCATAACCTCATCTGCGAGCGAAACTCCACGGCTACCTTTGGCCAACAGCGGATTAACGACATTATTTTCATTGTTGTTCATAGTCTCTACTTCTTAATTTCCTCGATTATCTTATTAAAAGCATGCTCCACGGCAGCATACTGATATTTGTCTAAGGGATACAGGGTGGAGTAGCGCTTGACTACTACACTCTGTTTGATTCTCGGTGTAACTGTTCCAAGTTTACCAAGGATGTCTATGGTTTCGTCGCGCATCTGTAGTTCCTTAGCCTTACCCTCGACAACATTGATACGGTTGGGTATAAATACGAATGGGGCACGTGACATGCGTCTGACAACAGAAACAAATATACCCGTTGCATCTATTGTGTCTACATCGTAAGCCATGGGGATGATAATCATGTCAGCAGACCTATATACTAATGATAGGTTGTTGTCATTAAGGTTGCCAGGACAGTCTATAACGATTACGCCATCTTTATGATGCAGTTCCTTAAGATATTTCTCGAGCTTGCTCGCATTGCGAGTGTCGAGTCTGCCAATGGGCCATGAGGTGTACTGCTTAGGATCAGCTTCAAGTTCTCGCTCCCTATGTCTTGACAATGATGCCTGAATGTCTGCGTCACATGCAGCAACCTCAAATCCTTTTTCTTTGAGGTACTCGCAGAACAAGGCGCATAGCGTAGTCTTTCCTACGCCGCCCTTGATATTTGAAATTAGGATGACCTTATTCATATATTATAGAATTATATTATTGAAATACATTATATAATTATGTAAATGAGCCATGGAAAGACTCCCTCACTCGCCACGCTGCAACTTGTTTATATCCTCGCAACGGTAGAATACTCGTCTGCCAATCTTTACAGGGACTAGATACTTCTTCTTCTCCCAATTCCATAGAGTGGCATGCGTTACAGATAATCGCTCCATTACTTCACGCTTTGGAATGAGGTTAAGTTCTGGAGAGGCTTCCTGCACTGCTTTCGCCTCTTGCTCTGGGATTCCCCGTAGAGCCTTGGCAAACGCAATGGCTCCCTCTCCCGTAAACGTCAAAGAGATGTGATCTTTCGACTTGATGATTTCCGATACCAAATTGCTGGCCAACAACTGGTCACCAAAATTAGGTTCCCAACCATTAGCTGGGTTACCGATGTTTTGTAAATTTTTGCCTGTCATTATCATTTTATTTATATTTTATTACTTAATTTCAAATTATTATTGTATCTTTGCATCGGATTTATATCCATCGCGCTTTAGAATGTTATCTATATGATTATATTTCTGGGCGCAAAGGTAATCATTTAAGTTATATTCATAACAATATTGGTATCTTTTCTTTTATATTTTAACTTTATTTAATTATATTCGATAAATATGGTAGCTAATTCGGTCAATATACCCGGTATCAATATAGGTTCTCTTATCGTAAGGGAGTTCAAAAGGTCGGGAATGACTCAGGTGGAATTTGCCAGAAGGTTGAACATCCCACCTTCAAATGTCACACGCATTTTCAAGAAAGAAACGATTGAGACATCAAAATTGATAGAACTGTGCGGTATATTGGACTACAATTTCTTTTCAGATTATTGCGGCGATTCGGATAATGCAAAGAATGGTTACAGTCTAAACAGAGAGATACAAATTGGCACAAATATTGAGTCACGGCTGAGAAATATAAAGATGACACAAGTTGAATTTGCAAACCATCTGGGCGTGAAACAGCCTGTAGTTAGCAGGATACTTAAAAAGGAATCAATAGATACTGGCAGACTGATTGAAATATCAAACATTCTCGACTATAATTTCTTTTCTGACTTTTACGAAAGCAATCTCTCCGATGGGAATAAAGAGAAAGCATCCTCACAAAGCGAAACGCCCATGTCTGATAGTTCTTTAAAGCAATGGGGGAGAATTCTAAAGCGGAATGAAGAATTGGTTTCTGAAAACGCCAAACTCAAAGAGTATCTTAGGGAAGTGTATTCTCAGATGCAAAAATTTAAGCAAGATAACGATATTTCTATTGACAACTGGGATACCTTAATAAAGAGAGAGGGCATAGATGTAATGAATATGGCAACCTTTTTCTTTTTGGAGGCTAACATAAAAAAGATTTTAGATGAACCAGAACAAACCGATTCATCTGAAATCATAGCAAAAGAATAATTGGAGAGGACTTTAACCTATTAAGTCGATAACGCTCTTTAGCGTCTCGTCTTCTATATTACGATATCTCTTAAATGCCCTGGAGCCATCCACATGCCCCGACATCTTCCCAATTAGGTTAGGGTCGGCCACCTTAAAATAGGCATTGCCGATAAACGTCCTGCGAGCCAGGTGACTGGATGCAACGGTGTTGATGGGAACCATCTCTGTCTCGCCGGTCTTGGCATTACGGATTTCAACATTCCTTGTAATGCCTGCAAGCGTGAAGATCTTCTTGATAGAGTCATTGTACTTTTGCCCACTGATAAATGGGAAGAGACGTCCTTGTTTGTCAACACCCTCGTATTTCTTTATCAATTCCACCGCTTTCGGATGAAGGGGAACGCGAGCTTGAACAGCTTGTTCGCCATTATCTTTCGTCTTGTGAGGCGTATAGACCAGCATGCCATTAACAAGGTTACTCGGACGCAGTCGAAACAAGTCACCTACGCGACAGCCGACAAAACATTGGAATACGAAGATGTCTCGTTGAACAGTGTAACCGTCAAGATGTATCTTGCTTATTC
Organism: uncultured Prevotellaceae bacterium; assembly: GCA_900321425.1. GTDB lineage: Bacteria > Bacteroidota > Bacteroidia > Bacteroidales > Bacteroidaceae > Prevotella. Next base: position 45,604 of record ONWA01000002.1, on the reverse strand, counting down.
CTTTGCGTTCCTCTTCACTCATAGCCTCATAATTGGCGTGTAGGTCGGCTTCCGCTATTTGGTTTCTCTCAGATATAGTAATATAATAAGGTGTGCCAACTTTCTCTTTACCTATAGTAATGCCATCGAACGGGCGGTTGGTAGTAATGCCTTCTTCATTCATCCAGTTGAAAAGAGCTTTCATGCGCTCTGCAGCTTTGATTACCGTATTCTCACCACGATCTTCAACCTTCATATTGCCCTTAGTAACACTGGCAGGATAATTAGACAGTAACTTATCGAATAGTTCTTTATGCAAAAGCGATAGTGAGTATTCATTGCGGAGATAGTCGAGGAAACTCTCTACTATGTGCTTGCTTACTATATCCACATCAAAGGTGAAATCCCTGTATTTGTACTCTGTTGCCCTTACAAATCCTTCAAAGCGGGCTACCTCTCTTGAAAGTACACGATATACTCTTGCGTGGGACTCTGCAAGCTGACGTTTCGTAATATATTCCTCGACCAGTTCATAGAACGTTTTCTTATTCTCAGTCTTGATCATATAGTTCTCTGGATGGACATATTTGTCAACGACAAGCTGTAGCCATTCACTGGTAATCTCTGTATCACGATTGCTCTCATATGCTGCGATTATAACCTTTTTCAACTCATCAAGCCTATTGGCCTGTTCACGATGATATTTGACATCTGGTGTATCAAGACGCTGCTTTATCACAACAAGACCACTTTCACGGAGGAAGAAGTGTTTTTGTTCCGCTCTATCTTCTGTTATTGTTATTAAGCTGTTGGGCACCTTAACACCAGCCTTTTCCGTCTTTGTCCTATCAATGAAATACTCAAAATAGTCGGGCGATACGAAAATACCGCTCTTGGCGCGAGCATTAAACTTCCATCCTTGCACGAAACGAATCATCACCTCGCGCATACCAGTTTCTTTCTGAACCCTTGCAGACAACTTCAACTCAATCTGTGCCATACCTTATCAAAATATAGGTGCAAAGGTATGAATAATTCTTCAAAATGCCAAGGAATTTTTGGCGTGATTTTGGCGTGATAATCTTTAATTGGCTTGATTAGAATATACAGACTTATACATCAAGAATATCGAAAGAAACTGAAATTCAAATGGTTAACACAAATAGTTATAAATACCTATCAAACAAGATTCAATATAAAGTTGGGGCCTCATCCCGACCAAAGGCAAAAGGAAGTGGATGAGTTCATCCACTTCTTTTTTTAGTTTATCCTCTCAGTAGGGGTTATTCAAACTCAAAGATACTGATAAAGCCAGTCAGCTTGAACACGTTCTTGATATCGTCGTTCACATCACGCAGAACCACCCTACTACCTGATGCCTTCGCACCCTTGAGAATACTCAAGATAATACGCAAACCACTGGATGCGATATACTCCAGACCTTTGCAGTCGATAATCACATCCTTACCATTACTCGTGTAGAGGGGTTTCAACACCTCTTCGGCCTCCACTGCTGCAGCAGTATCCATTTCTCCCTGTAAGGTGGCAACGTACTTGCCGTCGATTTCTTCAATTTTTGCAATCATAATCTTCTTATTTTTGTTATTATAGTTTTTTGATCAGTGTCAGAATATTCTTTCCGTCCGTTCGCTCATAGTTGATGCTGTCCATCTGTTCGCGCACCAACAGGATGCCCAGTCCGCCTATCTTACGATCCTCGGCAGAGAGCGAGGTGTCGGCCTTCTGCATCGCAGTGGGGTCGAAGGCCACTCCTGTGTCGATAATCTGGGTATGAAGAACCTTGCCGTCGGACATGACACGAATGGTGACATTACCTTCGGTACCTACAGGATAGGCGTAGTCGATGACGTTGACCACAGCCTCCTCTACCGCCAGACGAATCTGTCGTGCGAGCGATGTCTCTATGCCCAACTCCTCCACCACTGTCTTGATAAAGGTGCTGAACTGTGCCACCTCGCGCACATCGTTCTTAATGGTCAGTGTCCTGGTCAGCGTGCTCTCAAACCGCACAGGGGCATACCTGATAGATAGTAGCGTCAGGTCGTCACTCTGCTCGGCATTCTTCACGAAGTCCATTACTCCTTCGACAATCTTATCCAGTATCGCCTGAGGAGAGTCGTTGACGACGCCCTCCAGCAACGTCTTCACACGATCCAGTCCAAACAGCTGATGTTTCGCATTCATGGCCTCTGTGAGTCCGTCGGTATAGAGGAACAAGCTACTGTTGGGTTGAAGGGTGATGGTCTGCACGTCGTACTTCGTATCATCGAACACGCCGATAGGCAGATGGGGAATGACGTCAAGCAGAGAAGGTGTGTCGTCGTGCAGCACAAAGGGAGCATCGTGTCCTGCATCGCAATAGCGGAGGAGTCCTGTTGGCAAGTCGAGCACTCCGATGAACACGGTGACAAACATATTCGTATTGTTATTATGACACGAGGCCGCATTGATAAATTGCATGATACGGGCAGGATTGCTCTCGTGGACTGCTGCCGAACGGAACAGCGCATGGATGACCGCCATCAGAATAGCAGAAGGAGCACCCTTGCCGCTAACATCACCAATACAGAAGAACAGTTTCTCGTCGCGTATGAAATAATCGTAGAGATCGCCGCCCACCTCACGCGCTGGTGTCAGCAGTCCTTCGAGTTCCAGACCATCCACGCACAGCTCACCCTGAGGCAACAGACTCTGTTGTATCTGACTGGCCACCTGCAACTCGCTATCGATGCGTTTCTTCTCGGCATTCACCTTCCTTAAGTGCTCTATATTCTTCGAACTGCGCCATACGATAAGACCGGCAAAGAGGAAGCCCAACAATACGGGCAGCATCAGCATCATACGCATCATTCGCAGTCGGCCGAAGACATCACTATCGTCCAAGATATTTACAAGCAACCAGTCGGTCTTTCCCCCTACAGGGGTGAAGAACACATGGCGCTTCTTGCCGTCCTTATCTATTTGTGTGAAATAGCCCTTATGATCACTGCTGGCCTTCACGCGTTTGAGCGCATCGATAGCCTGTGGATTCACCTCGCCAGCCAGTACATGGTAATTGCCCGACAGCAGCAGACGCTGGGTCGACGGATAGACTTTCTCTTCATTGACAATATCTTGCAGCAGACTAACGGGGATGTCGGCCAATATAACACCGACGATACGGTTCTTGGTATCGCGGATAGGAGCACTATAGGTCGTGGTCCGACCCCTCACTCCTACATGGTCTGTATACGCCTCGCTCCAATGCGATTCGCCCGTAGCCATCGGAAAACGGTAGTATTCTCTCTTGGTATAGTCTACCAAACCTCTTCCCATCTGCAGCGATTCGATGGAGTCGTTACCTCTGCGTACAGAGTAAGGCCCATAATATCTTCCCTTGCTAGCATAATAGTTGGGAACAAAGGCGATGCCACAACCCCAGAATATTGAGTCGTTCTTCACGACGCTTCGGCTCAGTTCAAACATCCAGTTGGGCTCATCCAGACTTTCGCCCGCCACCCACGACATATTGTCGATGGTCACCTCGGCCTCAGCCAGTTGGTTGCGCAAACAGAGATAAATAGCATTCATCTCCACACGCACCATCCGCTCCATCGTTCGCTGGATAAAGTTCTGGGCAGCATAGAACATGATACCCGTCATCAATTCCAACAGCAATACTGCCGAGATGATGACTCTCAGACTGGTGTTCACCTGACTGGAGCTCTTCCGTAGCTTCTTCCACCTCTTACGAATATCATGCATAGTGCAAAGATAGATAAAAAAAAGAATATAACAACAATAATGTGCAATTTTTTACAGCCAAGGACTCGTGTTGCCCACGATAACAGATTTATCAATTATTCAGGTGTAAAGATACGAAAGTTTTCAGAATTAACGCAGAATGAGCCCTATTTTTTTGTTTTGTTTTATTTTGCGTTGCATCACGCACCTCATCTACAGGTCATCACGCAAAAAAATTGGGCTGCCCGTTCGGACAGCCCAATCATTATGATATAGAAGACTCTATTAGTCAGCAATCAGGGTGAAGCGCTTGAAAGCGGTGATCTTCAGATCCTTGTCCTGCTTAGCGAGCCACTGTGCAACAGTAGCCTTGTCGCCGTCACCGAACTGGAACTCCTGGTCAACCAGACAGCTCTCCTTCAGGAACTTCTGAACACGACCCTTGGCGATGTTCTCAATCATAGGCATCTTGAGGTTAGCCTCGCCCTCAACCTTTGCATCAGCAATGATCTTGCGAGCCTCGTCAGCCTGCTCCTGAGTCAGCCAACCCTTAGCCATGTTGCTCTCGATATGATCCTCAGAGTCAACGAGGTTGGGGTTCAGACCAGCCTTCTTCAACTTCATCTCAACAAATTTCTCTACCTGCTCCAGCTTGGTCTTCTCAACAGCGGTCTTGTACTCCTCGTCGAGAATCTTCTGGTCAACGCTGGCAGCGTCCAGAGCTACGGGCTTCATGGCAGCCACCTGCATGGCTACGAGGTGACCCTGCTCAGCAGCAGGCTTGTTGGTCTGTACCATGGTGCACAATGTGTGCTTGCCCATGTGGTCGTACACCTCAACGTTCTCACCCTCGAGAGTCAGGTAGCCATCGAGCTCCATCTTCTCACCAGTGATACCTGAACGCTGGGTAACAGCCTCCTGAGCGGTCTGACCGTTAACCGTCAGAGCCTTCACTGCCTCGATGTCCTTAGCCTTAGCAGCGATGGCAGCGTCGAGGATGCTCTGTGTCAGAGCAATGAAGTCAGCACCATTAGCCACGAAGTCGGTCTCGCACTTCAAAGCAATCATTGCTGCAAAGCCATCAACCTTCTTTACGAGTACACAACCATTAGAAGTCTCACGGTCACTGCGCTTGGCAGCGATAGCCAGGCCGCGCTCACGGAGCAGCTCCTTAGCTTTGTCGAAGTCGCCATCAGCCTCGGTCAGTGCCTTCTTCACGTCAGCCAGACCTGCGCCAGTCATTGCGCGAAGCTTCTTGATATCATCAATTGAAATTGCCATTGTAATTTACTATTTTACGATTACTATTTAGATTTATTACTCTGCAGCTTCCTCTGCGGCAGGAGCAGTTTCCTCAGCTACGGGAGCAGCCTCTGCAGGAGCCTCATCCTTACGAGTACGACGTGTGCGTTTGGGTTTTGCCTCAACAGCCTCTCCCTCTGCCTGTGCCTCTGCAGCCTTCTCGTCAGCCTTCTCAGCCTTACGCTCCTCAAGACCCTCAGAGATAGCAGCACAACAAGCACTCAGAATAACTTCTACAGAGTCCTTAGCATCGTCGTTGGCAGGAATCACAAAGTCGATATTGTTAGGATTGCTGTTGGTATCAACGATACCGAATACAGGAATACCCAGACGGATAGCCTCCTTTACAGCAATCTGCTCTTTCATCACGTCAACCACGAACAGAGCACTAGGCAGACGGGTCAGGTCGGCGATAGAACCGAGGTTCTTCTCCAACTTGGCACGCTGACGGGTAACCTGCAGCAGCTCACGCTTAGAGAGGTTAGAGAACGTACCGTCGTTCATCAGCTTATCAATGTTCGCCATTTTCTTTACGGCCTTGCGGATCGTAGGGAAGTTGGTGAGCATACCACCTGGCCAACGCTCAATCACGTAGGGCATATTGATGCTTGTTGCCTTCTCAGCAACCACTTCCTTTGTCTGTTTTTTAGTAGCGACGAACAGGATCTTCTTGCCACTCTTGGCAATCTGCTTCAGAGCATCGGCAGCCTCATCAATCTTAGCAACCGTCTTGTGCAGGTCGATGATGTGAATACCGTTACGCTCAGTGTAAATATAAGGAGCCATTGCTGGGTTCCACTTACGCTTCAGGTGACCGAAGTGACAGCCAGCCTGCAGCAACATATCAAAATTTGTTCTTGACATTGTCTTAATCTTTTAAATTGTTGTTTACTTTCCTTTGAATTCTTTTTTGTTAGAATCAGCCCGATGGTAGTCCGGTGGAATCCAACGGGTTTAGATACTAAACTCTGTCCAGTTGGATTAACGTTGTTAACGCTTACTGAACTGGAAGCGACGACGTGCCTTTGGCTGACCTGGCTTCTTACGCTCTACCTCACGGCTGTCGCGTGTGAGGAAACCCTGGCTCTTCAACGTCTTCTTGTCTTCGGCATTCACCTTAACGAGGGCACGGGCAATAGCGAGGCGAAGTGCCTGGCTCTGACCAGTGAAACCACCACCGTCGAGGTTGGCCTTGATATCATACTTCTCAGCTACTTCCAACAGGTTCAGCGGCTGCTTAACCACGTACTGAAGGATGGCTGATGGGAAATATACTTCTAAATCTTTCTTGTTGATCGTAAACTTGCCTGTTCCTTCAGTGAGGTAAACACGAGCTACAGAGCTCTTACGACGACCAATTGCGTTAATTACTTCCATCTTACCTTATTTATTTATACTGGTTAATATCTATTGTCTTTGGCTTCTGTGCCTCATGTGGATGCTCTGTTCCCTCATAAACATAGAGGTTGTTCAGCAGGCTACGACCAAGAGGGCCCTTGGGCAGCATACCCTTTACAGCATGCTTGAGAATACGCTCAACACCAAATGGCTTCTTACGAAGTTCAGCTGGAGTGTTGAAACGCTGTCCACCAGGATAACCAGTGTAACGAGTGTAAACCTTGTCGGTTTCTTTCTTGCCAGTGAAAATCACCTTGTCAGCGTTAATCAGAATCACGTTGTCACCACAATCTACGTGTGGGGTGAAGGTTGGCTTGTACTTTCCGCGAATCAGCTTAGCTACCTTTGAAGCGAGACGGCCAACAACTTGGTCTGTGGCATCAATCACCACCCACTCCTTCTTAGCTGTTTCCTTGTTGACGGAAATAGTCTTGTAACTTAAAGTGTTCATTTTAAATTTTAAATTTTACTACTAAAAAACATGTTTAATTCTCTCTTATTGCACACACAAATACCGCCAACGAAGGTCTAATCTCCGCAGCAGTCTAACGCATGCTTGAATGTCGATTCACGAACCACTCTGCCCGGCCAAAGACAGTGCTATTCACACTACATCCACGGGGATTCTAAGTCTCTCCCCAATAATCGGACTGCAAAGGTATGAAAATAATTAGAGACAGTAAGATTGTCATACGTTAAAACGACTACATTTATCTTTATTTAACATATTAAAGGTTTTTTAATGCTTATTTTTTCTCATATCGTGGTTCTTTTATTAATTTTGCGGCCATGAACTTAAAATCATTACTCAAGATAGGCAAGAAAAGAAAGTCGCTTGCCAATATGCTGACACGACGCATTATTCTCAATCTCATTATCTCCATGGGATTCACTTCTTATTTGGTATACGAAATAGTGGTGAAGGTCATAGAGGAAGAGGAAATCGGACAGTACGAAGAGATTCTCGACAATACGAACCAACAGATCAGACGAGTGATGTCGGATGTATATGTGGGCACCGTCAATCATATTGATGAGATTGAGGAAAACCTTGATCAACCCGAAAAGATGTACGATATCATGAAACGAATCGTAGAACGCAACCCACGTATACGCAGTTGCGGAATCAGTTTCATCGACACATATTATCCAAAGAAAGGTCGCTGGTTTGCCCCCTATGCAGTTCGTGAGAAAGACAGCACCATCGTGACCAGGAATATTGGTGGTCCCAACTATGACTACTTGAACAGCGAATGGTTCAAAAAAGGAAAGGAAAGCAAAGAAGGTACTTGGTCAAAACCTTTCTTCGAGGAAAACGACTCTATCGTACCACTCGTCTCCTGCATGGCACCTATACATAACAAAAAAGGTGAAGTTGTTGCCGTACTTGGAGCCGACCTGTCACTCGGGTGGTTGAGTAACAAATTACAAAACACCATCGAAAGGACCGACAGAAAAAAAGGTCTTGATGACAATATCTACTGCTTCATTATAGATCAAAAAGGCACCTATATTGTTCACCCCGATATCAAACGGATACTCAGAGACAACTATTTCACACATGCCAAAGAAACTGCCGACACGCTTGATGACCATGCAGGAAAAATGATGGTAACTAATGAAAGAGGTGTCTATTATCAAAATGATGAAGAAAAAGAACTCACCATCAACGGCACCAGTTCCTGTTTGTTTTACCATGCTATCGATTACACCGACTGGTCGGTAGGAATGGTTGTACCGATGTTCGATATCAGAGTCATTGGCTATGCCTTCGGTATCATCCTGTTGATCATCATCTTCATCGGTGTATTGGTAATATATCTCATCGGACGCTTCTCTATCCGTCGAACCATCAAGCCTCTCAAACGTCTCACCACCACGGCCGACGAAGTTGCCAAAGGTAACTTTAGTACGAAGCTGCCGGAGATCAAACAAAACACCGAGATACGCGCCCTTCGTGACTCGTTCGAAGAGATGCAACACTCACTCATACGCTACGTAGAGGATCTGAAGACGACAACAGCTCAAAACGCAGCTATAGAAAACGAACTGAAAATTGCCAGCGATATTCAGATGTCAATGCTTCCCAAAACATTCCCACCCTATCCTGAGCGTCATGATATAGACATCTTCGGACAACTTAAGCCTGCCAAGGAGGTGGGTGGCGACCTGTTTGACTTCTACATCCGTGATGAGAAACTGTATTTCTGTATCGGTGACGTCAGCGGAAAAGGTGTACCCGCATCCTTGGTTATGGCAGTCACCCGATTCCTGTTCCGCAACGTATCCGCCCACACCTCACAACCGGATCATATCATCACAGCCATCAACGAGGCCATTTCTGAGAACAACGAGACCGGTATGTTTGTCACCTGCTTCGTCGGCGTGTTGGATTTGGCGACAGGAAACCTCGTATACTGTAATGCGGGACATGAGGCCCCTATACTGATAGGAAGAGGCGTGGGGCAATTGGATTGCGACCCCAACCTACCCCTTGGTGTCCTGTCAGGATGGACGTTTACGCATCAGGAAGCGCTCATCGACCCAAAGACGACCATATTCCTATATACCGACGGACTCAACGAAGCCGAGAATACTTGTCACGAGCAGTTTGGCGACGAGCGAGTCATCCGACTGGCAGAGAGTCTCTTGGAGAGAGACAAGACACAGCCGCAGACAGTCATCAAGAATATGTTCAACGCCGTCAAAGAGTTTGTAGCCGATGCCGAACAGAGTGATGACCTCACGATGCTGGCCATCCAATATAATAAATAAGGTATACATAGGATACAAGATGAATATTTTTACTGATTTGGAAAATTAATCAGTAAAAAGTTGTACCTTTGCAGCCAAAATTCGAAGGACATGAACATCGAAACAATGATCAGTAAGGCCGCACAGGAGGCGGTGAAGGCGCTCTACGGACAAGAGGTGCCCGAAAAAATGGTACAGTTACAAAAAACCAGAAGTGAGTTTGAAGGCAACCTCACGCTAGTGGTCTTCCCGTTTGTAAAAATGGCACATAAGTCGCCTGAACAAACAGCACAGGAAATCGGTGATTACCTGCAAGAACACTGTGTAGCCGTAGAGAAATTCAATGTAGTGAAAGGGTTCCTGAATATCTGCATAGGAAATGGAGCATGGATTGAATTGCTTCGTACAATCGATAGTGACGAGTACTTTGGTATGCAAAGTGCCAACGAGCAATCACCACTTGTCATGATAGAATACTCCTCACCCAACACCAACAAACCCTTACACTTAGGGCATGTGCGCAACAATCTTCTCGGCTGGTCATTAGCCAAGATCATGGAAGCCAATGGCAACAAGGTGGTCAAAACTAATATTGTCAACGACCGCGGTATCCATATCTGCAAATCGATGCTCGCATGGCTGAAATACGGCAACGGTGAAACACCAGAGAGCGCTGGAAAGAAAGGTGACCATCTCATCGGTGACTACTACGTCGCTTTCGACAAACATTACCGTGAACAAATCAAGGAATTGATGGCACAGGGCATGGATGAGGAACAAGCCAAACAGGAAGCACCGCTCATCAAGGAAGCCCATGAGATGCTGGTGAAATGGGAAAATAACGACCCTGAGGTAAGAGCTTTGTGGGAAAAGATGAACAACTGGGTATATGCCGGTTTCGATGAGACTTATAAAACGATGGGCGTATCGTTCGACAAAATCTACTACGAGTCTCAAACCTACCTGAAAGGTAAGGCAAAAGTGGAAGAAGGTCTAGCTAAGGGGCTCTTTGAACGACACGAAGACAATAGCGTATGGGCTGACCTCACCAATGAAGGCCTCGACCAGAAACTATTACTGCGAAGCGATGGAACCAGTGTTTATATGACTCAAGATATCGGCACCGCTGAGATGCGTTTTCAGGACTATCCCATCGACAAGATGATCTACGTAGTTGGTAATGAGCAGAATTATCACTTCCAGGTACTCTCTATTCTCCTTGACCGACTCGGGTTCAAGTGGGGTAAAGAACTAGTACACTTCTCCTACGGGATGGTAGAGCTACCTAACGGTAAAATGAAGAGCCGCGAAGGAACGGTAGTTGACGCTGACGACCTGATGGCTTTGATGATGGAAGATGCCTACAAAACATCGATGGAACTGGGCAAATTCGATGATATGAGCGAGGAAGAACGTCGCGAGATTGCACGCATCGTAGGTATGGGCGCTTTGAAATATTTCATCTTGAAAGTGGACGCGCGAAAAAATATGCTCTTCAATCCCGAGGAAAGTATTGACTTCAACGGGAACACAGGACCATTTATCCAGTATACCTATGCCCGTATCCGCAGCATCCTAAGAAAAGCTGCAGAACAAAACATTCCACTGACCTCTCACCAATCCGATCTCACTGCTAAAGAGATTGAACTGATACAGAAGATGAACGAGTTTGGTACAGCCGTAGCACAGGCAGGAAAGGACTACTCACCCAGCGGTATTGCTAACTACTGCTATGAGCTGACAAAAGTATTCAATCAGTTCTACCACGACTACAGTATCTTAAATGAGCCTGATGAGCAGAAGAAGCAGATCCGACTGGTCATTTCTAGAAATGTGGCTAAGATTATCAAGAATGGCATGAGTCTGCTGGGCATTGAAGTTCCAGAACGGATGTAAAGCACAGAATATATGGTTCAAAATCCTCCAACGAATCGTCATGACACCGTTTTGCCTCTGCCTTTAGAAGTAAGGGCAGATGCATGGGCTGTCGATGCTGCCTGTTCAGGAAACCCTGGACCGATGGAATATCAGGCGATTGATCTGGCGACAGGTGAACGTGTCTTCCATTATGGACCTGTTCGCGGCACGAACAATATTGGGGAATTTCTGGCTATTGTCCATGCATTGGCACTCTGCTGGCAGAAAGGGCTACATTTCAAGACCATCTACTCCGATTCATACAATGCCATCCTGTGGGTCAACAAGCGAAAATGTAAAACGAAACTGGAACGCACGCCCGAAACGGAGCTGCTCTTTCAGGTGATTGAAAGGGCTGAACGATGGTTGAATACGCACAATTTCCGAAACCCCATCATCAAATGGGAAACACAGAAATGGGGTGAGGTTCCAGCCGATTTTGGAAGAAAATAGTCTGCCTTCTTTACAGTTCTTTGCGACGATAGGTGACAATGGTATTCGTATCGTAAAACAGGCTATTTACAACCATTGCATCGGTAGGAACAAGGGGTGCCACTGTACCACCATCAACGGTAAGTGTCTGATTAGTCTCCACCCGTAGTTCATCCCAAAGGCCTTGCTCTAAAAACGACTGGAGGGTCTTTGCACCACCTTCCACAATCAGCGATTGTATCTGATGGGCATAAAGACTTTGCAGATTGAGCGGATGACGACGGTCGATGACCAGACGCTGGGGATTGGAACCAACCCAATGACGCACCGTCAGTTGAGGGTGCTCACGCTCGTCTGTTACCCTACCCACCAAGATGGCATCTTCCTCCGCACGCAACTTATGTGAAAGCATCTGCGTAAAGGGAGTAGAGATAGCGAGTGTCTGTCCGCGATAATCCATCAACCCATTAGCTGTTTGTGCCCATTTCAGAATAATATAAGGACGATGCTCGCGATGAAATGTAAAAAAACGACGATTTAACCAACGACACTCATCTTCTAAGATACCCACATCTACACGGATACCTGCTTCGCGTAACTTACGAATACCGCGACCTTGTACCTCAGCAAAAGGATCGATACAGCCAACTACTACACGGGAGACACCTTTTCGGATAATCAAGTCAGCACAAGGAGGCGTTTTCCCATAATGAGAACAGGGCTCCAACGACACATAAAGGGTGGCATCCTTCAGTAAACCAATATCCTCAGGTTGTACACTGGCAAAGGCATTCACCTCGGCATGGCCTTCACCGCACCGTACATGATACCCCTCGCCAATCACACGACCATCTGCCACAATCACAGCCCCCACCATCGGGTTGGGTTTTGCATTTTGTCGCCCACATCGTGCCAACTGAAGGCATCTACTCATATATTTCTCGTCATCGGTCATCGTATTTACCAATAATTTTGTATCTTTGCAACCACTATGACATACGAAGAACTCTGGCACAGATTGAACGTACTCTATGACACAGGCGAGGCAAAAGCACTTGTCCGATGGGTACTGGATGTACGGTTCGGTATGTCTATAACTGATATTATCAGTGGCAAAGTTACACAATTATCAGCAGACGACCAAATAGAACTCGAGAAAATCATGTGTCGACTCGAGAATGGAGAACCAGTTCAATATGTCTTGGGAACAGCTGACTTCTATGGACGTTCCTTCCATGTAGCACCAGGCGTACTCATTCCAAGGCCAGAGACTGCAGAGCTCTGCCAGTACATCATAACAGACCCTTTCATAAAACAAAAAGAAGCTACACCTATATCTATATTAGATATCGGAACAGGAAGCGGATGTATTGCTATCACGCTGGCAAAAGAAATCCCACACGCAAAAGTCTCTGCATGGGACATCTCTGAAGACGCACTGAGGATTGCCAGTAAAAATGCAAAAAGGAACAATGCAGATATCACATTTAAGAAAGAGAATATACTTTGTCCGCAGCAGCTACAGGCAGCATGGGACATTATCGTGAGCAACCCACCCTATATCTTACGGAAAGAAAGCGATGAAATGGAAAAAAATGTTTTGGAATATGAACCTTCTATTGCTCTCTTTGCGCCTGCGGAAAATCCCATTCTATTCTATGAAGCCATCGGAAAATGGGCAATAGATTACCTCAAATCCGGTGGACGATTATTCTTTGAACTGAATCCGCTGACAGCAGAGGAAGTAAAAAAAGAAATGGTGGACTTGGGTTTTCAAAACGTGGAGATTATCACCGATCAATATGGCAAGCAACGATTCCTTAAAGCGATGAAATGATGAAAAAAGAAATGACCGAGCAAGAAGTCTACCTCAAACTGACAGCCATCTGCGCTCAAGCGGAACACTGTCAACAGGAGATGGTGGAGAAGATGATTAGATGGGAAGTGGACGAAAATATTCGCGAACGGGTTATCCATCGGCTAATAGCAGAACGATACATTGATGACGAACGGTTCACACGCGCTTTCGTCAACGATAAGATACGCTATAACAAATGGGGACGCAGAAAAGTAGAGCAGGCTCTCTGGCAAAAACGCATCGACAAGGAGTTACAACAACAAATTCTCGATGAAATCGACGAGAATGAATATCTTAACGTACTCAAGCCACTCCTCAAACAGAAGCGCAAAACGACAAAAGCCGACAATGAATATGAGCTCAACCAGAAACTCTACCGTTTTGCACTTAGTCGCGGATTTACCTACGATATCATCCGCCAGTGCATTAATATGGAGGAAGAAATCTAAAAAAGTATTGATTTTTTGAAGTATCTCATTTTTTTTTGTACCTTTGCAACAAATAACGAAACAATGACGAAGCAAAATGGTGATCTTACCCAAGCAGAATGTCTGTATCATGGACATTTGGTGCTTAAAAACGAGATAGAGGAAATCTCTAAGCTCGAAGGGTTTATGGAGACTATCGGAGAAGCTACAGGCATTGATCTTTCTCTTATAGTCAGTCTGAATCTTGCCTTGGAGGAAGCTGTCACCAACGTAATTTCCTATGCATATCCAGAGGGGCAGGAAGGAACTGTTGATATAGATGTACGTGTCACAAAGGAGCAACTGGAATTCGTGATTAGCGACAGTGGTATTCCTTTTGACCCTACCACGAAAGAAGATGCTGACATTACGCTAGGGGTAGAAGAACGACCCATTGGTGGATTAGGTATTTTCCTCGTCCGACAACTGATGGATACTATTTTATACGAATATAAGGATAAGAAGAATATCCTGACTCTTCGTAAACAACTTACAGCAAACAATTAAAAACAATTATAAACGAATAAAGATGAAAACAACTATCTATGAAGAGGATGGCAAAATGATTGCCGCATTCGAAGGACGTTTGGACACAGCTGCAGCCGTACTCTGCGCACAGGATGTAGAGCCATTGAACAATACTGATAAAGATATCGTTCTGGAATGCTCTAACCTTTCTTATATCAGTAGTTCCGGTTTGCGTATCTTCCTGAATATCCGCAAGAACGCTGCCACCAAAGGAAAGAAAGTGACGGTAAAGAACATCAACGACGAGATTCGCAAGGTGTTCCAGATGACAGGCTTCATGAGTCTCTTTGAGATTGCCTGACAATGCGTCCTGCCATCAGTTTTTGGACACGTCTGTTCGATCTGATAGCTCCACGTTGCTGTGTGGTATGCGGTCGACGGTTGTCCATTACTGAAGAGGTTATCTGTCTCACCTGTAACAGACATCTTCCAAGGACAGGCTTTCAGAAAAATCCTTATGAGAACGAGATGGCGAAGATGTTCTGGCATCTGATGCCGATAGAGAGAGCCGCAGCCCTGTTTTTCTATGAGTCCCATTCGGAGGTGTGTAATATCATCTACGAACTGAAGTACAACGATTATCCTGAGGTGGGTGTCGTCATGGGGAGACAGATGGCAAAGGAATTTGAGGAGAGTCACTTCTTCGATGGTATTGATGCAATCATCCCCATCCCACTCGCCAAGAAGCGAGAACGGGAAAGGGGATATAACCAAAGTGAAAAGATTGCTGAGGGTATCCACGAGGTGACCGGTATACCCGTGATGGATCAAATGGTGAAACGCTCTAGGTTCGACAGTAGTCAGACGCGTCTGAACCGTTGGGAACGACTGGAGAATGTGGAGCACCTCTATCAACCGACACAAGAGACAGAGCAACTGCAAGGAAAACATATACTGCTCGTTGACGATGTCGTTACCACTGGGGCCACAGTCCTCGCTTGTGCCGATTGTCTAAAACACATCCCTCACATTCGTTTCAGTGTCATTTCACTGGGTTATACACATGAATAGAATAAAACATCAAGACAATATGGATCAAATCAAGAATGCTTTTGCAGTAAAACTGATGGAGATCAAAGCCATCAAACTACAGCCCAACGAGCCCTTTACCTGGGCATCAGGCTGGAAGTCACCCATCTATACAGACAATCGGAAGACATTATCGTTTCCTGCCCTCCGCTCGTTCGTTAAACTGGAGTTATGTCATGCCATTCAGGAACATTTCCCTGAAGCAGAAGCTGTAGCCGGTGTAGCCACAGGAGCCATCGCACAAGGTGTCCTTGTTGCGGATCAGTTAGGTCTTCCTTTCTCGTATGTCCGCCCGAAGCCGAAAGATCACGGCATGGGCAACCAGATAGAAGGTGAGATCAAGAAGGGGGCAAAAGTAGTGGTGGTAGAAGACCTGATCTCCACAGGAGGCAGTTCCTTGAAAGCTGTACAGGCATTACGCGACTATGGTTGTGAGGTAGTGGGAATGGTGGCATCATTCACCTACGGCTTCCCTGTAGCAGAAGAGGCCTTCAAACAGGCAAACGTACAACTCATCACCCTCACAGACTATGAGCATGTGGTGGCTCAGGCTGCCAAGACAGGCTATATCCAGGAAGAAGAAGTGGCTATCTTGAAGGAATGGAGAAAAGATCCCGCTAATTGGACACATTAACACCTCATATCTATGGCAAAATTTGAAAGTAGCATTAAGCAGATTCCCTATTCACAAAAGTCAGTCTACGATTGTATCAGCGACCTGAGCAATCTGGAAAGAGTACGCGACAGAGTGCCTACGGATAAGATTCAGGACTTTCAGTTCGATCAGGATACCGTGAGCATCAGTGCTGCTCCTGTAGGTGAGATCAAACTTCATATCATTGACAGGAACGAACCTAAGTGTGTGAAGTTCGAAACCGTACAGTCGCCCGTCCCCTTCTATTTGTGGATTCAGGTGCTCCCCGTCAACGAGACCAGCAGCAAGATGAAGGTCACTGTCGACGCAGACATCCCATTCATGCTGAAAGGGATGGTGAGCGGTCCTATCCAGGAAGGGGTGGAAAAGATTGCGGAAGCTTTGGCCATGATTCCCTACGTATAAACATTATATATAATAAGGAGATAGAACGAGAAGAAAATGGCAAACAAACTCTGGGAAAAAAATTTTGAGGTGAATCAGGAGATAGAGCGTTTCACGGTCGGCAAGGATCGTGAGATGGATCTTTACCTTGCTAAGTACGACGTACTCGGCTCAATGGCACATATCACCATGTTGGAAAGCATCGGTCTACTGGAAAAGGATGAGTTGCAACAGCTTCTCGCTGAACTACGCCATATCTATGCTTCGTGCGAAGACGGCACTTTCGTGATTGAGGACGACATAGAAGACGTACACTCCCAAGTGGAGATGCTACTCACTCGTAAGCTTGGCGACATGGGAAAGAAGATTCATAGTGGACGTTCTCGCAATGATCAAGTGCTCGTCGACCTGAAACTCTTTATCCGTCAGGAGTTACGTGAGGTGGCCGAAGCTGTCAAAGTGCTCTTCGACGAGCTCATCAACAAGAGCAACCAGTATAAGGATGTGCTCATGCCTGGCTATACCCATCTTCAGGTAGCGATGCCCAGTTCCTTCGGTCTTTGGTTTGGTGCCTATGCAGAGAGTCTGACCGACGATATGCTATTCCTTCAGGCTGCCTATCGCATGACGAACAGAAACCCGCTAGGCAGTGCTGCCGGCTACGGTTCCTCCTTTCCTCTGAATCGTACGATGACCACACAGCTATTGGGGTTTGACTCCATGAACTACAACGTGGTCTACGCACAGATGGGACGCGGTAAGACGGAGCGCAACGTAGGGTTTGCCATAGCTACTATCGCAGGTACTCTTGCCAAAATGGCCTTCGATGCCTGTCTGTTTAACTCCCAGAACTTCTCGTTTATAAAACTGCCCAAAGAATGTACCACTGGCTCGAGCATCATGCCGCACAAGAAGAATCCTGACGTTTTCGAGCTCATCCGTGCCAAGTCGAATAAGCTCCAGGCTCTCCCACAGCAGATAACCCTCATCATGAACAACTTGCCAGTAGGCTATTTCCGCGACCTTCAGATCATCAAGGAGGTGTTCCTGCCCGCTTTCGATGAATTGAAAGACTGTCTGCAGATGGCGGCCTACATTATTAAGCATATAGAGGTAAATGAGCATATCCTGGACGATCCGAAGTACGACCTGATGTTCTCTGTCGAGGAAGTCAACCGATTGGCTGCCGAGGGTATGCCTTTCCGTGATGCCTATAAGAAAGTAGGAATGGACATCGAGGCAGGACGTTTCACGCCCCACAAACAGATTCATCATACACACGAAGGGTCTATCGGCTGTCTCTGCAACGACGAGATCAGTCGTCTGATGCAACAGACCCTCTCTGAGTTTCATTTTGAACGTATCGACCAAGCTATCCAAAAACTCTTACAGTCATGAAACGAATTTTGGCTATTTTTTCCGTCATTCTGCTGTGTGCCTGTACAACAGAGCAGCAATACAGTACCCAGTACCCCTGTAACTTTGTGTTTATCACACAGATTTATCCCACGAGTAAGTTGACCGCTGCCGTGAAGAATGTGGGAGCGTTCGTCATCGTGTCTCCAAAGGTGAGAAACGGTGTATATTCTCTGATGATTACTCCCAACGATGGTACTGACGAAGAAGAGTGCAATATCATTGGAGGAGCGTTGGAGGTAGAGGAGCTTAATCAAAGATACACGAATATGGGTGCTCGCAACCAACTGGTGATTGGTAAGGACACCTATGGCACGCTGCGAGCCTTCGACAGTCAGTGTCCGAACTGTATCATCAAGTATGGAAAGGAAAAATACCCCATGAAATTCACTGATAATGGTCTGTTCCTATCCTGCCCAAACTGTGAGCGCGTATATGACATCAACACGGTGAATGGACCTGTGGTTGAGAATGGTCAGCAAGGCGACCGCTCACTCATCGAGTATCGTATTTCCTTCCCTGCATCCATCAGTGGTTACGAATGTCTGCATGTACACAACTAATTATTAAAATGTGTAAAATCCTTTGGCTAATCCGATAAATAGCCGTACCTTTGCATAACCATTAGCCGCAATGGTGGAATTGGTAGACACGAGGGACTTAAAATCCCTTGACCCGAAACGGTCGTGCGGGTTCGAGTCCCGCTCGCGGCACAGCAATGAAAAAACTCGCAATACTGATCGTAATTTTGATGACTCTTGTCTCATGCGGCAACAACGCTGGTCGTTTCCGCATCGAGGGTCGATTGCGAGGTATCAATCAAGGAGAACTTTATATCTATAGTCCTGACGGAGGGATGCAAGACCTCGACACCATCAAGGTGGCCGATGGCCGATTCGTGTATGTGGCCTATGTAGAGAAGCCTGCCACCTTCGTGCTCGTCTTCCCTAACTTCTCCGAACAGCCTGTCTTTGCCAAACCAGGCGGCACTGTAGAGATAGAAGGTAATGCCTCCCGTCTGCGAGAGATGGAGATTACAGGAACAAAGGAGAATGACGAGATGACTGAGTTCCGTCAGACTACCAGCGAGATGACGCCACCAGAGATCAGACAGGCAGTCATCCACTTTGTCAAAGATCATCCCAAGACGCAGGGTAGTATCTATCTGGTCAACAAACATTTCATCCAGACGGCAGACCCCGACTACGACACAGCGTCAAAGCTCGTATCAGAACTGTTACAGAATCAACAAGACAACGAGAGACTGGCTCTCCTCAACGGTCAGCTCAAGACACTCTCACACGTAGCCAAAGGTAAGACGTTGCCTGCCTTTACCGCCAAAGACTTGCAGGGAAAGGTTGTCAGCAACAGCTCCCTGAATGGTAAGGTCAATGTCATCTCTGTATGGTCTACATGGAGCTTCGAGAGTCATAGCATCCAACGGGCATTACAGCAGTTGAAAAAGAGATATCACGAGCAGCTGAACATCCTCAGCTTCTGCATTGACGGAGGCACCCGGGACTGCTTGCGTACCATAGAGCGCGACTCAATTCAATGGTCCACCGTCTGCGACGGTATGATGTGGGAGACACCAGCCCTGCAGAAGTTAGGACTGTCTACTGTTCCTGGGAATATCGTTACCAACGAGAAGGGACAGATCCTCGCCACCAACCTCAATATTGAGGAACTGAAGAAGAAAATAGAATCTATACTAAAATAAAAACATGTTAGTCAAAACCTACTGTGCGGCAGTAATGGGCTTGGAGGCCATTACTGTCACGATTGAAGTCAGCATGACACAAGGTGTTATGTTCCACCTGACTGGACTGGCCGACACAGCCGTCAAGGAAAGTCACGATCGTATTCGCTCTGCCTTAGCCAATATTGGCTATCGCTTCCCTGTTGCCGACATCACCATCAATATGGCGCCTGCTGATGTCAAGAAGGAAGGAAGCAGTTATGACCTACCGTTAGCCATCGGTATTCTCGCAGCCAACGGGAAAATAGCCGACGGTCAGCTCAGCGACTATATGATCGTGGGGGAAGTCGGACTCGACGGCAGTCTGCAACCCATTCGTGGCGCCCTACCTATCGCCATCAAGGCACGGGCAGACAAATTCAAAGGACTGATTGTCCCCAGACAGAATGTGCGCGAGGCCGCCGTTGTCAACAACCTGCAAGTCTATGGCATGGACTCTCTCGTAGATGTCATCAACTTCTTCAATGGTTCCTTAGACTATCAGCCTACCATCATCGACACGCGTAAGGAGTTCTTCGAACACCAGTATCATTTCGACTACGACTTCGCCGACGTGAAAGGACAAGAGAGTGTGAAACGTGCCCTTGAGGTTGCCGCGGCAGGTGGACATAACCTGATTATGATAGGTCCTCCAGGCAGTGGAAAGTCCATGATGGCCAAGCGTCTGCCGAGCATCCTCCCTCCCCTGTCGCTGGCAGAGAGTCTGGAGACCACTCAGATACACAGTGTGGCAGGAAAATTAGGAAAGGATATGTCGCTCATCTTCCAGCGTCCCTTCCGTGCCCCTCATCACACCATCTCACAAGTAGGTCTGGCAGGCGGTTCCAATAAGGCGATGCCGGGCGAAGTATCGTTGGCACATAATGGAGTTCTCTTCCTCGATGAGTTGACAGAGTTCAATCGAGCCACACTGGAGATTCTCCGTCAACCATTGGAAGATCGGAAAATCACGATTACCAGAGCCCTGTACACAGTGGAATACCCTTGTTCACTGATGCTTGTGGCCTCGATGAACCCCTGTCCCTGCGGCTATTATGGCGATCCGCTGCATACCTGTACCTGTACCCCAGGACAAATCAGTCGTTATCTCTCGAAGATCAGCGGTCCTCTTCTTGACCGTATCGATATCCATTGCGAGATACAGGCGGTGCCCTTCTCCGAACTGTCACAGATGCAGCCCGGCGAACCCAGTGAGCAGATTCGTGAACGTGTGATTGCCGCCCGCAAACGACAGGAAGAGCGCTTCAAGCCCTACAAAGGCATCCATTGCAATGCGATGATGACGGAACGGATGCTCCATGAGTTTGCAGAACCAGATACCGCCAGTCTCGATATGCTCCGCATGGCGATGGAGCGTCTGAAGCTCTCTGCCCGAGCCTATAGTCGTATCCTCAAGGTGGCACGCACCATCGCCGACCTTGCCGGCTCGGAGAAAGTGGAGTCTGTTCATATCGCCGAAGCCATCGGCTACCGTAATCTGGATCGTGGCGACTGGGCAGAACGAGGCTGCTAATGCGTTAAAGTTACTGAAAAGTTCCCTGAAGGTACATCCTCTTCTGGGAACTTTTTGTATATTTGCAAGATAATATTGAACAATCTATAAATAAACTCAACAAACACATGGTCTATCTTTTCATAGGAATCGCTGTCGCCGTCGTCATGACTGTCCTGGGATACCTGTATGCACGGAAGTCTGAAGCCGAGAAAGCTCTTCAGACGGAGACAGAACGCAGCGCGAAACAGTTGGAAGAGACCAAACGCAACTACGAACAGCAGATAGCCGACCAGAAAGGTTCGTACGAAAAACAAACCGCCGACCTGAAAGCCTCATTCGAACAGCAGACAGCCGATTTGAAGGCATCGTTCGAACAACAACTCAAGCAGACGAAGGAAGCCCACGAAGGACAGCTCGCCATGCTGAGAAAGATGAACGAGGAACAGGTGAAGAGTCAGCTCGACCTTATCAGGGAACAGATGCAGACCACCTCCGAGAGGGTACTCAAGATACGTCAGGAGGAGTTGGGCACCCAGAACAAAGAACAGGTATCGAAGATTATCGACCCCCTACAGAAGAGTCTGAAAGATATGCAGGAAGCTCTCGACAAGAGCAAGGAGCAACAGACGGAGGCGCTCACCCGACTGGATGAGACTATCAAGATCAATATGCAGAAGAGTGCGGCTATCGGAGAAACCGCCGACCGACTGACACGCGCCTTGACAGGAGAGGTGAAGATACAGGGTAACTTCGGTGAACTGAAACTCAAGCAACTGCTGGAGGACCTGGAACTGAAAGAGGGTGAGCAGTTTGATACGCAAGAGACGCTGCGCGACAAAGATGGCAAGGGACTGAAAGGTGATGACGGCAAGGGTCTCATCCCCGATTTCATCCTACACTTCCCCAACAACCGTCATGTGGTGGTCGACTCCAAGATGTCGCTGACCGACTACGAACGCTATATGAATGCCGAGGACGGCTCCCCTGAGAAGAGTGCCTTCCTCAAAGCCCATATCGACAGCGTCAGGGCACAGGTAAAGCGACTGGCCAAAAAAGAGTATACCAAGTACCTGCCCGAGGGCTATAACCGTCTGAACTTCGCCATCATGTACGTGCCCATCGAGGGAGCACTCAACCTGGCACTGCTCAACGACTCCTCCCTCTGGCGTGAGGCCTACGACGAAGGAGTGATGATCCTCGGTCCCCAGACGATGTACATGAACCTGCGCGTGTTGGAGATGATGTGGACACAAGTGCGACAGTTGAAAAACCAGCAGGCGATGATGGATGCCGCCAATGCCGTCATCGACCGTGTACAGGACTTTGGCATCCGTTTCAGCGACGTAGAGTCGAGCATGAACGACACCATTAAGAAGATCAACAAACTGAAGATCACCACCGCCGACAGCGGAGCGAGCATCATCACGGCAGCCAAGAACTTGCTCAAGGCCGGTGCCAGAGAGAACAAGAAAAAGAAATCGTTGGCGGAGATGGACGACTCTATGTTTATAGATGCCGATCCCACACTGATGCTGTCATCGGAGTCATCAGAGACATCAGCATCATCAGAGGCAACAGAAAATAACCAATAATACATATCATGAAAAAAATCCTTTTACTATTGATCCTCTCGTTAGGATACTTCGCCAACAGTATGGCAGAGAATACATTCGGTGAACGTCCCAAACTGGTAGTGGGCATCGTTGTCGACCAGATGCGCTGGGACTATCTCAGCCGTTACTACAGTCAGTTTGGCACAGACGGTTTTCGCCGGCTCATCGACGATGGCTTCAGTTGCAATAATTGTCTGATCAACTATTTCCCCACCGTCACCGCCATCGGCCATACCAGTGTGTATACAGGAACCACACCAGCTTTCCACGGCATCTGTGGCAACACCTTCTATATCGACGGTAAGAAGACCTATTGCACAGACGATAACAGTGTGCAGACCGTAGGCAGCGACCATCAGAAATCAGGAAAGATGTCACCTCGCAACCTGCTCTCTACCACCATTGGCGACCAGTTGCGCCTGCACACCGACTTCCGTTCCAAGGTCATCGGTGTCTCTTATAAAGACCGTGCAGCCATCCTGCCGGCAGGTCATTCCGCCAATGCCGCCTATTGGCTCGACACCAAGAACAGCTGCTTCATCACCAGCACGTTCTATATGAACGAGTTGCCAGAGTGGGCGAAGCAACAGAACAAAGTATTCAGCAACAACGCCAAGGTGCGTGAGGCAGGAAAGAATATCGGCATGACACCCCTCTGTGGCACCGTTATCACCGATATGGCCATCGCTGCCCTCAAGGGTGAGCAGTTGGGCAAGGGTGAAAGCACCGATATGCTCTGTGTAAGCTATTCCCAGACCGATGTCATCGGTCATGAGTATGGTACTCGTGGTGAGCGTACGGATGCCGTCTACCTACAGCTCGACAAGGACCTGGCCCGACTGTTGAACACCCTCGACGAACAGGTGGGCAAAGGCAACTATCTCGTGTTCCTCACCGCCGATCATGGTGGTGCCCACAACTATAAGTTCATGCAGGACCACCGTTTCCCCGCCGGTAAGTGGCAGGCTCCCGATATGCGTAACTCCTGCGAGGAGGCCGTTGCGAAGAAGTTCGGCAATAGTCAGCCTGTCATCGCCGACGAGTTAGACTTCCGTTATTTCCTCGACAAGAAAGCCATCGCCGATCAGGGGCTCGACTATCAACAGGTGAAGGACTGTATCATCGAGCACCTGAAGACCCTTCCTCATGTGAGTGCAGTTGTTGACTTCGAGAAGGCGGCCCAACAGGCCATTCCTCCCATCATCCGCGAGCGTGCGCTGCTGGGTTACCACTACCGTCGTTCAGGCGATATCCTTGTCGTCAGCGATCCTCAGTACTACACCTTTGGCAAGTGGTCGTCGCCCATCGGCACCACCCACGGCGACTGGAACCCCTACGATGCGCATATCCCCTTGCTGTTCTTCGGCTGGAAGGTGAAGCACGGCAGTACGAGTCGTGAGGTACACATCACCGATATCGCCCCCACCGTCTGTCAGATGCTGCACATCCAACAGCCCAACGCCTGCATCGGCGAGGCTGTCACAGAAGTTATCGATAACAACTAACAACATATATTATGCTCCAGATTCGCTGCAAGAACAATGGCATCACCAAGAGTTTTCCTGAGGGATCGTCCCTGCTCGATGTCTATCAGGATTTCGCTGACGAGCTCCAGATGCCCTACCCCGTGGTTTCGGCCAAAGTCAATAATGTCTCCCAAGGTCTAAAGTTCCGACTCTTTCAGAACAGGGAGGTAGAGTTTCTGGATGCCCGTGCCGGCTCTGGTCACCGTGCCTATGTGCGCTCGCTCTGTTTCCTGCTCTACAAAGCCACTCAGGATATCTTCCCTGGTTCGAAACTCTTCATCGAACACACCATCTCGCGTGGCTACTACTGTAACTTCAAGAAGAAGAACAACGAGTTGCTGACGGAGAACGATGTCACCCAACTCTCCCAGCGTATGCAGGAGATTGTGCGTCTCGATATGCCTTTCCGTCGCTATGAGGCCACCACCGAGGAAACTATCCGCGTCTTCTCCGAACGAGGTTTTACGGATAAGGTGAAGCTCCTCGAGACCAGTGGTCAGATTTTCTCCGACTACTACACCTTGGGCGATACCGCCGACTACTACTATGGTCCGCTGATGCCTTCTGCCGGCTATCTGACCGTCTGGGCGCTGGAGCCCTATCACGACGGTATGCTCCTGAGGGTGCCCGACTGGAACGATCCTACCCGCTTGGCGGAGAAGGTCGATATGCCCAAGACCTACGAGATGTTTGCTGAGAAGACCCATTGGGACATCATCATGCGCCTGTCGAACGCCGGCGATGTGAACAAAGCCATCCTGAAGGGTCACGCCTCTGAGCTCATCCAGGTGAGTGAGGCCTTGCAGGAGAAGAAGATCGTACAGATTGCCGAGGAGATCGATCGCCGGTTCCACCAAGAAGAGAATCCTGTGCGCCTCGTCCTCATCACAGGACCGTCGTCGTCAGGCAAGACCACCTTCTGCAAACGTCTGAGCATCCAACTGCTGGCCTGTGGTCTGCGTCCCCTCTCGTTCTCTACCGACGACTATTTCGTGAACCGTGTAGACACGCCAAAGTTGCCCAATGGCGACTACGACTTCGATAATATCGAGACGGTAGAATACCGTTTGTTGGAAGACCATCTGCTGCGTCTGATGAATGGCGAGCGCGTAGAGATTCCTGAATACAATTTCGTCACTGGCGAGCGCGAGTGGAAAGGTAAGAAGCTCAAGATGACCTCCGACAGTGTGCTCATCGTTGAGGGTATCCACGCCCTGAACCCTCTGTTGACGAGTCAGATTGCCGACTCCCTGAAGTTCAAGATCTATATCTCCGCCCTCACCAGCGTGTCGCTCGACGACCACAACTGGATACCCGTTCGCGACAACCGCTTGTTGCGTCGCATCATCCGCGACTACAACAAAGGTATCTTTACGGCCAGTGAGACGATCGCCCAGTGGAAGAATGTGTGCGATGCTGAGGACCAGTGGATCTTCCCTTATCAGGAGACTGCCGACATGATGTTCAACTCAGCCTTGAACATCGAGTTTGCTGTGCTGCGCACCCACGCAGAAATCATCCTCACCAGCATTCCCAAGAACAGTCCTGAGTACTCCGAGGCCCATCGTCTGCTGAAGTTTATCCGCTATTTCATCCCTGTCAGCGACAAGGAGATACCCCCCACCAGTATCATGCGTGAGTTCGTGGGAGGATCGAGCTTCAAGTATTAGTCATCGCTTCGCTTGTCGACGAACTTAAAATGACTGTATTTCGCTCTGGGGAAGACGAACACCTCGTCGTTCACATCCCCAGAGTGGAAGTTTGACACAGCGATATTCGCCCAGATGATCCCAATCTTCGCCTTGACGTGGATAGGCGCATAGGAAGTCCTGTCGAGTATGGCCCTCACCTCCTTTGGACCTTTCACACCCTTCTTTGCCTTGAGGGTGATCAACAGTCCCTTGGGGTCGGTGGCGATATGGTAGGAGTAGTTGTCGGCATGAAACTCAAACTTCTCCTCGTGTTTATTCTTCTTGGTGGCGTGATGAATCTCCACCACCTTCTTACGGTTCTTCACGATATACGAGGTAACACCGTCGTTCCACCCATTACTGTTTTTGGAGAGATACTTCTGTTTCTTCTCCTTGAACCACACACTACCTTCCGTCTTGTACAGTCCGAGGAGATTCACCTTATATTCCAGCGAGCATCCCTGCGGTCCAAACACTTTCTCATAGGCCTCGTCGAAGATGCGACGAGCCTGTTTCTCATTGGGTGTCTGCTCGGCAGAAACGCTCGTCACAGAGAAGAATGTCAATAGGTATATCAGTATTCTTAACTTCATTTTCCGTCATTTTGGGTGCAAAGGTAATCAATTTTTTTGTATCTTTGCGCCATGAATGGAATTTTTAGGAACATAAAAGTCATCGCCTTCGATGCCGACGACACCCTGTGGGACTGTCAGTCGCACTTCGAGAAGGTGGAGAACCGTCTCTACGAGCTCCTTCGTCCTTGGTGCGATGAGCCAGCCAAAGAGCTCTTCAAGACCGAGTCGGCCAACATGGAAGACCTGGGGTTCGGTTGTAAGGCCTTCACCCTCTCTGTATTGGAGACCGCCATGCGCGTGAGTCGTCACGAGATGCCAGTCAGCGCCATCGAGGAACTGCTCATGTTAGGCAAAGGACTGTTGCACCTGCCCGCCACCCCGTTGCCCGGTGTGGAGCCCACGCTGAAGAAATTACGCACCCTCATCGAGGAGTCGACCGACGACGGCGTTTCACCCGTCCGTCTCGTCTGTTTCACCAAGGGTGAGTTACAGGACCAGGAGAACAAGCTCAAGCGTTCTGGCTTGCTGCCCTTCTTCGACGATGTAGAGATCACCTCCGACAAGACACAGCGCGAGTTTCGTGCCCTCTGCGAGCATCAGCATATCCACCCCTCGGAATTGCTGATGATCGGCAACTCGCTGAAGAGCGACATCGCCCCTGCCCTCGCCATCGGCGCCTGGGGTATTCATATCCCCTTCCACGTCACCTGGCAACTCGAACAGTATGCTGTCAACAACGGTGTGGCTTCGCTCGTCGAGGATTTCGACCACGAACGGTTGATAAAAATCAGTCAGTTCAGCGAGATTCTCAACTATTTATAGTACCTTTGCACCCAAATTATTAAAAAGGAAGAAATGGAACAGAAGAATTACAAGCGTTATACGGTGACCTCTGCCCTGCCCTATGCCAATGGCGGCGTGCACATCGGTCACTTAGCAGGAGTGTATATTCCTGCCGATATCTACGTGCGCTACCTCCGTCTGAAGAAGCGCAACGTGATGTTCATCGGCGGCAGCGACGAGCACGGCGTGCCCATCACCGTCCGCGCCCGTAAGGAGGGCA
Source organism: uncultured Prevotellaceae bacterium (assembly GCA_900321425.1). Classification (GTDB taxonomy): domain Bacteria; phylum Bacteroidota; class Bacteroidia; order Bacteroidales; family Bacteroidaceae; genus Prevotella. The sequence goes on along the minus strand of ONWA01000002.1, from coordinate 18,019 downwards.
TCACCCCTCAGGATGTCGTCGACCGTTATCACAAGATGATCAAGGACTCCTTCGAGGAGTTCGGCATCTCCTTCGATATCTACAGTCGCACCACCAGCAAGACGCATCATCAGTTTGCTGCGGAGTGGTTTAAGAAACTCTACGACGAGGGTAAGCTGACGGAGGAGACTACCGAACAGCTCTACGACGAGGAGGCGAAGCAGTTCCTCGCCGACCGTTATGTGACGGGCGAGTGTCCTTACTGTCACAACGAGGGTGCCTATGGCGACCAGTGTGAGAAGTGCGGTCGCGACCTGTCGCCTACGGAGCTCATCAACCCCAAGTCGACCATCAGCGGTTCCACGCCTGTGCTGAAGAAGACCAAGAACTGGTATCTGCCCCTGAACGACTATCAGGAGTGGTTGAAGCAGTGGATTCTCGAGGAGCATAAGGAGTGGCGTCCCAATGTCTACGGCCAGTGTAAGAGCTGGTTGGATATGGACCTCCAGCCTCGTGCGATGACGCGCGACCTCGACTGGGGTATCCCTGTTCCTGTGAAGGATGCAGAAGGCAAAGTACTCTATGTGTGGTTCGACGCCCCTATCGGCTATGTCAGCAACACCAAGGAGCTGTGTGAGCGAGAGCCTGAGAAGTGGGGCACCTGGCAACAGTGGTGGCAGGACGACGATACGCGTCTCATCCACTTCATCGGCAAGGACAATATCGTGTTCCACTGCATCATCTTCCCTGTGATGATGAAGGCGCATGGTGGATACATCATGCCTGATAACGTGCCCGCCAACGAGTTCCTGAATCTCGAGAACGATAAGATCTCTACCTCGCGCAACTGGGCCGTATGGCTCCACGAGTACTTGGAGGATATGCCAGGCAAGCAGGATGTATTAAGATATGTGCTCACCGCCAATGCCCCTGAGACCAAGGACAACAACTTCACCTGGAAAGACTTCCAGGATCGTAACAACAATGAGCTGGTAGCCGTTTATGGCAACTTCGTGAACCGTGCCCTCCAGCTCACCAAGAAATACTGGAATGGTGTCGTTCCTGCCTGTGGCGAGCTGCAGGAGGTCGACAAGCAGGCCTTGGAGGAGTTCAAGGACGTAAAGGCGAAGGTAGAGGCGCTGCTGGAGCAGTTTAAGTTCCGCGATGCCCAGTTCGAGGCGATGAACCTCGCCCGTATCGGCAACCGTTACATCACGGAGTGCGAGCCTTGGAAAGTTTGGCGTACTGACCCTAAACGTTGCGAAACCATCCTGAATATCTGCTTGCAGCTCACCGCCAACCTCGCTATTGCCTTCGAGCCGTTCCTGCCGTTCAGCAGCAAGAAGCTTCGTGAGATGCTTAACATCGAAAGCTTCGAGTGGGAACAGTTAGGCAGCACCGACCTGCTGAAGGCTGGTCACCAGTTGGGTGAGCCTGCGCTGCTCTTCGAGAAGATTGAGGACGAGGTGATTCAGCGTCAGCTCGACAAGCTCGAGGCTACGAAGAAAGCCAATGCCGCAGCCGCTTATCAGGCAGCACCTATCAAAGATACCTGTTCGTTCGAGGACTTCGAGAAGCTCGACATTCGCGTAGGTCTCATCAAGGCTTGCGAGAAGGTGAAGAAGTCGAAGAAGCTCCTGCAGTTCACCATCGACGATGGCACAGGCACTCCTCGCACCATCCTCTCTGGCATCGCCCAGTTCTATGAGAATCCTGAGGAGCTGGTAGGCAAGCGCATCCTTTTTGTGGCTAACTTCGCCCCACGCACCATGATGGGCATCGAGAGTCAAGGTATGATTCTCTCTGCCGTCGATGCCGACGAGAGCCTCAGCGTAGTCACCACCACCAAGGAGGTGAAGCCAGGCAGCCAAGTAGGATAAAATCGACCTATATCCCCATCAAAGCCACCCTCTGAGGTGGCTTTTTTATTCGGAAAATGTGATTTTTTACCCAAAATCATTGCCGAAAATGTGATTTTTTGCTTATATTTGTAGCCGAAAATGTGATTTTGGGATATGAAACTACTGAAAAGAAAGATTGACAAGTACCTTGTGGATTGGAAAAACAGTCCACAACGAAAGCCGTTGATAGTAAAGGGTGCCAGACAGATTGGCAAAACAGAATCCATCAGAGCCTATGGCAAAGCCTATTACGATTCAGTGATTGAAATCAACTTTGTACTTCAGAAGAAGTTTAGGGCCATCTTTGACAATGGCTATGAGGTAGATACTATTATTAAGAATATCTCCATGCTTGAACCCACATGGGAGTTCATTCCTCACAGGACGCTGATTTTTTTCGACGAGTTACAAAAGTGCCCCGATTGTGCTACCTCGCTCAAGTCGTTTTGTCAGGACGGGAGATATGATGTAATCTGTTCTGGCTCATTAATGGGGATTTATTATGAAGAAATAGAAAGCAATGCTGTCGGTTTCAAAGAAGACTATGAGATGCATTCCATGGACTTTGAAGAATTTTTGTGGGCGAAAGGATATTCGCCAGAACAAATAGAAGATCTTTATCAGCACATGAAGAGTCTGCAACCCTTCACACAACTTGAACTAGACACGATGACAAATGTTTTTCGCGACTATATGAGTCTTGGCGGAATGCCTGAGGTAGTGAAGATGTATGTTGATAATGGTCACTATGGAGGGACACTACAATTGCAGCGCCAACTATTGAAAGACTACGAGGAGGACATCACTAAATATGCGAAGCAAACCGACAAGGCGAAGATTCTCGCTGTTTACAGTCATATCTCCACTTTTCTGGCAAAAGAGAATAAGAAATACCAAGTTACAAAGATTGCCAAAGGCGCCAGAAATCGTGAATATATCGGTGCTGTGGAATGGCTGAAAGAAGCAGGCGTCATCAATGTTTGCTACTGTATGAATAACATCGAACTGCCACTGAAAGGCAATTACAACACAGATTTCTACAAACTATATTATCACGATACGGGATTGCTCATTGGCTCACTCGACGAGGAAGCCCAAGAAGACCTCCGTGCCAACAAAAACTTTGGAACCTACAAGGGTGCTATATATGAAAATATAGTAGGCGAAATGTTGCGTAAATCAGGTTACGATCAATTGTATTATTACAAACACGACAATCCTTCGCTGGAGATGGATTTCTTTGTTCGCGATGCCGACTCGCTGGTGCCTGTGGAGGTAAAAGCAAAAGATGGTGCCACAGCTTCATTGAATAACCTCATCAAATGGAGTTCATATCCTGATGTGAAATATGGTATTAAACTCGGTTATAAGAACATCGGTTGGAATGGTCTGTTCTATACTTTCCCTTACTTCCTCACCTTCCTGTTAAAAAGATTTCTAAAAGATACCCCCCATCAAAACCACCCCGTTTGAGGTGGCTTTTTTATTACTTTTCTGGCATTTTATTTGGCGGTTATAAAAATAATGTATATTTTTGCATCGTCGATGAGGATAAGCGACTGGTGAGACAGCGCGACTTGTGGCAGCAACGGGGCTTTGCCCTGTCTTATTGGAAAAAATGAAGCGTTGTGCTTTGATCTTGTGTTCTGAAACCTAGGAAATTTCAAACTATAGACAAGAGAGAAGATGACCGCGGTCTGTGCCTATGGCGCGGACTCGTTGTATCGCTATCTTTCATACACGATTTTCCCTTTGGTTCAAAGTTCAGAGATATGGAGCCGCCAGTTCCACGCTTCTGCTGTGCTGGAAACTTAAAATAAACATTATATAACTTATTAACAATTTAATCATGAAAAGACAATCTTTACTTACAAGGATGCTCCTGCTATTCGCCCTGATAGTAGGAAGTGGAAGTAGTATGTGGGCAGCAGATGAGACTATTGATCTCTCAACAAAGGGTTATTCTAATGGAGAGGAAGTAACAACAGTTTCTGGAAGCGATTTTAGTATTACTTTTAATAAGGGAACAAATAACAATACCCCTAAATATTATGACAATAAAGTTGTCGTGCCTGCAGTTCGTGTATATGGTGGTGGCTATTTTACTGTCTCTTCAGGAACAAAGAATATTACAAAGATAGAATTAACTTTTGGTTCTGGTGATAGTGACAATACTATAACAACAGATAAAGAAACATATTCTGATGGTACTTGGACAGGTGATGCTACAAGTGTAAAATTTACGATAGGTGGTACAAGTGGGAATAGACGTATAGCATCTGTAGCAGTAACTTATAAAACAGACAATCGTACTGCTGTTAATATGACTAGTTTCTCTGCGACTAAAACTTCGCTTATAGTTGGAGATGAAGTTACAACCTCTGTAACCAATGATCAAACTGGATGGACAGCTGCGTATACATATTCTTCTGATGATGAAGATATAGCAACAATTGCTGCCGATGGTACGATTACAGCAGTAGCCAAAGGCTCTACCACAGTTAGAGCTACTCTGAATGTTGATAAAGATGATCCAAGCTACAAAAAAGGTTCTACCTATACTCGTAGTATAGATATTACGGTGAATAATCCTAGCCATAATGTGGTGTTCTCAATAAACGGTGTAGCTGGTGATCCCATTTCTGTTGAGGAAGGTGATAATATTGATTTCCCTGACGTACCTACAACTCTTGGAGGCAAGACTTTCGTAGGATGGAAAGCTGGTTCTGGCATTAACGGCACAACAGATGTTGCTCCATCTCTTAAATCTTCCGATACCATGAGCAATGAAGATGTGACATATTATGCTGTATATGCATTGGAAGCTATCGGAGTTGGTGAAATTACTAAATCATATGGTTTTGAAACTGCATCAGATGCCGATTGGACTATTGATGGTCCTGTAAGAGATCATAGTAATGCAAATTCAGGTGAGTATGCAGGTAAAATAAATACTAATAATACATATATTACATTTAAGAATAAAGTCAACGTAACAGAATTCTCCTTTGCATTTAAAAGAACTTCTAATAATGAGAACTACAATGTATATGTCGAGACCTCTACTGATAATTCTACATGGAAAGCTGCCGAAACATATGCTATGAGCGGTTTCGAGAATGGTACATATACAACCAAGACAAAAACATTTGATGGGGAAAATGAATTGTATGTTCGATTCCATTGCTATAACACAACAGCTGTAAGATATGTAGATGATGTAACCATAAAGTATAATGGTGAAACAAAAACATATTCTAGCTATTGCACATCCATCACTGAACCCATCACCATCACCGATGCCGGCTACGCTACCTATGTTAGCGATAATGACTTGAACTATGAAGGCGTGACAGGTTTGAAAGCTTACAAGGCTACTGTAAGTGGAACGACAATTACCTTTACCAAGGTGACAACGGTTCCTGCTGGCGAGGGCGTCCTGCTGCAAGGCAACGCTGGTGACTACAACATTCCTGTAACAACAGGTGTTGCAGCTTGGGCTGATGATGCTAACGCATTCATTCGTGGTACTGGTGCTGCTGTAGCAAGTGGAGTTGGTCCTTTTAACTATATCTTGAATAAGGTTGATGACGTTGTCGGCTTCTACAAGGCAAATGGTCAGACAGTTGCCGCAAACCGTGCTTACTTGCAGTCAACAACCAACAATGCACGTATCGGCTTGAGTTTCGATGACGAGACGACAGGTATTAGCGCAGTTGAGAATGTGGAGCCAACAACAACGAAGACTGTTGTCTTCAACCTCAATGGTCAGCGCATAGCTAATCCAAGCAAGGGCTTGTATATCGTGAACGGTAAGAAAGTTATTATTAAGTAAGAAAGGAGGAACAGATTATGAAGACATATATGAAACCAAATATCAATATCGTAAATATTGAAATTCAGCAGATACTTGCAGGTTCACCATTAGTTCAAGACGGTGGTGGCAATTTAACTGGTGGCGAGATGCAGGACGAAGGCGCTACAGGTCCAGGTCTCTCTCGCGGCGGTCGCGGGTTCTGGGACGATGAAGAAGATTTTCGACACCGTGAGGTGTGTAATGCCTAATTGATATTAATAAAAAAAGAGTTCCCCTGGTTCGTGAGAATCGGGGGATTTTTTTGTCATAGGGGGAATAGGGAAGAAAATCAACTGTAGCACTGTAGCATTGTAGCAAACACGATAAAGGGGCTTGATTTCCAAGCCCCTTATCGTTACATATACTTACTTTTGAATTTTTCTGTTTTACAGAACTTATTCACCACCTCATCAAAAGCGATGTATCCTCGCGCTTGCCAAGTTCTGAGTGTCGAGTCACCATTACCACTCTTCCCTTGTAGCTTTCGTAGTTGGTAATATTGTTCATGCGTGAACTCATCGGGAAGTAGTGATAGCAGGTTCTGAGGTCCCGACTGCCGTTGAATCTCAATCTCCGAGCGCAACTCCTTCTCCAGTTGCTGACCGAAATACAACATCTTACACCATAGGTTGTACGACTGGCTCCAGCGGACAAACTCAGCAATCTCCTTCGACCATTTGTAGCCGTGCGCCACGAAGAGCACCATTCCCTTCAGCCAGGCGATGACATTAGCACGATAGGAGAGCACCCTGTACGCCTCCGATTCATAGAGCGCTGTTTTCTCCTTGTTTTCCTCCTTGATCTCCAGCGACAGCTTGTGCGCCTGAGGACACTCAATGAGTCCGTTGGCAGACTCCAGCCGGTCGAGATAAGGTTTCAGCTCGTCGGCATACGACTGGTCGTAGATACCCATCACAGGGTCATCCTTGTCATCATCGTTGCGGATGATGGTGGAGATATCCAGTCGACTCAGCGTACCGTCGTTCACCATCTTATAGAGGAATTTCCTTGCATTAGGCGGGGTAGAGCTGGCGTTGAAGTTCCACCTGAGCGGCGCAATACCGCTGACCGAGTCGGGACCTACACGCTCCTGACCAGTATCCGAGTTGTCGAAAGCCTTACGGATCAACAGTCCCACTTCGTCTACGCTGTTCTTCGATGTCACGTTCTTCAGCGCCTCTATCTCATCCACGCTGGTATAGATATACCGCTCACCGTTATTGTTGGCATCGATGATTCGTTGGTTGAATACCGCATCCGTCAGATTGTCAATCACCACCTGAATACAGATATCCGTAGGTCGCGGGTCTTTCTTCTGTTTGTTGGCAGGATTCTTCTGCTTCCATGCATCCTCGCGTTTACGGTTGGGCTCATCCCGTTTTCTGATATCCGCAATGATATACTTGATCGGTTCCCTGATGGAACTCTTGCCGATGCTCTGCTGTCCAATCAGCACGTTCATGAATGTACCCTCGTGCAGCACGTTGTCCCAGTAGCGGAACTTCACCCCGTGCAGGTGAGCCCCCAGCGCCGGAAAGACCGTATTGGCTACCGCAGGCTTGTAATAGTCAGGCACGTTCTTCGTGAGCAGTTTGATGAGTGGCGGCAACTTCTTCGGCATCGGTGGTGGCGTTGTCGGCGTACCGCCGCAAGCCTTCACCCCACTGGCACTCTTGAGCGCCTGCAACACCTGTCGTAGTCGGTAGGGCATACCCTTTCTGGGTTCTTTGAGGGCGTTCTCCAGCGTCTTGCGCCATTCCTGTTGCTCTTCCGCCGTACCTCCGTTCCAGTAGTTCGGAATCACCTGCATCATCTTCTCCAGCGAGTAGTCGCAGATGGAGCGCAGCGTGATCGCCAGTTCGAAGGTCAGCACATTACGGTCGCCCTCCGCAGGTTCCTTGCCGTCATTAAACTGTCGCCAGTACTCCTTGATGATGTCCGTAAAGAGCAATCCGTTGTAGGTCGCTGCAGCGTCGTAGGTATCCATCATACATCTTCCATCCTCCATCATACATCCACCATCTTCCATCTTACTTCTTCCATCACCCATCTCTTCCTCCCAGGGGCGATAGTGCTTGTTGGCCTTTTTAGCTCCCTCAGGCACATTCTCTTCGCCGTGCTGCTGTCGGAGTTTCAGGAAGGCATATTCCTCCCGACATTCCTCCTCCGTCATCGGCTCATCGAAGATACAGTCGTCCAGAAACGGCAGGTCCTCTTCGCTGCCACTGGTGGAGAACACCACCCGTTGCAAGTCTTTGGCAGAGGTATCCATCTCCAACTGCAACAGCGTCGACACTCGCACCTGATTCTCGAGAATCGTTGTACCTGGCCGTCTTTTGCACACCAGGTGCCAGCCGCCTCTTGGTGAGCGTTCCAGCATCACCAGTCCGATGTCCTCCCGACGGTCGAGGATGTGCTGCTTGATCTGTTCTGTCTGCGCATCATCGTAGTAGTCCACATCGTGAAAGAAGAAGCTGCCGATACTCTTACAGCCCGCTATAGCGCCCTCTACGCGTCCTAAATTGTAGGCCAATTGCAGCAGGTCATGCTTCGCCTTTTCGTCGCCCTGACGCACTTTCTCGAGGTTCTTGAGGTTCGTCTTGGCGTTACGCAACTTCATCAGTTGCTCTCGGTTCTTGATAGGGAGGGCAAACTTCCGCTCGCCCTCGTAGTAAATCTTGTAGATCATCGTCTACCTCCTTTCTTGGTGATGATTTCCTTGATCACCTTCTGTGCGATCGCACTCGCCTGGCGCACCAGCTCCTTGGGCAGCTCGTCTATCAGCTGTTCCGGCAACGAGAAGTAGAAGTAGTACCTGCCGTCCTGTCCGTGCGACAATGAACAGTTATCATCGCGGAAGATAGGTTTGTTATGCTTCCTCTTCGGTATCTGCTCCATATAGACATTACCGTCGCGCATCGCCTGCACATAGAACCTCCCCCTGACGGGTTCCGCCTCTACGTCCTCGCAACACTGGAAATCCATTGTGCGCAATCCTGTTTCCAACTCGCCGAAGGTCATCATCCCCTCGACCGTTACCTGTCTCTCTGTTAAAATGTTCTTTTTTGTTGTTTTCATTGTCGTGTTAAATAATGAGCGTCCGAAAAGCAGGTTTATAGTTTGAGCATGCTGCGCATCGAGCCTGCTCACGCTCGACATAGCTCAAACAAGTTTGGCTCTGTTCTCGCTCAATCGCAGCCTTCAATTTTTCAATTCTTCAATTCTCACTTCAGAATGAAGTTGATCTTACGTCGGTTGTTTTTCGGTCTCACTGCGAAATGCACCCAATAGATTCCCTTCTGTCTCTCCAAGATCATCTCGTCGAAGAGTCGTTTCGTCCCGTCACTGATATCCAGCAGGATATTCATGTAGCGCAGCGCCTGATCGGGTCCACAAGCACGGATATCGACAGCACAACCTGTCAGGTGATTCGAGTTCCATACACCACCAGCAGCCTTGTTCACCTCTTTCGATCGATAGCCGCAGTTGATGATAATCCCCTCCGTATTTTCCGAGGTACTATAGTCCTCGTCGGCAACGAGCACATACAGCCGGTTGTACGAGTAGCGCAAGTCCTCCAGCCAGTTCTCGCAGATATTCTTCAGGTTGGCAGTCACCTCTACGGTGGGCGTATTGTCCAACTTGTACTTGGTCTTTGTCAGTTCCTTCAAGCTGAAATGTTCCGATAACATGATTTTTTCCATACTGTTTAAAAATTAAATGTTGATAAAAATGGAGCCAACTCCACATTGTTCGCCTGTTCCTGAACCCTGATTTCTTGCACGAACAGCAGATATTCTCTGCACTTCACTTGTCCTTGTGAACCGCCTACCTTCTGCATTGCCTCGTTCATCATCCAGTCATCGCATACAAAGCTGGAGCGAACCTTCTTACAATGATTGCCGCACTTTCGTGTCTGCATCAGCCTGCTAAACTCTCGGAAGTTGCATGAGGCGCAACACTGGTTAATCACCATACCAAACTTGTTGGTAACCGTTGTAAATTTTTTGTTTGTCATAATCTTCATCTTTAATTATTAATGTGAATTGCGAATCCAGCGTATTTGGGTGTTTATCGAGACCCGTTTCAACTGATTTCGAGAGCAAAAGTAGTGCATTATTTTAAGGGCTAAATTTAAAAATCTTAGACTCCTCGTAAAAGTTGCCTCAAGCATGCTTTTGCATCCCTGCTCAGTTCGTAGTTTCCTGATGATTTATAATATTTATTCTTCTTCTCAACCCCCTCTAACTTCAGGTGCAGAGACAACATGGAAACATCCTGACGGTACACTCCTGTATTCTGCATTCGGCATATAAGGTTCGTAACGGAATACTTGTTGATATGACCTCTTTGTACCCCGTTCTTCATCATAAGAATATCCTTGAAGCAAGGTGCTTCTACGATAGCATTCCAGAGATTGTCTATTTTCTCTTTCCAATTCTCGGTAGCAAAGCCGTTAATCCGTTGGACATAGTCAAGCACTTCGCGCCCGTACGCATTGGAGTCAGTATCAGGCTCGAGAACTACGAAAAGCTTTCCTTCACGACACCACTTCTCTAACTGCTTCACGTCAAAGTCCTCTGGATGGACTTTTCTTAAGTTTCTCATTTCGTTGAGTTCGTGAGGAAGAAGTTCCAGAATTGACGTCTTTTCACCTGCAGGACTTCCTTCGCCCGTTCACTCAACCGGTCGCTCCTAATTCGACCATTTAGTTATTATATAATACCGAGGAATCATCCTCAGTGGTTTACTTTTTGTTTTGCTGCAAAATTACTAAAGTCAAAATCCTCGGTTTTTCGATTCCTGTCGATTCGTGTCGATTCGTGTCGATTCCTGTCGATTCCTGTCCTTTCGACTCCACTTAATCCCCAAGGGATTTCGTGGTTCATCTTGCCTCCCAACAATAAACTTCAGCTGTTTGTATCAATATACACAAAGGTTGTTCCGTTGTCAAGGGCAAACAAAAAGCCCACAAATGGAATCGCTTCCAAACGCGGGTACAAAGGTAAAAAGGATTTTTCAAAGACTTTTTGCGTTTAATATCACTTAAATTATGCGCATAAAAAAAGCGGAACCAGTGATTACTGATTCCGCCAAAAAGCGAAATAATATGGTCTAAATGGTATCAAACGTATGGCGGGTCATAGTAAATGAAGTCAATCTTTACATGCAAACTTATTTGTTATTAGGCTGCTTTAAATGCTGGCTCAAGGTCAGGCAATAATTCTTCTATCATATCTTGTAATTTTGACCAAGCTCTATATTTCAGTTTTTCAGCGGCTGTAAATACCAACTTCTTAATATTGTTCCTCCAATTAGAGAGTTTGTCTATGGCATCTTGCACAGTCCTTAGTGCAGGTATTTTGAATCCTTTAATATGCTTAACCAGCAATTGCCAGTAATATCTTATTTTACCTGTGCAACTTTCCGTTTTTAGCAGTGCAAATAAAGCCAGATAGTAGCAGGTGATTAACTGAAGCGGTTTGTTATAAAACCCCATCAATCGTTTCCCGATTCTCCTTAATAAGGCCACTACCTTCCAGTCGGGTAATAGTGCGCATACTCGCGTCACTTCGGGGCGTCCGGGATTATCATGCCTCCTGTCATACTTTCTTGATTCAATTACTCTATGGACTGGGGCTGAAAGCAACACATGCTCTAGTTCATGCTGAATATCAAATGGGGTCATGCCATCCTTAATATCCAGACGACCGATGATTTTGCTAACTGTGCCTAAATCTGCTGTCTGATTTGTATTTTCAAAAGCCTTACAGATGGCACCCATAATCTTGTCTAACGATAAACGGTCTTTCGAACCATCACGCTTTGTGATTGTGAAATTTATTATTCCCATATTATATGATTTGTTCTGTTATGGATTTATTCTTCTTACTTTCCGTCTAGATTTCACAACTAAATTATTATTTCTTGATATAATGAACTTCGTTTACTGCATTTAGCATTTCTACCTGCCTCAATGCCTCTTCACGAGTGACATCAGAAGTCGGACGTTCCAGAGACAAGCGAATCTCCCTTGCAGAGTCCTTCACTCCTTATTTTATAAAATTACTATATTTTGTCATACTGATGAAATAATCATTCTTGTAAAAATAGGATTTCGCTTCGTGTGATTTCTATATTGCTTTAATCATAGACTCAACAAAAGCAATTTCAGTATCTGTCAGTCCGTACTTTGCGTAGAGCTCGCGGTCGATATCGGAGATACTTCGACTCCAATCAATGTCAGAGGATGAAGTAAAGTCCTGCATAGGAACGTTTGCCCACAATTCCTTGGAATTATCCTGCGTTACCTTTATAGTACATAGCATGGTACGGGCAAAACGGCTCATAACATACTTCTTGCAAGCTTCAGCCTCATCCAATGTGTCAAAACACCCAATTCCTATAAAGGTGTCTGTGTAAGCGAGATCCGGCTCTCCTATTTCCACTCTTCCAAGCACACGGGCTGGTATGGGATTGCCTATCTTCCCTGCAGCTCCGTCAGCCTTTGATATGACGACCTTGTACTTCGAAAGATTGTCAGCGGTAGTTATATATGATCTCTTGAACCACATACTGCATCTTTGGTTATTCCTGCGACCATAGATTAATACATAGTCATTATCGTCTTCGGGCTTCTTCTCATAGAACAATTCAGGGAATATACTGAAAATATTAGCCCCCAGACTATATTTATGGCCTTTGCTTTGCCTGCCTTCCATTTCAGGGTGTTCCTTATACAACTCATCAGTTAGACCGTACAGCTCTCTTGGACCAACGATGCTTGAGAATGGTGATTCTTCTTTTGATTTTACTTTATCGTATATCGAATGTAGTTCTTTATACGGTGAGAAAAACCCAATCTTTCCATAGTGCTCATGTTTGTTCCAAAGAGATATTACTATGCCGCCATTTATCTCTACGTCGGGAAAAACATCGGAACTTTTAACCCAATAGTTTGCAACTTTGAAATGTGGGTCGTTCAGCATTTTCTGATTCCAGTCCTTTGGGGTCTTTCCCGCATTGAAAAGGAAACGTGCCGGATGGATGAGCATGCCTTCAGATGTCAGAGACATACCCAAATCCACAAACAAATGATACAAAGGATCAGAACCATTTCCGTCGCCCACAATATCCGAATTATACGGTGGGTTCCCTATGATTGCGTTGAATTTCATATCTTTCAATCGTTTTATATAATCTTCTTTTTTGTTATTATCAATCAAATCATACGAATAAAAACCTGTTATAATGTTTTCTGTTGGAATTCCTAAAAGCTTGAACATTTTCAGTGTACACTCGTATGTTACTCCATTAAGGGGTAAAGTGTAGATATTCTTTTTTACGGCTTCTTTATACCTGTTAATAAGAGCATACTCAAACTCACCTGTTTTGCCAGCGATATTAAGGAAACGAGAATCTGCACTCAAATCATCAGGTAAATTATCCACCATTTCTTGGGCCTTATCAATTGGCGTGACAATAATATTCTTCGACAGGCGGGAGAACTTTTTTAAAGCTGTTTCAACGTCAGCAGAAGAATCATTACCAAGGTCATCAACATTATTAATCTTATTATCCAGATTCGACAGGCAGATGTAGTTGATATGTTTTTGTATCAACTTTAGAGTATGAAGGTCCAACATGATATTTCGGGCTATTCGTTGGCAATCCTCATATTTCTCAATGTTGTTAATAACATCGGCCAATGACTTTTCATTATAGTCGGACAAATATGCATACAGCAATATCTTGAAATAATAGGTTTGAAGTTTCCTTCCTAACGTTTTCAGTTCGTCTTCTTTACTGGCAGACTTTTGGTCATTTTTGTTTCCGTTTTTAGTTGATTTGCCTTCACCATCGGTGTTACCGTCAATATCTGTACCCTCTCCAGCATATGGATCGTGCTTAAACATGTTTTGCAGGTTTGTTATCTCTGCCTGCTGGGAAATAATGTTCTTCAACTCGTCAAATGCCAACAAGCCTTCATCAATGAATACATCACGAGCTTCTTCTAATACACTCTTGTTTTTGTCGTATTTCCTTATCGCATTGACAATGTCATTTTCTGTAATCTGCTCGATTTTACCTAGGTTCACATATATGATAGGAGAAATGGTAATATCTCGTCTTAATGTATCTTTAATGGCATCATTTCCTTTTGTGCCATCGACAGCAGCGTTGGCAATAACGGCATTTGAGTACTGCAATCGGAACATTCTGAACGGATCGAAATCGACAAGAAGCGTCTGGGGTTTCATGTCTCTGCTAACAAACTCCTCCTTTCCTTCAGGCTGCTTCGAGGTAGCATCCCACTTAATCGTCTTTACATACTGGCTTTGAAGTCGGTAGATGGCTTGGTCGTACTCTTGGGGCGATGATGTGTCCTTCATGAATATCATAGTATCCCATTCCTTTACTGTGCTGCCCGTCAGCATCTTACCAACAGTGAGGGTGATTGTTCTTTTGTCCTTAGACTCGCAATCGTCAATAAAAGCCTTTATGTTTTTGGAATAGTCACTATTGCAGAATTCCTGAGGGCAATCAAAACCAGATATGTTCAGAACTGTATAGCGTTTGAACTTGTTGAAAAATGCATTCTGTTTCAGTAAAGCCTCCATAGCGTCGCACGATGCTCTCCAAGGCAGCACCATAACAATATGCCTGCACATCTTGGCGCCTTCTGTTATCTTGTCGTAATTAAGAAAAGCGAAGATGTTTTTATCCTCTTTTTTGCCATCAATAGCCTGTAACAAGTCTATGACTTCTTTCTCGTGCTTGAACTTTCTGTGGTTCGGATTGCTCTTACTCATGGAAAGGGGGCTGAACAACTCGTTCAGGTTGTATTCTTTCCCATCCTTACGCATTTGATTCAACTTTGTCTTAGCTGATTCGTTAGGATGGAAAGCAAAGCGTACCATTTGTGGAAAACCGTAGTAAGGGTTATCCCATTCGTCGCGTTCAAGATTATTCTCGTCGTTATACCAGTCTTGTTTCGCATCGTAAATGTCCCTATATTGAACAGTGGCGATAATGTCTTCTTTCTTAAACTCACCGTTGAGCATGATGCGGTAAGGGGTACCCGACAAGTGGAGCTTCATCTTAGGCTTGAACACTTTTATTGCAGCGTCCAACTCCTCCATCGATTCGTCATCACCCTCTTCCTCCTTCTTCGCAGTTGCCTCATTGAGCAAAACGGCGCCAGTCTTTGCTGAACGTGCAGCAAAGTGTGTCTCATCGATTATTAGCAAGTCGATTTTACCTTGGACGTTAAGGCCGAATAAGTCTTTGTGCCAATCCTTAATCTTCTCACCTAACAAGTCCTGCAGCGTAAGAAAAACTACAACCCTGTTGTTTCCTCCCTCCAATTGTAAAGTTTCTGATATTAATAAAGGATTTTTATCTCTTAGTTTCTTTACATCGACGAACGTGTATCCTTCAAATATCAATGGACGCTGAACATTCTCTTTCCATTCCTGCCTGACAGACGTTTTTCCAGACACAACCACAACAAGCTTTGCATCCATTGCTTTTGCGCAACAAAGCGCAGTAAAAGTCTTTCCAAAGCGCATCACAGCATACATCAGAAGATTATTTCTTCCAGCCTTCCATGCAGTAACAAAGTTGTCAATTACAGGTTTTTGATTATTGCGTGGTTCCCAGGGCTCTGTCCGCTCATAATCTTGTTCAGCCTGAGGTAACCTATCCTCTACATTATAGTATGTGTAAGGACTATCAGGAATACCGTATTTTGATTTAATTTCAGCAATAGCATTCCTTACTTCTTCCCTTTCTACACCCTCATAAAATTCACTGGAGTAATAAATACCAGGAGGCACTTGATCAGGTTTTAACTGATTATATCCTTTGTTTTTAAGATAATCGTGTACGGCATAGTCTCGAAAATAAGTCTCCTCGTTGACTAAAGCACTCTCTTGGCACAGCTTGATGATGTTTTCATATTTACTTTTCCACTCGTCGATTCGCACATTAACAGGCCTATAAGTATCTCCTATCTTGGTATAAGACGGTATGGTATCTGTTTTAAACGCGTAGATATGTGGCTCTACGCGACCGATGATGATTTTATCGACTATTTCTGTATTCATGACAATCTTTCTTTCTTAGCCAGTCCGTTGTACTTGTGGAAATAAATGGGTTCACCTGTATCCCAATCCATCATTTTCACATAAATGCCGTTGTGCTTGTGTATAAGCCCTTTCTTACAGCCAAGACAAGGAATTTCTTTACGAATAATTTCACCTGTCATTAAGTCCTTTGTTTCTTCAACTTGAGTATGACAACTTCGAGGAATCACGAACTTCAAGCCATCCATCTGGAAGATGTTCCAAGAAATGATTTCTGCAATATCTTTAACATCATCAATGGCGGGACTCTCACTAAATCTGTCCTCATAGTAATCGAAGAATGACATCAGAAGATTTTCACGTGCCAACAGCAGATTATCCCCTTGCCACTCAAATCCAAGCGTCCCTTTGAAAGCCATCTTCGCCCAATAGAGCCAGTCTTTGCGAGTAGTGGTGTTCTCGTTAACAATGCGTAGTTTCCTGTCGAGCCATCCAATGCGTCTGCTTAAATCAGTAATAACCTCGCCTGTCACAGTATCGTAGCGACTAGCTAAAAAAGGAGCCTCGCCGCATGTGATTTCTATCACACCCATGCTAACATACTCCTGCCATGTCTTTCCCTCTGGGAAATTCACCTTTTCTGCCGTAGGAGTCCAAAGATGCATCCCTTGTTCTGTGGTAACGATATTAAATACTGACTTACGATTAAACCATTTTTCATCAATGCCGTTATTCATATCATTGCAAATCCAAGAGGGAGTAAACACCTCAGCCATCTTTCTGACTCTCTTTTTCCTTTCCTCCTCATTCTTCGTCACACGTGGCTGTATGATATTCTGATTCTCTCCAGTTATCAGCTCTGGGGTAATGTGCTTGGAGAAGGTATAGGAATCACCCATTGAGGCATAGTCGTCCGTCGCCCAGATAATATTCTTACCTGTAGTCCTGTCAATGAGTAGCGTGTCAAGAATACCGCCGTCCATTGCTAGCAATTCGTCTTCTTTTATATCTATGCCGTACATATGCACTCAATTCTTAGCTTGCAAAGATACGAATAAGCGAACGAAATTCAAAATTTATTTGGAATTTTCTGAGCCGAAGGAGCAGTGAGGGCAGAGATAAGTTCGCTTAAACTATGCCGAGTCGCGAGTGAGGGAGACGAAGTCAACGTGAGTATCTAAGAGCGTAGCTCAGAAATAATATCAAAAACTGATGATGAGTATACACATAGATCTTATTCTACTATGATTATTTCTCCATCGTTCTCAATTGTACTTTATATTTCACTGGTTTATCATTTCAACAGCTGCCACTCACCTTTAATCTTTGAGTGCTCCTTGTTGAGGTATCCCAGTTCCTTCAAATCGTCTATTGCACGTTGAATAGTACGTTCACTGACTCCGAGGTTGTCGGCCAGCCAAGAATACTTCGCCTTGCGATTCAGCTTGATGGCATGATACACATTCCAAGTAAGC
This sequence comes from uncultured Prevotellaceae bacterium, assembly GCA_900321425.1. Taxonomy (GTDB): domain Bacteria; phylum Bacteroidota; class Bacteroidia; order Bacteroidales; family Bacteroidaceae; genus Prevotella. The sequence goes on along the minus strand of ONWA01000002.1, from coordinate 720 downwards.
ATTGTTGGGAATTCAGAAACAGACAAATTTGGCTGTTTTGTGACTGTTTTTCTTCAGAAATAGACAAATTTGGCTGTTTTTGAGATTTTCCATCATCATTTTCGCGCAGTAGATAATCGCTGGCCTTATCCTTAGTCATGACACTACACCCCTGCTTGATCTCCAGTTGTTTGCGGGCCGCCTTAGCCACACTGCCGCTTTCTTTGCCACCTCTGCAATCCACTGCTTGAAGGGTTCTGCTTTTTTAGACGGGATTTACTGTATGATGCGGAAAAGCTGCTCAGTATCAACAACATCTGTTAGGCGCATCTTACCATCAGCACGCATTTTCAACTGGTGACAATTTGTCACCGTTTCATTCCTTCTTCTTTCAAACGCTGTTTCAGTTTGTTCCAGTACTTTCGTGCTGTTAGCGCATCTTTACTATCAGTCAGCACTCCACATACATCAACAATAGAGAAATACCATTTCTCCTGCTCGTCGCCCCAAACAGTGCGCACTTTGCGCTCTTCAAATAGTTGAATCGCTTGTTTCTTGGTCAACGTTTCCAGTACGAAGTCCACTAACCCGGGAAAAGAGACAACAAAAGCAGGAAAGCAGACAACCTAATCAGAGAGATAAGTCAACGAAACCAGGAATGCTGTCAACGATGTCAGGAAGACTGTCAACTTATCCAGTAAAACGGCTGTCAACCACATCAGGAAATAAGCAAAAAACTGT
>ONWA01000039.1 GCA_900321425.1 uncultured Prevotellaceae bacterium | reverse complement strand
ATTGAGAGCAGCCGGTAAACCCCGTCATGCGATGTATGCCACACTATTTACAGTAGGGATGAACATCGTTCTGGTGGTGGCCTTTGTCTGGTGGCTGCGCTGGGGTATACGAGGAGCGGCTTTGGCCACCATCACTTCTCAGGCGATGGCACTCTGTTGGCAACTGTGGCTTTTTTCCAATCCCAAGGAATTGCTCCATTTCCGACGAGGAATCTATCATTTGCGTATGGATCTGGTGCGGAATGTAATTGCCATTGGTGTATCACCTTTCCTCATGAATGCTACAGCGTGCGTCATCGTCATCTTTATGAATAACCAGTTCGTGCGATATGGTGGAGATATGGCAGTGGGAGCGTATTCTATAGCGAACTCTCTCGCCATCATGTTCTTTATGTTTGTCATAGGAGTCAATCAAGGTATGCAACCTATTGCAGGTTATAACTATGGTGCGGAGAAATACGACCGTATGCTTCGCTGCTTAGGACTGGCTATCGCCACAGCGACAGGAATATTGCTCGTAGGGTGGGCTTTCTCTATGTTGTTCCCTTATCAGATAGCACGCATCTTTACTGCTGACCCGACACTCATTGAGATGTCGGCACGGGGCATTCGCTTGGATATGCTAGTATTCCCAATTATCGGATCACAGGCGGTGATTACCAATTTCTTTCAGTGTATCGGTAAGGTGAGAATCAGTATATTCCTCTCGCTCTCACGTCAGTTGTTGATGTTATTGCCGATGGCCTACTTGTTCCCCCTGTATTGGGATTTGGATGGTGTGTGGATATCAATGCCTGCCAGTGATTTCTGTGCGTTTGTGATCACGATATTGGTCATGATGTGGTATATGAGAAAATTTAAGAAGTATGCAAGATAAGAAGGTTTTAATTTGTGTCGGACGGCAGTTGGGTGCCGGCGGTCGGGAGATAGGAAAGTTGCTGGCTGACGAATTCGGTGCGAAGTACTATGACCGAGAGATCCTGAATATGGCTGCAAAGGAAAGTGGCTATTCGGAGAAGTTCTTCGAGCAAAACGATGAGCGGAAAGGATTCTTCAGGTCATTGTTGAACATTCAGACTCCTCATTTTAACGGGGGTAGTTTGTACAAGTCGAACTTCTCTCAGGAGAGCCTGTTCCAATTCCAGAGTGATGCCATTCGTAAAGCAGCGGAGCAAAGTAGCTGTGTTTTCTTGGGAAGGTGTGCCGATTATGTACTCCGTGATTTCCCCAATGTTGTAAATGTTTTCATCACGGCTTCCATGCGTACACGTATCGACCGGATTTTGGAGTATCAGTCTGTTACTCCTCAGCAGGCCAAGCGGATAATCTTACATGCCGAAGGACAGCGTGCTTCCTATTATAATTTCTTCACGGGAAAGAAATGGGGAGCGGCCGAGTGTTATGACCTCTGTATCGATTCTAGTATCTTGGGATATGAGGGGTCTGCAAAGATTATTGCATCGTTTATCAGGAAAAAGCTATCATGAAGAAAATAGGTATTATCAGTGACACCCATGCTTACTGGGATGAGCGCTATCGTACGTATTTTGAATCGTGCGATGAGATATGGCATGCGGGTGATATCGGCTCTTTGGAGGTAGCAGAGAAACTGGCAGATATCCGTCCTCTTCGTGCTGTCTGCGGCAATTGTGATGGGGGTGACCTCAGATTAATGTATCCTGAGATTCTGCGCTGGAAATGTGAGGATGTGGATGTTCTAATGAAACATATCGGAGGTTATCCTGGTAACTATGACTATTCCATTCGCAGACAGATCTATACATCTCCGCCTCAACTGTTCATTGCTGGACATTCACATATATTAAAGGTGAAATTCGATAAGACGCTCAATCTACTACACATCAATCCTGGTGCTGCTGGTTTGCAAGGTTGGCACAAGGAGCGTACGCTTGTAAGATTGACCATTGAAGGCAATAAATTTAGTGATTGTGAAGTTATAACATTAGGAAAACATTAAATTCAAGATATATGAAACGAACAATAGTTATTACTGGTGGCGCAGGCTTTATTGGGAGTCATGTTGTGCGCCTGTTTGTCAACAAGTATCCCGACTACCACATCATCAACCTTGATAAGTTGACCTATGCGGGTAACCTTGCTAATCTCAAGGATGTGGAGAAGGCACCTAACTACGAGTTTGTGAAGATGGACATCTGCGACTTCGATGCTTTCTACAAGCTGATGCAGGATAAAAAGGTCGATGGTATCATCCATTTGGCTGCTGAGAGTCATGTGGACCGCTCCATCAGGGATCCATTCACATTTGCCAAGACCAATGTGATGGGAACTTTGAGTCTGCTTCAGGCTGCAAAACTGTATTGGGAGAGTCTGCCTGAAAAGTATGAGGGCAAGCGGTTCTATCATATCTCAACCGATGAGGTGTATGGTGCGCTCGAACTGACACATCCTGAGGGTATAGAACCACCTTTCACTACTAAGGCTTCTTCGGGTGAGCATCACTTGGCCTACGGTGATAAGTTCTTCTTGGAAACGACGAAATATAACCCTCACTCACCCTATAGCGCATCAAAAGCATCCAGTGACCATTTTGTTCGTGCTTTCCACGATACCTATGGTATGCCCGTCGTGGTGACCAATTGTTCAAATAACTATGGTCCCTACCAGTTCCCAGAGAAATTGATTCCTCTATTCGTGAATAATATCCGTCATCGCAAACCACTTCCTGTATATGGCAAAGGCGAGAATGTACGCGACTGGCTGTTTGTGGAGGATCATGCTCGTGCCATCGATCTGATTTTCCACGAGGGAAAGATTGCTGATACCTATAATATTGGTGGTTTCAACGAATGGAAGAATATCGATATCATCAAGGTACTGATCAAAACCGTCGATCGCCTGTTGGGACGTAAGGAGGATGAGGATATGAATCTTATTACCTACGTCACCGACCGTGCCGGTCATGATTTGCGTTACGCTATCGATTCGTCGAAGTTGCAGAAAGAACTCGGTTGGGAACCCTCTCTCCAGTTTGAGGAGGGCATAGAGAAGACTGTTCGCTGGTATCTCGACAATCAGGAGTGGCTCGATAATGTCACCTCTGGCGACTATCAGAAGTATTATGAAAATATGTATGCCAACAGATAATGGATAAGTTGACCAAAGAATTACATGCTTTTCTGGTGACTATGGGATTGAATCCCTTGGTTGTCGATCCACAAGTAGAGCATTATATGGAACATCTCCTCCATCTGCTCTTACCTGAGGATGAGGAGGCAATGACGCACTATTATGGTTTATTCGGAGAAGCACAACTTGGTTTGGGAGAAATAGCGCAGCGATTACATTTGGATCAGGAAACAGCGATGGAGCGTATCGATCAGTGTGTTCGTAAACTAGCCGTCACTCCAGAATGGCAAATGATAAAAGAATTACTTAAGAAGAAATGAAAAAGATATTATTGTTAGGCTCAGGTGAACTGGGTAAAGAGTTCGTGATAGCTGCCATGCGTGCAGGTCAGTATGTGATTGCCTGCGATCGTTATGATAATGCTCCTGCCATGCAAGTGGCTGATGAGCGTGAGGTGTTTAATATGCTCGATGGCGACGCACTGGAAGCAGTGGTGAAGAAACATCAGCCCGATATGATTGTACCTGAGATTGAGGCCATCCGTACAGAACGACTTTTTCAGTTTGAGGAACAGGGTATTCAGGTGGTTCCTTCTGCACGAGCCGTCAACTTTACCATGAACCGTCGTGCTATCCGTGATCTCGCAGCCAAAGAGCTTGGTCTGCGTACGGCGAAATATTTCTACGCTAAGACTTTCGAGGAGTTCAAGGCAGCTGCCGACGAGATTGGCTTCCCTTGCGTGGTGAAACCATTGATGTCATCTTCGGGTCATGGACAGAGCTATGTTCATAATGATGATGAATTGGAACAGGCTTTCCGTGAGGCGATGGAAGGAAGTCGTGGTGACGTCAAGGAAGTTATCATAGAAGAGTTTATCGATTTCGATTCTGAGTTCACACTCCTTACTGTTACCCAGCAACATGGTTGGCCCACACTGTTCTGTCCTCCTATCGGACACGTACAGAAGGGTGGAGACTATCGTGAGTCGTGGCAACCCTATCAGATTAGTGATGAGGCTTTGAAACAGGCTCAGATGATGGCGGATAAGGTGACGAAGGCGCTGACGGGTGCTGGCATCTGGGGTGTTGAGTTCTTCTTGACCAAGCAGGGTGAGGTAATTTTTAGTGAGTTATCGCCACGTCCACACGATACGGGTATGGTAACATTGGGACACACTACGAATCTTAGTGAATTCGAACTCCATTTCCGTGCTGTGATGGGTTTGCCCATTGCAGGTATTCATCTTGAACATGCAGGAGCCTCAGCTGTCATATTATCGCCAACAGATGCAAAGGCTCCTGTTGACAAATCTTTGCTCGACTATAACCTTGATGAGGCACTGAAGGAAGACCGAACACGAATCCGTATCTTTGGTAAACCCGAAGCCCATAAGGGTCGACGAATGGGTGTTGTTCTCTGTTATGGCGAGGTGGGTGATGATGTCAATGCCCTTCGCGATAAGGCTAAGCGTCTGGCCAAGACCGTCCTGGGCACAGAACCCTATATGAAGAAATAAGGAATGATTAGGAATCTGCAGGCTTTACGTTTTGTCTTTATCATGCTGGTCGTGATGTCGCACATTATCGGCAAGTCATTCGACTTTGGCGGTGAGTGTGGCGTATCTTTTTTCTTTATGCTGAGTGGTTTTGTCTTATCTTATGCTTACGGAGAAAAGGTACGTGCAAAAACGTTTGGTCATTTTTGGTTTATCAAGAAGCAACTGTCGAAGTTTTACCCTTTACATGTGTTGCTCTTCTTAATCATGATTGTTCTTGATGCCCGTCTAGGGCGATTCTTTAGTTGGGATAAACTAGTGGCCAATTTGTTGTTGCTACAGAGTTGGGTGCCCAGCGATGATTTTTATTTTGTGGGAAATGGGCTGTCGTGGTTCTTGTCTGATCTGATGTTCTTCTATGTCGTATTCCCCATCACTTTTATGATGTTGATGAGTGCGTCTTTGCGTCGATTGATGGTAGGCGCTATTGTCATATTAGTGCTTTATGCAAGTCTGGCAATTTCTATTCCAGAAAGTTTGATTAATCCACTCTTGTATGCAGCACCATGGACACGATTACTGGATTTCTTTTTAGGCATATTACTGTTCCGACTGTACACATCTGAGGATTATAGTACCTTCTGTTCTTGGTTAAGTAGACAGTCGTCGGTTATGTTGACGATTCTGGAACTCGTTTTCCTATTTGTCGTAGTTGCCTCTTTCTTTGTCTATGAGGCTTCTTCGCTCCGCTTCCGTTGTGCTGCTTTGTTTTGGTTTGTTCTACCTCCAGTCCTTTGTTTCTTTGTTGCTTCCGACAGATATGCTGGTGGCGTCACAAAATTATTGCATACTTCGCTGATGCAGTGGTTAGGTAGCATTAGTATGGAGATTTACCTTACTCATTATGTCTTTATGCGTTGTCTCTATAGTATTCTCGCACCACTGGGTGTTGACGGAGAGACAAGACTTTACCCTTCAGTGCTCCTATTGACAGTGGTGCTGATTATAATAGTGGCTTATTTGACGAAGCGTTATTTTGTTGTTCCCATTTATTCCCAATTAGTAAAAAATAAATAGTCATGATTGGAAAGATTCTTGATTTACCTAAGATTGTAGATCCACGTGGTAACCTGACGGTGACAGAGGAGATGAAGAACGTTCCCTTTGATATCGCTCGTGTCTATTGGACTTATGATATTCCGGCCGGCGAACGACGTGGCGGTCATGCTCACCGTTCTTGTCAGGAAGTGATCATTGCCGTTAGCGGTTCGTTTGATGTGACGCTTGATGACGGACGTGGTGGTAAGGAGATACACCACATGAATCATCCTTATCAGGGCCTCTATGTGGGTACGAATGTGTGGCGCACCCTCGAAGATTTCTCCTCAGGTTCTGTCTGTCTCGTATTGGCATCGGAACTATTCGATGAAGATGAATATATTTATGACTACGACGAATTTCTTCAGATAACCAGTCATGTTTGATATTGTCAGATATACAGCCGATAAGGAGGCGGAGTGGAATGCTTTTGTAGCACAGTCTAAGAACGGAACGTTTCTCTTCGACCGTGGCTATATGGATTATCACTCTGATAGGTTTACTGATCATTCCTTGATGTTCTTTGAAAAGGGTCGATTGTGTTCCATATTACCAGCTAATGATGATGGTGAGGGAACACTGTGGTCGCATCGTGGTCTTACCTATGGTGGACTATTGATGAACAATCGTTGTAAGGCGGCACAGGTCTGCGAGATGATGATTCTTTTGAATGACTACCTTTGTGGACAGGGATTTATGCGTGTGGTTTATAAGCATATCCCTTGGTTTTATACTTCACAACCTTCAGAAGAAGATCTCTTCGCCATTACTCATGTGTGTCATGCTCAGTTGTATACCCGAGATATTGCTTCTGTGGTGATACTTGGTCAGCGTTTGCCTTTCTCAACGCTCAGACGACGTGGGATAAAGAAAGGCCAACAGGCTGGTCTATATGTAAAACAACAAAACGATTTTTCCATTTTCTGGCAGATGCTCAACAAGCATCTGTGGTATAAGTTCCATGCGAAGCCTGTTCATACTCTTGATGAGATCACGCTGTTGAAAGGACGTTTCCCTGATAATATCCGATTAATGACTGTGTGTAAGGGTGATGAGATTTTGGGTGGAACAGTACTGTATGACTGTGGGAAAACGGTGAAAACACAATATATCATGGCTTCTGAGGAAGGACGTCGTCTTGGAGCCCTGGATTTCCTGTTCGACCGTCTATTAGACCGTTATGAAGCAGATGGATGTTTGTTTTTTGATTTCGGAACATCCAATATGGTGGACAATGACGACCTAAATGAGTCACTGATTTTCCAAAAAGAAGGCTTTGGCGCTCGTGCAGTCTGCTATGATACTTACTCGTGGACATTATGATAAAATATCTGGATTTGAAAGAGATCAATGCACCTTATGTGCATGCTGCTGACGAGGTGCTTAAGAGCGGTTGGTACTTGAAAGGTGAGGCAACGCGTTGCTTCGAACAGCATTATGCTGCTTATATCGGAACCCAACACTGCATCGGCTGTGGTAACGGACTGGATGCTTTGACCCTCATCTTTAGAGCTTACAAGACGATGGGAATCATGCAGGACGGCGACGAGGTGATTGTACCAGCGAATACCTATATTGCCAGCATTCTAGCCATTACGGAGAATCGTCTTACTCCCGTACTGGTCGAACCGGATATCGGTACGCTCCAGATTGACGACCGTCTCATCGAGGAGGCGATCACCCCGCGGACGCGTGCCGTTATGATTGTTCATCTCTATGGACGTTGTGCCTACACGGATAAGATAGGGGATATCTGTCGTCGTCATGGTCTGAAACTTGTCGAGGATAATGCCCAGGCACACGGTTGCCATTCTCAATTAAAAAAGACAGGTTCCCTTGGTCATGCAGCTGCGCATTCGTTCTACCCAACCAAAAACCTGGGGGCTTTTGGTGATGCAGGGGCTGTAACGACCGATGATGAAGAACTGGCCGTTATACTTCGCTCTTTGGGCAATTACGGCTCTTCTCATAAGTATGTCTTCGACTATCAAGGGCGCAACAGTCGTATGGATGAACTGCAAGCAGCTATCCTTGATGCTAAGTTGAAAGATTTAGATGTTGCTAACCAACACCGCAAGGAAATTGCCGACCTTTATATAAACAAGGTGAAGAACTCCGCTGTTGTCATCCCATCCTGTGAGCGCGATTCCGTTTTTCATATCTTTCCTGTACTTTGTACTCGTCGCGATGAGCTCAAACAATACCTTGCTGAACAGAGTGTGGAGACTGAGATTCACTATCCTGTTGCTCCTCATCAACAACTCTGTTATGCAGCGTGGAACCAACTTTCGTTTCCTGTCACAGAGCGCATCCATCGTGAAGAACTGAGTCTGCCTTGTAATCCCGTCATAACGCACGAAGAGGCCAACCATATAGTCGACCTCCTCAATCGTTTCTAAAGATAGATTAGATTTCTATGTGGACCCTGTTCGAAGGTTTAAAACGTACAGGGTAGTGTACTGAGTTGGTAATAGAGGGTTCGTGCCAGTCGCACATGACCTTTATTGTTTGGATGTAGCCTATCCGTAGCGCCATCATTGAAGTAGGAGATATGCTCATCCATCAAGGGGAAGAGTCCGCTGAGTGCGTTTAGGTCTATGACGGGTACAGCCCAAAGGTTGCTTGCCTCTTGCACTGACTTTACATATGCTGACATCCATTCGCCGCAATTGTTCTGATAGTCTTCCGTGGGTTGCCAGTTCGTCTCACTGCGATAGAATCCAGCCCTGTGGATTGGCGTTAGCAAGATGATCTGTTTATTGGGATACATCCGTTTTACCTTATCTAGTGCAATGTTGATACGTCCACGATAGGTGTTAGGATTCATTGCAGGTATATGATGTTCTCTCACTACCAGGTGCTTGGGCTCATGAATGCCTGCCATCACCTCACGCTTCTCCTTGACAAACCACTCCCCGATGGGGATGCCCGCATTGAAGTCGTTGGTGCCGATAAAAATCAGGATAGCATCTACGTCCTGTCCATGTTCTTTCTGAAGTTGTTCTGCCTGTCGTGGGATATCGTTCCATTGCCGACCACTGACTGCGTAAACGTAAGGTGTGATGCCCAACCAATCCTGTAACAGACTCCAATATTTCTTTTGCGCTGCTTTATTTTTGGGATCAGTGATGGAGTCACCAAAATAGGCTACTTTTTTCCCAGCCCAAGGGTGTGTGAATGTGACTTGTGCAGTAGTGGATAGTGTGATTGACAGGCAAAAGAGGATGCCCAACCATTTCTGTTTCATTGTTTTAAGTGTTTATTTGTTGCTGCAAATATACGAATAAGTGACTAAACGTCCAAGATTTCGCCTTAGTTTTTCGCAGATTTCTTCATTCAAATCATAGAGAATCCAAAGGAAAATTGTAATTTTGCAGACAGCAATCAATATGGGATAAAAATGAAACTGATTTCGTGGAATGTTAACGGACTGAGGGCTTGCGAGGGTAAGGGCTTCAGTAGTATTTTTAATGAGATAGGTGCCGACTTCTTTTGCCTTCAGGAGACGAAGATGCAGGCTGGTCAGTTGGATCTGCAGTTTGATGGTTATGAGTCCTACTGGAACTATGCTGAGAAGAAGGGCTATTCTGGTACAGCTATCTTTACGAAGCACAAACCATTATCGGTGGAGTATGGTATCGGTATAGATTTCCACGATCATGAGGGACGTGTGATTACTCTAGAGATGGACGATTTCTATCTGGTGACCTGCTATACTCCCAACTCTCAGGATGGACTCAAACGGTTGGAGTACCGTATGTCGTGGGAGGATGCTTTCCGTCATTATCTCAAACGTCTGGATGCCAAGAAACCAGTGATTGTCTGTGGTGACTTGAATGTGGCTCATGAAGAGATCGACCTGAAGAATCCCAAGACCAACCGTATGAATCCAGGCTTTACTGACCAAGAGCGCGAGAAATTTTCCGACCTTTTAGCCTGTGGCTTTACGGATAGTTTCCGTTTTTTGTATCCAGAGGAGGTGAAGTATTCGTGGTGGTCATACCGCTTCCAGGCCCGTCAGAAGAATGTGGGGTGGCGTATCGACTATTTCGTTGTTTCTGACCGTCTGCGTGAGCGCATAGGGGATGCAAAGATTCTGACCGATGTGTTCGGCTCCGATCACTGTCCTGTTGAGCTCGATTTGAAGGGGTGAGGTGTCATTGCGACAATCCCTCGTTGAGGAAACGGATATACTCTTGGATGTCCTCGTTGTAGGAGCGACTGCCGCTGAGTGGTTTCCCCTCTTGGTTGAGCAACACATAGAACGGTTGGGCATTGGCGCCAAACTTTACTCTTTGCAGATAGCTCCATTTGTCGCCGATGGTACGCAGGGTGGTCTTGTTACCGTTTTCCTCTACTTCTATTGGTGTAGGTAGTGGAGTCTTGTCATCCACATAGAGGGAGATGAGTACATACTTGTTGTTGAGGATATCGGCCACCTGAGGATCGCTCCATACGGCTGCTTCCATCTTGCGACAGTTCACACAGCCGAAACCTGTGAAGTCGATGATGACAGGCTTTCCTTCTGCCTTGGCTGCTGCCATTCCTTGTTCGTAGTCTGTGAAACGTGCTTCTGCTGTTGTCTGCTGCAGCTTGAAATCTTGCGTGTTCATGGGTGGGGTGAAGGCACTGATGGCCTTTAAGGGTGCTCCCCACAGTCCTGGTATCATATAGACGGTGAAGGCGAGCGATGCCATTGCCAGGAAGAACTGCGGTATGTTGGTACGTCTGTCTTCGTCGTCGTGTGGGAATTTCAGCCAGCCTAAGAGGTAGGCTCCTAAGAGTCCGAAGATAACAATCCATAGGGAGAGGAAGGTTTCTCTATCCAGGATATGCCATCCGTAGGCCAGATCGGCCACACTCAGGAATTTCAGGGCGAAGGCTAGTTCGATAAAGGCAAGGCTTACCTTGACGGTATTCATCCATCCTCCTGACTTTGGTGCTGCTTTCAACAGAGAAGGGAAAAGGGCGAAGAGCGTGAAAGGGATAGCCAGTGCGATAGCAAATCCTAGCATACCGATGGTGGGGGCGATGATACTACCCTGTGTCGATACAGCTACCAGCAGGAAACCGATGATTGGTCCTGTGCACGAGAAAGATACCAGTGCCAGTGTGAAGGCCATGAGGAAGATGGACAGATAGGCGTTGAAGGTATGCTTCCCACTGTTGCTGCCCTGCAGACTGTCTACCTTCGCATCAATCTTGTTCGACCATGACGAGGGTAGGGTGAGTTCAAAGGCACCCAGGAAGGAGGCGGCGAAGATGACGAGCAACAGACAGAAGAAGATGTTGAAGAAGGCGTTGGTGGCCATCGCATTGAGGGCGCTGGCTCCAAAGAGGAGGGTGACAGCCAGTCCGAGGAGCACGTAGATGACTACGATACTTAGTCCGTAGACGACAGCCTCGTTGATGGCTTTCTTACGATCTTTGTTACGCTTCAGGAAGAAGGAAACCGTCATGGGGATGATGGGCCATACACAGGGAGTGAAGAGGGCAATGAAACCACCTAAGAGTCCTTCGAGGAAGATCATCCACCAGGGGAGTGCCGTCGATAATGTAGCATCGTTGGCATAGGACTGCAGCTCCTTGACGACGGGTTGCCACAGTTGGTTTCTTGCTACTGAGTCTAAGGGAGCGTGTGCCTCACTCTGTGTTGTATCTGCTGACAGAGTAGTGGCTACCAACTCCTGATCCGTCGCAGGGCTAGACTGTTGGTCTCCACGGTCCTGTTCCTTTTGTTCAGCGACAGGCGCTTTACCTGTTGCTTTCAGTGTGGCTTCCGAGGGAGGCAGACAGGTCTGGTCGCTACAAGCACCATATTCGATGTAACAGTCGATATGATAGGTGGGCTGTGTGAACCTGATGCGTTGTATGAAGGTGACAGCCTTCTCAAAGAATCGTAGCTCCATGCCGAAGAGCTTGTCATACTGTTTCACCTCATGTCCTCTTGCCTGTAGTTTTCCTATCGTCTCTACGCCCTCCATCTTCACAGGATTGAAAGTGGCGGAGATAGGACCGTCGCTACCCAGATTTGTGGAGTAAACGTGCCAGCCCTCATCGATGGTGGCCGAGAAAATCAGTTGCCCCTCACCGTTCTTTCCTGTCTCTATACGCGACTTGAAATGTACTGGCTCTACGATCTGCGCCATGAGGGAGCAGACCATCAGAAGCGTCATGAAAGATAGTATATAACGTTTCATACCCTTGTAAGCAGTTTTTGTTTCTGCCTACAAAGGTACGATGAAGTGTGTGAAAAACCAAATGTTTTTCAGAATTTATAGTCGATACCTATACCAAACACGCCGTTGGTGCGCGAGAAGGTATCTGTTCCTTTCAGACCAGTACCCGCATAGTTGATATGCTCTTTCTTGTAGTCGCTATACATCGTCCAGAAGTAGCCGGCATTGATACGAACGTGTTTGTTGATGTTGGCAGCACCACCAAAGCCCACTGACCAGCTATCGCAGGCGAAGGAGGTGTGCATCTGGAAATCGTCGTGCAGTCCGTAGTCGGTATGCTGCACACCTGCGCTGACGGTGAAGGTCTTGTTGATATCCCACTCGGCTCCCAAGAGTATCTCATGTGTTCCATGGGCAAGGTGTTCCTGACGGTTGTTACTCATCTTCGCATGCTTATCGTCGAAGAAGTGGTACTCTAATGTGCCGCGTACCTTCTTGCTGAAATCGCAGCCAATGGCAATGCTCAGTAATGAAGGCATATCGTAGCGCGTCTTCGTGCCAGGCAGATAGGCAGCAATGTTTTGTGCCATTGCAGGACCCATTGCCTGACTGAGTGCAGCTATCGTTGCTTCTGTTCCCATCGCCTCTGTCATCGCCACCACGTCTGTGGTTTGTCCCATCTTTCCAATGGTGAGTGTCTTTGTGTCGTTGGGGATATTATGTTTAGTACGGAACTCATAGCGGGCGGCAACTGTGATGGGGCCTTTGTGGAAGTTAATGCCGATGATAGGGGTGAAACCCCAACCCTTCTGTATGCAGTCCAACTGCAGGTTCACCAGCTCTGAGGTGCCCAGCGCAGCAGCTATCTGGTCGTTGGCCGTAGCGATGACATGCCCACGATTGTATCCGTCATAGCGAGTGACGCGGAAACCGACACTGGCCGACAGACAGTCGAGAAAACGGTAGGCGAAGCTCACCTGTCCGCCGAAGATATACTGCTTGCCTTTCATCTTCGAGTCGAGGGTATAGGTCTGTCCTGGGATGAGCATCGGACTCTGGTCGTAGAGTGCCTTCATGATGGGGATATTCAACATGGGAATACCGTCGTCATACTTCACGTAGCCACCGCTGCCCACAATACCGATCATGGCTGAAAGAGCCCAACGCTCACGATTATAGACGGCGAAAAGTCCTGGTACGAAGGGGGCGGAAGCCTTACCTTCGAATTTATGGGTGTAGTCGCCCATGCCCAGGAAGTTGGGAATGGTGGTGGTGATATCGCGGTTTTGAGTTGGTATCTGCCAGTTGAAGGATAGTTGCCAGCCTTTTCTACCGAAGACGGCACCAGCAGGGTTGCTGTAGGCTGCGTCTACGTCAAAAGTGGCTCCACGTGCCATCATCCTGTCGAAGGCGATATGATAATTCGTGTTGGTCATCAGTCCCCCTGCGAAGGCGAGGGTAGTGGTCAGTGCGAGCCATGCTCCTAAAAACAGTCTTTTCTTCATTGTTTTGTTCTATAAGTACAATTTTTTGTCTGCAAAGGTATGAAATAAACTTCATACTACCGCATAATCGACAAGAAAAATGCAAAAATAGAACAAAATTATTTGCCGATGTATTTGTTTTGTAGATATTCGTTGAACATTTCCTTATAATTATCGCCCAAAGGCAGGTAGGTTTCTGCGTCGAGGATCACTTTGTTTTTGTTCACCTCTTGTATCTTGTCCAGGTTGACGATATACGATCGGTGTATGCGCATGAAGTTCTGTGGCAGTCACCCTGTTTTTTTCAACGAAACCGTCAGATTTCTCTCTTTGGATATGGGTATTCTTAACTTTTTTTATTACTTTTGCAGCCTTTTATGAAGAAGATAGCTCAAGTAAATGAGAAGGCGCAGTGGCTGTTGGAGGATGTCAAGCCGAAGCTATGGACCACGTTGCGTCATTATGACCGTAAGCAGTTCATGACCGATCTGATGGCAGGTGTCATCGTCGGCATCGTAGCCCTTCCGTTGGCCATTGCCTTTGGTATCGCCTCGGGTGTCACCCCTGAGAAGGGAATCATCACCGCCATCGTCGCTGGTCTCCTGGTATCCGTACTGGGTGGTAGTAAGGTACAGATCGGTGGTCCTACGGGCGCGTTCATTATTATAATATATGGCATTATCCAACAGTATGGTTTCGAGGGTCTCACCATCGCCACGCTGATGGCAGGTGTGTTCCTCATCATGTTTGGTGTGCTCCATCTGGGCACCATCATCAAGTATATCCCTTATCCCATCGTGGTAGGCTTCACCAGTGGTATTGCTGTCACCATCTTCACCACACAGATCAAGGACCTCTTCGGTCTGACGATGGCAAAGGTGCCCAGCGACTTCATTGAGAAGTGGATAGCCTACGTCCACGACTTCGTCACCCTCGACCCCTGGAGTGCGCTGGTGGGAGTGGCGAGTGTGGTGCTGATTGCTGTGTGGCCCAAGCTCACGCATCTGCCGTTGCTCTCATACCTGAAGAAGATTCCTGGCTCACTCATTGCCATCATCGTGATGACGGTGGCCGCACTGCTGCTCAAGCAGTATGCTGGAGTGACGAGCATCGAGACCATTGGCGACCGTTTCTCCATTAGTAATGTGCTGCCTGATGCGCAGGTGCCTGTCATGTCGTGGGAGACCATCAAGGGTCTTGTCTCGCCTGCCATCACCATCGCCATCTTAGGCGCCATCGAGTCGTTGCTCTCTGCTACGGTGGCCGATGGTGTCATCGGCGACCACCACAACTCGAATACGGAGCTTATCGCACAGGGTGTTGCCAACCTCGCCAGTCCGCTCTTTGGCGGTATCCCAGCCACAGGCGCCATCGCCCGTACGATGACAAATATCAACAACGGTGGTCGCACCCCTGTAGCAGGTATCGTCCATGCCGCTGTGCTGTTGCTCATCTTCCTTTTCCTCATGCCGTTGGCGCAGTATATTCCGATGGCGTGTCTGGCTGGAGTACTGGTCATCGTCAGCTATAATATGTGTGGCTGGCGCTCGTTCCTCTCTATCCTGAAGAACCCCAAGAGCGATGTCATCGTACTGTGGGTAACGTTCCTGCTCACCATCATCTTCGACCTCACCATCGCCATCGAGGTAGGACTTATCTGTGCTTGTCTGCTCTTCATGCGTCGTATGGCTGAGACCACCGATGTGAAGGTCATCTCTCAGGAGATTGACCCCAGTCAGGACAGTGATTTCGAGATGGGCAACCTCGAGCACCTCACCATCCCTGAAGGGGTAGAGGTCTACGAGATCAATGGCCCTTATTTCTTTGGTGCCGGCAACCGTTTTGAGGAGATCATGGAAGCCCTCCATCACCAGCGTCCTAAGGTGCGCATCATCCGTATGCGTAAGGTGCCGTTTGTCGACTCTACAGGTATCCACAACCTCACCAACCTCTGTCTGATGTCACAGAAGGAGGGCATCCAGGTGGTGCTCTCTGGTGTCAACCCCAAGGTGGCCGAGGTTCTCAGCCGTGTGGGCTTCCCAGAGATGTTGGGCAAGGAGAATATCTGCTCGCACATCAATCTCGCCTTGGCGCGTGCGAAGGAGATTGTGGAGTGATGCATTAAGATTACTTTAATGAATCAATATGAAGAAGACGAAAGGAATTTGGCTGATTGGAGTCCTTTGTTGGGCTGTGACGAGTGTACAGGCTCAGGATGTGGGTGATTGGTATTATAAAGCAACCATTGGAGGTAATATCGCCACATTGTCTGGCGATGATGGTGTGAATTCTAAACTAGGGTGGAGTAGTAACATTGAGGTAGGTTTTCAAGTCAGCAAACTATTTGCTCCATCCGTTGGCGTGATGGGACAGATGTTGGGCTATAAGGATAAGGTGCTTGATGAGAATATGCGTCTGAGTTATCTGAACATCCCTCTGTTGGCTAACTTTTACATCACTCCTTGGCTGGCTGTTAAGGTTGGTGGGCAGATGGGGTTCCTTATTCGTGCAAGAATGGACGGCAGGAACTATAAAAAATACTTTAATAATATAGACTTCTCTATCCCTATTGGTATATCCTTTGAACCAGTTATCGGCAAGGATGGTGCCCTTGTGATTGACTTCCGTTATCAGTTGGGACTCACCGATGTGAACAAGACGGGTATAGAGTCGTGCAAGAACAGGGCTTTCATTCTGACTGTCGGCTATAAGATGTTTTGATTTGATGTCATTTAAAAAGTGCTACCTTGATAAAGATAGCACTTTTTTGATTGATATATTTTATACTTTAGTTCACTGTGAATGTTGTTACCTTCAAACCATTCTTTGTATTAGCCGTGTTGGGGTCACCTAGCATAATGCCATATTCGCCTGGCTCAAGGTCTCTCAGCTGAATCAGATATGACTGATTACCATATTTCTCAGCACTGAAGTCCACTTGTGCAGCACTGTTTGCCTTTGAACCTGTGAATGTACCAGCCTCAGCTACCTGGTAACGGCGCTCTTTCTTTGTCAGTTCAAACTTAAAGATGCTGATGAATGAGTTAGGGTCGGTATCGTTGTCCTTAGCCTTAATGATCAGACGGGCATTGCGAGGGGCTGGTGTCGAATTTATAGATTTTATACCAGCAAGTGTTACACGTGATTTAGCCTTACCGATACCAACAAGGAAGACGCTGGCACCCACCTTGGTCTTGATAGATGCGTTCTCGCGTTTCAGGGTGATACCCTCTGTGTCTGATGTAAGCAGAATGGTTTCTTCAGCAAACTGAGGCTCTGCAACCGTCACTTGGGCATTTGCGTTCATGGTAAAGCATAATCCCATAAGTAATGTACATAAAGTCTTTTTCATAATTCTCGCTTAACCGTGGTGCGTAGGGCTTTGTTAGTAATATTTTTAGCTAATTTTGGTAATCTCGGCTACAAAGATAAACTTTTCTGACGAAAAATCAAACAAAATGAAGGAAAAAATTACTTTTTTCTATTAAAAAGGTTTTGTGATGGTTCTATAATTGAAAAGGGGCACCCATCAGGACACCCCTTCTTACCTAATTCCAGAAGCGTGCCTCCTTCACTTACCAGCGCCATCTTAATGCGGGTAGAACCGTTGGCATTGTGGAAGGCAGCATGATTGAAGTCGATGCCTATGTCGATGATGCCCACCAACATATTCTTTCCGGTATATGCCTGGGGAAGATGGTTCTTGGTGACTCTATTTTCGGGGTGCAAAGGTACTACTAAGTTGTGAATCTTGCAAAAATAAATTTTTATGTATCGCAAAGTTCAAAGTTTGGTGGTCTCGTTTTTTTTTAGTACCTTTGCAAGTAGAATGAAAGCGCTAAATTAAATACATGGCTCAGAAGATACAGAAGACGAATGTGTGCCGACTACTGGATGCAGCAGGGGTGGGGTATGAGTTGATAGAGTACGAGGTGGATGAGTCGGACCTGAGTGCTACACACGTGGCGCAGCAGTTGGGCGAGGATGTGGATGCCGTATTCAAGACGATCGTGCTGGAGGGCGACAAGACCAAGCATTTCGTGTGTGTGGTGCCTGGTGCCTGTGAGGTGGACTTGAAGAAGGCGGCACGAGCCAGCGGTAATAAGTCGTGCAAACCCATTCACCAGAAGGAACTGCTGCCGCTGACAGGCTATATCCGTGGCGGCTGTTGTCCGATCGGCATGAAGAAACCTTTCCCCACCTTTATCGACGAGACCTGTCTGATGCATGAGAAAATCTATGTTTCTGCTGGTCAGCGAGGTATGCAACTGCGACTCACCCCACAAGACCTCATCGACTACGTACCTCTCACCGTCAGCGACCTGATATGAGTCTTGCGACCCCAGTTTCTTCACCCGCATGAAAGGCATTGCCCCCAAAGCCTATCGGTTGGAACAGTAGGTGTAATCGGAATATATGCAACCGCGCATGATGGAATGACAGATTCTCTTGCTGATTATCCATGATTCCTTACCTTCTTTTTTTATACTTCGCTTTCACTATCTCGTAGGAGTTTCGGGTCAGTTCCTTTAGCAGCTCGTCTGGAGCCGTACTGGGGTTGATGCCGATCCAGTGCCTGGGTGATTCGTTATATGGCTTTCCGATGCACTCATATTGCGCCTTCAAGTCATCGATGCGTTCTGGCTGGCATTTAAGCGAGATGACAGAAAAGTCATTACAGTCGAAGAATGAGAACATATGTCCGGACACATAGAACACTAATACCCCCTCTCCGCTTTTGAACTTCTGGAAAGGCAGTTTCTCTTCCACGTCATTGTCCAGTGAAAGGCAGTATTCACGATAGTCTTCAATGTTCATCGTCTTAACAGTATTGGAATTGATTACCGCAGCAGAATGCTTGTAGCTATCCGCTGATTACGCGCTAAACACTGCGCAAAATTACGGATATTCCTCGGATTTCCGTAACTTCTAGGATGATTATTATGATACTTTAGGATTTAACGGCCATTCCGCCTTGAGACCTGTCTGTTACAGGAGCAAGGCTATGGACTCCACATCCTTTCCTTCTTAAACTCCTTTAAACATTGGTTTAGATGACAACGGCCGTTCCGCTGGTGGCTACCATGAGCATTGAGCCATTGGCTCCGACAGTCTCATAGTCGATGTCAATGCCAACGATGGCATTGGCTCCAAGAGCCTGAGCACGCTGTATCATCTTATCTTTTTAATCACCTTTGCTGGCACACCTCCAACAATGGTATTGGGCTCCACGTCTTTTGTCACCACTGCACCAGCAGCTACTACGGCTCCATCGCCAATGGTCACGCCTGCCAACACCGTAGCATTGGCTCCAATCCATACGTTTTTGCCGATGTGAATTGGTGCATAGCTCATGCTCTGACGGTTGGCAGGGGCAAGGTCGTGGTTGATGGTGGCCAGCACGACGTTGTGGCCGATAAGTGCGCCCTCGTCAATGGTGATGCCACCCTGATCCTGGAACTTGCAGCCCATGTTGATGAAGACTCGCTCACCAACGACGGTGTTCTTTCCGCAGTCAGTATGGAATGGTGGGAACATGCCTACCGTCTTGGGCACCTCACGTCCCCAAAGTTGCTCCAGCAAATCATGCAACTGCTCTGGTGTATGATACTTGCCGTTGATTTCGGCTGTGATTTTCAGTGCCTCCTGCGACAGCTGATGAAACATCATGTGGACTTCACCGCCGCCAACGACGGGTTTACCCGATGCCATGTAATCTCGAAATTCTTGTATTGTCATTTTGATTTCTCTTTGTATTTAATACCACTTATACCTATGCATTGGCCACATTGACCTGTGACTGCATATCCCCCTTGTCGGCAGCTTTCATGTACCACTCAAAGGCAATCTCCAGATTGACTCTTACGCCTGTGCCACGCTCATAACAGACCCCAAGATTGTTCATTGCCTTGGTGTCACCCTCGTAAGCCTTCTCACGATACGAGTCTGCCTTGTTACGCTCCTTTGGCATGGCTATTCTCCTAAATAATGTTCTTTTCTGTGAAAAGCGAATAAATTCGAGCGGCAAAATTAGTCATTTCTGATAAATTCCCGTGAATATTGCGTAACTTTAACTTTTGTTGAAGTTAGGCTGCACCTCAGAAATACTCAAATAAAATTTGGTATTTCATTCGGTTTGCACTAACTTTGTGCCTGATTTTAGGATGTTTTATGAATATAGCATGACACTCAGGGAACTATTACAGTCGGTTGACGCAGAGGCATACGCCAGCATTCCACTTTTTGAAGACTGTGAAGCAATTTCCATCTGGAAATATTTATAAAGTAATAATCAGAGACAACAAACATCATCCGCGCTATGAAGTTAGGCATACTAATAACCACCAAAGTTGGTGAAAAGGTGAACTCGATGACCATCGGACAAAATTGAGGCAGCAGGATTTACAACGGGCTTTCGATGCAGGTAAACGGATGGCCGAGAAGATTATATAAGAAGGGAGGAAGAAGATGCCGATGCACTCAAATCTTAATTTATTCGTTTTTTTGCTCGCTTAATCGTAAATTTGCAACCGAAAACCAATAAGAATAACGTTATGCCAAGACAATATAAAATAACTCTATTGACTATACTGCTGTGCTTAGTTGCCATAGAAGTTCCTGCTGACAGCTGGGATGAAGGGAACTACAAGCCTTATAACACTGATGTTGTGCTGGAGAAGACCAACCTGCCCATCCTGTATATCGACACCCGCGACAAGGCTGGTCATACCACTGTCATCCATAAAGACTACCGGGTGGCAGTGCGTATGAAGATCATCAACAATGCTGACGGGGTGAACTACGGCGACACGGTGGCACATTCGGGGCAGACCACCGACTATGAGGGATGGGTAGGCATCAAGTACAGAGGTAGCAGCTCATTTTATGACTCCGACAAGAAACCTTATGGTTTCAGAACCTTGAAAACGGCTGACGTGAACGGAAAGAAAGAGAAAGTGAAACTGCTCGGTTTGCCAAAAGACAACAACTGGGTGTTGCTGGCGCCCTATCATGACCGCAGTCTGATCCGCGATCCGCTGGTGTATCAACTCTCACGGCCCTACTTCGAATTCGTATTGAAATACAAAATGTACGATCATGATATCTGCGCAAAGTACCACTTCCCTGAGTACGAGGAAATATCAAGTGAACAGATGGCCTATATCAAGCAACGGTTTGACGAGTTGGAGGATGTACTTAACAGCGATGATTTTGCTGACAAGGAGAATGGCTACAGCAAGTATATCGACGTGGAAAACTTCATCAATTACCAGTTGATGTCGGAGTTCTGTCAAAACCCAGATGCCTATCGTCTGAGTACTTTTATCTACAAACGTCGCGATTCAGTAGATCCACGCTTCAAGATTACCCCTTGGGACTATAACATGGCCTTCGGCAATAACATCGCAGCAGGAGATTTCCTCTATGAGCAATGGGTATATGAGAAAGGACAGCAAGCGGGGCTGTTAGGCAAGCTGCCTGTGCCTTTCTGGTGGAAACGGCTAACAGAAGACGAAGCCTATTGGAAACGCATGAAGGAGCGCTGGACAGAACTACGCAACAGCACACTTGGCGACCAGCACGTCACGGAAATGATTGACTCACTGGTCAACGAAGTGACTATTGGAGGAGCCTGTGAACGCAACTACCAGGCTTGGCCTATCTGGGACAAAAAGATTCCTCTGGCACCTACCACTGCCACAAACTATTCGGAAGAAATAGCCCTTATGCGTGAGTGGACTAAGAAACAGGTGGCGTGGATAGACGGTCAACTGGGTTTCGCCCCTACAAGCATCCTCTCCATTCACGATGCGCCAGCAGACCATGATGCATGGTATGACCTTCAAGGTCGCAAGTTCACCAATAAACCCACTGACAGAGGCATCTACATACACCAAGGCAACAAGGAAGTCATCAAATAATGACACATTGTAAAATAGATATGGACATGAAACAAGTTATCAACACTCAGGCAGCCCACCACCATGCAGTGGCCAAGGCAGAGCGCATCCACGGCGTGATTGGAGCCTACTGGAACCCTCGCACTCACGAGATGACCATCCGCTACGATGCCCGCGTAACATCAGCCCGTCATATCATGACTTAGTGGCATAACTGTTTGCCATACCACATAAACCAGAAGCCCCGGCCTGCACAATAGCAGGTCGGGACTTCAATTTATGCGGTTAATCAATGTCCGTTACGATACCTCGATGGCCTTGGTGACCTTCTCCTTCGGCTCGGTCTTCGGCATGGTGATGGTCAGGATGCCGTCCTCGACCTTGGCAGAGATCTTGTCGCGAACCACATCATCCGGCAACTCGTAGTTCTGCTCGTAGTTAGAGTAGCTGAACTCACGGCGCAGATAGTGATGGTGCTTGTCCTCATGCTTGTGTTCCTGTTTGTTCTCAATGGCGATGG
>ONWA01000050.1 GCA_900321425.1 uncultured Prevotellaceae bacterium | reverse complement strand
CTCCATGAAGTCCCAAGGGAAGAAATGTCCGTGAACATCACTGGTCTCAATGACCTTCAGCGTGACGGTCTTCGAAGTCTGCTGTGCCTGCACTGACAGCGTCAGCGTTGCAGCCATGATTGCCGATAGAAAAGCTGTCCTCATTTTCATGATCCTTTTTGTTATTTGCATGCAAAGTTACAAAAAAATAACCGAGAATGCAAATTTATCAGGCATAATTTCTTCTTTCAATAAAAAAAAGATTATCTTTGCAGACAATAAAATTACTAAGAGATGAAGAAAAATGTGATAATGGCTGCAGCCGCCATGATGGTTGCCTTGAACCTCCCTGCACAGACAAAGCGATCAGATGATTTCCGTGCGAAGTATCAACTGAAGGAAGTGGTGGTGATGAGTCGCCATAACATCCGCTCACCGCTCACATCGGGTGGGGCTGTTTACAAGCGTGTCACACCATACGAGTGGTTCAATTGGTCATCACCGTCGAGCCAGTTGTCATTACGTGGCGGTGTACTGGAGACTGAGATGGGCCAGTTCTTCCGTAAGTGGTTGGTAGGCGAGGGACTGCTACCTGAAAACTATCGTCCTGAGGGCGACGAGGTGCTGTTCTATGCTAACTCTCGTCAGCGCACGTTTGCCACAGCGAAATACTTCTCTGCAGGATTCCTGCCATTCGCCAATGTGGAGATCACCCACAAACTCGCCGAGGATAAGATGGATCCCGTTTTCACCCCGCAGTTCACGAAGATGAACGACGCCTACCGCCAGCAAGTGCTCAGTGAGATCAATGCCCTGCATGGAGGTCCTCGGGTATTGATGACATCCGTTCAACCCACACTGACACTGATGGAGGAAATTCTCGACATGGCGCATTCGCCAGCCGCTGCGAACGATACGACCCATTTCTTCTACAACGATACGCAGTTCAAACTGGAAAAAGGTAATGAGCCGAAGATGACTGGTGGTTTCACTTTGGCCAACAGTGTGGCTGATGCAATGGTGCTGCAGTGTTATGAAAGTGAGAGCATGGCAGCCTTCGGTCATGAATTGACAGAGGATCAGTGGCGCGCCATCTGCGCTGTAAAGGAAGTCTATGATGCTTTGCTTTTCACTACCCATAGCGCCGCCGTCAACCTGGCCTATCCGCTGGTGAGCCGTATCCGCGAAGAGTTACACAACGATGGTCGCAAGTTCATGTTCCTCTGCGGTCACGACTCCAACCTGGCCAGCATAGGTGCTGCATTAGGTTTTGACTATCCCGAGACCAAGCATGCCCTGGAACTGCATACACCCATCGGCTCGAAACTTGTATTTGAGAAGTGGACCGACGGCAGCGAAGAGTATGTCGCCATCAATCTGGTTTATCAGAGCGTATCACAGTTGCAAGGTCGGATGCTGCTCTCCCTTGAAGTTCCCCCGATGATAATGCCTGTCACCGTCGAAGGTCTTACTGCCAACGATGATGGCCTCTACCGTCTCTCCGACCTCGACAACCGCATGGCCGAAGCCATGACCGAATACGAAAATATTGAGGACGCCCCGACAAACTGAGTGGTATGTATAGAAAAGTGCGTGTCATTCAGACACACACGCACTTTTTCTTTTTATTCTTTTTCTATATCTATTTCTTAATTTCACGCGTGGATAAATATGTACGCAGGTGAGTGTTGCGATTTAGTTTCGATTTGGTTTCGATTTTGATTCAATTATGAAGCATTTTCAAAGACTCGCAAAAAGTAACTAATCGCATCGTAAAAAGTTACTTTTTGCAGACCAAAAAGTAACTAAATGCAAGCCAATTCATTACGTTTTATTTTTCTTCGCCTTATACGCGTGCGCGCCCTATAGTGAAGATAGTAAATATAGTAAAGATAGAAAATATAGAAAAAGCAGTGCTTGCGTGTGTCTTAACGACACGCAACAAAATCTTATCTAATTATTTGGAAGTTTCGGATTTTCTCCTTATATTTGCAGGCAGAAAGGTTTTTAATTGTTATGAGCGAAGAAATCAAAGACATCGAACAACATAGTGATATGGCAAATGAACCTACTGGGGCCGCTGCCATGATTGATTATAGCGA
This sequence comes from uncultured Prevotellaceae bacterium, assembly GCA_900321425.1. Classification (GTDB taxonomy): domain Bacteria; phylum Bacteroidota; class Bacteroidia; order Bacteroidales; family Bacteroidaceae; genus Prevotella. The sequence continues at coordinate 8,816 of ONWA01000050.1, read as the reverse complement.
AACGGCGCTGATGGAGTCAGATTTTCATGATTTCCCTCTTGGCAAATGTGGATTCTACACGGATGATCCTGTAGAGTTAGAGCAGCGTGTTGCTATGATTGAGGCAGATCTTGACGAGGTCGATGCTGGTATAGATGATCCTCAGAAGTGGATACAGGTTGATGATTTCATGGTAGCCATGAGAAAGGAGCATCCGTGGCTGTAGTAAAATGGAATGTTTCTGCATATCGCATTCTTAATGAGTATGAATTTGGAAGTTTCGGAGTTACTTTTTCCAGTACACGTAAGAAATATTATTTCTACACGTACAAAATAATTTTTCTACGTGTAGGCGTAAATACCCCATAAGGCTCGATGCAAACGAGGTACGTAGCTCGAGACGTTCGACCTACGTACCTCGCACCCCTCGACCCACGTACCTCGTTTCTTTTGAGCTAAAACTGTCATTTGCTTGATTTAATTCTTGCACTTGTTACATTTAAATCTAGCGAGTGCTAGAATTAAATCCAGGAAATATTGCTATTATATAGCACATTGATAAGTAACAGATAACAGATATAACAGATAGTTTATATATTTTCTCGCGTACCGCATATAGGCGCGCGGTACGCGAGACTTCTTAGAAATTATCTGTGTATCTGGTGACCTACAAAAACTACGACCACCTCGACTGGCTTGCCATTACGCTGGGAGCACAGAAAGATATCAAATTGGGACATGAGGTAACATGGACTCCACAATATAACATCTCATTGATGAAGCCGTGGTTCAAAGCAAACTTCCTGGGTGAACAGAAAAGCTTCAGCCAGCCCATGCTGTCGCTACAATTAGGCAACATCGTCACGTTTCCATACGACTGGCAGGTTCAGGCCGACTTCAATATGCACACCCACGGCAACAGTGGTGCAAATGCCAATTTCGACTGCACCAACCCCATATTTTCGCTTAGTGTCAGCAAGGACTTTTGCAAACGTCGCCTTAACATCAAACTCTCAGGCAATGACCTTTTCAATGGAGGCATCAATCGCTTCACGCTCTACAGTAATCGCATGATGTTCCGCAAGAAGGAGGATAACGATTCCCGTTGCGTTACCCTCTCGCTACGTTACCGCTTCAATGTAACCCCGTCTAAGTACAAGGGCACAGGTGCCGGAAATGCCGAGAAGAACAGGCTGTAGCATAGCTCTTATATCTGCTTTTCTCCTAAATATGTATAAAAGGTAGCGGCGAAATGAATAATTTTCACAGAATAGTCGTAAATTTGCGGCTGTAACTTAAGACAGCATTGGAATGAATAAGCAAACTGTTACTACCGTTCTACTCGCCCTCGCCGTGACGATGTTTGCCCAGGCACAAAACCTGATAAAGAACGCAACGGCGTCTGTGAGTTTCTCGAAGAGCGATTTTGCTGACACTATCAAGATAAAAGTGATGGACGGAGCGGTTGTTGTTCCTGTGGAGATAGCGGGGAAAACCAGAAATCTGCTGTTCGATACCGGCTCGCCGCTCGGACTATGGTTTGGACAGAAAGAGGACTGGATGAGACAGGTAACGGCAGACAGCCTGGTCTTTGGAGACATCAACAATAAAAGTCGCCACCAAATCATCTACCAGTTCCCAACCATCAAGATGGGGAGTCTCTGTATCGAGAACTATCCGATGACCGTGGAAGATGCAATGAACGAGTTTATCTGCAACAGGTTTGATGGTGTCATCGGTTTCAATCTGGTCGGCATGGGACTCTCGTTCAAGTTGGACACGAAAGACAGTCTGCTGATCATCACCGACAGAAAGAAATTCTTTGCGGAGGAAGAGAAAGAACTCCCTGCTGCCAAATATAAGATGAAACGGGCATATTGTCCGTTGATTTATGTAGATTCACCTATCGGATGGATAGAAACAGTATTTGACACTGGAGCCCTGAATCGATGGTTTGATCTGCCACAGGAACTTTTAGACCGTTGGCTTCAGAAATCTCCCAAGAAGAGAAAACTGCTTGACGACATGACGATACAAACGGACACTACTATCAATACAAGTATTGGAATTTACGGCTTTTCCACCGACACCATCGCTGGCAGACTCCTTCATTTTCCGACCATAAAGATAGACCAACTGCCAGTGAATGACCTTTACATCACAACAGCCCATCGGACGATGAGACTTGGGAGTGCCTTGTTGAAACATGCCTCACTGATTATCGACGCTCAGCGAAAGAAGTTTGTGTTTGTGCCTCACAGCCAACAGATTATCACGGTTGGTAACAGTGAGGCTGGCAGCATTTCGTTTATCCCGTCAGAGCCAGGTGACACACTCGGAGTCCTCAAAGCAGTCATCCGCAAAGGGTCAGCGGCCTACAAGAAAGGAGTCCGTACAGGCGATTACCTGATAGCAGTAAACGGAATCCCCATAAAAGACCTCTGCACCTACATACTGATGGAGCGGAAAGACGAGGAAGTCCTGCTCAAGTTCCTCACTCCCAACGGCATGGAAAAGACCGTCAGACTGAAAAGAACAAATTAGGCTCACAAGAGGTTCAGACTTTGTAATCTATCCAAGAAATTGAGAGGGGGACATATTTTTGAGGGCTTGGGCCTTGTTCGGGGTAAAAAAGTCGTCGTTTTTTTGGGTTTTCGGCCATTTTTTTATTAACTTTGTCGCCGAAATGGAAATCATGATTGCTGGATACGAGATGAAAAAACTTTCCGCGCGTACGTACAGGAACGGCTCTGCAGAGATTCTTTCCTGTACGTACGCGTGAAAAAGTTTAAGAAATTGAGTTAAAAACTAATAAAGTAAAGGAATCATTCCTTTGGTGGAGGGAGATAGTTTCCACGGGTCACTCGGCTCATCTCCACGGATGACGGAGATAATCTCCATCAGGGGAAAGGAATTATCTCCATGAGGCGAGAAGATTATCTGAATAGCTGGTAGGTGATATTCCTTCAAGGCAAAGATGACGTTCCTTTGCGATTAGGCACGATTTTTGCTGTAGGCTTGGTAGAAGAAATAACAAAAAAAAGAAGGAGGACAAGTTTATGGCATTTATAGACTATTACAAGATTTTAGGCGTAGATAAGACAATTCCGCAGAAGGATGTGAAGAAGGCGTATCTGAAACGTGCCAAGCAGTTTCACCCTGATTTGCATCCTGACGATCCGAAGGCGCAGGCTAAGTTCCAGGCGTTGCAGGAGGCGTATGATGTGATTGGCGACCCTGAGAAACGAAAGAAGTACGACCAGTATGGTGAGCAGTGGAAACAGGCTGACCAGTTTGGTGGTTTCGGTGCCGGAGGTGCTGGCGGCGGCAATCCCTTTGGCGGGTTTGACTTCTCTAGCTTTACGGGTGGCGGAGGCTTCAGCTCATTCTTTGAGGATCTGTTTGGCAGGAAAGGTCAACAGGGTGGGGGCTTTGGTGGTTTCCAAGGTTTTTCAGGAGGCACTTCTGGTTTCCGTCAGGCTCGTACCAATTCGGGCGAGATGAATGCGAACGTCTCCATCGATTTCTACACAGCGATGTTGGGCGGTGAGGTGATGATCACGCTATCGAATGGTTCAAAGGTGAAGATGAAGATCAAGCCGGAGACTCAGCCCGGCACGAAGGTACGTCTGCGTGGTAAGGGCTATGATCGTGGCGACGGCACCTTTGGCGATCTGATTATCACCTATCAGGTGAAGCTGCCGACCAACTTGACAGAACGGCAGAAAGAGTTACTTAGAGAAATGCAGAGGGCGTTTTGCTGTTTGTTATTAAATGGTCTTGAGGAATTCCTCAGCACGTTGCAGATCCTCTGGTGTGTCAATGCCGACGGTCTCTACATCCGTCAGTCCGACACGGATGCGATAGCCGTTCTCCAACCAGCGCAGCTGCTCCAGGCTCTCTGCCTTCTCCAGACAGCTTTGCGGCAGTTGGGTAACCTCTGCCAACACTTCACGACGATAGGCATAAATGCCCAGATGTTTGAGGAAGGGATATTGTCCGAACCAATTCTCTGTCTCGACACCTCTGATGTAAGGTATCACCGAACGGCTGAAATAGAGGGCAAAGCCTCGGATGAATTGGGATTCTGGATGGCCTCTAAGGAGTCAAATCGTTTGCCGAGTGTTCCGATCTGGGTGGTGGGGTCGTCGAAGAGGTGCATCAGTGTCTCTACCTGTGACGGTTGGATGAAAGGCTCGTCGCCCTGCACGTTGATGATCACATCGGCCTGAGTGCCGATTTTCTCAACGGCCTCCTGGATGCGGTCGGTACCGCTCTTATGGTCGGAACGGGTCATCACGGCCTTACCGCCAAAAGACTCCACACAGGAGAAGATACGCTCGTCGTCGGTAGCTACATATACCTCATTGAGCACGCTGCTCACCTGCTCATACACTCTCTGAATCACTGTCTTACCGCCGAGCACTGCCAGCGGTTTGCCCGGAAATCGCGTAGAAGCGTAACGGGCGGGGATAATTGCGATAAATTTCATACTGGATGCAAAGATACGAATAAATGAAAAGAAAACCAAATATAATAAGAAATAAACGTTAATAAGTATGAGAAAAATTTGCTGGTCTCAGAAAAAATCAGTAAATTTGCACTTGATTTAAAAAAAGCAAGATTACTCATGAAGAGATTTATATATACAATACTGATGCTGATGCTCCCGTTGATGGTTGGAGCCCAGAAGATTACCCTCGGTTCTGCCAAGACGAAGGACGGGGGAGACTATAATGGTGAGATGGTGTCGGGAAAGCCTAATGGCAAAGGCCGCACTATCTATAAGAATGGTAACAGTTACGAAGGTGAATACGTGAAAGGCAAACGCCAGGGATATGGCGTATATACCTTTGCCGACGGAGAGAAATACGAAGGAGAGTGGTTTCAGGATCAGCAGCACGGACAAGGCACTTATTACTTCCTGAACAACAACCGTTACGTGGGTCTCTGGTTTCGTGATTATCAGCATGGACACGGCGTGATGTATTACTTTAACGGCGACAAATACGATGGTGAATGGAAACAGGACAAACGTTCGGGAAAAGGAATGTATCTATACGCCACGGGTGCTTTCTATAAAGGTGACTGGTTGAATGACAAGCGTAATGGCAAGGGACTCTTCGACTGGGGTGACGGTTCTTCTTACAATGGTGACTGGAAGGATAATATGCGCTCGGGTAATGGAACCTTCACTTATTCTGACGGCGACAGCTATATCGGCCAATGGGCTGACGATGAGATGAACGGTCGCGGCATCTATAAGTTTCAGAACGGCGACGTTTATGAGGGCGACTATTCGCATGGTTCGCGTACAGGTTCCGGCATCTTCAAATATGCCAATGGCGACAAATATACGGGACAGTTCCTGAATGGCGACAAACATGGTCAGGGAACTTTTGTATGGAAGAATGGCGACAGCTATGTAGGTCAGTGGAAGTCTGACAAACAGAGTGGCCGTGGAAAGCTGAGTAAGAAGAGCGGTGACACCGTGGAAGGAATCTTCCAGAACGGTCAGCCCAACGGTGAGTGTATCGCCCGTTTTGCCGACGGATCGAAATACAAAGGTGTCTTTAAGGATGGAAAGCGTAATGGTCCTGCCATCGAGGAGGATAAGGACGGCAACCGTTTTGAAGGAACCTATGTTGACGATGTGCGTGACGGCAATTTCGTGGAGAAGGACAGAAATGGGAATGTGACTGCACAAGGGGTTTATACCCGTGGGCATAGACAAGTAAAATAACAACAACTTAAAAATAGTAATCGTTATGATTATCGACACACTTGAAAATCTGGGTAAATATGCAGGGTTGAATCCGCTGTTTGCCGAAGTCGTTGATTTTTTGAAGACTCATGATCTTCTGACAATGGAGCCTGGCAGCTATCCCATCAAAGATAAAGATGTGGCTCTGAAACTCTCGTTGACCAAACAGCGTACGAAGGAGACAGCCTTCTTAGAGACTCACATCGAGATGGTAGATATTCAGGTGCCCATTACCTGCGCGGAAACATTTGGTTATTCACCACTTTGTGATCTTCCTGCTTATGAGTACGATGCAGAGAATGACATCACGAAATACGGCGACACCAAGCCTCAGACATATGTCACTGTGAATCCTGGACAGTTTGTTATCTTCTTCCCTCAGGATGGACATGCACCTTGTATTATAGATAAGGAGGAAATCAAGAAAGCAATATTTAAGATTAAAGTAATATAAAAGCACTATGGCAACAAAGAAAGAAACCCCCAAAAAGCCTGCTGCTAAGAAAGCAGCAGCTACCAAGAAAACTGCTACGGCGAAAAAGACTGTCGCCAAGAAAGTTGAGAAAATTGTTGAGCAGACCGCTCCAGAACACATTGGCCTTGTAAGGAACGACTCATGGCTGGAGCCCTTTGAGGGTGCTATCCGCGGTCGTCACGATCATGCACTGTGGAAGATCGGACAGTTGACACAGAACGGCAAGAAGAAGCTCTCTGACTTTGCTTCTGGCCATCTCTATTTCGGACTCCACAAGCTGCCCAAAGGATGGGTGTTTCGCGAGTGGGCTCCAAACGCTACGGATATCTATCTGATTGGTGACTTCAACGACTGGAAGGAAGATGAGAAGTATCGTTGTAAGCGCATTGAGGGTACTGGCAACTGGGAACTGAAACTCTCAGAGAAAGCTCTGAAGCATGGTCAGCTTTACAAGATGAAGGTAAAGTGGAACGGCGGTGAGGGTGAGCGTATCCCTGCATGGTGTCGTCGTGTGGTACAGGATGACAATACCAAGATATTCTCAGCACAGGTATGGAATCCGGAGAAGAAGTATGAGTTTAAGAAGAAGAACTTCAAGCCTAAGAAGAGTCCGCTGCTGATCTACGAATGTCACGTAGGTATGGCTCAGGATGCCGAGAAGGTGGGTACCTATACAGAGTTTAAGGAGAAGATTCTGCCACGCGTGGCCAAGGATGGTTATAATGCCATTCAGGTGATGGCCATTCAGGAGCATCCTTATTATGGCTCATTCGGTCAGTTCTTCTATCCTGGCGACCGTCATGAGCATCCCGCATGGGATTCACTCTGCTTCGATTATGGTAAGGATGACGTGCTGCATTTCCTGCTTTCTAACTGTAAGTACTGGTTGGAGGAGTTCAAGTTCGACGGTTTCCGTTTCGACGGTGTGACCTCCATGTTATACTACTCTCACGGACTGGGTGAGGCCTTTGGCGGTTACGGTGACTACTTCAATGGACATGAGGACGATAATGCCATCTGTTATCTCACACTGGCTAACTGCCTGATTCACGAGGTAAATCCGGATGCTATTACCATCGCAGAGGAAGTGTCTGGTATGCCAGGTCTGGCTGCTAAGTTTGAGGATGGCGGTTACGGCTTCGACTACCGCATGGCAATGAACATCCCCGACTATTGGATCAAGACTATTAAGGAAGTGCGTGATGAGGATATCAATGTATGCTCTATCTTCTGGGAGGTCAAGAACCGTCGTCCTGACGAGAAGACCATCTCTTACTGCGAGAGTCACGATCAGGCACTGGTAGGTGATAAGACTATCATTTTCCGTCTGATCGACGCCGATATGTACTGGCACTTCGCCAAAAAGGATGTCAACGATATGGCTCAGCGTGGTATTGCGCTTCATAAGATGATTCGTCTGGTGACAGCTGCAGCCATCAACGGTGGATATCTGAACTTCATGGGTAATGAGTTCGGTCATCCGGAGTGGATCGACTTCCCGCGTGAGGGTAACGGCTGGTCGTATAAGTATGCCCGTCGTCAGTGGAACCTTGTGGACAACAAGGATCTCTGTTATCACTGGCTTGGTGACTTCGATCGTGAGATGCTGAAGACCATCAAGAGCGTGCGTAACTTCCAAGATAAGCCCGTGGTGGAAATCTGGCATGATGATGGTGACCAGGTGCTCTGTTTCATGAGAGGTGACCTCGTGTTTGTGTTTAATTTCTCACCGACACGCAGTTATACCGATTATGGCTTCCTTGTGCCCACAGGCTCATACGAGGTGGTGCTGAATACCGACTCGAAAGACTTCGGTGGTAATGGCTTTGCTGATGACACCATGACGCATCTGACCAATTATGATCCTCTTTATGTAAAAGATCACAAGGAGTGGTTAAAACTCTATATCCCGGCACGTTCTGCCGTTGTTTTGAAGAAAGTATAATATGAATTATTCGAAATCTGATAAAGGCAGTAGCACCATCATCATCCGTGTGATGTGTGCTACTATCTTTGTGTTGTTCACCTGGGGCTGGCTTTATTTCTTCCAGGCAGATGCTCTGGCCATGACCCAACATGTGTTGAGTGATGGTTTGACCCATTATAACCGTTTTGTGGGTGCTCTTATTATCACAGCAATATTGATGATCCTGCAATATGTCATCAATAACACAACAAAGTTGAATAAGCGTTTCCATGCGTTGACTTATATGCCATCAATGCTTCTGCTTGCCATGCTGACAGATATCAGTCAGACGATTGACAACGGTATTTCGATCAGTCGGTCCATCTGGCTGGTGGTGGTCTTTGCAGTGATATGGGGGGCTATGATCTTTTTTGTCCGTCAGTATGAGAATGTGGATAAAGAGTTCCACATTCCGCTCTTTTCCCGTTCGATGTGGATGAATTTGTTGATGATGTCAGCCATGATTATATGTGTGGGATGGATTGGTAATACCAATGCTGTGTTCCAGTATCGTATGAAGGTGGAAGGGCATTTGATGCGTGGCGAATACCATCAGGCGAGGAAAGTGGGGCAGAAGTCACTTGAGAGTGATGCTGATCTGATGATGCTTCGTATGTATGCTTTGGCACGTT
>ONWA01000037.1 GCA_900321425.1 uncultured Prevotellaceae bacterium | reverse complement strand
TGGGAAATCACGGTACCTGTAACCTTTGTCTGTGCCAATGCCATTCCTACACTGAGGAACAGACAGGCAAAAAACATAGTTAGTCTTTTTTCCATAAATCTCTCTCGTTAAATTAATAATTAATAATGTGTAAATTGATCATTCTCTCTCTCGTGGTGTTAAATTCTTTAACGTTTGCACAACTCTTGGACGGAGGTGTGCGAAAAAAAATTAATTATTATCCTTAATCATCAGAAAACAATTATTTTTGTCAATCCTGAAACCCATCTAAACACATGAACATCCATTTTGAATTTCACATCCATGTGCATAAAGACCAACCAACACAGGAACTGGTTGAACCCCTATGTATCATGAATCAAGAACAATCATTTTTGGAAATTGCAACCAGTGCAGCCCTAAAGGTTCAACAAGCCAACCGAATCAATACTTACAATAATTATATGACGGCCATACGCTCCTTCCTGAAGTATCTGGGGCATGATATACCCGTCACGGACATTCATAATCACACTATCGAGGGATATGAACGTTGGTTGAAAGATGCTGACATCACTCTGAATACCATTTCCTGTTATATGAGATCCCTCCGTTCCATTCTGAATCAGTCGGGAATATTCGAGACAAAGGATGTGCATCGATTGTTCAAGAATGTCTTTACTGGTACGACCAAAACTGAGAAACGGGCGATTTCCGATGATGACATCATCCGCTTGATGGGTGTTGAAGTACACAGAGGTTCTTTCGAAGAATTGACGCGCGATGTGTTTCTCTTTAGCTTCTTTGCGATGGGAATGCCTTTCGTGGATGTGGCATTCCTAAGAAAGGAGCAGATTCAGAATGGGAAGATTTATTACCATCGCCACAAGACAGGACAGCGCATCTGTATTTGCTTAGAGCCCTGTATGCTGGAAATCATCCGTAGATATGAGTCCAAGCAGAGCGAATACGTATTTCCTATTATGGTGAAGACTCATCAGCATCAGGCCACGAACGAATACCTGTATCAGTTGGGAAAATATAATCGTACACTGAAACGGTTGGCGCTTCGTGCAGGCATCCAGACTAATCTCACTTCTTATGTGGTTCGCCACACCTGGGCCAGTCTGGCTTACCAGTCGAATGTGGATCTTCCAGTCATCTCCAAAGCATTAGGGCATACAAACACGGCAACAACCATGGTGTATATCAAAGAAATTGACGACCAACGATTACAAAATGCCAATCGGCAACTCATCCAAAAGACCTTGAATAGAAAATAAGGCTGGTTTCATTATGTGTATTTTTTACAGTTGACGATTACGACTTTTACTTTTATTAACCCAAAAAGCGTGAAAAGTGTAATAAATTGGTAGAAATAATTGATGTATATCAAGCAATTTGTTAAATTTATAACCCCAAATAGGTATTTTTTATAATATTATTTTTTTTTTTTAAAACAAATTATTACTTTTGCACAGTGGCATAAAGTCTGAAAAAGTGAACACCTCCGTCCAAGAGGTATGCAAAGGTATAAATTAATTGTATTAGGAACAAATTTACACATTATTAATTATTAATTTAACGAGAGAGATTTATGGAAAAAAGACTAACTATGTTTTTTGCCTGTCTGTTCCTCAGTGTAGGAATGGCGTTGGCACAGACAAAGGTTACAGGTACCGTGATTTCCCAGGATGACGGTCAGCCGATTATCGGTGCTGCCGTGAAGGTAACGGGTACAAGTCAGGGTATGCTGACCGATGTGAACGGACGCTTCTCGCTGACCTTGCCTGCCGGCAAGAATGACCTGGAGATTTCTTATCTGGGTTATGAAGGCAAGACCGTTAAGGCTAAGAACGGCATGCGCGTGTTCCTGAAGAGCGATGCGAAAGTTGTTGACGAGGTCATCGTCGTAGCTTTCGGTCAGCAGAAGAAATCTGCCTTCACCGGTTCAGCGGCTGTCGTTAACGAAAAGGAACTTGCCAAACACACTGTCACCAACGTTCAGGACGCTTTGGTAGGCTCTGTTCCTGGTCTGCAGATTCGTGGCGGTAGCGGTGCTCCAGGCTCAAGCGGTGGTGCAATTGCCATCCGTGGTATCAATTCACTGTATGCAGGTACCGAGCCATTGATCATTGTCGACGGAGCTCCTTATACCGCAAGCCTTTCAAACATTCCTCCCAGCGATATTGAGTCTGTATCCGTTTTGAAGGATGCTGCTTCTGCAGCCCTCTATGGTGCCCGTGGCGCAGGTGGTGTGATCATCATTACCACCAAGAAGGGTAAGAGCCGTGAGGCACAGATTACCGTTGACGTAAAGTGGGGTTCTAACAGCCGTGCCGTACAGGACTATGATGTGATCACCGATCCGGGTCAGTTCTATGAGACTTATTACGCACAGATGTACAACTACCGTCATTACGGTCTGGGCTATTCTGCAGAGGCTTCTAACACATGGGCCAACGAAGCAATGATGTCTGCCTTAGGTTACAATGTATATACCGTACCCGAAGGCGAGAAGCTAATTGGCATGAACGGCAAGCTGAATCCTGGTGCAACATTGGGACGTGCTTATGAGTGGAATGGAGAGACCTACTATATGCAGCCTGACAACTGGCGTGATGCTGCCTATCATAATGCTCTCCGCCAGGAGTACACCGTCAGCGCCAATGCTGCCAACGATCGCGGAAGCTACTACTTCAGTTTAGGTCACCTGAACGAAGACGGTATCGTAGACTACTCCAGCTATCGTCGTACAACCGCCCGTTTGAAGGCTGACTATCAGCTGAAGAGTTGGTTGAAGTTGGCTGTGAACGCTGCTTATGTTCACTCCAACACTGAGAGCAACCCGAACCTTTCGAGCAGTGATTACGGTTCAACAAACCTGTTCTACTACACTTCTCGTATCGCTCCTATCTATCCTATCTATGTACGCGTGATTGATCCTGTTACAGGTCAGCCTGTTATCCGTACCGATGAGAATGGTAATCCGCAGTACGACTACGGTGTGGCTGCAACCAACTATGGCGTGGGCCGTGCTTTCCTACAGACAGGTAACCCCTTCGGTTCTAATAGATATAATAAGGTGTATAGCATCGGCAACCAGTTGAACGCCAGCGCAACCGTTGACATCAACTTCACCAAGAACCTGAAGTTCACCAACACCAGTACTATTATCTATGGTCAGACCAGTTTTTCTGACTATGAGAATGCTCTTTATGGACCTAAGGTTGGCGTAAATGGTGAAATCTCGAAATATCAGAGCAATACGACGCGTCAGAACCATACACAGACTTTGACATATACCAACGAGTGGAAGGGTCACGCCCTAACTGCAATGATCGGTCATGAGTGGTATGACACCAAGACCCGTTATTTGGATGCATCTCGTACTGGTGGTTTCAGCGCAGAGATTCCTGAGTTGAATGCTTTCGCTACCATGTCGGGTTCACACAGCTACACCAGCGAGTACAACGTAGAAGGTTTCTTCGCTAACGTACTTTACAACTATAAGGAGAAGTATTTCGGTAGCGCTTCTTTCCGTCGCGATGCCACTTCTTATTTCGCCAAGGATCATCGTTGGGGTAGCTTCTGGTCTGTCGGTGCAGCCTGGATCATCTCTAAGGAGAAGTTCATGTCAAAGACTAGCAACTGGCTCGATCAGTTGAAGGTGAAAGCCTCTATCGGTCAGCAGGGTAACGACAATATCGGTGCATTCACCTATATTGATACCTACAGCCTTTCTAAGGCAAATGACACTTCAATGGCTCCTACCTTCCGTCTGCTGGGAAACCCCGAGATTACTTGGGAGACCATGACCAACTTTAACTTCGGTGTTGAGTTCAGTCTGTGGAAGGGTCGTCTGACTGGTGGTATCGACTACTACTATCGCAAGACTGCCGACCAGCTGTTCTGGCTCTCAGTACCTGAGTCTGTCGGTACACGCGGCTACTATGGTAACGCCGGTGATATCCGCAGCCAGGGTGTTGAGTTGACCCTGACCGGTTCTATCATCCGCAATAAGAACTTCGAGTGGTTGGTTTCTGCTAACTTCTCACACAACTCTTCTAAGATTCTGAAGCTTCCTGAGAGCAAGATCACGGAGAATGGCGGTTATTATGAGGCTCCATTCTGGTATACCGAGGGTGGTCCTGTTAACAACTACATGACTTATGCCTATGCTGGCGTGAACGAGCAGGGTCAGGCACTCTATTACTATGATGCCAACCTGAGCACACTGGGTGGACAGGCTACCAACATCATCAACCGTCCTGGTACTGAGAAGAGCGGAACAACTACCAATATCGGTGAAGCATCACGCTATACCACAGGTACTACGTTGCCCACTGCATTTGGCGGATTCGGCATGACCTTCCGCTGGAAAAACTTCGATGCTTCCTTCAACTTCGACTACCAGATTGGTGGTAAGATTTACGATTCTCAGTATGCTAGTTTGATGAGTCCTGCTACTAGCAACTCTGATGCAGGACAGACCTACCACAAGGATATTCTGAATGCATGGACACCTAACAACACCAGCAGTAACATTCCTCGCTGGCAGTATGGCGACCAGTACGCTGCCTACGGTTCTGACCGATTCCTGGCCAGTGCAGGCTATCTGAACTTCCAGTCGTTCACGCTGGGCTTCACCCTGCCAAAGTCTTGGACAACGAGAATCAGCATTGCTTCTGTACGTATCTACGTATCAGGTGAGAACCTCGCATTCTGGTCTGCACGTAAGGGTCTTGACCCCCGTCAGTCATTCGAGAGCGTTACTTCTATCAATAGCTATTCACCTGTACGCACCATCTCTGGTGGTCTGCAGGTTACATTCTAATCAAAAAAGGAGAAACGAAATATGAAAAATAAGATATTATCAATGATGGCGGTTGCTACGCTGTTAACTAGCGCAACCAGCTGTATCAAGGAAATCGACCCGCAGACGAGTTATGCCACTGTAGAGCAGGTAGGTAATGCTCCCGGTGTACTCGACAATGCGGTGAATGCCATCACGGCAACGATGTGTGGTCACTTCCCACTTGAGGGAAACAATGGCCGTCTACGCGACATGGGCTATCCATCCCTGATTATTCAGCGCGATGTCATGGGACAGGATGTGGTATATCCTTACCTGAACTGGTTCAGTGCACAGTATACCTGTCAGACCCTGGGTCCGTCATATATCTACTGTCAGTTCCCTTGGAGCTATTACTACAAGTGGATCAAAAGCTGTAATGAGGTCATCAGCATGGCAGGTGAGAATCCCGATGCAAAACAAATGCCAGCAGCTGGTATCGCCCTTGCTTGGCGTGCATTCTTCTATATGGATTTGGCTCGTCTGTATGCCAGCAAGCCTTATGCTGTTGACAAGAACGCAGAAACCGTTCCCTACGTAGCCGCTGGAGCTTCTGTAGCATCCCTATCCAACAACCCACGTGCTACCAATGAGCAGATATGGGGTTACATTCTTGACGACTTGGACAAGGCAGAGAAGTATCTGGAAGGCTATACCCGTACTGATAAGACTGGCCCAGACAAGAGCGTAGTGTATGGTCTGAAGGCCCGTGCCTATCTGGAGATGGAGAACTGGAGCGAGGCTAAGAAATATGCCAAGCTGGCTCAAGCTGGCTACACAGTGATGACTCAGGATGAGTATATCGACCGTGAGACGGGTTTCAACACTCCGAACGATGCTTGGATGCTCTGTATGCAGTATAAGGCTGACGATCCTGCTATTCTGGAGAACGACGCAGATACCAGCTGGGGCTCTAATATGTGTATTGAAATGGATCCCAAGAAATCTGGCTGCGGTTATGCCGCCAACTATGGTCAGCCGTTCTTGATTGACCGTCACCTCTATGAGACCATTCCTGCTACCGACTGCCGCAAGAAGTGCTATGTTGACTTCGCTATTGATAATCTGCCTTCCAGTGCAGCCAAGATTGAGGCACTGGCAGCTTATTCCGACCATCCCGACTGGATCTTGAATACAGGTACTGTTATTGAGGGTTACAAAAAGGTAGGTGGTCTTGAGTTGAAATTCCGTACCGCTGGTGGTGAGGCTGGACGTGCCAACCAATATGTTGGTTTCGTCGTAGCTGTTCCCCTGATGCGTGTTGAGGAGATGTACCTCATCGAGGCTGAGGCCGCAGGTATGCTCGATCAGAGCGAGGGTATCCAACTGCTGACTGCCTTCGGTAAGATGCGTGATAGCAACTACGAGTATGGCACTCATGGCAGTGATGCTTACTATAACGGAAGCACGGGTCAGTTCCGTAATGAGGTATGGTGGCAGCGTCGCGTTGAGTTCTGGGGCGAGGGTCTCGCTACCTTTGACATCAAGCGTCTGCAGAAGGGTATCATCCGTAGCTATGCAGGCACCAACCATGTGGATGGTTATCAGTGGAACGTAGAGTCGACTCCACAATGGATGAACTTCTGTATCGTTCAAACGGAGACCAACTATAATACCGCATGTACGAACAATCCAGATCCCATTGCACCAGAAGGTAACTCAGCACCCTACGTATGGTAATTGTTTCTAACATCAAAAAATGAAGAATATGAAAAAATATATTAGTTCAATCATGGTGCTCTTCGCTCTGCTGGCCTTCACGGCTTGTAGCGAGGACCATGGCACCACACCCGGTAGTGATGCAAAGCCCAGCGTAACTGCTTACAGTTATGAGGTAACTGCTCCGCTGAACCCTGACAACGATGTAAATGTGCGCTTCGTCTTCAACAACAAGACCACTGAGGCTTACTATCTGGCAGAGAAGACTGCCGACAAGGAAGCTCGCGAGTTGACAGAGGATGCATATGCTGCCTATGTTGTTGCTAACGGTCAGGAACTTGACTTAGAAGATGACTTGCAGTCTGAAGGCTATATTTCAGATTTAGTTCTGACTGGTTTGTACGGAGAGTACACGATTACTGCCGTAGCCGTCAGTGGCAGTACCCTGAGTTCTGCCTCTACTACCTTCACCGGTCTTGACTGGGCTGACGTGGTAGAGGGAACCTATTATTTCAGCAATCCGAATACACGGTTCCTGCTGGGAAACATCACCTCAAGGCCAACGACCTTGCAGGTTTGTACTACCGACGAGACCTTGTATCGATTCAAGGATGTTTTCAGCACAGGAAATCACCTGAAGATTAACCTGCTGCCAGACTATACCGCTACAGATGATGACGGCACCTATACCTTCTTCCGTGTGAAAGACCAGAAAATCGGTGTACAATATGGAGGACAAGATGTCGCAGTACGCGATGTCGGTTATTGGCAGGGTGACGACAGCTTTATTACTGATGGTGGTTATGAAAGCGGTATGTATGAGGATTACACCTGCTTCATCAAGGTGCAGTTGCATATTGGCTCGTCCAATTATGGATACAATTACTATGACTATTTCATCCCCGGCAACTAATCGGGCATAAAGATTCATGATGAATGGGACTTGGCATCGCCTCATGAGTGCCGGGTCCCATTTTTTCCAATAAAGATAAGCGTATGAAAAAACTAACCTTCACATTATTGGGGCTGTTGGTCAGTATGCTGACCTTCGCCGGACACGTCAACGAACAGGAGGCAAGACAGCGCGCACTGGAATTCCTTCATCAGGGACCAGTCAGCGAAAGCCGCAGCAATGCCAAGACTGACAATTACCTACAAACGGCTCAGATTGAGCAGACGATGTTCTATGTATTCAACGTAGGAGAGCAAGACGGATTCGTCATCATCTCTGCCGATGATCAGACACAGCCTGTACTGGGCTATTCCAAACAGGGAACTTTCGACGCTGAGACCATCTCACCAGAGATGAAATGGTGGCTCGATGGCTATGAGACCCAACTGAAAGCCGTGCGCGAAGGAAAGGAGAGACTGGCAGAGCCGACAGCCAACCACGCTGCTATCGCACCGATGGTGAGCAGCCAGTGGAATCAGTCAGCACCATATAACCTGCTCACCAAGACCAGTAGCAGTCAATATGTGACTGGCTGCGTGGCCACGGCTATGGCACAGATCATGTACTATCACAAATGGCCGGAACAGGTGACAGAGACACTCCCCTCGCCCGACGGATTGATGTTGGATCTGGATCCGACCACCTTCAACTGGAGCCTGATGCGCGACCGCTATAACCGCACCGATACCGACGACGGGGCACAGGAGGTGGCTAAGCTGATGAAATATTGTGGCTATGCAGCAAAGATGAACTATGGAGATGGCAGTTCCGGCGCACAATCCTATAATGCCGTGGAAGGTTTGCGCCGCTATTTAGGCTACCACTATACTACAGAGGAAGTGATGCGTGCCGACTACACCACTGCCGAATGGGATGAGCTCATCTACAATGAGCTGGCCAACCAGCGTCCGGTACTGTATACAGGCTACTCTGCCAGCGGAGGTCATGCTTTCGTGTGCGACGGCTACGACGGCAATGGCATGTACCACATCAACTGGGGATGGGGTGGCGTGAGCGACGCCTATTTCCTGCTGTCCTTGCTCAATCCGGATGACCAAGGCATCGGCGGTTTCCCTGGTGAGGATGGCTTTTCCGTCTGGCAGTCTGCCATTATCGGTATCCAGAAGGCAACGCAAGCCTACGATGGTATCCGACTGGAACTCGACCAAATCAACAGCAATAGCACACAAGCTTCCCGTACTTCCAACACACAGGACTTTGTGGTGACGGCCAACGTTTCGCTGAGTACTGAAGACGAGAGTTTGATAGGAAATAAGTATGATGTAGCAATGGGGCTCTATCAAGGCAACAATCTGCTGCAAATAACAGCGCTCAGTAGCAGTAGCGCTGAAATCAAAAAAAGGTTTGGTAATATTCAACCCATTTCCTTTAACAACAAACAGATGGTCATTCCTCACACTTTGGCTGATGGTACTTACCAATTAAGGGTTCTACAGCGGAGAAACGGCACCACGGAATGGCTGAAGACCCAGTGGGCAGAGTGTATTTACATCCGTCTAACCATCTCAGGCAATAAAATGACCATCCAAAATGTATTGAACTATACTGCCATGGCCAATAATCTGACCACACTAAAAGTCAACAGTGTGACGGTGAATGGAAAGAAGCGAGCACAAAGTCCATTGGAATTGATGCTGAACATCACGAATACCGGAACCTATAACACGGGTATCGTGAACCTGATATACTCCTCTTCACCTGGGTTTGAGACGAATAGTACTAGTATCACGACTGAAATGGTCAGCCGTATCGGTGTTAACCTCGATCCGGGGAAGACCGACAACATACCTATGCACTATACACCCGCCACAGCAGGAACCTACTATTTCCGTGTGACCAACCAAGCCAATGATGAGGTTCTCAAGGAGTTCTCCGTGGAAATAGCTGCCAAGGCACCCGTCAACATCAGTGCTGCACAGGTACCTGTCAGCAATGTTGTGCTGAAGGAAGGCTATCCGAACTACTATGACCTCAACAGTACGACGCTCAACATCAGCTATCAGGTGACCAACAACGGTACAGACTCGTTCGATGACTTCCTGTATGCCTTCCTGTTCAGTGCTCCTATAGGCGGAGATTTCGGTTCCAGCAGCACCTACGAGACCGCCTATGCCTCTATCCCTGTCGGCGAAACGGTAACGGTACCGTTTACCTTCACAGGACTGGCAGACAATATGAATTACCTCGTCAACCTGATCTATATTGAGAATGGAGCCATTACAAACACGGGAGCGACTGGTACCCAAATTCTCTATGTCGTGCCGGGAAGTACCGCCATCAGGGGTGTTACAACAGACAAGATGCAGTCTGCTTCTCGCATCTTCGACCTACAAGGTCGCGAGGTCAAGACACCTCAGAAGGGTATCTATATCATCAACGG
The DNA here is from genome assembly GCA_900321425.1 of uncultured Prevotellaceae bacterium. Classification (GTDB taxonomy): domain Bacteria; phylum Bacteroidota; class Bacteroidia; order Bacteroidales; family Bacteroidaceae; genus Prevotella. The sequence goes on along the minus strand of ONWA01000037.1, from coordinate 5,312 downwards.
TAAGAAAGTGGTGAAGTAGTATCTACACCTTATTATATTTATAGGAATCGGGGCAGGATGAAAATTCTGCCCCGATTGTCGATTATACTGTAATCTCGCCACTGCCCAAGCAGCGGTGATGGTTGCTGTCATAGATGACGCAGAACTGTCCGGGAGCTACGCCGTGGATGGGTTTGCTGCTATGCACCAGATAGCCATCAGCGGTAGGTTCCAGCGTGCCGGGGATATACTCGGGCGTATGGCGGATCTTAAAAGTGATGGGATAGTCAGAAGTGAGAGGTGAGCCAAAGCACTGCTCCAACGGCAGGGTAAGTGCATGGAAGTCGTGGATGGGGAAATCCTGCTTGTAGGCAGTCTGCGGATCGTAGCCGTGAGAGACATACAATATATTAAGGTGCACGTCCTTCTTCACGACAAACCACGGACCGCCACCAAAGCCCATTCCTTTGCGCTGTCCGATGGTATGAAACCATAGTCCTTTGTGCTGACCAATCTTCTTGCCCGTCTCGAGCTCAATGACATCGCCGGGTTGTTCACCCAGATAGCGACGGATATAATCGTTGTAGTTGATCTTTCCTAAGAAACAGATGCCCTGCGAATCCTTGCGCTTGGCATTCACCAAGTGCTCACGCTCCGCAATCTCACGCACCTCTTCCTTCATCATGTGACCGATAGGGAATATGGCCTTCTGCAACTGCCAGTCTTCAATCTGCGCCAGGAAATCGGTCTGATCCTTGACGGGGTCGGGACTGGTGCAAAGCCATTTTAGAGAGGTGAGAGGTGAGAGGTGAGAGGTGAGAGAAATGTTCTCCTCTATTTCCGTCGTGGCGTAGTGACCTGTGGCAATGAGGTCGTAGTCGTGACCGCACTTCTCGTGGAAGGCACCAAACTTAATGAGCCGGTTGCACATCACGTCGGGATTGGGCGTAAAACCAGCCTTCACCTTCTCCATCGTATAACGGGTCACCTGGTCCCAATACTCGCGATGGCAGTCAACAACTTCCAGCTTGCAGCCATACTTATGACTGACAGCCGTAGCCATCTCAAGATCTTCCTCCGAAGAGCAGTCCCACTCTTCCTGCTCCTCAGGACCTATCTTGATGTAGAAACAATCGGGCTTCAGTCCCTGACGGACCAACTCGTAGAGCACCACGCTGGAGTCGACACCTCCGCTGAGCAATACCGCTATGCGCTTGTCTTGTAGATTCATGCTACAAAAGTACTTAATTATTATTAAATATCCAAGTAAATCCATTGTTATTTCAAAAATACGCCATATCTTTGCGATATCAAAATGATATCATAGAATTAGTTTAATATAAAGTATTATGGAAACAAAAGAATTCAAATTTAAAGGTACAGTGTTGAACGGCTTCGTGATGCTGTTCGTGGTATTGGCACTTTTCTTTGCTTCTGTTGTAGGCATTATCTTCGGAATCATCCGGCTGGATGAGACTGATGGAGCTTGTGGAGGATGGCTGTTGGGTGGTAGCATCCTGTTGCTGCTGATTGACATCATCTGCATGTGCAGTTTCCTCCAGTTGGAACCCAACGAAGCTAGAGTTGTTACTTGGTTCGGCAAATATTCGGGAACTTTCGGAGAAACTGGCTTTTATTGGATCAATCCTTTCTATGGCACCAAGAAGGTGAGTCTTCGTGCTCGCAACCTCGATGCAGAACCTATCAAGGTGAATGATAAGTCGGGTAACCCCATCATGATTGGACTGGTACTAGTGTGGAAGTTGAAGGATACCTATAAGGCTTTGTTTGAGGTTGATACCCAGACGATGGCTTCAAATCCCAGTACGGTTGGAACAGATGCTAAGGGGCTGATGAATGCCTTGGAAAAGTTTGTTCGTGTGCAGGGTGACGCTGCCCTCCGTCAGGTGGCTGGACAGTATGCCTATGACAACGACAGCGATGAGCCCACCCTGCGTTCGAATGCTGATGAGATTAACGAGCAGTTGGAGCAGAAACTCGACGAACGTCTGGCTCTGGCAGGTATTGAGGTCGTTGAGGCTCGTATCAACTATTTGGCATACGCCCCAGAAATTGCAGCAGTCATGTTGCGTCGCCAGCAGGCTGATGCCATCATTCAGGCTCGCGAGAAGATTGTTGAGGGCGCCGTATCCATGGTGAAGATGGCACTCAACAAACTTTCTGACGAGGAAATTGTAGAACTCGATGATGACAAGAAGGCCGCGATGGTCAGCAATCTGCTCGTGGTACTCTGTGGCGATGATAACGCACAACCCGTAGTGAACACAGGAACACTGAACCATTAATCAATGGCAGAAAAGACAACCAAAAGCTTTATCCTCCGCGTTGATGCTGACACCATGAATGCGATAGAAGCTTGGGCTGCGGATGAGTTCCGCAGCACCAACGGTCAGTTACAGTGGATTATCACCGAAGCCCTGCGTAAAGCCAAGCGTCTGCCCAAAAAGAAGAAAGTAAGTGGTAGTGAAGAAACAGGAATAAAAGTATAATAAATATGGTAGAACTAAAGGATGAACAGCTGACCATTCGTGTCGCAGAGAAAGGAGCTGAGCTCCAGAGTGTGAAAGATAGCAAGGGTAGAGAATACATGTGGCAGGCAGGTCCTGAGTGGCCTCGTCATTCGCCTATTCTCTTCCCTATAGTATGTAGTGTGAACGACCAGACTTATCGTGTGGATGGTAAGGAATACCATTTGCCTCGTCACGGATTTGCCCGCGATAAGGACTTTACGCTGATTTCGCAGACAGAGGACAAGGTGACCTTTTCCCTGCATGACTCGGAAGAAACACTCGAGGTATATCCCTATCATTTCAACCTCGCCATCACCTACCGTTTGGAGGGTAATAAGATTCATGTCATCTGGCACGTGGAGAATACGGATAGCCGTGAGATTCATTTCCAGATAGGCGGACATCCTGCTTTCAATGTGCCTGGAGAAAAGTTAGAGGGTATGATAAAACTGGACAATGAAGAGCCAATGGATGTGCTGAAGAGCTATGCTGACGGCAGTCACGATATGGTGGAAGTGCCTTTGGAGGCTGATAGGGGTATTTTAGAAATCAATAACAACTTCTTCCGTAACGACTCCGTGAAGATTCATAAGAGCCAGACCCATCGTGCCATGCTGATGGACACCAATGGCGAACCAGCAATTACTGTGGACTATAAGACACCTGTCTGTGCCTTTTGGAGTCCTTATGACAAACAGGCTCCTTTCGTGTGCATCGAACCTTGGTACGGCATCGGCGACCATCGCGGCTTCGATGGTGAATTTAAGGACAAACCTTTGATGAACCACTTGTTGCCAGGTGCCTCGTTTATGTCGAAATATACGATAACAATCGGATAACCAGAAAAGAAATCGCGAAGTCTTAGTAGGCTTCGCGATATTTGTTTTCGTCCTTGTCTTCGAGCATCGACAGATACGACTGGTAACGACTTTGGGCGATATAATGATCTTCCAACGCTTTCAGCACGGCACACCCCGGCTCATGGGTATGGGTACAATTGCTGAAACGACAGTCTTTTGAGAAATGGAAAATCTCCTTGAAATAGCTGGTGAGCTCCTCTTTCTCCATATCGAAGGTACCGAAGCCCTTGATACCCGGCGTGTCGATAAGCCAGCCGGGAGAGCGAGATTCTCTAGAATTTCTAGAATCTCTAGGAGATATCGGAATCATCTCGGAGAAGGTGGTGGTATGCGTACCCGTGTTGTGAGCATCGCTGATTTCCGCCGTGCGGAGGTTTGCATCAGGAACCAGTTGGTTGATGAGTGTCGACTTCCCCACTCCACTATTGCCGCTGAGCAAAGTAATCTTCCCCGTCAGCAAGGGCATCAGTTCGTCGACGCCTTCGCCGGTAGCGGCAGAGATAGCCCGACATTCATAGCCGATATTTTCATAGAGCGTGATCATCATCTCCTGATAGTGGCGCTCCTCCTCGCTGAGCAAGTCGGTCTTGTTGAAAATCAGGATGACAGGCACGCGATAGGCCTCAGCCGACGCCAGAAACCGGTCGATGAAGGTGGTGCTAGTTTGGGGTTTCACCACCGTCACTACCAACAGCGCCTGATCGACATTGGCAGCAATGATATGACTTTGTTTGGAGAGATTGATCGACTTGCGGATGATATAGTTACGCCGGTCTTCAATCTCGGTGATGAAGGCCCCTTCGCGTGCTCCTGCCGGCGGAGGAGTGATGACAACCCTGTCGCCCACAGCCACAGGGTTTGTGCTCCGGATGCCACGCAGTCGGAAGTTGCCTTTGATTTTACAATCAACAGTTAGTCCATCGTCGGTGAGGACGGTGTACCAACTGCCGGTATTCTTGATGACGAGTCCCTTCACAGGCTACACCGTCATGATCTCCTTGTTCTTTGCCTCGATGAGGGTATCCAGTCGCTTGATATACTTATCATGCAGCTTCTGCAACTCGAGCTCGGCGTCCTTCTCGTTGTCCTCTGAAAGACCATCCTTGATGGCTTTCTTCAGTTTCTCCTTGATGTCGCCACGCACGTTACGCACCTCTACCTTCGCCTTCTCCGCAATCTTGTTACATTGCTTCGTCAGCTCACGACGGCGTTCCTCCGTAGGAACGGGGATGTTCAAACGGATGATCTCACCGTTGTTCTCGGGAGTGATACCCACGTCGCTGTCCATGATGGCCTTCTCGATGTCGCGAATCTGCTTCTTGTCCCAAGGACGGATCGCGATGGTACGAGGATCGGGAACACTCACGTTTGCTACTTGGTTCAGGGGCACTTTCGAGCCGTAGGACTCTACCCTCACACCATCCAAAATCGCCACATTGGCACGTCCGGCACGAATACGGTTCAGCTCTTCTTCCAAGAACATCGCCGCCATTTCCATACGCTCCTCAGCAGAGCTTAATGTCTCTTTTACGTCTATCATAATTCTACGTTTGATACTTTCTGGTTGACAAAAATAAGGTTTTTATTTGAAATAAGCAAGAAAATACTCGTTTTTTCAAAATATTATGTATATTTGCCCCATGAAACGAATACAACTACACAGACAACTATTTACCGTTTGCTTTTTTTTCCTGTCTTGCAGCCTTCTGGCGCAGAAGGAAACCATACGACAATATACCGAACAGCATCCATTAGTTTACGAGGATGCCTGCGACCTGTGGCCCTATACTTTTATCAACGATGAAGGAAAACCCGACGGTTTTAACATCGACCTGATCAAAATGCTCCTCGACGAGCTCAATATCCCCTATGTCATCAAGCTGAAAACCAGTCAGGAGGCGTTTGCCGATATGCGCAACCAGAAGTCGGACCTGATGCTCGG
>ONWA01000001.1 GCA_900321425.1 uncultured Prevotellaceae bacterium | reverse complement strand
GTTGTGGTGCACAACAAGGTGAGAATCCACAGGACACGAAGGTATTTGATGGTGTTCGTCATATAGATATTATTTAAGAGAACTTAGCAGATTGTCGAGACTCACCTCATCTTGTACAAGCACCTCGCGAGGCTTACTGCCGTGGGCAGCTCCTACAATACCAGCCTTCTCCAACTGGTCCATCAGTCGTCCTGCGCGGTTGTAACCAATAGCAAACTTACGCTGAATGAGACTGGTAGAGCCACTCTGACTCATGACAACCAGACGAGCTGCATCCTCAAACATCGGATCCAGATGCTGCATGTCAACATCGGCACCTTCACCTCCCATTTCACTGTCGGGCATATCTGGTTCAGGAAGCTCGAATGTGCTGGAATAACCCTGCTGTTGTGCAATGAACTTATTGATGCACTCGATTTCGGGGGTGTCGACAAAAGCGCATTGTACACGAGTAGGCTCACCACCATTGAGATAAAGAAGGTCGCCTCGTCCAACAAGTTGTTGCGCACCAGGGCATGGTGCGGGAGTCAATCATCGCTCCTACACGGAAAGCGATACGTCCAGGGAAGTTGGCCTTAATGGTTCCCGTGATGATATTGGTGGTTGGTCGCTGTGTGGCGATAATCATATGAATGCCCACGGCACGTGCCAGCTGAGCGATGCGCGCGATAGGGAGCTCCACTTCTTTGCCGGCGGTCATGATCAGGTCGCCAAACTCGTCGATGACTACAACGATATAAGGCAGATAGCGATGACCTTTCTCGGGGTTCAGATGGCGCTCGACAAATTTCTTGTTGTATTCCTTGATGTTATGGGCGTGAGCTGTCTTCAATAGGTCGTAACGGGTATCCATCTCCTTACAGAGGGAGTTGAGTGTTCGTACAACCTTGGTAACGTCGGTGATAATCGGATCGGCATCCTCATCGGGTACCTGAGCCAGGAAATGATGGGCAAGAGGTTCATAGAAACTGAACTCCACCTTCTTAGGGTCAACCAACACAATCTTCAGCTCGGCTGGATGCTTCTTGTAGAGCAGAGAGGTAATGATGGCGTTCAGACCTACAGACTTTCCTTGTCCTGTAGCACCAGCCACAAGCAAGTGAGGAGCCTTGGCTAAATCGAACATGAACACCTCGTTGGTAATCGTCTTACCAATGGCACAAGGCAGTTCCATCGTTGACTCCTGAAACTTCTTTGAGTTCAGGATACTCTCCATCGACACAATATTGGGTTTGGCGTTAGGTACCTCAATACCTACTGTTCCCTTGCCAGGGATTGGAGCAATGATACGAATGCCCAGTGCTGCTAACGAAAGGGCGATATCATCTTCCAAATTCTTAATCTTTGAGATGCGGACACCTGGAGCAGGCGTAATCTCATACAGCGTGATGGTAGGACCCACGGTGGCCTTGATGCTGCTAATCTCCACACCGAAGTTACGCAATACCTGAACGATGCGGTTCTTGTTGGCGGTCTGCTCCTCCATATCGATATAGGGCTTTCCGTCGTTCTCGTATTTCTTCAACAGGTCAAGAGTAGGATAGTGGTAGTTCTCTAGGTCACGCTTCGGGTCATAAGGCTCAAGGTTGGATACATCTTCGCCGACCGTCTCACCCTCTGCACTTTCTTCGTCCTCGCCAGTTTCAACAGCCATATCAACATCGTCCTCATCGTCGTCTTTTTCACCAGTAGTATGGATGGGCATCTCTGGCTCCGTCTCCTTTTGAGGCACCTCTGGATAGTCGGGCTCTGTTGTGACGATGACATCATCGCCCACAAATTCTACGGTCTGCTCTTGCGGATCGTCAAAAACGGTGGGGTCCTCAACGGTGTCAATGAGCTCGTCACGTTTGGAAGTGTCTACAATCTTAAACTTCACCTTGTCGAAGAAGTGCGACGGGTTCAGAAGTTTGCGGATGATATAAACGGTCTCTGCACTCACGTAGGTCAGGAATCCAATGGCGGTGAGGCCCAAGATTGCGCTGAGGCCTGGTGTACCAATCAGGTTGCTGATGGTATTGCAAACAGACAAGCCGTGATCACCGCCAGGGTTGTAGCAGAAATCCCCAAAGAATGGGGTGAGGTATTCTGCCAGGACAAGACTTGACCATATCATGATTAGCATCAGACACATGAACCATTTCAGCAGATTGAACTTGTAGGCCCGCATGATCTGGGTAGAAAGCAATAGCAAAAAGACGGGTATCAAAAAGGCGGGGATTCCAAAACATCTTTTGATAAAGAAATAGGAAATATAGGCTCCGATAGAGCCACAGATGTTTGTGAATTGTCTGCTGGTGTTCATGATTTCTCCAACCTTTGGCGACTCAATCATACTGATATCGGCAGACGAGGTGCTGAAGAATGAGATAAAGGACACAATCATGTAGGCTGCTATACAGAAGAGGATAGCACCTGACATGAAACTGAGACGTTCGCTGAGCATCATATTTTTGAATCCGAGCGCTTCGCTGATGGATGATTCCTTCGATTTTTTCTTTTTTGCCATTGACTAGTTCTGTAAATGTGCTGCAAAATTAACTGAAAAAACTCAGAAAACGCCACAAATTTGCGTATTTTTTTATATTTTTGCACCTTGAAATGAAAAAGGTACTCTATAACAAATATGATAAGAGGCAGATTTCTGCTCTCCCAAGGGCGTTGTTTGCGGGAAGAATTGTTGTAGTTCTCAACGCTCAACAGGCTCGTAGCGCAGTGGATTATCTGTTGGATCAACCGCTATTGGGATTTGATACTGAGACGCGCCCGTCTTTTACCAAGGGGGTGAGTTATCAGGTATCCCTTTTGCAAGTGTCTACTCCTCACATCTGTTTCTTGTTCCGGCTGAAGATGATTGGCCAGTCGTCCGATATTATCCGCCTGCTCGAAGACCGAAAGGTAAAGAAGGTGGGACTCTCATGGCATGACGACTTGACCGTTCTCTCGCGTGTATACTCGTTTACGCCAGGCGCTTTCATCGACATTCAGGAGATGGTAGGGACTCTGGGGATCAAGGATTTGTCGTTGCAGAAGATTTATGCGAATGTGTTCGGACAACATATCAGTAAGAAAGAACAACTCTCGAACTGGGATCGTGATGTCCTGACAGAACAGCAGAAACGCTATGCTTCGACCGATGCATGGGCCTGTGTTCAACTCTACAAGGAGCTGTGCCGCCTAAAGAAAACGCACGATTATCAGTTGGTTGTCATAGAGGAACCTCAAACGGAAATAGCTCAAACAGAAAAATCTCAAGAAGATGAGACAGATTTATCTTAAACGGGGAAAGGAAGAGAGTCTAAAACGATTTCATCCCTGGATATTCTCAGGTGCCATCCATCATGCCGATGAAGGTATAGAAGAAGGCGAGACCGTCAGAGTTATGAATTCTGATCACCGCTTTATCGCTGTAGGTCACTTCCAAATGGGGTCCATTGCCGTACGAGTACTTTCGTTCAGCGATGTGCCCATTGATGCTGCCTTTTGGGCCTCACGGTTACAGTCGGCATTGGCAGTACGACTGACGTTAGGATTGGCTGATAACCCCACGAACAATACTTATCGGTTGGTGCATGGCGAAGGTGATCACCTGCCTGGACTCGTGATTGATATCTATGGCAAGACCGCTGTCATGCAGGCTCATAGTATCGGTATGCACTTGCAACGCAAGGAGATTGCCGAGCAATTGGTGAAGGTGATGGGCAATCGTGTGGCGAATGTCTATTATAAGAGTGAGACAACCCTTCCGTTCATGGAGCCCGACAATGGCTTTATCTATGGCGGAAGTGACGAGAATGTGGCGATGGAGAATAGGTTGCAGTTTTATGTTGACTGGCTAAGGGGACAAAAAACGGGTTTTTTCGTCGACCAACGCGAGAATCGTTCGTTGTTGGAGCGTTTTGCTAAAGGGCGTCGAGTCCTGAATATGTTCTGTTACACAGGAGGTTTCTCGTTCTATGCTATGCGTGGCGGAGCTCAGTGGGTTCATTCTGTTGACAGCAGCGCAAAGGCGATAGAGCTGACGAATCGTAATGTGACACTTAACTTCCCCGACGACCAGCGTCATCAGGCATTCTGCGAGGATGCGTTTAAGTTTTTAGAGGGGATATCCAGCGCTGCAGGCCAGGGTTATGACCTGATTATTCTCGATCCTCCCGCTTTCGCCAAGCATCGAGGGGCTTTGCATAATGCCTTGAAGGGTTATACTCGTCTGAATATGAAAGCCTTTGAAAAGATTGAGAAGGGTGGAATCCTGTTTACCTTCTCATGTTCGCAAGTGGTGACGAAGGATCATTTCCGCAATGCTGTCTTTACCGCTGCGGCGCTGGCTGGGCGTAAAGTGCGCATCCTGTATCAGTTGCATCAGCCGGCCGACCATCCGATCAATATTTACCATCCAGAGGGAGAATACCTGAAAGGACTGGTATTATATGTAGAGTAAGCATAGACGATTAGTCATGAAACAGGAACTCGAAGAGCGTGTCCGTCAATGGATTCAACAAGAGCAACTGTTACGTCTTGAGGGGCGTTATCTGGTGGCGGTGAGTGGCGGTGCCGATAGCGTTGCCCTTCTGCTTATATTGCAAAGGCTGGGTTACCAGTTGGAAGCTGTTCATTGCAATTTTCATTTGCGAGGAGAGGAATCGGATCGCGATGAGGCTTTCGTCGTGTCGCTTTGTGAACAACGAAATATTCCTCTTCATCGCATTCATTTCGATACTCAATCCTATGCCAGTCTGCATCATGTCAGCATAGAGATGGCGGCTCGTGAATTGCGCTATTGTTACTTTGAACAATTACGACAAGATGTGGATGCCGATGGGGTCTGTGTTGCCCATCATCGTGATGATGCGGTAGAGACGCTTTTGATGAATCTCTTGCGAGGTTCTGGAGTTCATGGGTTAACTGGAATTCGTTCTTGTAATGGGTATATTGTCAGACCGTTACTTAATGTCTCTCGTGAAGAGATTGAAGTATACTTGAAGGATGCTGGTCAGTCGTTTGTAACCGACTCAACGAACCTTGAAGATGACGCTTTACGTAATAAAATTCGTCATCATCTTGTTCCGATTCTTCAACAAATTAATCCTGCTGCGTCAACGAATATCTGGCGGTCGGCGCGTTATCTTGCGGAGGCCGAACGACTGTTGGATGCCTCTGTTAGCGAGTCTTTAGGTCGGTTGGTTAACAACGCTTCTGTGGATATCGGTGCCTTGAAGAAGGAACCTTCTCCTTCGTTGCTTCTCCATGAGTGGTTGCAGCCCTATGGCTTTTCATCGGCTATGATACCGCAAGTGATGGAGAGTCTTGAAGGACCCTCTGGGAAGGTCTTTTCTTCGGCTACGCACGATTTGCTCATTGATCGTGGACGACTATTGCTGGAACCTCATCAGGAACCATTTCCCGACATGCTGATTCCTGAGCCTGGAACCTATAGATGTGCTGATGGTAGAAAGTTACGTGTACGACTCGAAGAAGGGTGCCAGCTGTCGCGCGATGCCCATTGTTGTACATTAGATGCCCATACCGTTTGTTTCCCTCTGACGCTTCGTACAGCACATTCCGGCGACCGGTTTGTGCCGCTGGGGATGAATGGTCAGAAACTGGTCAGCGACTTCCTGACCGATTGCAAGCAGAACCTGATGGAGAAACGGCGCCAACTGGTTTTGGAGGATGCCAGTCATCAGATTGTGTGGCTAGTGAATAGGCGTCCTGCGAATCCTTTCCGTATCCAACCGTCCACGCAACAGACACTGGTCATTACGTTAGAGGCTTCGTCTGAGCCTTCGCTAGCATAATCTATCATTAGTAACATAAAAAGGCGATGCTCATGAGCACCGCCTTTCCTATTAGTGATCATCGGTTCGATTATTTTCCGTTCAATGCAAGTGAAACCTCCACTGCGATAGATACAGTAGCACCTACCATTGGGTTGTTACCGATGCCGAGGAAGCCCATCATCTCTACGTGTGCAGGTACTGAAGAAGAACCGGCAAACTGCGCATCAGAGTGCATACGACCGAGTGTATCGGTCATACCGTAAGATGCAGGACCGGCAGCCATGTTGTCTGGGTGCAGTGTACGACCTGTACCGCCACCTGAAGCTACAGAGAAGTATGGCTTACCAGCGAGTACGCGCTCCTTCTTGTAGGTACCAGCTACTGGGTGCTGGAAACGTGTAGGGTTGGTAGAGTTACCTGTGATGGAAACGTCGACGTTCTCCTTCCACAGGATAGCAACACCTTCACGCACATCGTCGGCGCCGTAGCACTTTACCTTGGCACGAGGACCGTCGGAATATGCGGTTTCCTTAATTGTCTTCACCTCGCCAGTATAGTAGTCGAACTTGGTCTGTACATAGGTGAATCCGTTGATACGACTGATAATCATGGCAGCATCCTTGCCCAGACCGTTCAGGATTACGCGGAGTGGCTTCTGGCGAACCTTGTTGGCCTTCTCAGCAATCTTGATGGCGCCCTCGGCAGCAGCGAAGCTCTCGTGACCAGCGAGGAAGGCGAAACACTCGGTCTCCTCACGTAGCAGACGAGCGGCGAGGTTACCGTGTCCGATACCCACCTTACGGTCGTCGGCTACTGATCCAGGGATACAGAAGCTTTGCAGACCGATACCGATAGCCTCGGCAGCCTCAGCAGCACTCTTCACACCCTTCTTGATAGCGATAGCGGCACCGCAAACATAGGCCCACTTGGCATTCTCGAAGCAGATACCCTGAGTGTCCTCACACATCTTATATGGATCCACGCCAGCCTTCTCGCAAATCTCATTTGCTTCCTCGATGCTGTTGATTCCGTTCTCTTTTAGAGCTGCCAGTACCTGGTTGATACGACGCTCGTAGCTCTCGAATGATACTTTTCTAATCATACTTCGTCTCCTCCTTATTCTTTACGTGGGTCAATAGCTTTAACGATTCCCTGCTCAGCGGTAGTACGACCGTAAGAACCAGTGAACTTCTTCACAGCCTCGTTGGCATCCATACCGTTCTTGATGGCTTCCATCATCTTGCCCAGATGAACGTACTCATAGCCGCACACCTGATTGTCCTTGTCCAGGAACTGCTTGGTGATGTAACCCTCCGTCAGCTCGAGGTAACGAGTACCCTTAGCTACAGTACCATAGAGCGTACCTGTCTGTGAGCGCAGACCCTTACCCAGGTCTTCGAGACCGGCTCCGATGACCAGACCGCCCTCAGAGAAAGCACTCTGTGTACGACCATAGACAATCTGCAGGAACAGCTCGCGCATAGCGGTGTTGATAGCGTCGCAAACGAGGTCGGTATTCAGCGCCTCGAGGATAGTTTTGCCAGGAAGAATCTCAGAGGCCATAGCAGCCGAGTGAGTCATACCTGTGCAACCGATGGTCTCAACGAGAGCCTCTTGGATGATACCGTCCTTCACGTTCAGACTCAGTTTGCAAGCACCCTGCTGAGGGGCACACCAACCGATACCATGAGTGTAACCAGAGATGTCCTTAATCTCTTTTGCCTGAATCCATTTACCCTCCTCAGGAATAGGAGCTGGTCCGTGATTAGGACCCTTTGCAACAACGCACATGTTGTTGACTTCGTTAGAATACTGCATATTCTTATCTCTAAATTAAAGTTGAAAATGATGCTTTTTTATCGACTGCAAAGATAGAAAAAAATGATGAGAATACCTACTTTTGGGTAGGTCTTTTTCTTGATATGCCCTAAAAATTACCATTTTTTAGCATGTCGCAGACCGTTCTGGGGGTGTTTGCTATACGTATCTTACAAAATAAGACGTCCCAATTGGTAAACGAGTGCTGAGACGCACCATGCCAACAAGGTGGTGTAGCTTGCGGTAAACAGGGCCCATTTCCACGATCCTGTCTCGTGCCTGATGGCGGTGATGGTGGCGATGCAGGGGAAGTAGAGCAGGACGAAGAGTAGGTAGCTGATAGCGGTGAGTGGGGTGATACTGCTGGCCAGATTTTCGCTGTTGCTGTAGAGTACGCCCACCGTAGAGGCGACAATCTCCTTGGCGCCTACGCCAGCCACCAGACTCACGTCCAGTTTCCAGTCGAAGCCTTGCGTGTAGAAGATGGGTTCGATGGCCTTGCCCATTTTGCCGATATAGCTCTGCTCTTGCTGTGTGGCAGGGTCGGCTCCGTCGATATGCGGGAAATAGCCGAGCGCCCATACGATGATGGATGCCACAAGAATGATGCCGCCCATCTTCTTCAGGTATTGCTTGCCTTTCTCCCAAGTATGTCTGCCAATCGCTTTCCAGGTAGGGAAACGGTAGGGTGGAAGCTCCATTACAAACGGCGTGTCTTCGCCCTTGATCAACCACCGACTGAAGATGCGGCTCATGATGACTGCCATGAAGATGCCGACGACGTAGAGTGAAATCATGATCAGACTCTGGTATTCCACGGCAAAGAAGGTGCCGATGACCATGATATAGATAGGCAAACGGGCGGAACATGACATGAGCGGGAGGATGAGCATCGTGATCAGACGACTGCGCCTGCTCTCTACTGTCCTTGTGGCCATGATGGCGGGCACGTTACAGCCGAATCCCATGATGAGAGGGATGAAGGACTTTCCGTGTAGCCCCATTTTGTGCATAATCTTATCCATGATAAAGGCCGCACGAGCCATATAACCGCTGTCTTCCATCAGCGAGATAAACGTGTAGAGTATCAGAATCTGTGGGAGGAACACGATCACGGAGCCTACACCGGCAATGATGCCGTCCACCAACATATCCTTGAGCGGACCGTCGGGTATCGTGGCGCTGATGGTGTCGCCCAGCCAGCCGAAAAGGGCGTCGATCCAGTCCATCGGGTATTGTCCGAGGGAGAAGGTGACCTGAAACATCAGGAAGAGCAGGAGGATAAAGATGGGGAACCCCAACCATTTGTGCGTGATAATAGCGTCTATCAGATGGGTGGCCCTATAGGTGTCGGTCTTGTTGCCTTCCTGGTAGCCCGCCTCTTGTAGCGCTCCATGGATAAATCCGTATTTGGCATCCATGATAGCGGTCTCAGAGTCTTCCTTCGTCTCCTCCATCACACGTTTGTCGGCGTTATTGCGTGTCTCGATAATCCTGTCGGCATCTGCCAGGGTCTTGATAAATCGCTCGATGTCTTTATCGTGCTCCAGTAGTTTGATGGCGAGGAATCGGGTAGAGTAGCGGTTGCGAATGCTGATATCATTCTTCAGATAGGTCTGTATATGACTGATACCGTCTTCTATCTCGTGACCGTGGTTGATGTGGATATGACGGAAATGAGGGTCGTCGTCTTCCTTGCCCTCATACATTTGGATGACGGTACGGAAGAGTAGGTCGACACCTTTTCCGGTCTTGAAAACAGTGGGTACCATCGGCACGCCAAACAACTCGCCCAACTTATCTATATCCAACTGGTCGCCACGCTCTTCAAGTTCGTCGAACATATTGAGTGCGCAAACCATACGAATATGCATATCAACGAGTTGCGTTGTTAGATATAAGTTTCTCTCGAGGTTGCTAGAGTCGATGACATTGACGATGACATCCGGTGTTTTCTCGATGATTTGTTTGCGGACATAGAGCTCCTCGGGACTGTAGGCAGAGAGCGAATAAGTGCCGGGGAGGTCTACCAGATTCAATTGGTATCCCTCAAATTGGGTATAGCCTTCTTTGGCGTCAACGGTAACGCCAGAATAGTTGCCTACTCGCTCATGGGCTCCTGAAGCGAAGTTGAAGAGCGACGTCTTTCCACAGTTGGGGTTGCCCACGAAGGCGATATTGATGACTCGGCGCTGACGACTGGCTTTTTCGTGTAGAAGCTCGTCGTCGGAGAGGATAGGGCGCTGACCTACAGCCTCTTTCTCTGGCAGGATGTCTTCTTTCGATACTACCTCAATCATCTCTGCCTCCTGTCGGCGAAGCGACACTTCATAGCCCATCACCTTGTATTTCACGGGGTCTTGGAGCGGAGCGTTCAAGAGCACTTCTATGTTCTGTCCCTTGATAAACCCCATCTCAATGATGCGTTTGCGGAAGCCACCGTGCCCTAATACCTTGACGATAACTGCCTTTTCGCCCGTCTTCAACTCCGATAATCTACCCATGCAATACGATTTGTTCTTTAAAGCATGCAAAGATAGTCATTTTTTACGAGAAAAGGATGACTGTGTAGACAGTTTTTCGTCAAAATACCTAAAAATGATGATGGTGTTAGGCTTGTTCCGTAGGGGTAGCGTATAATCTCTGATAGAGTCTGGCGGTCAATGCTCCGCTGATGTTGTGCCACACACTGAAGATAGCTCCGGGAATAGTGGCGAGTGGGAAGGCAGCGAAATGGATGACGGCCAGCGAAGAAGCCAGTCCGGAGTTCTGCATGCCCACCTCGATGCTTAAGGCTACACGCTTCGGCTTCGACAGTCGAGTCAGACGGCCTACCAGGAAGCCAATCAACAGTCCCAACAGATTATGGACCATCACAACAAACACTACCAGCAGTCCGCCTATCCATAGTCTGTCGGCATTATGGGACACCACGATGCCAACCGTCAACGCGATGGCAATCGACGAGAAGGCGGGCAGATAAGGAGTGACTTTTTGGGTGGCTCGTGGGAGAAAATGTTGGCAGAACAGTCCGCCAAGGATAGGCGCGATGACAACATAAACGATGCTCTTCAACATTCCTAAGGTATCGACATCCACCATTGTTCCAGCCAACACCCAGACCAACAACGGGGTGAGAAACGGAGCAAGCAAGGTCGATGTGGCAGTCATGCCGACAGAGAGGGCTAAATCGCCTTTGGCCAGATAGGTAATTACGTTCGATGCCGTTCCTCCAGGACAGCAGCCCACGAGGATGACACCCAGCGCCAGCTCTTCGGGTAACGAGAATGCGCGCACCAACAACCAAGCCAGCAGGGGCATAACGCTAAACTGGGTAAGACAACCAATCAGGATATCCTTAGGACGACTCAATACAATCTTGAAGTCGTGTGGCGAGAGGGTCAGTCCCATACCGAACATGATGATGCCTAACATCGGATTGATGGTCCAAGTGTCAATCCATAGAAACGATGCTGGAACTGTCATAGACAGTACGGCAACCAGTAATACCAATACTCCCATCCATCGTGCAATCAGGTTACATATTCTCATCTTTCTTCGTTTGTTATAATCAACTCGCAAGAATAGGGTTTCTTGTGCGTTCTGATATAAATTTGCTGCAAAATTAGTAAAATATCCGCATTATTTTGTACTTTTGTCGTCGAAATCACTAATTTTGCAACATGTTTTTTATTCTTAACAACAAAAACTATATGAAAAAACTAATGATGACCTGTCTGTTAACACTACCGAGGCAAGGTGTTGCTCATTGTCAATACGAGAAATATCACGGCCAAGGGTTGGAGATTCATTGAGGCCGATGTCATCAGAGAGTTAAACCAATAAAACTTAAATTCCCTTGTATCTGACCAAGCGACATTTTGCATCGTGGTTGTTATTGGCCGTTTTCGTGCCGATGCTACTTTTCTCATCACTTCATGTGCATGAGAACAGCGGTACGTTGACTGAAACGGAATGCAATGACTGCGTGCATCATAGTTGCCATGGTCACCTGACCTATTCTGTAACATGGGCGCATGACTGCGTATTGTGTCAGTTTCTGACGCTGACGATGCTGACGGCAGCTACAATAGTTGCCAGCATGGTATATATTCATGTATGTAGGAAAAAATATGCCCAGCCTTTGTGCGGCTATCATTCCGTCTGCTGTGGCATGATGATTACCCGTGGACCTCCGATGTTCTGATTTCTACGGGTTTATACTTATATACATTATTAAATTCCATTTTATTACCATTACAGAATGAAAACAAGATATATCATTCTGTCATTGTTGTGTTTATGTGCGACAATGGCAGCTCAAAATAGTGAAACAACACATCATCATGCAAAGAAGTCTGCTGACGGTCATACCGACAGCACCGACGTGTTCTTCCGCCATCTGAACCTGAACGAAGTGACGGTGACGGGAGTGACTGGTTCTACGAAACTGAAACATGCTACTTCTCCGGTGAGTATCATCACCCCGCAAGCGCTGAGGGGCATCGCCTCTACCAACATTGTCGATGCGCTAAGTCATCAGCCAGGCATCAGTCAGTTGACTACGGGCGGCAGCATTTCCAAACCCATCATTCGCGGACTGGGTTACAATCGTGTGGTGGTGATGAGTGAGGGTGTGCGTCAGGAAGGTCAGCAATGGGGCGATGAACATGGCGTTGAGGTAGACGGCAATAGCGTCAACTCTGTTGAGATACTGAAAGGTCCTGCCTCGCTGATGTACGGCTCCGACGCTATGGCGGGCGTGGTCATCCTCCATCCTCAGCCCATATTACCTGAAGGAGAGATGCGTGCCAATGTGAGTACGGAGTATCAGACCAATAACGGTCTTTTCGGTTACCACCTCTCGTTGGGGGGAAATCAGAAAGGGATTGTTTGGGATGCCCGTTTCAGTCAAAAGATGGCGCATGCTTATAAGAATAAGTACGATGGCTACGTGCCTGGCTCGCAGTTCCGCGAACTGGCCGGTAGGATGATGGTGGGACTCAACAAGACATGGGGACACACCCGACTGATTGGGTCGCTCTATCACCTGACACCCAGCATTGTGGAGGGCGAGCGCAACCCGCTGACGGGCGAACTGGAGTGTAGCACAGACCATGTGAAGACCTACGGCAAGACGTTGCCTTTCCAGCAAGTGAAACATTATAAGCTGGTGTGGGATAACTCGTTGAACCTCTCGTCGGGCTATCTGAAAGCCATCATCGGCTATCAGCAGAATAACCGTCAGGAGTTTGAAGAGTCGGCTGACGACAGCGAACTCTACTTCAAGTTGCACACAATGACCTACGACCTGCGCTACGTGACTAACGAGTGGAAGGGGTGGACCTTCTCTGCCGGCGTGGGTGGAATGTATCAGAGCTCTGTCAACAAAGGTGAGGAATACCTGCTTCCCGACTACCGTCTTTTTGATGTCGGCATCTATGCTACCGCCATGAAAACCCTTGGCGACCACTGGACGCTGAATGGGGGAGTGCGCTACGATCATCGTAGGGTTCACGGCGACGAGTTGATGGAGGACGACCGTCTGCGCTTTCACGACTTTACTCGTCATTTTAATGGCGTCACGGGCAGTATCGGGGCTGTGTGCCATATCAACGAGCACTTTAACCTGCGACTGAATGTGGCTCGTGGCTTTCGCACGCCCAATATGAGTGAGTTGGCTTCCAATGGTGTTCATGAGGGGTCTGTCCGTTACGAGCTAGGCAATCGGCAACTCAAGGCTGAGTATAGTCTTCAGGCCGATCTCGGTCTCGACTTCACCTCGCGCTTTGTATCTGTACAGTTAGCGCTTTTTGCCAATCGTATCAGCAACTATATCTTTGCCCATCGACTGCCACAGGAGATCGAGGAGGGCTATCTCACTTATGCCTATACCCAGGGTGATGCCCGATTGTTGGGCTTCGAGGCTGGTGTCGACATCCATCCCATCCATTCCGTGCATTTCTCCAACACGTTCTCGCTGGTTGATGCACAGTTGCTGGATGCCACTCCCGATACCAAATACCTGCCTTTCACACCGGCTCCCCACTGGTCGTCGGAACTGAAATGGGAAATCTTCCACCACTCGCACAATACAATCCGTCATCGCCATACTGCGGAGACCGTCCACCGCTCGTGGTTCAATAACCTGTTTGTGGCTGTTGCGCTCGATGCTTATCTGAAGCAGACGCACATCTATCGTGCCGATGATACCGAGACGGTCACGCCGGGCTACGCCTTGCTGCGCCTTTCGGCTGGTACCGATATCCAGTTCCGGGGTAAGAAGGTGGCTGAGTTGTACATCACCGCCGACAATCTGCTGAACAAAGCCTATCAGAACCATCTGAGCCGTCTGAAATATACCGATATAAATAGGGTGACGGGGCGTCGCGGCATCTTCAATATGGGGCGCAACATCACCTTCAAGGTGGTCGTACCTATCAATATCTGAAAGAAGACGATTCTCTAAATATTTTTAAATAATTGATACAAAGTGATGGATTTTTCCTCAGAATAGTATACTTTTGCATCCACATATTATAATTTATAGCAGTCATAAACAAAATATAACGATGAAAAAGAGTTTTAGTTGGGTGATGGTCGCCACCCTCATTTGCGGCATGAGTATGTTCACTTCTTGTAAGGAGACAAAGGCAGAAACAGAAACACCTACCAAGGTGGAGAGTACCGAACTGATTCGTACCAGTCAGAGCTGGGATGGGGTAGAGTTGCCCGATTATCTGCAGGGACGTCCTGAACTGGTGGCTGTGAAATACGTGTTTCCTGCTGGTCAGAAACTCGGTTGGCACCACCATCCTGTTATGAACTATGGTGTGCTGGTACAGGGCGAGCTGACCATTATCGGACAGGACGGCAAGGAGAAGGTGGTTCACGAGGGCGAGGCTGTCGTCGAGATGGTGAACACGATTCATCACGGCGAGAACCGCGGAAAGAAACCCGTCATCCTCTATATGTTCTACCTTTCGCAGAAGGATATGCCGCTGGCTGTACAGCATCCTGAAATTCCCTTAGACTGATGGTTACATCGCTACCAGGACGAGGGACGCTGTAAGTTGCTGGGCGTTATCGTCAATCGTGAAGGCGAAGACTACGCTGCCTGTGCCGATGTGGTGAACACTTACTTCGGTCACGGTGACGTGCCTATCGGACTCGTTGAGGATGGTGTCCCCAATCCGCACATCTTCATTCAGTATTTGCCTATGATTTCTTTGATCTCTGGCCCAAGGATGTCGACATCATCTTTTCACCGATGGAGGTGGGTCTAACCGTCGACTACGACCCCCAACAGGTTATCAGCGACATCAACTGGACCGACCGCCATCCCATCAAACAGGTTTATATGAATTGCAACTGCTATACGGGGCAGAAGATGTGGGACCCGATGACCGTCATCCAAGCTGTCGAGGGCAACGACTTCTTTGCGCTCTCGATGCGAGGCACCGTAGAGCTATCTCAAAATTGCGCGATGCTTTTTACGCCCTCAGCCACAGGCAACTGCCGCTATCAGATTCCTGGCTCCCAAACCTGGAGCTCCCAGATGCTGGAGCATATTAGAAAGTATAACAAAATCAGAAATGCGGGGGAGTAACCTCGCCCCGTCATTCAGCAGACATTACAGTCTCAAATCTCAGTCTCAGTTAAAAATAAAAGTCATCATCTAACTCAAGCCCCCTCCTTATAATACTTATAACTTATTAATTATTAATTAGTTATATATAATATATATACATAAGAGTGAGTTGAGGGGTAGGTTTGAAAAATAACTGAGACTCTGAGACTGAGACTGCGGACAACATTAATTATTTATGTAATTCCCTAAGAAGCAATGACTTACAATATTTCAACTGCACCCATCCGGTGATGTCAAAGCCTTCAAAAGTCACAAAATGTATCAAATTCCTGCTCTAAAAGAGTTCCAAATACGTCATTTTTCATTGTTGAAGTCGCTCAAAGTTACATTTGTCGCCTCCTCGAGGTAACACGTGCAGACTCCTCGAGGTAACACGTGCAGACTCCTCGAAGCAACACTTGCAGTCTCCAGAGCTAACAAAATGCGTTTTTCGTGCCCTTTATTCCCGTTTTCAGGTGATGAACTAAATGATATTTTTGTGCGGAATCTTTTTCCGTAAAAAACTTTAGGAATACGTATTTTTTAAAGAAAAGTTTGTATCTTTGCACCAGACTCTGAATGAAAAGGACGTGCCTAATCCAGAAGAGCTAACACAAATTGTACCAAGATTGAGATTAATGATGAAGATCTCCTATTTCCTAAAGTGTACTGCCATCGTTCTCATGGCGATGGTGACAGTTCCTATGCTGTTCATCTCGTGCGACAACTCCAAAAACGTAGATGTAAGTAGCCAAGAGAAAGAAATACGTTATGTTGAAAAGTTGATTTTAGATAGAAAGTATGACGAATGCTTGGCTGTTATTGACTCATTGGGGCAATGCAAGGCGTGGGGACCAGAGATGGTCAGTTTTTACCAAGGAAGCATACATTATTACAAAGGTGAAGTAGAGGCGGCTGAGAAATCCTATCGTCAGGGTATTGAGGCAGGAAAGAAAAAAGTGAGCAGTCAGACTTATTTTATCGCCAGCTACTTAGAATTAGCCCTTATCCTTCGTGACGTGAGAAGCAACTACGGAGGTGCTGTGGAGTTGGTGACGGAGGCCATTGATCAAATCAAAGAATGGGAGAATAATGATCAATGGGATGAATCTAGCGTGACGGTTCCACTGAAACTGTACGCCCTTCTGGGAGAAATTCATGCTCAGACAGGTGATGTGGAGGAGGCCACGAAGACTTTCGATGAACTGTGGAAAGCACAAAAGATGTGGATGGAGAAGGTGTCCGATAGTATATACGCTTCTGCTTTTACGGATATCACATTCGGCATCTGCCGCAGTTTTCACGATGCAGGGAGCTATAAGCCCATGAGGATATGGGTAGACCGCTTGGGAGGGATGATTAGCCGATACAAGCCTAATTATCCACCTGGTCATTATGATTACTATAAAAGCCAACAGTTGTTTCTCAAGGCAGTTTGTCTGGCCGAGTTGGGAAAGCGGAAAGAGGCTTCGGAGGTATATGACAGTCTGGCGGCTATGGATATCGTCAATACGGACCAAAATAGGGGGATGAAATTGGGTGTCCTGCGTCGCTTAGGACGATATCAGGAGGCTGCCAAATATAATGCAGAGGATTATGAATATTACAAGAAATATACTGATTACACGAAATATGGTTACTCAGTAGTGTTTGCCCATAATCTGGCTGTGAATTATCAGATATTCCGGGCGGTCCATCAAAACGACAAGGCTTTGGAGGTAAGTGATGAGCTGTGCGCCATCATTGATAGCGTGATATACCATATCAAAAAGGATAACGCTGCCAAGCTGGCTACTATCTATGACACCAAAGGCAAAGAGCAACAGATTGCTGAACAAGAGGCAAAACTATCTCAAAACCGCTGGATAGGTACGCTCGTGGCGCTTGTCCTGCTGACAGCCTTCTTTGTGATTTATACGTGGCATCGTCGCAAGGCACAGAAACGTCTCGCTGCAGCCCATCAGCAGTTGGAAACGGCGCATACAGAACTCCAGACCGCCTACAACCAACTTGAAGAGACTACCGCTGCCAAGGAACGCATAGAATCGGAACTGCGCATCGCTCGCGACATACAAATGTCGATGGTGCCGGGAGTGTTCCCCGAACGCGACGGTCTCGATATGTATGCCACGATGACGCCTGCCAAAGAGGTGGGAGGCGACCTTTACAGCTATGTGATGGATGGTGACAGACTGTATTTCTGTGTAGGTGACGTGAGCGGTAAGGGCGTTCCCGCCTCACTCTTCATGGCACAGGCAGCACGACTCTTCCGTACACTAGCCGATGAGGGAATGTTGCCTGCCGACATCGCTTTCCGCATGAACAACGAATTGGCAGAGGGAAACAACAGCAATATGTTCGTCACCATGTTCATCGGACTGCTTCATCTGGATACTGGAAGCCTCGACTACTGCAACTGTGGCCATAATCCCCCTGTATTGGACGATCAGTTTATGAAGATGAAGTATGTCAATCAGATGATTGGCTTCTGGCCTGACGCCTCATTCTGCGGTGAGAGCATCGATGATATCCGAGGTCATCGACTACTGGTCTATACCGACGGACTGAATGAGGCTGAGAATGCCCAATACGAACAATTTGGTGATGACCGTTTGCAACAACTGTTGGCCGATGCCGCTAGTCTTAACTCCCACCAGATCATCGACAGACTGATAGATGCTGTGGAGCAGCATCGTGCCGGAGTAGAACCCAACGACGACCTCACGCTGATGTGCCTGAAACTGTCCTTTCTTGCGTAGGGCCGCCAAAACCTTGTTAATACCGGCCTCTGAGAACTGTAGGCGTTGCGCAAGACCACCAATATTTCCGACAACTTTCGTCATTTTTTGAAAAAAAGCAGGAAAAAGTTTTGGCAGTTCCAAAAAAAGCATTACCTTTGCATCCGCATTTAGGGAAATGCACGAAAAGAATGCGGAAATAGCTCAGTTGGTAGAGCACAACCTTGCCAAGGTTGGGGTCGCGGGTCCGAGTCCCGTTTTCCGCTCACATGTTGAAACAAAAGAGGTGAAGAATGTTGATTCTCACATTCTCAATGCCCAGGTGGCGGAATTGGTAGACGCGCACGTTTCAGGTGCGTGTGCCGCGAGGCGTGCAGGTTCGAGTCCTGTTCTGGGCACTCTTTTTTTTCGCGTGATTTACATGCTGGAGAGGTGGCGGAATTGGTAGACGCGCTACTTTGAGGGGGTAGTGTTAATTGCGACGTGGGAGTTCGAGTCTCCTCCTCTTCACCATTCTTTTGACATCTTGCGGAAATAGCTCAGTTGGTAGAGCACAACCTTGCCAAGGTTGGGGTCGCGGGTCCGAGTCCCGTTTTCCGCTCTCAGAATAACGGTCTTCGATTGAAGTTCCTAAAAGTGAAATTGAAAAACAGCTTTTGATGAATTTGTATTTGAGATATTTCGACAAAGAAGCCTTTGTGCACGATGTCGACGAAGCGATTGAATTTTTGTCAGCTATTAGTGAGATAGGCATGGATGCAGCGTTAGAGGCTGACATTCGTGAGTATGTCGCCAGTGATGTGTTCTACCCCAAACGCTATAAGGTTCGCCCGCGCGTGTACTTTATAATTATTAAGACCGATGCAGAGAGTATGCAGGACTTCAAGGAGAAGCGTGCTGTGCACGGAGTAGCGGAGGCGATAGAACGTCCACAGCCGACGCCTGTTATGGTCCGACTGACAACTCCTCAGGAGGGCTGGTATGAGGGGGCTATCGATTTCAAGCGCGTGCTGATGGTGCCCGGAACGGGAAAGTTCCAGTATAAGGACACCCATTTTGTGGCTCGCTGTAAGGCTACCTCAGGACAGCATTGTTATGAGCGTATCGTGGCTCATCTGCGTGAGCGGGTAGACGAGCGCAGTCAGTTCCCGTCAGCCAAAGGCAGAAATTTCAAATTTACCTATCTGGGTCAGGCAAAGTAATTTTTTAATATACGAATACTATGAATAAGGTAATGCTCATCGGCAATGTAGGTGCCGAACCAGAAGTACGCTATGTAGAACAAGGTGTGGCAGTAGCCCGTTTGCGTCTGGCTACGACAGAACGCGGCTATACGTTGCAGAACGGCACACAAGTGCCCGACCATACGGATTGGCATAATATCATCTTGTGGCGCAAACTCGCTGAGGTAGTAGAAAAATATGTACACAAGGGCGACAAGCTCTATATCGAAGGACGTGTTCGCTATTCTACCTATGACGACAAACAGGGACAGCGCCGTTATATGACGGAGATATGGGCCGACAATATGGAGATGCTGACACCGAAGGCCAGCAGCAATACTGGCGCAGTAGTAAACGAACCTGCACCAGCTCCGCAAGGAGAAGAGTCGAGCTCCGACAACCAGCTCCCCTTTTAACCGATGACAGACTTATCTCAGCTACTGGACGGGGTTTACCTGATGCCTCCAACAACGGGGGCAGTGGTAGCCATTGTGTTGGCCGGTCTGCTGATGTTTCTCTCCGCGTTCGCATCGGGCTCGGAGATAGCCTTCTTCTCACTCACGCCCAATGATCTGAATGAGTTGGACGAGGAGAAAAGCGAAAAGGACCGTGCTATCATCAAGTTGCGTGAAGACTCCGAGCGGACACTCGCCACGATCCTGATCACCAACAATATCGTGAACGTTACCATCATCATGCTGTGCAACTATTTCTTTGCCCACGTGTTTCATTTCGGTAACGCCTACTGGTTGCAGTTTCTCTGTATCACGGTCATCCTTACTTTCCTGCTGTTGCTCTTCGGCGAAATCATGCCAAAGGTGTACAGCAGACAGTATGCGCTGTCGTTCTGTCGGGGAGCGGTGAACAGCATCCTCTTCTTCCGTAAGATTTTCTATCCCCTTGCTACCATTCTCCTGCGCTCAGGTATCCTGGCTGAGAAGGTATGGCAAAAGGAGAACCACGTACTGAGTGTGGATGACCTGGAACAGGCATTGGAGCTGACGGATAAAGAAGAGTTGAAGGAAGAGCACCAAATGCTGGAAGGTATCGTGCGCTTTGGCGACGAGACCGCCAAGGAGATTATGACCAGTCGGCAGGATGTGGTCGACCTGGATTTCCGTTCCTCTTTCGCCGATGTGCTCAAGTGTATCGTGGAAAACAACTATTCGCGTATCCCCGTCTATCAGGGATCAATCGATAATATTCGCGGCATCCTGTATATCAAGGACTTGCTGCCCCATTTGTCGAAGCCCTCGTCATTCCGCTGGCAGACACTTATCCGTCCGCCTTACTTCGTGCCCGAGACCAAGAAAATCGACGACCTGTTGCGCGACTTCCAGGAGAACAAGGTGCATATCGCCATCGTGGTCGATGAGTTCGGTGGCACCAGCGGTATCGTGACGCTGGAGGATGTGCTCGAGGAGATTGTGGGTGAGATTAACGACGAGTTCGACGACGAGGAGAAGAGTTATGTACGCGTGAACTCGAATACCTATGTGTTTGAGGGAAAGACGCTCCTGAGTGACTTCTATCGCATACTGGGCATCGATGACGACATATTCGAGGAGATTGAGGGCGATGCCGACACGCTGGCCGGACTGATGCTCGAGCTCAAAGGCGACTTCCCCGCTGTTCACGAGAAACTCGACTACCAGCATTTTACCTTCGAAATCATGGAACTCGACGAGCGCCGCATCTCAAAGGTAAAAGTGATCGTTCACGAAAAGGAGTAAGCGTCTTATTCCGCCCATCCGAACCGTTCCCAGTTGAGAACGCGGTTCCATGCGAAATTCTTGAAAGTCTGATTATACTTCAAATCGCTGCCTTCGTAGCTTGTTAGCGGTATGAACATACTGACGCAACCATAGAGCGACTGGTCCTGATTGAACGTGTAGAAGTCTACCATCTTCAGCGTATTGCTATTGGTATCCCATCTCATAGACATTTGGTAGTAGGGTACAGCCAGCTGGTAGATACGGTCCCAAGCCTGGAAATCCTCGCTGCTAGTGTTGAGCTTGACGAAGGCACGCATATCGTACATGATGGCCTGGTCGTAGCGGTAATAGTAGGCGATGCCTTGGTCGGACGGCTTGAGTGACCCTGGATAGGTGGGTATCGGTGTGGTGAGCTTTCCGAGGATGTCGCGCGTGGCTTCTGCCAGTTCACCCATATACTGCGTATTGATAACCGATACCGGCACACTAAAACCGTTGAGTGACGATACCGGTCTGTTGAATTCCATGTAGAAATCATAGTAGGTCTCGGCGATGTCGCTATAAGGAGCGGAACCGAAGAGCTCAGGAGTGATGAGGTCGTAGGGAGCACCAGCGGTAGAAATCTCTGCTGGAGAACCGATGAGGTAATGAGTGGCATCCTTCAGCTCATAGGCTACCTCGGCACACATCATGTTACAACAGTCGGCAAAGATAAAGTCGAGCTTGGGCAGCCCTTTCAAGGCACGAGCCATCTGTGTGATGTTCATGTGTTTGATTCCCTGTCCCATATCGGTACCGTTGTCCTGACCATAGGTGCGCCTGCCTCTGGAGGCTGCCGTTTCGGGAATGCTGTCTTTCAAGACAATCCATCCGTTGGCATGACCCCAAAGCACCAATCCGTAACTGTCGGCTGGGGCATACTGGTACGACCACTCAAGAATCTCATGGAAACGGGCTGGGTCGCAGGAGTAGAAGTCGCTATCAAACCGTTTGATGATAGCCGCTTTGCCGCCGCGTACCTCCATGATATAAGGGTTGCCGGCTCTTTGAATGTTGGTGTTCAGACTGTCCACATATACCAATAAGCGTTGGTTGGCAGCGAGACTTTTCGAACCCTCAATAATCTCCTGCAGGTCGTAATGCAAAGCCCTGAAATTACCATATTCGGTGAGATTATTCTCGCCCGACATATAGATGAGAACCGTGCGTTCTGTTGGAACGGAGGGAGGATCGAAGGTACTGTCTTTAGAACATGAAACAAACAGTAAAAGTGCGCTGATAAGTGTCAATAAATATTTCATTCCTATATTTTTGAGGCAAAGTTAGTGATTTCTCTCGAATTCTTAGTATCTTTGCACGTAAATTTATGCACGATGACTTTTTTTAGATATATTATTACTTTAGGATTGCTTGGAATAACAATGGGCATCTTCGCTCAAGATGACGATAACCCCTATATTCAATGTGAGGATACCTGTTCGCATGTGCACGGCATTGACCTGAGTCATTATCAGGGTGAGGTGTTTTGGGAGATTGTTGGCGAGAATACGAAAATGACTTATGTCTATCTAAAGGCTACGGAAGGCGGCGATAATATCGACTCGCGCTATGAACGGAATATCGAACTGGCTCATCGCTATGGACTGAAGGTGGGGTCGTATCACTTCTTCCGTCCGAGAACGGAGCTGACCAAGCAGTTGGAGAACTTCAAGACCCAATGTCGACCAGGTGAGCAGGATCTTATCCCGATGATTGACATTGAGGCGACGGGTAATCTGCCCACCGAGGAGTTTTGCGACTCGCTCCTGAAATTTTTGGTGATGGTGGAAAAGGCCTATCATCAGAAACCCTTGTTGTACACTTTCCGTAATTTCTATAACAAACACCTCCTCGGGAAAATCGATGACTACCAGTTGATGATTGCGATGTATACCGATGAGGAGCCCGTATTGGCCGACGAGCGTGATATCACCATGTGGCAATATACGGGAAAAGGTAATATTGTTGGAGTCAGGGGATTCGTAGACAAGAGCCGATTTATGGGGCATCACGGTCTACGCGAGATTCGATACCGTCATTAGTGACTATTCCTCTACATGAGAGAGGGAATGGATAAAATTGGTGAAGAAGCTGGTGACCGACTCGCTCGGGTAGTAACGGAAATACTTCGCAGAGTGGGAGACACGCCAGATCATCGCCGAGGAGTTACTGTTCTTGATGAAGATATGATTCCCTTGCTCGAAATACCATTCTTCCATCCTGCCACCGTCAAGGGCTAATATCTCTTGAACGGCCATTCTGGTCTTCTTATCCAACGTGATACGCATAAATGGTATCTCATCGAAAGAGAAACCGAATCCCTCTACCAGCAAACCACCAATCATCGTTGCCATTTGTCGCATCTTGAGCTGTTGTAGCCATTCGTTCAACAACGGGTAGTCTATCTGTTGTCCTCCACTCCGTAGGAAGGTGCCAAGGGCAATCAACTGTTTGAGCGATACCCCTTCGTAGAGAATATGGCGCACATTGCTGATGATATACAAGAGCAACTGTTGTGTGGGAGCTTTCTCTGCCGGTGTTTGCTGAAGGATCTGGGTCAGTTTGCGTTTCAACTTGGGGTTGGTGAGACTATCGGCACGTAATAGCTCGTTTTTCTCCTCCTTGTCGTCTAAAGGATGCTGTCGACAGTATTTCTCCCACATCTCCCATTGCTCGTCGGACAGTTGGAGGAAAAAGTCATCTCTGTACATTTGCAAACCGTTGTAAACCAAAGGTACTACCTCATAGGTGAGAGCCAGTTGGTGTAACTTGTCCCATTTCGATGCCGACATGGGTTCAATGTTACCGCGCGTGTTGAATGCGGCTGAGCGGAGCAGGGTATAGAAATTACGTTTGATGATGTCCATTAGGAATACTTTTTAGGATAGCGGAAAAGAATGGCCATGAGTGCGGTCAGCCCGAGGATAAACGGGTAAATCAGGTAGGGGATAATTGTGATAGGGGCAATGCTCGCCAGTCCTGCTGCCATCAGAATCTGGGCGCCATAGGGAATGATGCCTTGAACGAAGCAGGAGAACGTGTCGAGAATCGACGCACATTTCTTGTTGTCTACACCGAAACGGTCGCCTATCTGTTTGGCTATTCCACCTACCGTGATGATAGAGATGGTATTGTTCGCCGTACAAAGACCGATGACACTCACCAGACCGGCAATACTCAGTTCGGCGCCACGCTTGCCGTGGATATGTCGGGTAAGCCGGTGGATGACGAAATCGATGCCTCCATTGTGCTTGATGAGCTCCAGCATACCGCCAGCCATCATCGTGATGATGATGAGTTCTCCCATGCCGATGATACCATCGCCCATCGCTCCCATCCAACTGAAGATGGTGAAAGAACCGTTCAGCAGACCAATGCATCCTGTCAGGAGAATGCCTAAGGTGAGCACCGCCATGACATTCATACCCATAATGGCTGTGAAAAGTACGACGATGTAAGGGATGACCTTCGTATATTCATTCGCAGGAATGTGCTGAGGCGAGGTAATGTCGGTACCTAAATAGAGATAGGCGAAGAAACTCAGCAGAGCAGCAGGGAAAACAATATAGGCGTTGACTCTAAACTTATCGCTCAGTTTGCAGCCTTGTGTGGAGGTGGCGACGATGGTTGTGTCGCTGATGAACGACAGGTTGTCGCCAAAGAAGGAGCCGCCCACCACAACGGCCGTCATCAAGGGAATGCTGGTGCCGGTATAGGCGGCCACACCAGCGGCAATCGGTGTGAGGGCCACGATGGTGCCCACAGATGTGCCGATGGATATTGAGATAAAACAGGCTGCCAAGAAAAGACCCGCTAACAGCATATTCCCAGGTAAAAGGTATAGGGTGAGATTGACGGTAGCATCAATGCATCCCATCACCTTGGCAGAGTGGGCAAAGGCTCCAGCCAGGATGAAGATCCAAATCATCAACATCATCTGAGGATTGCCTGCTCCACGACTGTAGATATCAATACGTTGACGGACAGGTTGGCCTGTACTGATCATGATGGCATAGATGCTGGACATCATAAAAGCAACAGTAATAGGCACCTTGTAGAAGTCACCAGCAATGATGCTGGTGACTAAGTACAACGTGATAAACACGCCTAAGGGTGATAATGCAATGAGTCCTTTCTTCAATGCCTTTTCTTTTTTGACGTTATACCGTTTTACGTTAAAGGGTTACGCCATTCTTAAAGATGGATATTTCGCGATAGCCATTCATTTCGTTGCGAGCCTTTTCGCCACTGGCAACTGCCAGTACTTTGTCGATGAACTCAGGAACGATTTCCTGCATGGTACGACCCTCCACAAGCTGACCGGCAGAGAAGTCTACCCAGTTGGGCTTGTTCTTAGCCAAAGTCGGGTTGGTGGCTACCTTCATCGTAGGAACGAATGTGCCGAATGGTGTTCCACGACCTGTGGTGAACAGTACGATATGACAACCGCAGGAAGCCAATGCTGTAGAGGCTACCAGGTCGTTGCCAGGTGCCGACAACAGGTTCAGTCCGTGGTTCTGCAAACGGTCACCATATTCCATCACGCCGCTGACAGGAGCACGACCGCATTTCTGGGTACATCCCAATGCTTTGTCCTCCAGGGTGGAGATACCTCCAGCCTTGTTGCCTGGTGACGGATTTTCGCCTACAGGTTCGCCGTGGGAGAGGAAGTAGTTCTTGAAATTGTTGATAAGACTGACGGTCTGGTCAAATAGCGCTGGTGTCTCACAGCGGTTCATCAGAATGGTTTCGGCACCAAACATCTCGGGAACCTCTGTCAGCACACTCGTTCCGCCCTGTGCTACCAGCCAGTCGCTGAACTCACCCACGAGCGGATTGGCGGTGATGCCGCTGAAACCATCGCTACCACCGCACTTCAGACCAACGCGCAATTTCGATACGGGCACATCCTCACGCTTATCCTGTTTGGCTATTGCGTACAATTCGCGGAGAATCTTCATACCTGCTTCTACCTCGTCGCCTTCCACCTTCTGGGTCACCAGAAGTTTGATGCGGTCCTTGTCATAGTCGCCGAGCATCGCCATGAAGTCGTCGGGCTGGTTGTTCTCGCAACCAAGACTCAGCACCAACACGGCACCAGCATTTGGATGCAGACAGATATCGCGCAGCACCTTACGAGTGTTCTCATGGTCCTCAGACAACTGAGAGCAACCATAGTTGTGATGCCATGCATAGATACTGTCGATACCTTCCTCGCCCGTCTCAGCCTTCAGCTCCTTCACCAGTCTCTCTGCGATGCCATTGACACAGCCGACGGTAGGTACAATCCATATCTCGTTTCTTACACCCACATCTCCGTTCTTACGAACATAACCTTTAAAAGTCCTGTTCTCGTTTTTTATGCTAAGCTTTTCATTAACAGGATTGTATGTGTACTCGAGCGTTCCAGAGAGATTCGTTTTAAGATTGTTCTCATTCACCCAGTCTCCTGCTTTCAAGTCCTGACGAGCGTGACCGATGGGGTAACCATATTTGATAATGTTCTCACCCTCTTTCACGTCCTTAATCAGTACCTTGTGACCAGCAGGCGTGTCTTGGTTAACGATGACCTGACGGCCATCCACTTCGATAATTTCTCCCTTCTTTTTGGGTTGCAGACAAACCACTACCGAATCGGCAGGATTAATCTTGAGGAATGTAGCTTGTTCCATTGTTTTAGTATTTATTTAGTTTATCCAACATTTGTTCGTCTATAAAAATCCACGTTGTCTTTGGTCAACAACTCGATAGGCATATAGTTGACTGGCGTCACCTCTTTTTTCAGGATGATGGCATCAAAAAGGGTTTGTACGCAAGCATATCCTTGTTGATAGGCATGCTGGGCGATGAGGAAAGAGATACTTCCCTGTTTGATACATTCTCTATTCTTCGGCACCATATCATAACCCATAATCTGCACGTTCCTTCTGTTGGAGTGCTGAAGATATTCGCCTACCAAATGAGCCTTGGAGTTGAAGGTGATACAATGGTGCACATGAGGATGACTGTCGAAGAAATTCTCCAGCAATTTGTAATGCGCCTCTTTGTTCTTGTCTAGTCCTAAATCCAACTCAGTGATTTTGATGTCTGGGAAGTGATCGCGCATATAATGGCGAAATCCCGTTTCGCGGTTGTCCTGTTGTTTACTGGATACCTGTCCATTCTTGGTCTGCTTCATGAGCATAATTTCCTTGTCGTGTTGTGCAATTAGCATGAGCATACACCCCGCAAAATAGCCGCTCTGGAAAGAGTCCTGCCCGTAAAACGATAATGGTTTCAGGTCGGGTAGGTAGGAGTCCAATAATATAAAAGGTATATTCCGTTCGTGGAGGATGTCGGTGAATTTTCGAGTTACATCGAGCCTTGTTGGCACGACAATCACTCCTTCGGTCCCTTCTTTCAGACATTCATTAGAGATGCGAGTGAAAGAAGCGGGATTGAAACGGTCGTAATAAGCCATTTGAAGAGTAATCTGGAAATCTCTCCTTCGTTCGCAGGCAGCCATAGCTCCCTCTTGGATTTCATCCCAGTAGGCTTCGTTCTCGTGCTTGGGGATGATGCAGTAGAAGGTGTAAGACTTATTATAGGCGAGGGCAGAGGCATACATATTAGGTTGATAGTCCATCTCCTTCAATGCTTTTTCTACCTGTTCCTTCGCCTTCGGAGATACGTTGGGACGCTTGTGTAACACGCGGTCTACGGTGCCCACACTAACACCGGCTCTTTCTGCAATATCTTTGATCCTGATTTTTTCGTTAGCCATCTCTTTTCTATTAACCTTGCAAAGATACGAACTTTTTTGTTAATAAATCGTTTTTGACAAGGAATTATTTTAAAGGGTATGAAAATTCTCAGTTTTTTGCCAAATAATTTTTGGTTTCGGAAAAAATGTGCTATATTTGCGGTTGCAAACAAAATGGATAAATTAATCTATTAATAGTTAAATCAAAATTTATGGCTAAAATCGTAACATTGGGCGAGATTATGCTCCGCCTTTCGCCTCAGGGCAACGACCGTTTTATTCAGAGTGAGTCATTCCGCATCATCCCCGGTGGTGGTGAGGCTAACGTAGCAGTCAGCGTGGCTAACTATGGTCACGAGGCATACTTCGTTTCTAAGTTGCCTAAGCATGAGATTGGACAGATTGCAGTAAATGCACTCCGTCGTTATGGTGTGAACACCCAGTTTATTGCTCGTGGTGGTGACCGTGTAGGTTTGTACTATGCAGAGACGGGTGCATCTATGCGTCCTTCAAAGGTGATTTATGACCGTGCTCACAGTTCTATCGCTGAGGCTGATCCTAAGGATTTCGATTTCGATGCAATCATGGAAGGTGCTGCCTGGTTCCACTGGTCAGGTATTACTCCTGCCATTTCCGACAAGGCTGCTGAGTTGACCAAGTTGGCTTGTGAGGCTGCTAAGCGTCATGGTGTAACGGTATCTGTCGATCTGAACTTCCGCAAGAAGCTGTGGACTTCTGAGAAGGCTATCAGCATCATGCGTCCTTTGATGCAGTATGTGGATGTATGTATCGGTAATGAGGAAGATGCTGAGCTCTGCCTCGGCTTCAAGCCCGATGCTGATGTAGAGGGTGGTCAGACTGATGCTGCTGGCTACGAGGGTATCTTCAAGCAGATGCGCGAGGAGTTTGGTTTCAAGTATGTCGTTTCTACTCTCCGTGAAAGCTTCTCTGCTACGTTCAACGGCTGGAAGGCTCTGATCTATGATGGTAAGGAGTTCTATCAGAGCAAGCGTTATGAGATCAATCCTATCATCGACCGCGTAGGTGGTGGTGACTCGTTCTCTGGTGGTCTGATTCACGGTCTGCTGACCAAGCCGACTCAGGGCGAGGCTCTTGAGTTTGCTGTGGCTGCTTCTGCTCTGAAGCACACTATCAACGGTGACTTCAACCTGGTAGGTGTTGACGAGGTAGAGAGTCTGGCTGGTGGTAATGCTAACGGACGCGTTCAGAGATAATTGATAATTGGTAATTCTTAATGAAACAGTTTGAATATAAGGTAGTCACCCGCCTGGTTGGTGTAGAGAAGAAGTTGAATGAACTCGGCTTTGAAGGTTGGGAACTGGTTGCCGTTGAATGCGGTTCGTATTATTTCAAACGTGAATATAAAGAATAATTATGGCAAAATTTGATAAGTTTCAGGTGATGGCAAAGATTGCCGAGGCACCTATGGTCCCAGTGTTCTATCACAAGGACGTTGAAGTTTGCAAGAACGTCATCAAGGCCTGCTACGAGGGTGGTGTACGTGCTTTCGAGTTTACCAATCGCGGCGACTTCGCTCACGAGGTGTTCGGTGAGTTGTCAAAGTGGGTTAACAAGGAGTGTCCCGAGCTAGCTCTCGGTATCGGTTCTGTCGTTGACGCTCCTACCGCATCTCTGTACATCCAGTTGGGTGCCAACTTCGTGGTTGGTCCTCTGTTCAACCCCGACATCGCTATCGTTTGCAACCGTCGTTGCGTGACTTATTGTCCTGGTTGTCTGACACCTTCTGAGATTGGTAAGGCACAGGAGGTTGGTTGCGACTTCACCAAGGTATTCCCTGGCGACGTTGTTGGTCCTAACCTCATCAAGGGTCTGATGGCTCCGATGCCTTGGTCGAAGATTATGGTTACTGGCGGCGTAGCTCCCGAGGAGGAGAACCTCACCAAGTGGTTCAAGGCTGGTGTTTTCTGCGTGGGCATGGGCTCCAAGCTGTTCCCAAGTGACAAGGTGAAGGCTGGCGATTGGCAGTATGTCACCGATAAATGTAAAGAAGCTCTTGGCTACTGTGCTAAGGCTCGCGCATAAATTTCAAACAATCAAAGACCCAGTATGGCATCAGCCCATATTGGGTCTTTTCCTTTGGCCGAGTCTTGTTCTTGGCCTTCTGCTTTTTACGGCTTGCTCACCGTCGGATAGGCAACAGGTGGACAAACTGAATGCTAAGTCCTATGCCTATCATTATCGTAATCTTGACTCTACGGTCTATTATGCGAAGGCAGCCCTGCAACTGGCGGAGACATCGCGAGGATATGCCGACGGAGCGGCGGAGGCTAATAATCATCTGGCTTTCGTCAGTCTTGTCAAGATGGACTATCTGGCTGCTGAACGATATCTGAATGCGATATCCCAGCAGACGGACAACCAGATAGAGTTGCTCGTCAGTTATGTTCAGCAGATGCGATTATGTCAGCGCCGTTCACGTAACAAGGATTTTCACGACTATCGTGAGCGTGCCATTACCTGCATGAAGCGTATTGACGAGGAGCGCGACCGGCTTTCTGAGCGTCAGCATCGTCGTCTGCTTTATGCGGAGACGGAGTTTGCTATTGTAAACTCTACATATTATTATTATGTGGGACTGGAGCGCAAGTCGGTAGAGGCGCTGAGGATGATTGATCCTAACGAGGTGCAGCGTGATACGGCCCAGTACCTGAATTACCTTTATAATATTGGAGCAGGAGGCATCCTGACAAAAGGGACGCAGGAGGAGATCAACCAGCGAGAATTCGATCACCTGTTGCATTGTTTCCTATTAGCCCGTCAGGGCGGCTATTCCTATTTCGTGGCCAATGCGCTGGAAGCGTTGTCGGAGCATCTCATCGATGCCGGTGTGCGTCGGCAACTGATGACCGATAATATGCCGGCGATGAAGTTCATCAACCCCGACAATGTTCCTGACGACCAGTTGCCCGTATGGTTAGCCGGTCATGCGCTGGACATCTTCGAAGCGTATGGCGATGTCTATCAGATTTCGGGCGCATATCGTACACTGGCCTCTTGTTATCTGGGCAATAGCGACTATCGTCTAGCCCTTGAGAATCTGGAGAATGCGTTGGCTGATTCCACCATTCTCCAGGCTCCCGACCTGGTGGCGAGCATTCGCGAGCAGCTGAGTGTGGCCTATGCGGCGATGAACGATAAGAAGATGAGCGATTATAACCGCAATATCTATATCGACTTACAGGAGCAGACCCGTCAGGACCGTTATTTGGAAGCCCGTGCTGCCCAGTACGACCAGACCGTTGAGCAACTCAACTGGATGTTGTTGGCTGTGGTACTGGCGATTATCCTGTTGGCTTGTATGCTGCTTCTGTTCTATCATCTGCATCGCCGTAGGGCCAGCAGAAATCAACTCGACCAGTTGCTCACTCCTTTGCGCGACTGGCAGGAGGAGCAGCAGCGGCAGACCGCCTTATGGCAGGAGCGCTATGATGAGGTGCAGGAGCGATTTGCACTCAACCAACTGCGCACTCGACAGAACGAACGCCGTAATCTGGAACAGCGGGCGAAGGTATCGCTGGTGAATAGTGTCACTCCCTTGATCGACCGGATCATCCACGAGGTGAAGCTGCTCGACCGTCAGTCGCCATCGTCGGCGTTGTATGCTGAGCGGATAGGATATATCCGTGAGCTGACCGACCAGATCAATGCCTATAACGACGTGCTGACCCACTGGATTCAGTTGCGACAGGGTGAGGTAAGCCTGCATATAGAGAGCTTTGCCGTCCAGTCGCTGTTTGATATCGTCGCGAAGGGGCGGATGGGGTTTGTGCTGAAAGGCTTGACCTTGGAGGTGGAACCCACGAAGGCTGTCGTGAAGGCCGACCGCATCCTTACTTTGTTTATGCTGAACACCCTGGCCGATAATGCGCGGAAGTTCACCCCGTCGGGCGGACAGGTAAAGATCACGGCCTCCGATGGCGATGACTATGTGGAGATTGCCGTGCAGGATTCTGGTGCAGGAATGCCCAAGGAACAGCTGGAGCATCTCTTCGACCATCAGGTGATACTGGATCATTACACTGCCTCGAAAGGACATGGCTTCGGACTGGTGAACTGCAGGGGCATCATCGAGAAGTATCGGAAGATGAGTCAGATATTCCGTGTTTGTTCCATCTATGCCGAGAGCGAGGAAGGGAAGGGTAGTCGTTTCGCCTTCCGGTTACCTAAGGGTTTCCTGCGAATGCTATTATGGGGACTGTTCTGCCTGTCGGCCTGGAGTACTGTTGAGGCTAAGCCCTACTTGTCGCTGGAGCGGGCGAACATCTATGCCGACAGCGCCTATTTCTCCAACATCAACGGCACCTACGAGCGCACGCTGATGTTTGCCGACAGTTGCCGTCACTACCTCAACGAATATTACCGTCAGCTGCATCCCGACGGTCGGGTGCTGATGCTCCGTCAGGGTGATGTGTCGCTGATAGCGCCAGAGATTCATTGGTATCATGATAGCCTGCCGACGAACTACCAGATTATCCTCGATATCCGCAATGAGAGTGCCATCGCCGCTCTTGCCCTCCATCAGTGGCAGTTGTATGGCTATAACAACAGGATCTATACGCAATTATATAAGGAGATGTCGGCCGACAACCGGTTGTCGGACTACTGTCGTACGATGCAGACTTCGCAGACCAACAAGACGATTGCCGTCATTCTGCTCGTGCTGGTGCTGCTGGCCATTATGCCCGCCTATTATTGGCTCTATTACCGTCATCGTCTGTACTACCGATTCTGTGTGGAGCGCATCAAGAGCATCAACCGCATCCTGCTCAGCGAACTGTCGCCGAAGGAGAAACTCACCCGTATCGAACCGTTGCTCACCGACCGCTATCCCGACTCCCTGCAACATATCGTCAGCGAGATCCTGCAGGCTCTCAGAGCGTCGGAGTTGTCGCACCAGCAACAGATAGACAGTATCGAGATGGCAGAGGACGAGTGCCGCCGCTCGGAGCTCGATGACAATAAGCTGCACGTGAGCAACAGCGTGCTCGACAACTGTCTGTCGGCCCTGAAGCACGAGACGATGTACTATCCCAGTCGTATCCGTCAGCTGGTGGATGTGGGTGACACCGACTCGCTCAGCGAGGTGGTGGTCTACTATCGTGAACTCTATGGCATCCTCAGTTTGCAGGCACAGCGACAGGTGGAGGGAGTTCATCTGCATCTGCGACCGTTGGCGCATGGGGTGCTGGGCGACGAGAACCTGATGGACTATCTCTTCGAAATCCTCCGTCGTGAAGATGCCGACTGTTCGGCTCCGTCTGTGGCGACGAGCGATGATAAGTATGTGGAGCTCGTGGTGCGTATGCCGTCGCTCCGTCTTTCGGAGTCGGAGTGTGCCAACCTGTTCACCCCCTCGGTGGCCCATGTGAATTATCTGCTCTGCCGGCAGATTGTACGCGATCACGGCGAGGCTGCGAGCCGACGGGGCTGTGGCATCGAGGCACGGCTCACGGACAACGGTGAGGTGAACATTCATTTGATATTACCCAAAGCAAAAGAAAGATATGGACAAGTTTAAAGTCATTATTGTAGAAGATGTGCCCCTGGAACTGAAAGGCACGCTTGGCATCATCCAGAATGAGATACCCGAGGCGGAGGTGATTGGTACCGCCGATAGCGAGTCGGCCTACTGGAAAGTGCTCAAACAGCAGTTGCCCGACCTGGTGCTGCTCGACCTCGGGCTGGGCGGCTCTACCACCGTGGGTGTAGAGATCTGCCGTGCCACCAAGGAGCGCTATCCCAAGATTCGTGTGCTCATCTTCACGGGTGAGATCCTCAACGAGAAGTTGTGGGTCGACGTGCTTGATGCTGGTGCCGACGGTATCATCCTCAAGACTGGCGAGCTGCTCACCCGTAATGATGTGATCGCCGTGATGGACGGCAAGCAACTGGTGTTCAACGAGCCTATCCTCGAGAAGATTGTGGAGCGCTTCAAACGGTCGGTGAGCGGTCAGTTGTTGCGTCAGGAGGCTCTTGTCAACTACGAGATCGACGAGTACGACGAGCGTTTCCTGCGTCATCTGGCACTGGGCTATACGAAGGAGCAGATTACCAACCTGCGCGGTATGCCCTTCGGTGTGAAGAGTCTGGAGAAACGTCAGAACGAGCTGGTGCAGCGTCTCTTCCCCGACGGCAATGGCGGGGTGGGAGTGAACGCCACCCGTCTGGTGGTGCGTGCCCTGTCCTTACGAATCATTGATCTCGATAACCTGGAGGCGGATGAAAGTTAGACAGCTGCTGCCGTATGCCGCCCTGACGCTCGTTGTCGCCCAGCTACTGTTGCTGGTGGTGTCATGGCTGTTGAGTGCCACCCTCGCCAGTGAGGTGCGCAGTCTCATCAGTTCAGAGGGCATCCGTTGGTTCTTCGGCCATTTCACGTCGATGCTCTGTTCGCCTTTGCTGGCGTGGATGCTCCTGATGGCCATCGCCTGGGGCTGTCTACAGCGGAGTGGTCTGCTGGGCGCCCTTGTCCGCATCCCCTCCCGCTCGCTGCTGTTCCGCGAGCGGGTGGCTCTGCGACAGTGTGCGATTATCCTGGCCGTCCTATTGGCGGTCGTCGTCCTGTTGACGGCTGTGCCCCATGCGGTCTTGCTCAGCGCCTCGGGCCGACTGTTCCCCTCAGCCTTCAGCGCCAGTCTGATTGCTATCGTGTGCTTCTTCGTCGTCGTGTTGTCGCTGACCTACGCGCTGTTGGCCGGTGTTGCCCGTTCCATGGCCGACGTCTTCGAGCTGCTCGTCTGCGGTATCCGTCAGTGCGCGCCGCTGTTTGTCATCTACATCCTATTCATCCAATTTTATGAGTCGTTGCGTTTCGTCTTTTGGTGAAAACCACCATTTTTTGGTATTGCACCATTGCGAGAATCTCTTTACCTTTGCAACCGAAAGAT
Organism: uncultured Prevotellaceae bacterium; assembly: GCA_900321425.1. Classification (GTDB taxonomy): domain Bacteria; phylum Bacteroidota; class Bacteroidia; order Bacteroidales; family Bacteroidaceae; genus Prevotella. Next base: position 98,409 of record ONWA01000001.1, on the reverse strand, counting down.
TAACCATTCGATTTCATAAAAGTATTTGTTTAGTTTAGGGATAAGGGGCTTGCCGTGAGGTAAGCCTTTTATTGTGCTAAAAATGTTGGTGAAATCCCTTGCCGTTTCCTGGCAAATGATTACCTTTGCGGTATGAAAAAGATTTGTGTGATTGTCGGTGCGCGTCCGAACTTTGTGAAAGTGGCGCCTATCATTCGAGTGGCTCGCCAGCAGGCTGATGTCGAGTGTCTATTGGTTTATGCAGGGCGTAGGGACGACCCCACGCTTGAGCCCTCGTTGTTTGCTGATCTCCAGATGCCTGAGCCCGATGTGTGTCTGGGTGTCGACAGCGACCGGTTGAATGAGATTACGAGTCGTGTGATGGCCGAATTCGACCGTCTGCTCGACGAGCATCCCATCGATGTGGTGATTGTGGTCGACGACCTCGCTTCTACGATGGCGGCTGCTATCGTCACCAAGAAGCGAGGCATCCAGTTGGCTCACCTCGTGGCTGGCACCCGTTCGTTCGACATCACGATGCCGAAGGAGATCAACCGTCTGGTCATCGATGCCCTGTCCGACTACCTGTTTACGGCGGGTGTGAAGAGCACCGGTGTGGCCACACGCGAGCAGTCGGAGGCGTCGCACACTTATCTGGTGGGCAATATCCTGATGGACACGTTGCGCATGAACCGCGACCGATTGCGCCAGCCGGCGGTGGTCGACGGCCGTCGGATTGTCGACCAGCAGTATGCGGTGTTCACGCTCAACCGTCGGGCGCTGTTGGCCGACGAGCCGCTGTTGCGCCGTATGCTCACCGAGATGGTTTCTGTGGGATGGGAGATTGTGGCGCCGCTCAGGGGCGAGGCCCGCAAGGTGGTGACCCGACAGTTGGAGGCGATGGCCGCCGACGGCCTGTCGACCGACCGGTTCCACCTCGTCGATCCGCTCAGCTATCTGGAGTTCGGCTGGCTCACCGCCCATGCCCGGGTGATCGTCACCGACAGCGGCAATGTGGCGGAGGAGGCTACGTTCAACGGCATCCCTTGCATCACGCTCAATAGCTATACCGAGCACCAGGAAACGGTGTCCGTCGGAACAAACGTGCTGGTGGGCGAGGATGCCGACCGCTTGCGCCAGGCGCTCGCCACCCTTCAGCGCGGCGAGTGGAAGAAGTGTGCCCTCCCTGACCGCTGGGACGGCCGCACGGCAGAGCGCATCGTCCAGATTCTTATCAGCGAATAGATTTCCCCTCATACCTCCGCCGGGCTGCGCTATATAATATATATAATGGTGCAGACCGGCGGAGTTTTTATGCGATAGGTTCAGCGGATTTCACGACATATCGCACAGTTGCCGCGTCCTCTTATAACGAGGGTAGCTTTATTATTCACAACTAAACTAAAGCTTATCTCTTAGAAGAGCTAGATATCCTAGAAATCCTAGAAATCCTAGAATATCTAGAAAATCTAGCATATCTAGAAAATCCTAGAAAATCTAGAGAAAAGCTAGAAAACCTAGAAAACAAAAAGAATCTCGGAGCTGAGCTCGAGATTCTTTTGTTTACTTACTAATCTTATGAACAACTAAACTACTAATCTTACTAACTACTTTACAATTAAACTACTCTTGCTGTCCTTCGTAGCCCTTGCCGTTCATGCCTTTTCTTTGCATACCTTTTCCCATCTTGGCACCCTTCATCTGTCCGAACTGACCGGGCTTGCCGAAGCGCTGCTTGCCGTGGCCGTCGCCATGGGGCTTCTCCATCTCGTAGATGCGCATAATCTGCTTCTGGGTGAGGAACTTGCTGTACTTGTCGTAGTATTTCTTCTGGAGTGAGAGGGTCTTTTCCTGCATCTCGAAACGAGCCTTCAGCATCTGTGCGGCCTCGGCCTCGGTGAGATCCTTCTTGCCGTCCTTCTTAGCGTCGCAGCAGTCCTTGGTGCGGAGTGCCTTGAGCTCCTTCTTGTACTCGCGGAAGGTCTCGGTGAACTTCTTGGCGGTGGCGTCGTCGAGGGCCAGCTCGCGACAGATACGCTGTGCCTTCTTCTCGATCATCTGTTCGGGGTTGAAGCCCTTCTTTCTGGGCTGGTTATCCTGGTTATCCTGTGCTTGAGCGGTGCATACGGCCATCATGATGGCGCAGCATACGATACTAACAATCTTTTTCATATTCATTTCTTTTTTTTTGAGTGAAACATTTAATTTTTTACCTGCAAGTATTTACTCATCAGACAGCAAAAACGGCGAAAGGTAAAATCCTTCCGCCGTTTTTTATCATTTTTTCAGCTTTCGTGCACCAATTTTTTAAAAATCGTGGCGCTTTTGGGTTATTTTTTCTTAACGCAGCGATTATTTCTTCCTCACCGGATCGCAGGTCAGTCCGCAGCCCAGCTTCTTGAAAATCTTACGGTCCACCTCGCTGAGCATCACGGTGGAGTGCACCTGACAGTCGCGCAACTGCGGCAGTTGGGCGAGCGCCTGTCGGCACTGCTCGTCGTTCTGCGAGAGCACGCTGAGCGCCACGAGCACCTCGTCGGTGTGCAGTCGGGGGTTCTTGCCGCCCAGGTATTCTATCTTCGTCTTCTGGATGGGTTCTATCATCGACTGCGGGATGAGCTTCGCCTCGTGGTCGATGCCAGCCAGATACTTCGTGGCGTTGAGCAGCAGGGCGGCGCTGCAACCGAGCAGCGGCGACGACTTGGCGGTGATGATGGTGCCGTCCTCGAGTTCGATGGCGGCGGCATTGTGACCACTCTGTATCTTCTTCTCGTAGGCGGCAACGGTCACCTTGCGGGTGGCGGTGTTGATCTTCGCCTGGTTGAAGAGCAGACGGATTTTGTTCACCTCGTTCTCGTTGTCGGCGCCGTCGGCCATCTTGTTCGTGGCGTCGTAGAAGCGGCGGATAATCTCGTCGCGTGAGGCCTGGCAGCACACCTCGTCGTCGCTGATGCAGAAGCCCACCATATTGACGCCCATATCGGTAGGCGACTTATAGGGGTTCTCGCCGTAGATGCCTTCGAAGAGGGCGTTGAGCACGGGGAAGATCTCGATGTCGCGGTTGTAGTTGACCGCCGTCTTCCCGTAGGCCTCCAGGTGGAATGGGTCGATCATGTTCACGTCGTTCAGGTCGGCGGTGGCTGCCTCGTAGGCGATATTCACGGGGTGCTTCAGCGGCAGGTTCCATACGGGGAAGGTCTCGAACTTCGCATAGCCGGCACGCACGCCACGCTTGTTCTCGTTGTACAGCTGACTGAGGCACACGGCCATCTTGCCGCTGCCCGGTCCCGGTGCGGTGACGATCACCAGCTCGCGCGAGGTCTCCACATAGTCGTTCTTGCCGAAGCCCTCGTCGCTGGCTATGAGCTCCACGTTGTGGGGATAGCCGTCGATGAGGTAGTGGATATACGACTTGATGCCCATGCGCTCCAGACGGTGGCGGAACTGGTCGGCGGCACGCTGACCGTCGTAGTGGGTGATGACGACGGAGCCCACCATGAAGTCGCGGCTCATAAACTCGTCGCGCAGACGGAGCACGTCCTCGTCGTAGGTGATACCCAGGTCGGCACGCACCTTGTTCTTCTCAATATCGTCGGCACTCACCACGATGACAATCTCCAGCTGGTCGCGAAGCTGTCCGAACATCCGCAGTTTCGAGTCGGGCTTGAAACCGGGGAGCACACGCGAGGCGTGATGGTCGTCGAAGAGCTTGCCGCCCAGCTCCAGATAGAGCTTGCCGTCGAACTGGGCGATGCGCTCGCGGATATGTTCTGACTGAATCTTCAGGTACTTGTCGTTGTCGAATCCTATCTTCATATCTCTACTTAATATTGGGTTCCTCCAGACCGATGCCTTTCTTCTTGTCGACAGCCTTCAGCACGAAGCCGAGAATCAGGGCAGCCACCCCCAGGCAGGCCAGCATCACCAGCGGAGCGGTATAGTCGAGCTCGGTGGCACTTACACCGGCAGGGTTGGTGGCGTCAAGCACCTTACCAATCAGCAGTGGGAACAGCCACAGACCGATGTTCTGAATCCAGAAGATCAGCGCGTAGGCCGAACCGATCACCTTAGCATCGACCAGCTTGGGTACCGAGGGCCACAACGAGGCGGGCACCAGCGAGAACGAGGCTCCCAGCACCAGGATGGTGGCATAGGCTACGATGACGCCCCCCACAACGCTACCCTTGAACAGGGGCAGCACGAAGGCAAACGTCAGGTGACAGCCGATGAGCAGCAGCGAACCCAGGATGAGCATCGATACCGCTTTGCCGTGGTTGTCGAGATAGTTGCCTAAGATCGGGGTGATGAGCACGGCCAACAGGGGGAATACGGCGAAGATGCTCTCTGCCGTCTGGCGCATGAAGCCCATATAGCAATAGATAACGAGGGCGGCAATCGAGATGCCTAAGAGGGCAAACCGCTTGGTGCTCTGCTTCTGGAAGTTGGAAGCGAAACCGGTGACAGCCACCAACAGCATGAAGACATATTGCAGGATGGTTACCGACGGACTGGCCCAGAACGAATCACTGCCGGGCTCGGTCAGGGTGAGGTTACACTGCAGCATATTCACCGCATACTTCTGGAAGGGGAAGATGGCGCTATAGTAGAGCACGCAGAGCAGGGCCACGAGCCAGAAACCGCTATCGCTAAGAATCTTGCCGATGTCGCTGACTTTGAAAGGATCGTCCTTCTCCTCAGCCTCACCAGTCTGTGCATCGAGCTTCTGGTCCATGAAGAAGTAGACGATGGTCATGATGAGGGCGATGCACAACAGTACCACACCGAAGGCTACGCTGCGGCTGACGCTCACCTCACCGCCCAGACGGGCAAAGAAGGGTGAGAAGATCATACAGGTGGCCACACCCAAACGGGCCAGGGCCATCTCGCTACCCATCGCCAGGGCCATCTCGCGACCCTTGAACCATTTCACGATACCACGGCTCACGGTGATACCTGCCATCTCGCAGCCGCAACCGAAGATCATGAATCCGCAGGCGGCAAACTTAGCCGAGGCGGGCATACCCTGATAGAAGGGAGAAACGCCCAGCTCGTCGAAGCCGGGGATGTAGTTGAGGTTGTCGGTAAACCATGTCGCCAGTCCGCTGCCGGCAAACGCCTCGCTCACGGCATACCACTTGATGCAGGCGCCGATGAACATGACGGTAGCCGAGAGTACCATCGTGAAGCGAACACCCATCTTGTCGAGGATGATACCTGCGAAGATGAGGAAGAAGACGAAGACGTTGAGGAATACCTCGGAGCCTTGCATCGTACCAAAGGCGGTAGAGTCCCAGCCGCGCGTCTCCTGCATCAGGTCCTTGATGGGAGAGAGGATGTCCATGAAGATGTAGCTGCAGAACATGGCCAGGGCCAGCAGCAGCAGGGCTGTCCATCGCATTGCGGCAGAGTCGCGTAGTGTCTTTTGAATTGCTTGAGTCATTATTTTGTCTATTTATGGTTATTCTATGATACACATTTTTCGCCTGGTTCGGGGATTTTCTCCTAACTGTTTTGATCATTTCCCCAAGCTCAGGAAAATTATTTCAGCCAGCGGTCGAGCCAGTTGAAGAAGGTGCGCTGCCAGAGTATGCCGTTCTGGGGCTTCAGTACCCAGTGGTTCTCGTCGGGGAAGATGAGCAGCTCGGCGGGGATGCCCTTCATGCGGGCGGCATTGAAGGCCTGCATACCTTGTGTGTAGTTGATACGGTAGTCTTTCTCACCATGGATGCAGAGGATGGGGGTATCCCATTTCTCCACCATCTTGTGCGGAGAGTCGTGGTAGGTCTTCTTGGCGTTGGGCATCTGTGGACGGTGCCAGTAGGCCTCGTCGTATTCCCAGTTCGAGAACCAGTTCTCCTCCGTCTCCAGGTACATGGCGGCGAGGTTGAAGGCTCCGTCGTGAGCGATGAACGCCTTGAAGCGCTTCTCGTGTGTGCCGGCGAGATAGTAGACGCTGAAACCACCGAAGGAGGCACCTACAGCACCCAGATGGTCCTTGTCGACATACGGCAGTTGGTTGGCGGCATCGTCGATGGCTGCCAGATAGTCCTTCATGCACTGACCGGTCCAGTCGCCGGAGATTTCCTCCAGCCACTCCTGACCGAATCCTGGCAGTCCACGACGGTTGGGAGCTACGATCACGTAACCCTGCGAGGCCATGATCATGAAGTTCCAACGGTAGCTCCAGAACTGTGATACTGGACTCTGAGGACCGCCCTCGCAGAACAGCAGGGTGGGGTACTTCTTCGTCTCGTCGAAGTTGGGCGGCAGGATAATCCATGTTAGCATCTCCTTGCCGTCGCTGGTCTTCACCCATCGCTGTTGTACGGATGGCTTAGCTAACTGATCCAGGATGTGCTTGTTCTCGAAGGTGAGCTGTCGGGTCTCTGTCTTCTCAGGCTTCTTGAAGTTGGGAGTGACGATATACAGGTCGGCAGGCGATGTGTAGTTATGACGCTCCATCAGCAACTGCTTACCGTTGTTCATCAGGTGGATGGAACCGAAGTCGTCCCAGGTGTTGGTGAGCTGCTTCAACTCGCCCTTCCAGTTTACGGCATAGAGGTTCTCTGTAGCATGCCATACGCCAATGAAATAGATCATGGCATCTTTGCTGTCGCTCCATACGAAGTCATCGACACCCGAGTCGAAGCTCTCGGTGACGTATTTCTTTTCGCCAGTGGTCAGGTTGTAAACGCACAGACGCAGGCGGTCGGCCTCATAGCCGTCGCGCTCCATCGACGTCCAAGCAATATACTTGCCGTCGGGCGAGAACTTGGGGTTCTGATCGTAACCCACATTGTTCTTCAGATTTTCCTTGGCGTTCACGCTCTGATGCCTCAGCGTTCTGGTGGGGTCCACCTCAGGGTCCTGATAACCGGCGGACTTACAGAGGTTTTTCGTCTCCTTGGTGTCCACATTATATATATATATATCAGAGTCGGTAGAGATGGAGTAGGCGAGACCCATCTTCTTGCGACAAGTATAGGCAATCGTCTTGGAGTCGGTACTCCAGTCCAACTGCTCGATGCCGCCAAACGGTTCCATCGGACATTCGTAGGGTTCGCCCTCAAGGATATCAATACCGTTATCGGTTATTGTAAATTGGTTGTTGTTTGTTGTCACCTCGTAGACAAAGGGGTGCTGGATGGACTCTACGTAGTGGTCCCAGTGGCGATACATCAGGTCGGTCACCAAACGACCGGTAGCCTTGGGCAGGTCGTCGGGATTCTTCTTGATGATCTCATGAAAATCGATAGAGTGCAGCAGGATCACTTTCTTGCCATCAGGCGAGAATTTGAAGCCCTCGATATCCTTCGATGTCTTGGATATCTGCTTGCGGTCCGTACCATCGGCGTTCATGGTCCAGAGCTGTCCACCGCAAAGGAAGGCAATCTTACCCTGATACCATGTGGGATCGGTCTCGCTCTTGCTGCCGGTGGTGAGCGTGGTGTTACCGGTTCCGTCGGCATTGATGATGGCAATCTTCTGCTGACTCTTGTTGGCTTTGACGCTATAGTAACCTACCTGATAGACAATCTGCTTGCCGTCGGCAGAGGCCTCAGCAGCTCCTATACGTCCCATTGCCCACAGGGCTTCGGGAGTCATCAGCCCTCCCTTGACTGTAATGTTCTGTTTACCAATCTTCACGTTGTCGTCTGCTTTCACGATAGTGGCCGACAGCAGCAGGGCTACAGCCACGAGGGTCATCATCTTTTTCATATCATTTATCTTTTACCGCGCTGACGCTGCAACTCCTCTGCCTGCTTCTGCATAGCTTCGAGACGAGCAGCAAGTCCGCTTTGTTTCTTAGGGTTGTTCTTGTTTGCCTTGTAGTTTGCCTCCAGAATGGCGAGCAGCTTCTCGTCGTTGGTGGTCTTACGCAGTGTCCACATGATGGCTGCCGAGAAGAAGAGGCTGACGAAATAGTAGAAGTTCAAACCGCTGGAGTAGTCGTTGAACATGAAGAAGAACATCACTGGCATGAGGTACATCATCCACTGCATCATCTTCATCTGCTCAGCCTGCTGACCAACCATCTGGTCGCGCTGCTGGCGCATCGACATATAAGAGTAGAGCACGTTGGCTACACAGAACAGGATACAGGTCAGTGACAGGTGGTCGCCGATGCCCCAGATATTGGTGTCCCATTCTACAATTGGGTCATAGGTCGACAGGTCGCTGATCCACAGGAAACTCTGTCCACGCAGCTGGATGGCGTTAGGTACGAAGTTGAACATCGCAATCCAGATAGGCATCTGAATGAGCATGGGCAGACAGCCGCTCAGCGGACTGACACCATACTGCGAATACATCTGCATCATCGCCTGTTGTTTCTTCATCTGGTCCTCGGGCTTGTCGTATTGCTTGGTGGCCTCTTCGAGTTTCGGTTTGAGCACACGCATCTTGGCCGACGACATATAGCTCTTCTTGACCATCGGGTAGGTGATGGCCTTCAACAGGAGCGTGATGAGAATCAGAACGATACCCATATTGAATCCGAAACCTGTCAGCCAGTCGAAGACGTAGATGGTAAACCAGCGGTTGATGATGCGGAACAACGGCCATCCTAAGTATACCAGCTGTTCCATATCCAACTCCTTGCCAAACTGGCTCTCTTGCTCTACTTCTTTCAGCAGACGGAAATCGTTAGGACCGATAAACATCTCAAACTCCGAGGCTTTGGCACCGGTGGGGTCGAAGGCTGTCTGCATCTTTGCCGTGTATTGCTTCAGATAGCCAGTTCCTTTTTCCTGTGGGATGCTGGTCATCAGGGCGTTGGCTGCAAAGTCATCCTTGGAGATGAGCACGGCACTGAAGAACTGGTTCTTGAAGGCTACCCAGTCAAGACTCGACTCAATCTTCTCGTCCACAATCTCCTTGGTTTCGTTCAGATAGTCGGTACCGCTGTTTTTCTCCTTATAGGTGAGGGTAGCATAACGGTTCTCGAACGTGAATCCTTTCTCCTGTTGGCGGCATTTCTCGTCCCACTGGATATCTACCTTATTATAATTGGGGGCAAACATTCCGCTCAGCCCTTGGGTCTGCAGCGACATACTCAGCATATAGTCCTTACCCAGTCGGTATCTGATGGCAATCGATCCGCCGTTGCCTGCCTCAGCCGTCATGGTGACGGTGGTGTCCGTCTGCTCCGAGGGGGTGAAATACAGGTCACTGGTCACGATATTCTCGTTCTTTCCCGACAACATGAAGGTCAGCGACTGCTCGTCTTTCTCAAAGAGTGTGACATCTTTCTGGCCATTGCGATCCTTGAAATTAAGAACGCGTGCCTTCTTGATCACACCACCTTTCGTGTCGAGGGTCAGTTCCAACTTACTGTTTTTCAGTGTTACCTGTCGACTGCTACCGTTGAGTGCTACGTGGAAGAGTGCTGTGGTGTCTCCCTTGGCAGCAGCTTCAGCCTGGGCTTTTCTGGCAGCTTCTTCTGCCTGACGCTTTTTGGCGGCATTCTCTTTCATGACCGCAGCGATAGAATCTTGGATGCGTGCGGCATCTACTTGCTCTTGTGAGGGCTGGTTATACCAACTGAATCCAATCAGTATCAAACCAATCAGTACGAAACCGATAAACGTGTCTTTATTCATCATATCTTCTTACTTTCAGTCTTTGATTATTAACAAGCCGCAAAATTACACAAAAAAATGGGAACAGACAAATTAATATAAGAAATTATTCGTACCTTTGCAACCAGTTATGAGATATAGATACTTGATTATCGCGTTTCTTCTGGCCCTTGTGATAGCCTCTGCTGAGGCTGCCCGCAGACCTTATAGAGCCTTGAAGATCGACTCTGTAAAAATGATTCGTCAGTATATGGACTCTTTGTCTGTCAGCGAACGTCATTTGGATTCACTGATTCGGAATCGTAGCGATCGTCATTTGGGCATATACGATGGTCAGTATTTCCGTCTCTTTGTTCCTTTAACTTTCTATCATTCTCCCGCAGAAAAGTCGTTGTTGCTTCATTCGCAACAGTTGGGACGTGATACCATCGCCGATGCCATCGACATGGCGTTGTTGGATGTTTATATGCATCGTCCTGACTTGGTGAAGAACACGGAATCCAGCTTGGAGAGAAGTGGTACGCTCCGCAATGATGTCGACGTCAAGATGGCACAGAACGTGAAGATGGTAGAAAAGGTGAAGGACACGCCAGTGATGCACCATCATGAAGCAGTGCCAGTAGGAGTGGTGATACAAAAGCCAAACTTCTGGAAATTCAAGGGCGATGGCTATCTGCAATTCATGCAGAATTTTATTTCTAACAACTGGTACAAGGGTGGTGAGAGCAACTACTCTGCAGTGGGTAGTGTGACACTGGAGGCCAACTATGACAATAAGAACATCTGGAAGTGGGAAAATAAGTTGGAGATGAAATTGGGCTTCCAAACTTCCAAGAGTGATACGGTACATAAGTTCAAGTCTTCTGAAGACCTGATTCGTCTCACTAGTCAGTTGCAGTTGCGTGCAGCTAAAAACTGGTATTATAACTTGCAAGTGATTGCCAATACGCAGTTTACCAAGGGCTTGAAGAGCAACGATAGGAAGGTATATTCTGATTTTGCCTCACCTTTGGATGTGAATGTGGCATTGGGTATGAATTATAAGTTTGCGTCGAAGGACAAAAAACTGACCGGAAGCATCAGCCTATCGCCTTTGGCCATGAGCTATCGTTACGTTGGTCGTCTGGACCTCTCGACCCGATTTGGTTTGAAAGAGGGACGTCATTCAAAGGTGGAACTAGGTTCTCAGATGATGGCAGAGCTGGAGTGGAAATTCTCCGATATGTTCAAGTGGAAGAGTCGTCTGTTTGGATTCACCTCCTATAAGCGTTTCTTGGTGGAGTGGGAGAATTCCTTCACCTTGCAGGTAAGCCGATTCATATCTGCCAATGTCTTCGTCTATCCGCGATTTGATGATAGTGGCACGCGCGACGAAGACATTGGTTTCTTCCAGTTCAAACAGTATTCCTCATTGGGATTCAGTTACTCATTCTGATTTCTCCATGTCACCCTCTACATAGAGGCGAGTCATCTCTACCACACCATTGGTGCTGACAGTGATCGACTTCTTGAAATGACCGGGGAACTTAGCTGTGTAGGTCACTTTGATCTCGCCTTTCTCACCTGGTTGTATGGGTGTCTTGGTATATTCAGGAACTGTACATCCACAGGAAGCTACTGCACGGTTCACTACCAGTGGCTTCTCTCCGATGTTAGTATAAGTGAAAACACAAGTCTGCACAGGCGTTTTATCTGAGAATTTGCCAAAGTTGTGTACAGTCTTGTCAAACTTAATCTCAGCATTTTTTTGTGCTGTGGCGAATGTCATACCGCCAATGAGCAACAGAGATATCAATAAAAGCTTCTTCATATGCGTCTATTTTTTGAAAATCGGTGGCAAAGATACGAAATTTCGACCATAGAGAAAACAGATTAACACAGATTAATGATAAAAAACGGTAAAAAAGCGCTCATTTCAAGCTACTTTTACTACCTTTGCACCTCAAAAGGATAAATATTTAAAAAAATGTATAGAACAAAAACATGTGGTGAGCTTCGTCTCACGAATGCCGGCAGCGAGGTGACGCTCGCTGGTTGGGTGCAGCGAACAAGAAAAATGGGAGGTATGACTTTTGTTGACCTACGTGACCGATATGGTATCACGCAGTTGGTGTTCGACGAGTCAAAGGATGCCTCTCTCTGTGAACAGGCCAATAAATTGGGTCGCGAGTTTTGTATTCAGGTAAAAGGTGTGGTGAGTGAGCGCCAAAGTAAAAATCCTAAGATGCCTACGGGGGATATTGAAATTATGGCGAATGCTTTGACGATTCTCAGTGAAAGTCTCACGCCTCCCTTTACTATTGAGGACAATACCGATGGTGGAGATGATATCCGTATGAAATATCGTTACTTGGATTTGCGCCGTTCCGCTGTACGCAAGAATCTTGAGTTGCGACATAAGATGACCATCCTTATTCGTAATTTCCTCGATGGGCAGCAGTTTATCGAGGTAGAGACACCTATACTGATTGGTTCTACTCCTGAGGGAGCCCGTGATTTCGTAGTCCCCAGTCGTATGAATCCCGGTCAGTTCTATGCCTTGCCCCAGAGTCCGCAGACGCTGAAGCAGTTGCTGATGGTTTCCGGTTTCGACCGCTATTTCCAGATTGCGAAGTGTTTCCGCGATGAGGATCTTCGTGCTGACCGTCAGCCGGAGTTTACACAGATCGACTGTGAGATGTCGTTCGTAGAACAAGAAGATGTGCTCCAGATTTTTGAAGATTTGGCCCGTCATCTCTTTAAGGAGATTCGTGGCATAGAACTTCCTCCTCTACAGCGTATGACTTGGCATGAGGCGATGCGTCGTTTTGGTTCCGATAAACCTGATCTCCGCTTTGGTATGGAGTTTGTAGAACTGATGGATGTACTGAAAGGAACAGGTACATTCCCTGTGTTCAATGAAGCTAATTATATCGGTGGTATCTGTGTCCCTGGTTGTGCCGATTATACTCGTAAACAGTTGGATCAGCTCACCGAGTTTGTCAAGCGTCCTCAAGTAGGAGCAAAGGGCTTGGTCTATGTTAAGTTCAATACTGACGGAACGGTGAAGAGCTCTATCGATAAGTTCTATGCTCCTGAGGTGTGGGCACAGGTGAAGGAGGCGATGGGTGCCAATGATGGCGATCTCGTGCTGATTCTCAGTGGCGACAATGCCAACAAAACACGTATACAACTCTGTACCCTCCGTTTGGAGATGGGTGATCGTCTGGGACTGCGTGACAAGGACAACTTCGTATGCCTCTGGATTATTGACTTCCCACTTTTTGAGTGGAGTGACGAAGAGCAGCGCTTGATGGCTACTCACCATCCCTTCACGATGCCTAATCCCGATGATATTCCTCTTTTGGATAGTGCTCCAGAGAAAGTACGGGCCGTTGCTTACGATTTTGTTTGCAATGGTGTTGAAGTGGGTGGTGGCTCATTGCGTATCCATGACGGTAAGTTGCAGGAGAAGATGTTCCAGATTCTGGGCTTCACCCCCGAGCGTGCGATGGCACAGTTTGGTTTCCTTATCAATGCCTTCAAATATGGAGCTCCTCCTCATGCCGGTTTGGCTTTCGGACTCGACCGCTTCGTATCACTGATGGCTGGTCTTGACAGCATCCGCGATTGTATCGCTTTTCCTAAGAATAATAGTGGTCGTGACGTGATGCTCGACGCACCAGGTGAGTTGGATCCCAAACAGCTGGAAGAGTTGCAACTGAAACTCGATTTGCAGTCGCCGGTTGACATACATCAAGAATAATGATTGTTCTGCAAAAAAAACTTAAATGTAAATATCTCGGACAATAAAAAGGTATTACTTTTGCACTCGAAAAGAAAATTTCAGGAAATTAAACTTTATACGATTTTTAATTTTAGGTATTATGGCAGAAAAGAAAGCAACCGCTAAGAAAGCAACAGAGGCTAAGGCTCCTGTAGCAAAGAAGGCAGCTCCAAAGGCAGCTGCTAAGAAAGTTGTAGCTATTAACGCTGAGAACGTTGGTTTCAAGGCTGGTGATGTATATCAGGCTCTTGCAGCAGCAGGTAAGGCAATGACTATTAAGGAAATTGCTAAGGCTGCTAAGATCTCTGAGGAGGAGACTCTTCTCGGTCTGGGTTGGCTCTTTAAGGAGGGTAAGCTCGCTAACGCTGAAGAGAAGATTACACTTGCTTAATCAATTCAAAAAGAAGCATAAGAGGGCTGGTAAGCTTTAATGGCATACCAGCCTTTTTTCAATTTTTCAACCTTTCAACTCTTCAATCCTTTGATCTACGATCAACAGATACTGAGGATTCTCACAGCAGTAGGTGATAGAGGTGTTCATGTGCAGGTGCTGTCCAAGCATGTCTACAACATGAACAGTTCTCTTTTTTTTATTCCTGATCTTCATGAGATCCATGAGTATGTTCAACAGTATTTGTTAAGAAATTCCAAGTCTCCGCAGTCGCTTATCGAGAGCACAGGTAAGCGAGGTTATTATCGCTTGAACACCGCTCATTCTGCTGACGCCCGTCAGCTGGTCTTACAATTTCGTGAAGAGAAGAATGAAGATGTAAAGGAAGAGTCTGTTGAACACGACTATTCTTTGGATCTTTTTAGTGATTTGTTATAATCAACTAATTTCCTGGTACACCTCATGATATAGTTTCAGGAGTTGCTCAGCCGTTTGTCGCCAGGAGAATTTTTTCACTCGTTCTAATCCCCATTCCTTTTGTTGTCGGTAAAGTGTCTGGTCATTTTCCAAGCGTAGCATCCATTCCGTCATTTCTTGAACGTTTTCTGGATTGACAAAGATAGCCTTTTCACCTGCTATCTCAGGCATTGATGATGTCTTGCTCGTGATAACAGGAGTGCCACATGCCATCGCCTCCAGCAGTGGGATGCCAAAACTTTCTCTGAGTGAGGTGTAGAGGAAGGCAAAGGCACTATTGTATATACGTGGCAATTCATTGTTAGGGATATAGCCTGGCATATCAAGCATAGGCAAGATATTGTCGATATGGTTGCGATTAACTATATCGTTAAGATAGTTTTTGTCGAGGTCAGCCATGAGCAAACGACGTTTGATGGTTGACTGTTCCAGATATTTAGAGTAGGCCACTAATGTACGTTCGGTATTCTTTTTGGGGTCTGTATTACCGAGGAAGAAGAAAGGGGAAACCTGTTGTGCATGGGATGTTGACAGTTTCTCTTCTTGCGGATGAAACCAGTCATTGTAACCGTTGTAGATTCTGACAATCTGCTCTTCGGGCAGTTGCAGTTGGGTGAGGATATTCTGTCGCTCGAAATCCGATACGGTGATAATCCTGCTGCATTTTTTGAGGATACGAGGAACAACGAGTCGACGGTACATCCATCCCATATTCTGATATAGTGATTTGTTGCCCTTATCGCGTTTCTCAAGGAAGATGATGTCGTGGAGGGTGAGTACCAGAGGTATGTGGCACCATAGGGGAGCCGTATTGCTGGTGCAATGCAGGAAGTCAAGTTGATATTTACTGATGGCATAGGGTAGTGTGATTTGCTCCCATACAGGATAGAAACCATTGCCTACGACAATGATATGTACGTTCTCCGTATCAGTCAGACAAGGGTCGTCGCCAGGCGCTACGAAGACGAAATACTCGTTCTCGGTGTCTATCTTCTGTATTTCTTTGATTTCCTGCAGCACCACATAATCCATGCCGTGCTTGTCCTTGCGGAAGATGCGTTGTGCCTCTATTCCGATTCTCATAACTGTGATTATTTATCGGTTTACAGTCAACTGTTTGATTACTTTGGCGGGAATGCCCCCCACAAGTGTGTTGTCGGGTACATCTTTGGTGACTACGGCACCTGCTGCAATGACACAGTGGCGCCCAATGGTAACACCGGGCAGGATGACAGCATTGGCTCCTATCCACACATCGTCACTGATGACAACTGGTTGGGTACTGACCCCTTGTTCGTCGATGAGTTTATTTGCATCACTGAAGTTGTGGTTCAGGGCTGTCACTGTAATGCCTTGTGCCAGATTTACGTGATTACCAATAGAAACAGGACCAATTATGGTATTATGAAGTCCCACTCTTGTATAATCTCCAATGATGACATCGCCTACAGCATTATTGATACAGGCGAACGACTCCACCACACTATGGTTGCCCAAAGAGAACCGTCGATAGGGGGGGGTGTCCATACGTGCGCTCCAATAGATCTTCGACCCTCTACCTCGATGTTGGTACAAGGGAGCTAAAAGACGCACGTACCATCGTGGCCTTGCGTCCCGCTGGTTCATGATGAGGTAGTCCAGAAGTTGTTTGAGTCGAGGACTGTCCTTCAATCCCTGTCTAATGGTTTCTTGATGGCTCATAGGTTTGTCGGGTAGAGGCGTTTTACCTCTATACTGATGCAAAAATACGCAAAATGTTTGTGATTCCAAAATATTTATGTAATTTTGTGACATCAAACGATGTTATAATGCCCGAAACAACTCAAAAACTCAAGATCGTGTACGTCACACCTGCTTTGTATATGGCAGGGGGCGTAGAACGTGTGTTGACCTTGAAGGCTAATTATTTTGCCGAACACTTCGGTTATGATATAACGATTATTCTGACAGAAGGCAAGGGAAAGCCTTTTTTCTATCCCCTTTCACCCAAGATAAACGTCATCAATCTGGATATTCATTTCGAGGAGCTATGGACGTGTTCTTTCTTAAAGAAGATATGGGTGTACCTGAAAAAACAGCGATTATTTAAAAAAGCATTAACCGCTGAGTTGATGCGCATCCGCCCAGACATTACGGTTAGTCTGCTGCGTCGTGAGATCAATTTTATCAATGATATCAAAGATGGTAGTAGAAAGATAGGAGAGTTGCACGTCAATCGTGCAAATTACCGCAATTTCAATACTCAGAATGTTGGTGTTGTCAAACGCCTTTTTGCCAAGTTCTGGTCGCATAATTTAGTGGCACATTTACGCTGTTTGGACAAATTGGTGGTCTTGACGGAGAAAGACCGAGAGGCTTGGGTTGAACTCAATAATGTCGTAGCTATTCCTGATCCGTTGTCGTTATATCCTATAGGGATAAGCCCTCTTACAGAAAAACGTGTAGTAGCAGTAGCTCGCTATTCTCATGAAAAGGGTATTGATTTGCTTTTAAAGGCGTGGTCCATTGTTGAGAAGCGTGTTAGTGATTGGCGCCTTGATGTCTATGGTGATGGTAATCGTACACCTTACAATCAACTGATTGAGGAATTGCGCATTGACAATTCTCGTTGCGTGTTGCATGGGCGTACAGATAATGTAGAGGCCGAGTATGTGAATAGCAGCATCTTTGTGCTTAGCTCACGCTTTGAAGGCTTTGGTATGGTTCTTACCGAGGCAATGGCATGCGGATTGCCTGTTGTGTCCTTTGATTGTCCATGGGGACCTCGTTCTATCATTGCCAATGGCGATGACGGACTGTTGGTTGAAAATGGCAATGTGGAAGCATTGGCAGACAGTTTGACTCGATTGATAGATGATGCTGATCTTCGTCAAAGAGTGGCTGCCCGTGGTGTTAAAAACGTACAGCGATTCAGGGTAGATTATATTGCGGAGTGTTGGAAAGAGTTATTTGAAGGTTCAGCGCAATGAAAATATTATTCCTTGTCTATCATGGCTTCTCAGAACATAGCGGAATTTCCAAGAAGATCCACTATCAGGTAAAGGGACTGCGAGAGAATGGTCACGATGTACGCCTGTGTTACTATGCTCAATTACCTAATGGTCATTGGTGTCGCTTTGTTGATGATAATGTGATTCAAGACTATGGTAAAGGTACTTTAGCAGGTCTGCGCCAACGTATCAGTTACAACTGCATTTATGATTACTGTGTTCGTGAGAGAATCGAGTTCATTTATGCCCGTTGTTTCCAAAATGCTAATCCATGGCTCATTAGTTTTTTTAAGAAACTGAAAAAAGCCGGAATCCATTCCGTAACAGAGATTCCTACCTATCCGTATGACGAAGAGTTTAAGAACTTTGATTGGAAAGCACGTTGGGGGTTGAAGATTGACCAGCTGTTCCGTCACAGGCTCTATCAGCAGATGGATGCTTTGGTTACCTTCAGCGATGCTGAACGTATCTTTGGGCAACGCACCATTCGCATCAGCAATGGTGTTGACTTCGATAGCATCCCATTGCATCAGCCCCCTCTCTATTTGGGGAGGGCGGGGAGAGAGGCTCTCCACTTGATTGGCGTTGCCGAAGTTCACGACTGGCATGGCTTTGATCGTGTGATGACTGGAATAGGTGAGTACTATCGCCAAAATCAAACGGCTCTCGCAACGCCATACTCTCTCCGCGAGATTAGCCATCAGCCAGATGTATTCTTCCATGTTGTCGGAGGCGTCCATCCGTGTCAAATGACGAACTGCTTTCAACCCATAATAGAAAAGTATCATTTACAAGATAGAGTGATATTTCATGGTCAGTTGTTTGGCGATGGACTGACTAAGGTATTTAACCAATGTCAGTTCGCTATTGGTTCTTTAGGTCGTCATCGCAGTGGTATCACCGTTATCAAAACGCTGAAGAACCGAGAATATGCCACCCGTGGTATACCTTTTATATATAGTGAACAAGACAGCGATTTTGACCATCAGCCATACGTGTTAAAGGCTCCTGCTGATGAGTCACCTATTGATATTGAGCAAATCATTGAGTTCATGGTTCATTTTACCATGAAACCTGAGAATATCCGCCATACAGTAGATCATCTTTCATGGCAATTACAAATGAATCGAGTGATAGACGCAGTTGTCCATGAATCATACTAATTTTGTCTAGGTGAAAATATGAAAATCTTATATGCAGTAGAATCTGTCAATTTGACTGGGGGCTATGATAGAGTTATAATTGAAAAATGCAATTATCTCGCTGAGCATGGACATGATGTTATTATTTGTGTATCTTCTCATGCCTTAGCGCAACCTTATTATTCAATCTCTGATAAAGTAAGAGTTATAGATTTCCGTATAGACTTTCATCGGCAGTATGGTCATAATCTCTTGTATAGGGCATGGGTGTATTTCTCACTGATGCTGCGTTATAAAAAGAAACTAAAAAAACTTCTTTTCAATGAACATCCAGATGTAGTAATTACGACTTTGGGCCGTGAAATAGATTTTATAACTGATATTCATGATGGTAGTGCTAAGATAGGCGAGTCTCATATTGCAAAGGATTATGTTCGTAACTTGCATCTTATGGAACAGCGTGGTTCCTTGTACCGAATGATAGCTTGTCTTTGGAGAAAGAAATTAGAAGAAAGAGTTAAGAAGTTGGATACTCTTGTATTGTTGACACAGCATGACGCAGATAGTTGGGATGGTCTGACCAAGACAGTTGTTATTCCGAACTCGCTTCCCTTCTATCCTCAGCAAGGTAGTTCATGTGAAAACAAACACGTTATTTTTGTTGGTCGATATAATGAACAAAAAGGTTTGGAATATCTAATCGATACTTGGCAGAAAGTACACTATTATCATGACGACTGGACCCTTCATATGTATGGCGAAGGTGAACAAGAAACAATGTTAAAACATCTCATTCGTAAAGCCGATTTGAAAGACACTGTTATTGTTCATCGACCTACTCAACATATTATGGAGAAATATTTGGAAAGCAGTATATTTCTTCTTACTTCTCGCTTTGAAGGGTTCGGTATGGTTTTGATAGAGGCTATGGCATGTGGCTTACCTGTTGTCTCGTTCAATTGTCCATGGGGACCAGCAGATATTATTAGGGACGGAGAGGATGGATTCTTGGTTGAGTATTTGAATACAAAAGAAGCTGCACAGCGCGTTTCTCAGTTAATCGAGAATCCAATCCTTAGAAAAGAAATGGGAGTCAGGGCACGGAAGAATATTCAACGATATAATCGTGATGTCGTTATGAAACAATGGACTGACCTATTTGAAAGTCTAAAACATTAGTAAACTCTTGTCATTCTTCTGGTTTTGTAAAAGAAATGGTATATTCTTATTAATGCATGAGGCATATTCTGATATAGAAAAGTCCAAATCTTTTGTTTTGTTCCGATAGGGAAATTAAGTTTAGGCTCTAATTGTTTCATATAGTCAATTATTTCGAATTGAGTTGATAATTCTTGGATATGACCGTACGTAGTAGCACTGATTAAACGATAAAAATATGCAAAGGCTATGTCTATTTGTTTTTGTCTTGATACGGTTGAAAGGTTGCCGTCTTTTGTAAAACTCCAAATTTTTTGTATTGCAATACAAAGGTCTTTAGCTTTTTTTAATGTAAAATACATTGTTGTTTGAGATGGATTACCCCATCTGTATATTACAAGTGGCCATTGAACTTTGATACATTTCTTTGCTTTTAGATAGCATTCATTAGCAAAAGGGACATCTTGAGCAGTAATGCCCGGGATAAAAGAAATGTTATTGCATTGTAAAAACTTTCTCCTGTATAAATTTCTCCAAATGTTACGACAATAATCTTCTTTTAAGAAATCCTCACCTGTCAGTTCATCAAATATGAGTTCTTTTTGATTTTCCAGGGTTGAACCTGATAAAAACGCCTCTATTTCATCATTGCTCATTTGTAGATAGTCCGCTGTCACGATTTCTACTTGAGTTTCTAAGGCTTTTTCAAGCAACATCTTGACACTATTGTCAACTAGTAAATCGTCAGAATCTATCATCAGTATATACTCTCCTTTAGCTATGGCCATACCCTTGTTGCGAGCCACCGATAGTCCTTGGTTTTCTTGGTTGATGACTTTGATGTTTGGGTGTCGAGCAATGATATCTGCAATCATCTCCATACTCTTGTCCTTGGTGCCGTCATTGACGATAATGACTTCAAAGCGTGTTTCATCCAACTCTTGTTTATAGATACTTTCTATACATGTCCGAATGTATTTTTCCACATTGTAGACAGGTACGATGATGCTCAGATCCATCTGTTGATGTTCTGAGGCGTTGAGTGGGGATGTGGGTATTGGGTTCATGTTGAATGAGATTTTGTGACGACAAAGTTACGGATAATTTTGTATAACTCCAAATTTTTTCGTAATTTCGCCGCAAATTGCTGATGTCATGAAGATATTGTTTCTGGTATATCACGGCTTTTCTGAGCATAGCGGTATCACAAAGAAGATTCACTATCAGGTGAAAGGGCTACGTGAAAACGGTAATGAGGTCCATCTGTGCTATTATGATTTTTCTTCGGAAGGTCATCGTTGTCGTTATGTCAATGGTGAACTGCTGAAGGACTATGGAACTGGTCTCTTGGCTGCCTTGCGTCAGCGTTTCTCCTATGGTTGCATTGTTGACTATTGTCGTGAGCATGACGTCGAGTTTGTCTATGCCCGTAGTTTCCAGAACGCTCAGCCTTTCCTCGTCCATTTTTTTCGTCGCCTGCGCCGTTTAGGGATTAAGTGCGTGACAGAGATTCCTACTTATCCCTATGACCAGGAGTTTGTCTACTTCCCTTGGAAAGTACGTGCCGGTTTGTTGGTCGACAAACTCTTCCGTCGTCAGTTGGCGCGTCAGATGGAGGCAATCGTCACCTTTTCTGATGCCGAACAGATTTTTGGTCAGCGTACCATCCGTATCAGCAATGGAGTTGACTTCGATAGTATTCCCCTTCATCAGTATCAGCCTCCACACGACGGAACCATCCACCTCATCGGAGTGGCGGAGGTCCATTTGTGGCATGGTTACGACCGTCTGATACGTGGGTTGGGGGAGTACTTCCGGCATGCGAGTCAACCAGCTTCTGTATATTTCCACATTGTGGGAGGTGTCTGTACTGAGGATATGGAGGTGGGCAACGACTATTATCCCTCCTACCGTTCGATGATTGAGCAGTATGGTCTGCAGGATAGAGTTATCTTTCATGGTCAGTTGTTTGGCGATGCCCTCGATCAGGTGTTCAATCAGTGTTGTTTTGCTATCGGAAGTCTGGCACGCCACCGCAGTGGCATCACTGTCATCAAGACATTAAAGAATCGTGAGTACGCTACGCGCGGCATTCCTTTTATATATAGTGAGCAGGATAGCGACTTCGATCATCAGCCGTATGTGCTAAAGGCCACATCCGATGAGTCACCCATCGCTATTCAGGAGATTTTGAATTTTATCTACCTCCATCATTTCAATCCCGCAGCTATCCGTCGCACTGTTGAACATCTGTCGTGGAAAAAACAGATGCAACAGGTGATTGATCAAGTCTACAGCGAATCTTAGGAATTATAGAAGTTTGCAGAGCGTTCTGAAATCAGACTCTTTACCATAGCATACCAGTTCGTCATCAGCCTCCAGGATGCAGTCTTCTTTTGCAACGTTAACCACTTCTGAATCGTTATATTCGATGCCGATGAAGTTTTGTACTTTTTTCATCTTCTTGATGGCGATGATTTTCAGATGAAACTCCTCGTAAAGATGAAGGTCGTTAGGTGATAGTCCTATCAATCGCTCGGGGATGCGGAACTTAAATACACAATACTTGCTGTCAATGCGGAAGAGATCGGCTCTTACGCCCAGTTCCATTTGACGCACCAGCGACCGAGCAGCACGCTCCTCAGGAATCAAAATCCGTTCGATGTCGAACGCCTGAAGGATATTCCTATGCACATAGTCATTGGCACGAGCATAGATGTGCTTGACACCCAGTTTCTTCAACAAGGCTACCACACGAACGGAAGCTCCCAGATTCTGACCGATGGCAACAATCACCACGTCGACTTTTTTCAGTGGGAGCATCGACAAAGCCAACTCGTCGCTGGCTTCAATCTGAAACACGGCATCGCAGATGTCCTTTACTCGCTCTACACGACTGGCGTCATTGTCGGCAGCAATGACCTCATGTCCTAAGGCTGACAACTCGTCTACCAGAACCCTGCCGTATGTTCCTAAGCCGATAATGATACACTTCATGATATGATAATATTGTCTTGAGGTAATTTATAATTCTGATTCTTATACTGACGGAGAAGACCTTGTGCCAGTGTGACGACACCGACACGACCCAAGAACATCAGGAGTACGATGAGTACCTTACTGGTGTCCTTTAATTCGGGAGTGATGCCCAGCGTGGAACCTACTGTTCCGAAGGCCGATATGCACTCGAAAGTGATGGCACGGAGGGATAAATTGGGCTCGATGATGGTGATGGCGAAAACAAAACCGCTCAAAACAAATACGCTAGCGAAGACGGCCACGTTAGCACGACGAATAGAGTCGGACGACAGTTCGCGACCAGCAAACTCCACACGGTCGGTGCCGTGAAGGATGGCACGGATATTGAGGAAGGCGACGGCAAAGGCATTGACCTTCACACCACCAGCTGTTGACTGCGAGGCTCCACCAATCCACATCAGAATGGCATAGATAATGATCGATTGGATACACATACTGTTCAGGTTGACACTGATGAAGCCTGCCGTACGAGGACTTACGGCGTTGAAGAAAGCTTGGACTATTTTTTCGTGTGGCAACATACCGTCGAAGGTGTTGTTCCACTCAAAACAGCCGATGAGCACCGTACCAAAGATAATCAGGATGGCAGTGGTGCGCAGTACGATTTTTGTGTTCAGATCGAACAGGTTGGGGATGTTCAGACTGGCGTAGTGACGACCACATATCCATCGCCAGAGTACGATAGCATGACGATAAACGATGAGTTTCAGGTTGACTAGTACTGGATAACCGATACCGCCCAGGATGATGAGCAACGAGATGATGATATACAGCCAACAGTGACCTGTCATCAACAGAGGTGAGCTAAGTCCGTCTCGATAGATGGAGAAGCCGGCATTGCAGAAGGCGGAAACGGAATGAAAAACGCTGAAGAACAGCTCATGACCGAAGTCGAGACCAATTGTTCCGTGGATGTTGAGGAAGATAGTCAGTGCACCCATCAATTCAATGAAGGCTGTGAAGCCGAAGATGTTCAACAACGTAGACCAGAGCGAGGCCAGCGACTTGCTGCTCACCATATCGCGTACGAGTACCTGATTATAGAGACTGGTGTTGCCCATGAAAAAGAGGGCAAAGAAACTGGTAATGGTCATCACACCTAATCCACCCACCTGAATGAGGATCATCACAACAAATTGTCCGAGACTGGTAAACGTTGTGGGTACATCGATGGTGGTGAGACCTGTCACGCATACGGCACTCGTAGCGGTGAATAGCGAGTCGATCCACGACAGGTGAACACCCTGTTGTACACAGCGCGGCATAAGCAGCAGACCTGATCCCACTAAAATGAAAACCATGAAACTGACAGCCAGCATCAGGGCAGGGTTAATCTTACGACCCAATAGACGGATGATGCCGTCAGAGAGATCGATGACAGATACCAGAAATAGTACCAGCACATGGAATACACGGTTGTCCAGGATGCTCATTATTCCATAGCTGTCGTCTATGCCAGCGATTTTTGCGATGATAGGGATTAGGGTGAGCATCAGTAGAGCGTTGGTGCCCCATCCTAAGAATGTATATTCTGACTTGAGATATCCTTTTCGCAGGAATAACAGATGACTGCCGCGGTCGAGGAGAAACGTAATCCATACCCAGAAATAGAGCCAGTTAAGTTCCTCCGTCTGCGCCTCTGTCAGACGGAAGCCGAATTCCAGGGCGGCACTCACAATCATGAACAATGAGGCTAAATAAGCGAAGAAGGAAAGTATACCCAGTGTCACGTTGACAAAAGGTGTCACATATTTCTGCCTATATGAAAATGACTTTGCTGTACTCATTTCTTTTTCCTACTCATTATTGTTGCAAAAATACTATTTTTCTATCAATAGCCCAAGTGTTTATTGTTTTTTTTGTATATTTGCATCGGTTTACTTGAAGGATTTGTGAACATAACCGTGTATGGAATATGAAGTGACCATAGGTATTCCCGTCTACAACGTAGAGAAGTATATCCGATCTACGTTGGAGTCGGCACTTGCGCAGACTTTTTCCAGCATAGAGATCCTTATCTGTGACGACTGTGCTACGGATGGCTCTGTCGATATCATTAGGAGCTATCAGCAAACGCATCCTCGTGGAAGGGATATCCGCATACTTCACCATTCTCGTAACATGGGTGTGGGTCCATCGCGTAATCGACTCATTCAGGAGGCTCGCGGACACTATCTCTTTTTTATGGATGCTGACGATCTGATAGAAACGGATACTATTGAAACATTGATGACTGCAATGGAAGAGCAGCAGGCTGATGTGGTGTATGGCTCTTATGATAAAATCGACAGAGTTCACTATACACCTACACAACCGTTTTTGTATGATTCACAAACTTTTGTCGGTCATGATGCTTTCGCCATGTATATGTTTAGTCAGCACGGAAAGTTTCAGGTGTCCGTCTGCAACTGTCTACTGAATCTTGATTTCCTGCGGAGAAACCAGTTGCATTTTATCGATGCCCTGTTCTGGGAAGACATGGCTTTCACGTATGATATGGCTGTCCACGTGGAGAGGGCAGTGCTGTTGTCTGATGTTACCTATCATTACCTGTGTCGCCCTAATTCCTTGTCCAATTATCAGGACCGTGATGTCTTGCAGCGTGATGAGATACTCAACAACGTATCAACGATTGATTATTTGAAAGGACGGTGTTACTCCCTACGTGAGAAGCCATACATCTCCAGCCTCTGTTATGTGCTGCAGGTGAATAGTTTTTATATCGTCTGTTTTGTCTTGAAGTTCTGGCATCAGATAGAACCTCGTATGAGTTATCGGAAATTGCGGCAGATCATGCACCATCCGATGAGTTTGTGGTGCATCTTGCATTTTCGTTATCAGCGGGCGAGTAACTTATTATTGTGGTTGATAGGTAATTTGCCAACCCCATTATTAATTTTGACGGTGTCGATGATTCGGATAATCAAAAATAAGTAGTATCTTTGCTGTTGGAATGATGAAAGTGATGTATGTGGTAGATGTCTTTGCCGTATGGGGCGGACTGGAACGGGTGTGGACGGACAAAATGAATGCGTTGTCGAGCATACACGGATATGAGGTTTGTCTGGTTACGACAGACCAAGGCACTCATCAAGTACCTTACCCCTTATCGCCACGCGTACGTCATATGGATATTGGTATTCATCTGACTCATCAGTATCGCTATCACGGGGTGAGACGTTGGTGGATGAAATGGCATCTGACAAGGCTGTTTCGTGACAGGTTTAAAGCCCTTCTGATCCTCGAAAAACCTGACGTACTAATCACTACTGCTTCAGAGTTTTCCGTGTTGGTGTCCAAATGGAAAGGAGATATCCCGTTGGTCATAGAATGTCATGGACTCTTTGAACGTCCTGTACATATGCAGCGGATGACCTTATTAAAATGGGTGAAGACAAGGTTCATTCGTCGTTCTATCAGTAAGGCACAGATCGTAGTGGCACTCACACAACAGGATGCCCGGCAGTGGAAGAATATCAACGTGTGCAGTGTGGCAATTCCAAATATCGTCCATCTGAATGAGAGCGGACAGTTAAGTACATGTCAGAACCATCGTATCATTTTTGTTGGACGAGCAGATGAACAGAAAGGCTTTCGTTATCTGAAAGAAATCTGGCAGATTGTCTGTCAACAGTATCCCGACTGGGAGCTGCATCTCTATGGTGAGGAACTGGATACGACAGATTTTTGCGATATGTTTCCTTCAGGGAAACAAGTTTTTGTGCATCCACAGACATTAGCCATTCATGCTTGTTATCAAGAGAGTGCTATCCTCGTACTTACCTCCGTGTATGAGCCATTCGGATTGGTGATGCCAGAAGCGATGTCGTGTGGAATTCCTGTAGTAGCTTTCAACTGTCCGTATGGTCCTTCGGAAATTATCACCGATGGAGTAGACGGCTTTCTGATACCTCCTTTCGATGTGGAATTTTTCGCAGAGCGGCTCAGCGACCTAATGGCGGATGAGGCACTGCGAAAACAGATGGGACAAAAGGCTGGCGTCTCTTCACAACGATATAGTTGTGAACGGATAATTCCGCAGTGGACCACATTGTTTGAACAATTAAAAAGAAAAGAATATGGCTTGGTATGATAAATATCTAAGTATTTACGGGAAACCTTTCAGCGAAGTTCCTAAAGATATTATTGAAGGTACGCGCGAACGATTGACTCGTCTACAGAGTGATGAACCATTGGTGTCTGTCGTAATGATTGCATATAACGAAGAGCTACGTCTTCCTGCATGTTTGTGGTCTCTTAGTGAACTGAAAGCAACTTATCCAATTGAGATTATTGGAGTGAACAACAACTCGAAAGATCAGACAGAACGTGTGTATCAAGCCTTTGGTATACCTTACTTCAATGAGCCAAAACAGAGCCCAGGCTATGCTCGCCAGTGTGGTTTAGAGCATGCTCGTGGCAAGTACCATTTTTTTATTGATGCAGACACTTTATATCCATCGTGCTATATTGACAAGATGATGAAGAAACTGTTGCAGCCAGGCGTGTCGTGTGTTGGTACGTTTTGGAGTTACTATCCCGACAAGAAGCATTCGCCTTTTGGACTCTTCATGTTTGAACTGATTCGTGATATTTTTCTCTGGGTTCAACACTTCAAACGCCCAGAACTAAACATTAGAGGTATGACCTTTGCTTTTAATGCTGATTACGCTCGTCAGTGTACCATCCGCACTGATATCCGCCGAGGAGAGGATGGGTCGCTGGCTTTAGAACTGAAGAAATATGGTGGTATTGCTTTCCTGTATAACCGTAAGGCCCGTCCAGTAACAGGCTATGGTACACTTAATGAGGGCTCTTTGTTACAAAGCCTTATTAATCGCATCCGAATACAGGGAAGTGGTATCATGCGTATCTTCTATAAGACCGACCACTACGACGATACAGAGGATAATCTGGTGAAATAGTTGTTCTTTCTTGTTGCCTTTTTTTGAAGTTGAGAAGAGAAAAAAATGAGCAAAAACGTGTCTATATCGCAAAATAATCGTATATTTGCGACATCGATAGGCTTTTCTGTTTAACTTAAAATATTTCATCTATGAAAGTAGGAGTCCCAAAGGAAATCAAAAACAACGAGAATCGAGTTGGCATGACACCTTCGGGTGTGGCCGAGTTGACACGTCGAGGACATCAGGTCTTCATACAGCATACTGCAGGGGAGGGCAGTGGTTTCGTTGATGGTGACTATGAAGCGGTGGGCGCTCAAATCTTACCCACCATTGAAGATGTTTATCGTGAGGCCGATATGATTGTCAAGGTCAAAGAACCTATCACTCCCGAATATGCATTGGTGCGTCGTGGACAGGTCGTATTCACCTACTTCCATTTTGCCTGTGAGGAAGAGTTGACACATGCCATGCTGAAGAGTGGATCCACCTGTATCGCCTATGAGACCGTAGAATGCGACGATCATTCCCTGCCTCTTCTCATACCGATGAGTGAAGTGGCTGGTCGTATGGCTACCCAGAACGGTGCTTATTATCTGCAGAAGACACAGGGCGGAAAAGGCAAACTGATGGCTGGTGTTCCTGGAGTGAAACCAGCGCATGTGTTGGTGTTGGGCGGTGGAACTGTTGGCGAGGCTTCTGCCCGTATTGCTGCAGGAATGGGTGCTGATGTAACCATTTGTGATGTCTCGCTACCACGACTCAAACAGCTGGCTGCTGAGTTGCCTGCCAATGTTCATACGCTCTATTCGTCGGTACATAATATCCGTAAAGAATTACCAACCACAGATATCGTTATCGGTTCTGTACTCATTCCAGGTTATGCTGCTCCAAAACTGATTACAAAAGATATGCTCAGCTTGATGGAGCCAGGTACTGTACTGGTAGATGTCGCTATTGATCAGGGAGGCTGTTTTGAGACATCCCATCCCACCACACATAGCGATCCTGTCTATACGATTGACGGTATCGTCCACTATGCTGTAGCCAATATTCCTGGTGCTGTACCCAATACTTCTACGATCGCTCTTACCAATGCTACTCTTCGCTATGTATTAGCATTAGCCGATAAAGGTTGGCAACAGGCTTGTCATGATGACAAGGCATTGGCTCGTGGTGTGAATATGGTTGACGGTGCTTGTACTTACGAAGCCGTTGCCAAGGTTTGGGGATTGGATTACACTCCGTTGGTATTGTAGAAAATGAATTAGCATTTCAACCAAAAGACGATTGTAGACTTCAGTCCAATATATTTCAAATATCCTGAGCGGACTGCTCGCCAGAAGACAGCAGGTTTGTGGCGCATCGGGATGAGGTGACCTGTATAGAATACCTTGCTCAGTGTATACTGAAGAAATTTGTGAATGATGGGCGCTTTGCTAAAGCGAAGCAGCTCATCTGCCACAGTGAGGTAGCAATTCAGGTTTCGTCGGGTATATCGCCGACCGATGATGGATGATGATCTTACACGATGCTTAATCAGTGATTGTCTTAAACCATATATGGAATGACTGCTTAAGGTAAGCATAGGGGTGAATAATTCGTCTTCATGGATGATGCCAGGATAAAAACGTAATCCCAGCTGATTCAAATAACTGTGGTTGATAAATAACAACCATACAGCACTGTTGTGTACAACCTTGTCAATCATTAGATTAAGCAGGTGTTCACCATTATATTGTTTGTTCTCTTCAATCAGATGAGTCCTTCTGATATCCGGTAAACGTTTTGCGTCTTTATCAGAGAATCTTTCACTGTCAAAGAAAACAACATCAGCCTGGTTCTTTTGAGCATAATTGTAACATATTTCCAATGCATTTGGTTGACTCAGGATGTCATCAGAATCCATCATATAGATATATTCGCCTGTTGCATACTGAAGAGCAGTATTCCTAGCTCCTGAAAGACCTTGGTTTTTCTGTTGGATAGCAATGATTCTATGATCTTGATTGGCATAATGGTCAATCCATTGCTGACTGTCATCTGTGGAGCCATCGTTGACGGCAATAATCTCAATATCATTGAGCGTTTGAGCTAATATGGATTCGAATGCCTCTTCCAAATATGGAGCGACATTATATATAGGTAATATGACGCTGACTTTGACCATCTTATTGTATTTCCTTGCAAAAATACCATTTTTCTTTTAATCATCAAAGCATTTGTCAGAAATTTCCTTTATCTTTGCAATTGGATACAAGTTAATATCATCATTCAAAGCATTAAAATGGCTCTTAGTTATAAATTCAAAATGCGACTCTGGTCAGTATTGCACCCTGTCAGAACGTTGAAAGCATTGTATTTCATCAAATACATAGAAGGTACGGAGAAGTGGAGATATCTCATTGACAATAACCCCAAAAAGGCTATTGAGATGAAGTGGAACCGCTTCTACAGGAGAAAATTTCCTTGGAAGAACCCACGGACACTGAATGAAAAGGTGACATGGATGGAAGTAATGACGGATACATCGAAGTGGACTGAGTATACGGATAAATATGAGGTGCGTAAACATATTGAGTCACTTGGATTGAAAGACATCCTTACAACGTGCTATGGTGTATGGGATCGTGTGGAGGATATTGATTTTGATAAACTTCCCGATAAGTTCGTGTTGAAATGTACCCATGACTGTGGAAGTACTGTCATTATCCGAGATAAGAGTAAGATGGATAAGAAAGCAGTACTTGATTTCTTGGGTAAGTGTGTATCTAAACGCTATGGCTATGAATCGTGCGAACCTCACTACACCTTGATAAAGCCTCGGTTGATGGCCGAAAGTTTGATAGAGATGGACAATACTTCCGAGTTTTCGTCAGAAACAACAGTTGATCACAAGATAAGATGTATTGACGGCAAGGCGCAGTACGATATGGTCTGTTATGATCGTAGTCTGGAAAGTGGCAGTGGAGGACATAAGACGGTTTATGACCTGTTTGATATTCATACTTGGACACCCATGCGTCAATATCTGGCAGATCCAGGCGTGGGATACAAAGCTGTTCCACGACCTGAAAATCTGGAAAAGATGATTGCCATTGCTGAGAAGATAGCTGTAGGATTTCCTCAGGTAAGGGTAGACCTCTATAACGTGAAGGGAAAAATCTATTTTGGCGAGATGACGTTCTTTGCCTTCTCAGGCATGAACAACCATTTCACAATGGAGTTCCAGAGAATGATAGGCGACAGGATACAATTACCTGAAATTCACTAAAGATTCTTCAAAATATCAAAGAAATTTTGCGCAAATGTCTCTTTACTGAACAGTTGAGCACGTTTCTGAGATGCAATAGCCATCTGTTGGCATTTATCTGGATGGTTGTAGAGATCAGTAATAGCATTTTTGAGGTTATTGACAATGTCTTTCCTATCAACAATCGTAGCAACCCCCTCGCAGATTTCAGGGATGCCCCCACTTTGTGTCGTTATCAGAGGTAGACCTGCTGCCATAGCTTCCACAAGGGTGAGACCGAATGGCTCTTCCCACATGGAAGGAAGCACGGCAATGTCGGCTATATGCAAATAGTTGGGGACTTCGTCGTATGGGATAAATCCTGTAAAAACTATCTTGTCTTTGATTTCTTCGGACTTGCTCTTCAGACTATTGACAAACGTATCTTTATCAGTGACGTTATTAAAGAAGCTGCTACCCAGAATCATGAGTTTGATATGAGGAAAATCTCTGAGTAGGAGCATGGCATCTATTAGTTCAGACACTCCTTTCTCTTTGTTGATGCGCCCACTATATACGATGACAAAATCGTTCTCGGAAAAGCCTATACTTTGACGACTGACACTAGTACTCTCTACTGTTGAGAAACGAGGAATGTCAATACCATTGAAGACTGTCTGTATCTTGTTACTGGGGGATATGGAGGCAACACGTTCTTTGATATATTCGGAGACTGTAATTACTTTTGTCAAACTGTTAAATATAATATCGTGATATTTAGAATTGGAGTGAAGCAATTCATTATGGAGGTGCAATATGAGATTTTTATATCCTCTTTGGCTGAGCTTATATGCGTAGCCAGGGCAATTTTCTAAAATGATATAGTCATAGTTTGCTTTCTTCAGTCGTCTGTATACTTTTTCAAAATAGTATTCAATAAAGTAGTTGTAGTAGTCTGAAGAGAAATGTATGTACTGATAAATTTTTCTTATTATTCTGGCCTTTAGACTTGTCGTGTCAATATAGACGTAGTGATTGACTTCAGAAACCAATGCAGGATGTATTTCCACTTTAGCATTCCAAGGGCTGAATACGGTAATATCGTGGAGTTTCTTGTGGTTATTGTATTCCAAATAGAAATCTATTAGATTCTCTACGGCTCCACCTTGTACAGCAGGAATGGGCAGCATACCACATGTCAGAATGGCTAGTTTCATCTTACTTTTTTATATTTAATTTCCAAATGATACGATCTTTCCATTGGTAGTATCTCGTCATCAGTGAGCGGTTGCGACAGAGCCAGCGGAGTTGTAGACTTACGAGAACCTTCGGATAGTTGATAATAGCATTGGGTGTAACAAGGAAGTGGCTGTAGTCGGTTACCTTGTCTTTCATGAAACCTCGATGTTGGAAGTGGGCATAAAGAGACTCTTTCTTTTCCAATCTTCCATGATTGAAGCGTATCATATACAACTTGTTGTCAATATGCTCAAAGATGACTTGTTGCCATCCTCTGGTCAAACTGTTGAAGTGGTAGCTCTGTTTAGGCTTGGACGCATTGTCAAAAGGCCATTCTAACCAACAGTATTCAGGTCGACAATCACGCCACTTGTCACTGCAGCCGTTGTAGCCATATTCATCGAAGAAGGTTATTTTGCTCGTACTAAAGGCGTCCTTGTAATACTGATAGCCATCTACCTTCTCCATAAAGTATTTGTTCGTTTCTTCATCGTTATGAAGGAGAGTAAGATGCCCCCAACCTAATAAGAATTTGTGGGTCAGCACCTCTTCTGTAATAAATGAGCGGATGTCGCCATAGACAAGATCAAGGTCACCAAATCCCCAAAAGTCATAGCCCTTAATATAGTCCTGTAAGATATAACCATAAGCCTGCTTGTATTCACAAAGTTTGTAGGGGCGATCAAGTACAATCGGGAAATCAAAGGCTTTCTGGGCCAAATGCTGGAAGTCTGAGAACAGCATTTTGTTGACAATAATGTTTTTTGCAGGTTTTACGTCAGCATCGGTAAAGAACATGAAGTCAACTGTCGGGTTCTTTAATGCAGAGGCATGCCACATCTTGTATTGTGCAGGTAAGATGCCAAAATAGGGGAATATGATGACGATAGATTTCATGGACCTTTTGATGTTTTATTGCAAATATAATAATTATAGATGTAATAAAGATGCTTGCGGCTTTCTTTTTGATGTTATTTAACGGAATGCATTTGCAATATGTGCTAGTAATAGTAGTCTTTTTTCTTCATTGCTCTTATCTCCTATTAATGATACATATATTTATAAATATCATATCATTACTTTCCAAAAGATCTCTAATCTGACTACTCTATCCATATTATAGCCCATGTGTAGCCTTAATGTTCCTCCTATTGTTGTCCGGTACTAGTCCGGTAGATGTTCGGTATTTGTCCGCTTATATACCGAACATCTACCGGACAAGTATCGGACATATACCGGATATGTATAGGAGCAACTCCCTTGTTATATCCTTGTTCCATTGGGACTGCGTACTGGATAAATAGGAGCTCTTCCTTTGTAGGGTATGAGGTAGAACATACTGATGCCTTGGCTTCAACGATGCAGGTACAAATAATAGTAGGAAAAGAGGCAATATTGATCACTATAATAATATTTTGTTGTAAAAACATTATATGGATATACCTCTCAAGAGATATCGCCGCATAGACAGCATCACGTATTGGTTGAGGTTGCGTTTCTAGCGAGTATAGACTAGATGTTGTTAACGATATAGCGTTGTAATCTCCAATACCATCCTTTGATACCAATAGGGAAACAGAGAGGGGGCATCATAAAAAGAAAAAGAAGATGTTGCCAAATGGTTAGTCTTGAGTGATTATAATAGAGTTTAAGAATATGTCGCCAGAAGATGCACCAATGATGAAGTGAATGAAGAGCTGCCACTTCAATCATGGCACTTGTCAGATTGCCAGCAACAAAAAGTCGTTGGCGTCTGGATGCCTGTTGCTCTTTGTCTAAGTCGGCACAGAATGCTTCAGAAGCAACCAAACGTGAAGAATATCTCTTGATTCTTGCCTCTCTGGATAAATTGGTAATTGTACTGTTGTCGTTGATATAATAGATGTATGTGCCTTGATTTACAAATCCGACAGCTTTTGCGTATTTGGCCAGGAAAAAAGTCCAATATAGATCTTCATGTATGATACCTTCTGGGAAAAACAGGTTGTTCTTAATGAGGAATGAGGTTTTGATTACTTTATTCCATGCGCTGTAGACAACAACAAAAAGCATATATTTTTCCAAGTCGTCGTGGTCGTTACAGTATTCAGGTAGGGTGATTCTCCAACCCAATTTGCTGATACGCCCTGTTTCATCAAGCAGGTTGCCTTGTATGAAGTCTGCTTGAGGGTATCTTGTGGCTAAAGCCATTAGCATAGCTATGCTGTCAGAGGGTATCGCATCATCACTATCCAGAAAGAATACATAATCACCTTGGGAATGCCGTAGAGCGGTGTTTCTTGCTGCTGATTGTCCTTTGTTATGCTCATGGCGTAGGAACTTGAACGCAATAGTCCCATGGTATTCTTTGATGAATTCTTTTGCGAGTTCGATGCTATTATCGTTTCCACAATCGTCCACTAATATGCACTCCATGTCTTGATAGGTCTGGTCTACGACAGACTGAAGACATCTTTTAATGTACTTAGCGACATTATATACTGGAATAATAATGCTTACTTTCATATCCTTCGCAACAATATGTTTTTGATTCTGATGGTGAACATACGCATACCTTTCGTGCTGAGCATCAAAATCGCATAAGTTATGATGATGAAGACCGTCATGCCCAGTAGAAGGACGAAGACCAAGGTGATGAGATCGCTATGCTCGTATTGGAATTGTGCCATCATCCACTTGGCTACCAAAGCTCCTACAATCAATACTCCAGTATGGAAAGCATACTGCATATAATAGGGGAGAACTGGAGATTTAAGACCGTGGCGGAAGGTATAATAGGGCTTCCACAGTAAGATGATGATGATAAGGCTAAGGTTGACACCCATAAGCACACCGTTGAGTCCCCACAAATAGCCAAAAAGAATGGAGCAGCCTAAGTTCAGACAAGATTCCGCGATGGGTGACCATACGTCGGCAAAGAGCTGATAGGCATCTTTAAATGATTCAATGACTGTTCGTGAGATATGAATGTACATATACAATATTAATAATAATAATGTGCTTTCGCCAAAAACATAACGGCTTCCTAACCAGATTGAAATAAATGGCCCTACAAAAATGTATACTCCAAAACAAGCTATTCCAGCTATCCATACACGCGAAGTAAACAGTTCCCAGAATACTTCCATGGTGTGATTTTTGTTGTTGTCGGCTATCAGGTTTCCTATAGAGGCACTGATACCTCCAAAGATGACGTTCATAAGTGTCATACAATAACCGATGAGCATCATATAATTACCATAGTAGGTCACTGTTTCCAGAGAAACAAAAGCGTAGATAATCAGTGGAGATGTCTGGTGAAGGACAAATGTTCCAATCTTATGAGCAAACAACTGTTTGACTTTTGTCATGAGGCTTTTGTATCTCGGCAAAAGTAACTTTGCAGACTCCTCGGATGGACGGAGCCAGGGGTACTCCTTCCGTATCACATGATTAATGGCAAATACCGTTACGATGCCTCCTGCCAACTCTGCACCAATCCATCCCCAAATGCCTAAGGGAGTAAACATGAGCAAAGCAATCTGCAGAAATATCTTTGAATAACGTACACCATGAATCCATGGCATGAGTTTGAAATTTTTCTGGTCTGCCTGAATCAATACCTGACGGTAATTCCAAAGATAACTGAAAATAGATCCGCTCAGGAAAACAAGGTAGGCCACGTATGCGTAGACAATGCTGCACTCTGTTGAAGGAAAGATATATGGCATTGCAATGAGTATAGGGATACTCATGCCACAGAGCAGCCATGCAATCCTTTTATAGAGTATGCCTTGTACGCTGAGAATTTCTACAATGGTTTCATGATTGTTGTCGTGAATAGGCTTATAGAGGGATGTCGCCATGGCCATGCCAATACCCAACTCTGACAGATTTAGAAAGCTGAGAATATTACCCAGCGTTGTGTTCAGACCAATAACCTCATCGCCCAAATATTCAAGAAAAATTTTTCTTGAATAAAAACCCACAAGAATCTGTATCACAAAGAGGATGAGTGATACCTTGGAGTTCTGTATGGTCCTTCGGGTGCGTGAAACTGCCATAATCTTCTCGCTTGATGATTTCCTTATTAATTGGATCTATTTCCCATGCTCCGTATGGATGAAGTCGGTATTCTTATGGTCGATGTGCAACAGATTCTGTAGCATTCTCAATACCAGTCCAGGTATGGTGAACACCTTACCCAATGAACGAAGACGTAGGGGAGCTGGAATGGTAATCAATAAAGAGACGACAAGTACGCCAAACAATACCCACCATTTGGCGGCCCATGTGGGAACCGTCAAAGTCATCAGGGTGCTGATGGCTATCAGCATGACGATGAGGATGGAACGTGGGATAAGTGCCTGTTGAATGGTCTTGTCTACAAAATTGATGTTTCCATGAATCATCGCATTGGGAATCTTAGGGAGCTGGTGGAGCAGACTTTGAACCTGTGCCGTCATCCAGCGCATACGTTGCTTTTGGAAATTATCCGCATTGCTGACTTTCTCGTCAAAGACATGAATATCCGCAGCATATTTGATGAAAACATTCTGACGGAGGAGCAAAGCCTCCATCTCACGATCCTCACCAGCAGTCGTCAACTGAAAGACATTTTTCTTAAATAGGTCATAGCTGAAACACATACCCGATCCGATTAGGGCAGAAGAGAGACCCAAACGGTTGTGAGCCTTGCGGAAAATGGTGTTGTTGATTTCTTCGCTAACACCATCGAGGACGGCCACGTCGTTCTCGGCATTCTTCGCGCAACGATGACACTGGATGGCTTCATAGGTGCTGCAAAGGACATTCAGCTGTTGCAGGAATTCTGAACGGACCACATTGTCGGCATCCATGACAACCACGAAGTCGAACTTCTCTTCCACTTGTTCCATCGCATACTGCATCGCCTTGGCTTTGGAACTCTTTTCAAAGGTAGGCGTGAGCAGCGTGATGGGGAGCTTGGTCAGATATTCATTGGTCTCTGGTCGCATATGATCGGAAATCACCACCACCCGATAGAGGTCAGAGGGATAATCCTGTAACAGGAATTTCTCTACGGAATGGATGATGACACGGTCTTCGTTGTATGCAGGATAGAGAATAAGAAACTTGTTTTTTCGACTATAGATTCGTGCTCCAAACTGTTTCAGGATGTCATCTTTTTCATAAAAGAGAGAGATAAGGGCAAAAAATGCCACATACGCCACTGAGAAGGCCATGAAACACCAAAGGATAATCTCAAAGGTATGTAGATAAGTCCAGATCATTGTTTTTTGTTTATGGGTTTGCAAATGTTAGGGAAATGTATATCTTTTATGACAGGGAGTCGACGTAACAGTCGTAATGGGAGTGTCAGGAAGTCACTGTCCCAATACTGATCCACCAGAGTGTTTGGTGTAGCAAAGGCAAAGGACAGTCCCATGAAGAATGCTACAATCCACCATTTAATGACTAAGGTGAAATAAATAAAAGGAAGTGTGATACTCATGAAAATCATGATTGCCACTAAGAAGAGACGGGGAATCAGCATCCATTGGATGAGTCTGTCTGCCCAGTCGTATTGCTGATTGATGATTGCAGAAGGTAAGAAACGAATATTGGTCAATAGCGTATGGAACTGAGTGATAGCCCAGCGACCACGTTTTTTATTGAGTTCTATATCGTCTGTCGTCTTCTCGTCGTAGACGTAGATATTGTCGTAGTAGTCGATATACAACTGTTGGCGCAACAGTCGTGCTTCCAGTTCTTTCTCCCCTGTGCCACCTGCGATGTGGTCGATGTTGTTCTTAAACCATGTAAATTCAAAGGCACATCCTGTGCCGCTGAGGGCTGCTGACATACCGATGGCGACGTGTCCTCTGCGGAAGATGGAGTGGTTAATCTCTGTATAGACAGCATCCAAACGGGCAGCTGGCGTGTTCCTGTTCTTAGGAATCGTATGCGTTTGTACTGCTTTCGTACTGGCCGTCTCGAAAGCATCGTTGACTTGTTGAAGGAACTCCGGCTCTACCACACAGTCGGCATCCATGATGACACAGACATCAAAAATCTTGTATTGTGGGAGATTGAGTAGGGCGAACTGCAACGACTTAACCTTGGAACTCTCTTGGAAGTTGGGCGTCAGCAAGGTAATGGGGTGTTGGGCCAACTTCATATTGGTGAGTTCTTGCTGATGGTCGGAGATGACCACGATATCAAAGAGTCGTTGGGGATAAGTCTGACCTAACATGGATCTTACCGCCATCTCCACTGTCTTGTCTTTTTTATAGGCAGGGATGAGTACGATGAAACGCCTTTGTTCCTTAGCAGAGGGGATGGCGCGATCGCCGCGATAGAACAGGGATATTGTGGAGAAGATTAGCAAATACAGAACGGTGGCTGCTACTCCAAAGAACAATATCCAGTCGAAAAAATATAGTATATACCAATAATCCATAATTCCTAATTCCTAATTTTTAGTTGCTACTGACGGATAAATGCACATACTCCTCTGCACACAGCTTTGAGTAGTGTCCATTGCCCTGTCACGAAATATTTGCAGGCATCACGCAAGGCGACGGTTGTCAGCAGATAGAGATAGGTGAAATAGCGATAGCGCAGAGGACTGTTTCGATGGGCAAATAGCAGCCGATTGCGTGTTAAATAATATGTCTTCAGTGGACTCTGTTGTCCTGTGGTCTGGCTCTCCTTATGATAGATGGTGCAGGCTGGTTCATACCAGATGTCATAACCTGCACGTCTAATCATCATCGACCAGTCTATCTCCTCATAATAGAGGAAATAGCATTCGGGCATCAAACCTGCCTTGTCTATCACCTCACGTTTCACCATCATGGCTGCACCATGAGCATAGGGGGTAGGGTGGGCCGTGTCATATTGCCCTTGGTCGTCTTCCCCGAATCCGATCGAACGGTTACGCATACGAATAGGGGATAGTGGTGTGTAACCTGCAAACTGAATGGGGCAGTTGTCCCACGTAAACCTGATCTTTGGACATACGGCTCCTATCTGTGGCGAAGAGGCTAACCGATGTATGAGTGCAGATACATTCCATTCCTTGAAGACGGTATCGTTGTTGACGAGGAAGATGTAGCTTCCACGGGCTTCTCTGATGCCCAAATTGTTGCCACCGGCAAAACCTAAATTCTGATGACTACGAACCACTTTCACCTGTGGATAACGCTGTTCTATGACTGTTGCCTCGTCTTTGCGTGACGCATTATCCACCACGATCACCTCCATGGAATCATCCTCTAAAGGTAATGTTTCCAACAACTCGCAGGTGTCCTTTATACCGTTGTAGTTGATGGTAATGATAGATAACTCATACTCTTGACGCACGTTTCTTTTCTAATTTCAGACGTTTTTTTTCTTCTTGAATGGCCAGTTGTTCCTGCTCATATTCCATCCATTCTTTTTCAATGTAGGGTAAAATATATACAATCGCCAATCCTCCATAGAAGGTTAAGCAATTAGGGAACTGTAAGAGCACCATATTTCCATATCCTCCTAACTGTTGCGATACCATAGCACAACAAAAGCCTGCTCCAATGCCTCGTAGCGAAGGACTCTTGAGTTTTGAGAAAACAATCCAGCAACCACCAAAAATCATGATGGCTGTAGTGAGGAGGAATAGAGTGATGCCAATCTGTCCTGTTCGTAGCCAGATAAAAACATATTCGGAGTCGGCAGGGATAGTGGCAATGAGGTTGAATTTATTGTTTGCGGGGACTTGTTGACCATACATACCCAGTCCAATGCCCCATGGTGCTTCCGCCATATATTTACGCATTGTCGCTTGGTTGATGGAACGAGCTGCAGATGATGCATCGTTTTTGTCAAAAGCAGAACGCATACGACGTATCTGCTGGTTCCCTTGTCCAATTTTGGTAAAGGCAAGAATAAAAACGAGTAGGCCGAAAACAAGGGTAAAGGGGATGGCAATCTTAAACGACTTAGACAGAAAAATATATACCATAAAACCTACTATCATACATGCTATAGCCGTACGGGTGCCTGAAGGGAACATGGCCCAAGCTGCAGCAATACCTACCGTAAAGAAGAAAATTTTATGTTTCCTGATATTTGTCGTAATGCCAAAAATGATAAAGGCTACTGCCGTAGATGCGATGCCGACACCAAAGTTTGCAGCATCACTAAAAATGGAAAAATAACGGATTAGCGTTCCACCGGCAATAATATGGGTTGTACTACCTGCTCCATGGAGCCAGCTACTTTCAGCTGGAGTAAATCCGATATTCTTTTGCTTCCATACCCAGAAAGAGGCAAATAGGGCTAAGATTCCCCATACATATAAATATTTAATGAGGATTTTGGGATTGGAAATGTAAAGCGTAAAGACAACGAAGGCATAGAAAAGTTGGAAAGCCATCATTCGGGCCCCTTGGTACCATGCACCGGCATTGATGCCTAAGCCACAAGTGTCGTTAAGTATTTCCAACGTACAAAAACTGCACCATACCATGATACAAATGCCCATGACATTGCCTAATCGTTCAAATTTTACTTCCTTGACATTGAATATGGCAAAAGCAATCAATAGAAGTTCTAACATCTCATTATATAGAGAAGAAGGAATACCCGAAGGTAAAGGTGCTCCATGCCACATTACCAAATAATTGATCACAATCAGAGCCCAAAAAGACACCATCTGGTAACGAAATGTAACAATCGCAGCAAGTGCGATGATGGGAAAGACACAGATGATGGCAAATGCCGAGAACCCTGAACTATAGAACTGCCAAAGTGCTAGCAAAAACAGGAGAAAGAGTATGGCTACTCTTCCTCCGTTTTCGCGAGTACTGGATGCAAATTCTTTGATCATAACTTGGCGTGGCTGTTTTCTACTGCTGTCAGACCCAGTTGCGACATTCTGTATACGAAGTTGTTGAACTTGGTGTATGGTGGCAATTGTCCCACGAACTCTTCAACAGCATATCTGTTGGCCTCAGTCAGGTACATGAAGAGACTATTCTGATTTTCCAGTTGTCCCTGAAGTTCTTTCAAGGCTTTTTGGTCTACATCTTTCCATGTACGATTAGCACGAGTAACCATTAGGTTGATGGTACCCATATTGATGAGGGATGAAGGGATGGCATTGTCATCGAGGTTCGGATATTCGATGATGGCAATCTCTTCCGGTAGTATATCTGGACAGAGATCTTTAATGTCCTTGGCCATGATATATTTGCTGTCTTCTGCTAGGAAATCCTCATCGTAAGTAAGGCGACGCACCTGCAAACCGATGGATACCCAATAATTCTCTAATTCTTGGGCGATATAACTCTTTCCATTGGCTGCATCTGTCGACAAAAGGTTGAGTACGTTCTGCTGACCCTCTTTGAAGTGGGGGAGCAGTGCCTTTGACAACTGTCGCAGTGCCATGTCAGCGATGGTTTTATTGAAACGACGATAACGTAATGTACTCTCCTTGGGAAAGCACCCCATGACAGGTATCTTCGTGATACGCTCTGAGCGCAAACGGTCGCGCAGCGTACGGTCGAGCAATTCGATGATAAAGAAGTACATGGCCGTCAGGACGAAGGTGAGCATAAAGGCTCCTAAGAGAATCATCAGACGGTTGGTCGGTTGTGCGTTCAAAGGGAACATCGGTGGGTTGAGGACACGCAGGGTGGCCGTCGACATCTGTATGTTCTTCTGACGCAGACGCGCTGTGTTCCATGCTTTCAGCATCTCCATATAGTTGCCCTCAATAAACGAGATGTGACGATCCTTTCGGTCAAGTGTGGCACCAATAGGTGCATAGTACAATATCTGTTCGTCCAGCTTCTGACGCATGATGTGTTGGGCACTCATCTCGGCTTTGGTTTTCTCCAAAAGCAATACCTGTTCTAGCCATCTGCTAATCATATCGTTGGCCCTTACCCCCGTCTCTGTGCTATATGATCCTGCCTCAATATCTCGTGTGAGCGTCTTCACCCTGTCGGTGGCACTTTGCAGCATACGTTCAGCCTTGGCGAGTTCAAGATGCGGCTCTTCACCATTACCTCCCCCCTCACTGCTCATCAAACGGAGATTAGAGATACGCGACTGGATCCTGGAAATGTCCGTAATCTGATTTGTAAAGTCCTTGTTGGCACGAATCACTTTAGCGCGGTCGCCCAATTGTCGTTCCAGATAGTCCATCAGCGACTTAGAGGTGGTGTAGTTCATCAGTTGCTGGTTGTCAGAGCGTTGCTGCTCCTGATCCAATGCCGTCAACTGTTTGGTTTGCTCACCATAATTAATGATACCCTTGCTGATGTTATAACGTATCAAGTCGTCCTCAGCTCCTGTCAAGATGCGATAGAGGCGTTTTACCTCCTGTTCGAAGAACTTAATGACTTCGTTAGTCTCACCGAAGCGAATCTGCGCATACTGACGGGCAAATACGTCGTTGAGGATATCCAGTGTATTATAGGCTATACCGGCATCATTGGAAGAATAGCCGATGTCGATGATGTCACTGCGATCCAACTGCAAAACTTTGAGGCGGCTGGTGATGTTATCAACACCAAACCACGGGTGGTAGTTCAGAAGACCAAACAAGAAGTTTTCCTGCGAAGGTTTCTCATAGGCTTTCAGGTTGGCATAGGTGGCTTGTTCGCTATTGTGGTTGATGAGGGCTTTTACCTCTGCAGGGACGGTCGCATCCAACTGTCGGAAGTGTTCTGCGGAGATATAGTTGTTGTCCTTATTAGGATTACCATACATCATACACCTTCCGAACAGACGAAGGGCTACTTCGTGAATGGTATTGTCGGTGGTGATAATCAGCATCAGGTTGGTGATGTTGGTCTGTGAGTTGCCACCAGCAGTTCCCACACCACCTTCAATGTTATATCCCGTAATCATACCTGTATAGATGGTAGTATTGGTATCATAAATCCGCTCCATGTTACGGGTCATGAACCAAGCCACTATCAAGGCAATGAAGGGTAGTATGACCAAATACCAGCGTATTTTATACAGGATGCGAGTGATATATCTGAA
This sequence comes from uncultured Prevotellaceae bacterium, assembly GCA_900321425.1. Lineage (GTDB taxonomy): Bacteria > Bacteroidota > Bacteroidia > Bacteroidales > Bacteroidaceae > Prevotella. The sequence goes on along the minus strand of ONWA01000001.1, from coordinate 55,513 downwards.
CAGATCCATAGTTGTTTATTTTCTTAGGGTAAGTTATTGCTTTTTCTTTTTGGCAGCACGAATCGCCTTCTCTTCAGCTTTTTCCATGGCTCGCAAGTGCTTGAGGTCTTTGGCGATGGCTTTCTTGATACGTCTGTCCGACGACTTCTTTTCCTTGGCTAACTGCTTGTCCGTCTTCTTCGCTGATGAGTCTTCCAATGTAATCTCTGTGGTCGAGTTGGTCAGGATAGGGGTATGCGAAATAATCTCCAACGTAAGAATGTCCGTCGTAATGGATGTCTGAAGATTCTGATAAGTGGATACCACACCAATCTCATGCTGTTTTGTCCATGCATAATCCTCAATGCTCATATTACCATTGTGGAAATCCTCCTTGTTCAATGCACCTGCACCTTGATAGGCGGCTGCGGCCTCGGCTGCGGTCTTCAAGGCCACCAGGTCGTTTTGTATCTTCACATACAAAGACGCAATTTTCGTTTTGATCTCGTCGAACACGATATCTTTGGCATATTGTGCCTGTTCGGCCTCTATCTTCTTCCGCTTTACGGCCGAGCTGTAATCCAGAATATCCTCCAAGGGAATCGACAGGTTGACACCGATGTTCCAATAGCTTTGCACATTACCCATATAGATAGGTTGGTAGTTGGGGTTACCCGTATTCTGAAGGACATCATTCTTACCATAACTGTAGCTTGCACGTCCCGATACATAAGAGAAAAGGTGTTTTTTTTGCTTCGCTACTTCTGCTACAGCCAGTTGATGGGCTTTCTCCAAGGTCATAATCTTTGGGTTGGTTTTGGCATTCTCAAAGAGTACGGCCATGGGGGGCAGGTGGAACTCCGAGAAATTGATGTCTTTCTCTGCGCTGGAGTCGAAGAATCCTGCACTGATGCCACTCTCGTTGAACTGGGCATAGGTTGCTGTGCAGAATCCTATGGTGAAGAACAATATGATAATACGTTTGATATTCATTGTCCGGAGATTTGTTTTTTGGATTTTTTTAAACATTGTCTTTCTGGATGAATGCGGTCAGGGTTCTGAAGATAATTTTCATATCCATCATGAAATTGTAGTTCCTACCGTAATAGATATCCAGTTGTTTCCGCTCTTCGGCCGACATATTGCCGCCTTTTCCGCGTTCTTCCACCTGCCATAGCCCTGTAAGACCGGCGGGTGCCATGAATCGATCGATGTTGGCGTCTGCCGTCAGTTTTTCAGCCTCATAGAGTGGGAGAGGACGATTACCCACGATCGACATATCGCCTCGCAGGATATTGAACAGTTGTGGCAACTCGTCGATACTGTATTTACGAATGAACTTACCCACCTTCGTTACGCGCGGATCGTTCTCAATTTTTACGAACGCATTGTTGTTGTCCTCTTCCTTTTCTCTATTGAACTCAGTTTCTGATACTACGTAATCATCGCCCACCAGCATTACCTCATCGTCGCTAATCATCATTTCTGCTCCCATATTGATAGCGCTCACGTTCTTTTCGGCCTCATCTCCCAGTGGGAGCGAAGAAGCCACAAATGAACCTTCAGGCTTGTCCAAAGCATACTGGTTGCTGGTCTTCGCAATTTCTTTCAGTCGTTGCTCAGCATCTGTATACATACTACGGAATTTCAGGAAGTCAAAAATAGTATAGTTCGTCCCCACACGCTTCGATTTGAAGATGACAGGACCTTTGCTCTCCAGTTTGATGGCGATGGCCGTCGCGATGAATACCGGCGAGAGAATGATAATCCCCAACAGAGAGAAGAAGATATCAAAAGCTCTTTTCCAGAGGGGAATCTTGAACTTCAGTATCTTATATTTAGGAGCCTCACTATCGAACATGACATTCTCTCTGTCGGAAATAAATTGTATTTTCTTGTTGATTTCCGTAATTGAGGCATTGACACTCAATGTGTCGTTGATGCCACATTTCTGGTAGGCTTTCCTTTCCTCATCGGGAATGGCCTCTGTCAGCAGGATGATATAGATTGTCTTGCATTTCTTCTTGATGTAGGAGATGGCTGTGATATCCTCATTGCGGATTCCCTTCTCATACAACAAGATAAAATGCTCATTATGCAGACGAGGAAGACAGATGCTAGCTGCCTCCCGATACGTCTTGGCTACTTTTACCAATCGTCCTGGGATATACTTCAGACGCTCTTCAGTCTGTGGGTTCTTACCTAAATATACAACACTAATCATGTGCTATGGTTCATTTATTCGGGTAAGATCTTCTTCACACGAATTTTTAACTCCATAGGGTTAAACGGCTTGACAATATAATCCTCGGCTCCAATCTCTAACAGACGAATACGCTCACTGGTAGAGTCCTCGCTGGAGAGCATAATGACGGGGATGTGACGGAAAAGCTCGTTCTGCTTGATCCACTCCAGGAAATCGTCACCGCGCATACCAGGCATACGGATGTCTGAGATGATTAGGTCGACCGTATTACCAGCCTGCAACCACTTCACACCTTGTAGTCCATCGGGCAACCACTGTACGTCGTAATCACTCATGAGGTAGATGGAGAGAACCTTTGCAATCGTCTCTTTGTCGTCAAGTATCAGGATTTTTCTTTTCATAAAGTACTTTATTTGTTTTTATTTGTATCCATTTTATTCTGCAAAGGTAAACAAAAAATTTTAATTACACCTGTTAAACAGTGAAAAAAACTTTATTTTAGTGTAAAAAATGCTGAATTTGCGTCTATTTAATGATAAAAGCCGTACATTTGTGTAGGATTTACAATAACAAAACAAACGAATTATGTCAAATCGATATCTATTGGGTTTTGATGTAGGCAGTAGCTCTGTAAAAGCTTCATTGGTGAATGCCGATACGGGGAAATGTGAAGCTTCCGCCTTTTTTCCAGAGCACGAGGCACCCATCATGGCTTTGAAGACGGGATGGGCAGAACAGGATCCTCAAATGTGGTGGAATCATGCGAAATTGAGTCTTCGGAAGGTGTTATCCGACTCTGGAGTAAGTGTTTCCGATATTAAAGCTATTGGTATTTCTTATCAGATGCATGGTCTTGTGTGCGTCGACCGTCAACAGCGGGTTTTGCGCCCCTCTATTATTTGGTGCGACTCACGCGCCGTTTCCTATGGTGAAAAAGCGTTCAATGATCTGGGTGCCGAGCAGTGCTTGAGTCATTTGCTCAATTCCCCTGGTAATTTCACGGCAGCTAAGCTGGCATGGGTTAGGGAGAACGAGCCCGACGTGTTCCGCCAGATTGATAAGGTGATGTTGCCTGGCGACTATATCGCCATGCGACTGTCTGGTGAGGTGAGCACCACAGTAAGTGGACTGAGCGAAGGAATGTTCTGGGATTTCAAGGAGAATTGCGTGGCCGATTTCCTTCTCAAATATTATGGCATTGATCGTTCGCTGTTGCCCGATGTTGTTCCTACATTTTCGATACAGGGAGAGGTGAGTGAATCGGCTGCTCGTGAGACCGGATTAAAAGTGGGGACTCCGATATCATATCGTGCTGGAGACCAGCCGAATAACGCTCTTTCTTTAAATGTTTTTGAACCCGGGGAAATTGCGGCTACAGCAGGTACCAGTGGAGTGGTTTATGGTGTCTTGGGAAGTGTCAATTACGACCCTAAAAGTAGGGTCAATACTTTCGCCCATGTGAACCATCTCTCACCTCAAACTCGTCTGGGCGTATTGCTCTGCATCAATGGCACAGGCATCCTTAATGCATGGGTGCATCGTAACATCTCTGCCGATTTGTCGTATGCCCAGATGAACGACCTCGCTGCTCAGGTGCCTATAGGTAGTGAGGGTCTATCTATCATTCCTTTTGGCAACGGTGCTGAGCGGGTGCTGGAAAACAAGGAAATAGGTTGCTCTATCAACGGCTTGAATTTCAATAAACATGGTAAGGCGCATATCGTGCGGGCTGCGCAGGAGGGTATTGTATTCTCGTTCTGTTATGGTATGGAGGTGATGCGTCAGATGGGTATCGATATCCGTAAGATCCATGCTGGTAAAGCGAATATGTTCCTCTCGCCCCTCTTCCGTGATACATTGGCAGGTGTCAGTGGAGCTACCATTGAACTCTATGATACTGACGGTGCTGTAGGAGCGGCCAAGGGTGCAGGCATGGGCATAGGACTCTACAAAGACCATCATGAGGCCTTTGCCACACTGGAGAAACTGCAAGTTATCGAGCCCGACATTATCCAACGTGAGGCTTATGCAGAGGCTTACGACCATTGGAAGAACGTGCTAAATAAGGATATCTCAAAATAACGTAATAACGACACAACTAATTAATTTTTTAAAACTATGGCAAAAGAGTATTTCCCATTTGTTGGGAAGATTCCTTACGAAGGAAAAGACAGTAAGAACGTGATGGCTTTCCACTATTATGAGCCAGAGCGTGTAGTGATGGGCAAGAAGATGAAGGACTGGCTGAAATTCGCCATGGCCTGGTGGCACACACTTGGAGGCGCCTCTGCCGACCAGTTTGGCGGTCAGACGCGTTCGTATGAGTGGGACAAGGCCGAGTGCCCTGTTCAGCGCGCTAAGGACAAGATGGATGCCGGCTTCGAGATCATGGATAAGTTGGGCATTGAGTATTTCTGTTTCCATGATGTTGACCTCGTTGAGGAGGGTGACACCGTCGAGGAGTACGAGGCTCGTATGAAAGCCATCACCGACTATGCCTTGGAGAAGATGAAGCAGTATCCTAACATCAAGAACCTGTGGGGAACGGCTAATGTCTTTAGCAACAAGCGTTATATGAACGGTGCTTCTACCAATCCTGATTTCGACGTAGTGGCCCGTGCCATCGTACAGATCAAGAACGCCATTGATGCCACCATCAAACTGGGTGGTCAGAACTATGTGTTCTGGGGTGGTCGTGAGGGCTATATGAGTCTGTTGAATACGGATCAGAAGCGCGAGAAGGAGCACATGGCCACCATGCTGACGATGGCTCGCGACTATGCTCGTTCAAAGGGGTTCAAGGGTAACTTCCTCATTGAGCCCAAACCCATGGAACCCTCTAAACACCAGTATGATGTCGACACAGAGACGGTCATCGGCTTCTTGAAGGCTCATGGTCTCGACAAGGACTTTAAGGTAAATATCGAGGTGAACCATGCCACACTGGCTGGTCATACCTTCGAGCACGAGCTGGCTTGTGCTGTCGATGCTGGTATGCTGGGCAGCATCGATGCCAACCGTGGTGATGCCCAGAACGGCTGGGATACCGATCAGTTCCCCATTGATAACTACGAGCTGACGCAGGCGATGATGGAGATTATCCGTGGTGGCGGTCTGGGATTGGGTGGTACCAATTTCGATGCGAAGATTCGTCGTAACTCTACCGACCTGGAGGATCTGTTCATCGCCCATATCAGTGGTATGGATGCACTGGCCCGTGCGTTGCTGAATGCGGCAGATATCCTTGAAAACAGTGAACTGCCAAAGATGAAGAAGGAGCGCTATGCTTCGTTCGACAGCGGTATCGGCAAGGACTTTGAGAACGGCAAGTTGACTTTTGAGCAGGCTTATGAGTATGGCAAGAAGGTAGGAGAGCCTAAGCAGACCTCTGGTAAGCAGGAGAAATATGAGACAATCGTAGCCTTGTATTGCAAGTAAATACTGGGTTCCCCATAAGAGTAGGGGAGGAGGCGACTTTTTTGTCGCATCCTCCCCTTATCATTCGGATTCTTTCAAGGAGTGGGAGTTCCTATCTGATTTTCTTCATTTCACTTCTCCGCTGTAGTTAATGGGGTCTCGTTCACGGCTCTGCACGTCGATGGTGGTCTGTCCTGTATCCCACACCTCTAAATAATACGTGATCAAGTCCTCCTCATTGTCAGTCAAAATCACCACGCGCGTTCTACCCTTGTTGTCCTTGGTCGCTTCATAATGTTTGATGGGAGCCGTGAAGTTTAGCCCCTTTCCGCCACCATACGGTACATTATAAGCGCGTCCGATGTACGGCAGGTATGACACCAGCGTGTCACCCTTCACCTCCAACGAGTAGTCGCTGGTCACACTTTTCGCGCCTCCTCTGCTGGGGTACATCATTTGTATGCTGACCGTGTAGTGTTTACTTTCCAGGGCCTTTGACACAGCCTGAATCCGTTCTGCCTGTTCTGCCGCCGTCATCGTTCCACAGGCCATCACCGCCATTAGGGCGCATATCATCAGGGCGGCACCCCACATCCATATCTTCATCTGTTGTGTTTTTTACAATGTCAGTAACTGATGGGATGGTTGAGCTCGAGATAGCTGGTGTCGGCCAGATTGAGTTCACGCTTCAGCGTGTCGAAATCCATCGTAGCACGGGCTACCGTCTTGAGACCAAGAGCTGTGCATGCGAGGTAGATGTTTTGTGACACATAGCCTGCGTCCATAGCACCATAACGGTCGTTGGGAGCACGCTCGCTGTCCTTGGTGCTGACCAGCACAAGGCTGACAGGGGCCGTCTTGGCAAATGACTGACGACCGGCAATGGCGTCACGGAGATCCTTGTCGGAGACCTTGATGAGGAGATTGTCCTTGGCATTGAAGAGACACACGCCATCTTTGGTACAGACGTAGATCTTGATGTCCTGCATGTTGACAGCTGACGGAGCAGTAATCTTTCCTGTCTTGGGATCGCTGATACCACAGGCAGCCCAGAGTAGGGTGGAGAGTGTCTGTGTGCTAATCTCGCGGTCAGTGTACTTGCGTTCAGAACGGCGCAGGCTGAGAGCATCACCTAAACTCATGGAGAGCTTGCTCACTTCAGGCTGTGGCAGACTGATGACATCCTGTGCCTGAAGGTTGCCCATGATCATGAGGACGATTAAGAATAGAATAGCTTTTTTCATTTTATAGCATTTTGTTTTGTGTGATGATATTTTATCCTTAGGATTTGCTGGTGACAGCAGCCTGCTCAATGGGCAGACAGGCCTTGTAGTTCTCGATATAGCGATCGAAGCCTGCTACGTCCTCTGCCGTAGGAGCGATAGAGGTACCTGTGTTACCAGCGAATACCAGCTGCTCTAGATAGTCTGCCAGGGTCTGCCCCTGCTTGTTGGCCATATAGCCTGCCAATAATGCGATGCCCCAGGCACCACCTTCGCCTGCCGTCTCCATCACACTGATGGGGGAGTTGAGGGCGGCTGCCAACATCTTCTGACCCACGCCGGCTGTCTTGAAATAGCCTCCATGACCCGTGATGCGGTCGACCTTCACCTGTTCGTCCTTAAATAGGATGTCATTGCCAAATTTCAGTACGGCGATAGCACCATAAAGGTGGGCACGCATGAAATTGGCTAGGGAGAACTTGTCGTAGGCAGAGCGGACAAAGAGAGGACGCCCCTCGGAAAGTCCTGTTACAGGCTCGCCACTGACGTAGTTGTAGGAGATAAGTCCACCACAGTCGGCATCGCCTTCGATCGCTTTGTTGAATAGTTTGCCATAAAGCTCGTTCATATCGACAGGCACACCCAACAGTTGTTGGTACTCCTTGAAGAGACCAACCCATGCGTTGATGTCTGAGGTACAGTTATTGCAGTGTACCATTGCCACCAGTGAACCATCGGGAGTGGTCACCATATCAATCACATCATAGGGACGGCTGAGAGGTTTCTCGAGTACAATCATCGAGAACGATGATGTGCCGGCAGAGACATTACCTGTACGCTGCTTGACAGCATTGGTGGCTACCATGCCTGTGCCTGCATCACCCTCTGGAGGGCAAACGGGGATGCCTGCCTTCAGATGACCAGAGAGGTCGAGACATTTCACACCTTCAGCTGTTAGGACACCTGCCTGCTCGCCTGCTACCAGTACCTTGGGGAGAATATCACTCAGCGTCCAGGGATAGCCCTTGGGAGCGATGAGCTCGTCGAACTTACGTACCATCACAGCATCATAGTCCTTGGTGGCGGGGTCGACAGGAATCATTCCTGAGGCGTCGCCCACACCCAACACAAACTGGCCTGTGAGTTGCCAGTGGACATAGCCGGCAAGGGTAGTGAGATAACGGATATCTTTCACGTGGTCGTTATCTTCGAGGATGCACTCGTACAGATGAGAGATGCTCCAACGAAGGGGGATATTGTAGTGGAAAAGTTCTGAGAGCTGGGCAGCTGCCTTTCCCGTGTTCGTGTTACGCCACGTACGGAAGGGCACCAGAATCTCCTGCTGTGCATTGAAGGCCATATAGCCGTGCATCATGGCAGAAAAACCGATGGCAGCGAGCGACTCTATCTCACAGTCGTACTGTCGTCTGACATCCTGACGCAGATTGGCATAACAGTCTTGCAGTCCTTTCCATATCAGTTCGATACTATAGGTCCACAGTCCGTCAACGAGCTGGTTCTCCCACTCGAAAGCGCCCTGCGCAATGGGACGGTTGGCCTCGTCAATCAAGACGGCTTTGATGCGGGTAGAGCCAAACTCGATACCGAGAATGGCCTTACCTGCTTCTATTGTCTGTTTTGCTGTCATCATAATCAATTATTTAAGCGCTTTGTTAAGCATGAAGTACACCTCATTGTTGCGGAGTGTCTGCTTGAAGTCGAAGGTGTTCGTGTTCTTATTGATACGTACGTACTCGATGTCCAGAATCTCAGCAAAGTCTTCCCAGTACTCCTCGGTAATGTCGTAGGAGAAGGCGCTATGGTGTGTGCCACCTGCCAGAATCCATGCTCCGGCACCAATCTCGAATGTGGGCTGTGGAACCCAGAGAGCAGAAGCAACAGGAAGGTTAGGCATTGGCTTGGGCTCGATGCATTCCACCTCCTGAGAAATGAGACGGAAACGGTTGCCCAGATCGACAACAGTAGCCTTGATGCCACGACCTACCTTTGAGGTGAATACGAGACGGGCGGTCTGCTGTTTGCGGACACCGATGCCCAAGAAGTGAACCTCCAATTTGGGCTTATCGACAGCGATGAGTGGACAAACCTCGAGCATGTGGCTCTGCAGGCATGAAGAGCGGTCGCCGGCGAAGTTGAGGGTGTAGTCCTCGAGGAACGAGCAACCCTGAGGCATGCCCTGCTGGATGACCCAAAGGGTGCGATAGAGACAGGCTGTCTTCCAGTCGCCCTCAGCACCGAAACCGATACCTTCGGCCATGAGACGCTGTGAGGCCAAGCCAGGAATCTGATCGAAACCGCAGAAGTCGGGCTGGTTGATATCGGCATCACCCAGGTCATCGAAGTTGGTCGTGAAAGCGGTAGCTCCCTCGTCTTTCAACACGCGGCGCAGGGCTATCTCGGCACGGGCGGCATTGCGCACCTTCTGCCAGTAAACCTCTTCGCCACTCTCGTCGATTTTGATGATGTATTCTTTCTTATACTGCTCAACGAGCTCGTCAACTTCTGCATCGGTGACCTTCTTCCAGTATTCCATCATGGAGGAAACAGGGTAGTAGTCAACGTGGTAGCCGAGACGCTGCTCAAATTCTACGCGGTCGCCATCGGTGACGGCCACATTATTCATATTCATTCCGAACATCAGACAGCGGACGTTGTGTGAATCAGCTACACCGGCACATACACGTGCCCAGACGGCTATCTGACGCTGCGCAGCCTCGTCCTTCCAGTAGCCGCAGACCACCTTACGGGGAATGCGCATGCGGGTACAAATGTGTCCGAATTCAATATCACCGTGAGCCGACTGATTCAGGTTCATGAAGTCCATATCCATCGTGTCCCAGGGAATCTCAGCATTATACTGAGTGTGGAAATGCAGCAATGGCTTCTTCAGCTGTTGCAGTCCGTGGATCCACATCTTCGCTGGCGAGAAGGTGTGCATCCATGTCATCACACCAACGCACTTCTTGTCGTTGTTGGCGTTCTTCATCACTTCCTCTACTTCCTTGCTGCTGTTGACAGTTCCTTTGTACACAATCTTGATGGGAATAATTCCTTTTTCATTCAGACCGTTGACCATTTCCTGTGAGTGACCATCGACGATTTTCACCGTTTCACCTCCGTAGAGCAACTGTGCACCAGTCACCCACCAGATTTCTAATTGTTCGAATGCTTTCATATCTTTATTTTTGTAGTTTGTTTTATTTCTTTTTTTGTCCGTAATAGGCATTGGGACCGTGCTTACGCGAGAAGTGCTTCTCAACAAGCAACGGGTTCATGCCTGTGGCTGGATTGACCATGAAGGAGAAGGTGGCCATCTTAGCTACCTGCTCAGTGACGACAGCATGATAGACGGCCTGATCGGGATCCTTTCCCCATGCAAAGGGACCGTGGTTCTTAACGAGTACGGCAGGCGTGTGCACAGGATTGATGTTGTTGCGCAGGAATTTATTGACTATCACCACGCCCGTATTCTTCTCGTACTCAGGCATCTGCTCATCAATCATATCTTCTGTGCAAGGGATGGCATCATGGAAATAGTCGGCATGGGTAGTACCGATATTAGGGATGTCCTTGCCTGCCTGTGCCCATGCGGTGGCATAGGTGGAGTGGGTGTGTACAATACCTCCCAACTCTGGGAAAGCTTTGTAGAGCACCAGATGGGTGGGGGTGTCCGACGAGGGGTTCAGATCGCCTTCCACTACGTTGCCGTCAAGGTCGACGACTACCATATCGGATGCCTTCATTACATCATACTCTACACCTGAGGGTTTGATGACAACAAGTCCTTTCTCGCGATCGATACCACTTACGTTTCCCCAAGTGAAGATGACGAGGTGATGTTTGACGAGGTCCAGGTTTGCCTGGAACACTTTCTGTTTCAGTTCTTCCAACATTTGTCTATAATTTAAATTTCTGTTCTTCGTTATATGCTTTCGTGTTAAATCGATACAAGGCTGCACCGCGCTTTGAACTGCTTTTATCAATGAGTTGTGTCTTCTCAATGAAGTCCATGTCCTTGATACGCTTCCTAAAGTTGCGCTTGTCCACCTCCTCGCCATTGACAGCCTCATAGAGTTTCTGCAACTGTGTGAGTGTGAACAGTTTGGGAAGCAGACGGAAACTGATAGGCTCTGTCTTGATTTTCTCACGCATCATCTGGAGCGCCTGCTCGATCATCTGACGGTGATCGGAATACATGGGGGGAAGGTCGTTCAGCGTGACCCATTCCATATGGTGCTCTTCCATCAGTTTCTTGTCATAGTCCTTCACATTGATGAGCGCACAGTAAGCGATGGAGATAACACGTTCGCCCGGATCGCGGTCGATATTACCAAAGGCTCCAACCTGACGCATAAATAGTTGGTTGATACCCGTGAGCTGGTTGAGGACACGATAGGCCGCATCGCTCACACTCTCGTCATGACGAACGAAACCTCCACTGAGGCTCCATTCGCCACAACCGGGATCCATCTGCCGACGACCAATTAGGATTTTCAATTGATTGTCTTCAAAGCCGAAGATGATGCAGTCAACAGAAACAAAGATCTTCTGGTGCTCAATATAGTATTTGCTCATTACTATAGATGATTATGATTACCACAGCAGTTTGTAGAGAATGCACAGGATAATGATGACACCCGCAGCACCCAGGTTGAAGGCGCGGTCGGTCTTGAAGATCTTGGTCTCCACGCCGATAGATTTCCGATCCTCTACCTCGTCGAGGGCATTGCTGACTAGGAATTTATAGATGCAGTAGAGGAATGCTCCCAGGAAGAGGAATGCCTCGAAGCCCAGGTCACGCATGTCTTTATACAGGAAACTCATGAAACCCAGTACCAGCGTTGCGGTAGAGAGACCGAGGCTGTAGTGCGCCCACTTGAAGAGCACACGGCGTGTCTTTTCAGGTACAACGGGAGCTGCCTTGGTGTCTTTCGACATATAGGAGAGTCCGAAGAACATGATGACCAAACAGATGAATACGTAACCCATGCGCAACAGGAACGGCACGTCGGGCAACATAAGTTTGAAGAGGATGGAGAATACAAAGGTACCTACAGCCGTCACGACGGCAGCAATAGCGCTGGCGCGCTTCCAGAGCAGTCCTAGTCCGAAGATGACCACGATGCCCGGATATACGAAACCTGAATACTCCTGAATGACCTGGAAGGCCTGGTCAGCACCGCCCATGATGGGATAGACAGCGATGAGGGCAATCACCAGAGCACTGACAGAGGTCAGACGACCTACAGTCACCAACTGCTTCTCGGAAGCCGTCTTGTTGATGAACTGCTTGTAGATATCCATCGTGAAGATGGTTGACGTAGAGTTGAACATCGAAGCCAATGACGAAATGACTGCAGCCGTTAAGGCAGCAAAAGACAGACCCTTGACAACCACAGGTGTGAAGTTACGAATCAGGAAGGGATAGGCGTCGTCAGAACGGTCGATAGATCCTGTCAGGTTAGTCAGCAGGTCATGGACGGGGGTGCCGTCGTAGGTACCATTCATGATGTAGAAGGCGCAGACACCAGGGATGCAGACGATGAAGGGGATCAATATCTTCAGGAAGGCTGCGAAAATCATACCCTTCTTGGCTTCTGCCAGCGACTTGGCAGCGAGACCCTTCTGGATGATATACTGGTTAAAGCCCCAGTAGCCAAGGTTGGTGAGCCACATGGCACCCACGATGACAGCAATACCAGGAATGTCGAAATAGGGGTCGGAACCGGGTTGGTTGGCAGCGATGGCGCCCGTCTCGTCAATGATACCGTTGATGTCAGGATAGAGGTCGGCATTACGCTCCACCACGAGGTTGAAGTGGTGGTCGCCAGGAATACTCGACAGATGAGAGAATATCTCTTGGAAAGCTCCTACTGCTCCTCCTTCAATGCCTAGAGAAGAACCGATAACATCCAGTGCGGCATAGGCAGTAATGAGACCACCACCCACGAGGAAGGTTACCTGCATCACGTCGGTCCATGCCACGGAAGCCAGACCACCGTAGATGGAGTAGGTACCGGCAATCAGGAACAGGATGAGGATAATCCACAAGAGCGTCATGTCTACGGGCATACCCAAGAAGGAACCCATGATGGCCGGCAGACCGAGAATCTGCTTGATGGCCAGGGCGCCGAGCCATGATACTGATGTCAGGTTGATGAACACATAGAGAAACAGCCAGAAGATAGAGAATGCCAAACCTACACCCCAGTTGTAACGCTCGCGCAGGAACTGAGGAATGGTGAATACCTTCTTTTCAATCATCAGCGGTAGCAAGAACTTACCCACCACAATCAGCGTGGCAGCAGCCATGAGCTCATAGGCGGCCATGGCAATACCTGACTTGAAAGCCGATCCCGACATCCCGATGAACTGCTCGGCACTGATGTTGGCAGCGATGAGTGAAGCACCCACAGCCCACCAGGTCAGTGTGTTACCGGCCAAGAAGTAGTCGGTAGATGATTTCTCTTCACCTTTTTTGTTGCGCGACAGGAAGATACCCATGCCGACAAGAATAATAATGTAGAAGACGAACACAAGATAGTCCGCCGTAGCAAAGCCATTGTTGCTTAGCGCATTGATAATAGTTTCCATTTCTTGTTATGTTTTTTGAATTTTATCCGTTAATTATTCTTGACCGAGAAGCGGTAGGCTGCATGACTGTAGTACTTCTCACCGGGCTTCAAGGAAGGCTGTGCCCACTCCGGATGGTTGGGACTGTCGGGGTATTTCTGGCTCTCCAGACATACGCTGACGTGCTTGGGGTATTTCTGACCATGCTTGCGGAGGATATCGGCATCCTTGCCTACACCCTGGAAATTAGCGCTATATACCTGTAAGCCAGGTTCGTTGGTGTACATCTCCATGAAGATGCCTGTCTTAGGTGAATACAGACTGGCACATACCTGTGTGTCGTCGCCCTTACCGTCCTTGTAGGTGTTCAGACAGTAGTTGTGGTCGTAGCCTGTGGCATTCTGTATCTGATTATACGTAGCGTGGATGCTATCCCCTATGGCATGAGGCGTACGGAAGTCCATTGCCGTTCCTTCTACGGGTTTCACTTCGCCTGTGGGAATATACTGCTTGTCGCTAGGAGTGAAATAGTCGGCATTGACATACAACACCTGGTCGTAGGCGGCTTGTGTGAAATCACCGCTGAGGTTGTAGTAGTTGTGGTTTGTCTGGTTGATGATGGTCTCCTTGTCGGTCGTCGCCTCCCACGTGATGTCGAGGGTGTTGTCGGCAGTCACCTTGTAGGTTGTGGTAGCTGTCACAGTGCCAGGGAAACCGTTTTCGCCATCGACTGCCACAATGGTCAGTTTCAGAATAGAGTCGCCAATCTGCTCCGCATCGTACACCTTATTCATCCAACCAGTAGCACCTCCGCCATGCAGACAGTTGCTATTATCGTTGGCCTTCAATACATACTTCTCGTTATTGAGCGTGAACTGTGCTCCTCCAATACGATTGGCATAACGACCGACAGAAGAGCCGTAGTCGCTAGGCGAGTTAAGGGTGTCGGCATATTGTGCGATGTTATCGAAGCCGAGTACTACATCCGTATTCTTACCGTCTCTGTCAGGAACGACGAGCGATACGATACGACCACCATAGTTGGTGATACATACCTCCATGCCCTTATCGTTCTTCAGGGTGTAGAGCTTTACAGGCTTCTCCTGAATAAGGGTGTCGAAATCGGCAGGATTTAACCCTGAGAGGGTGAGGGCAGGGGTGTTGCTGCCACCAGCACAACTGGTCATGATAAGTGCAACAGCACTCATCCCCAAGAATGATTTTCTGAGCTTTTTCATATTCATCGTTTTAGTTGTTTCCGTACGTTATTGTTATTTTGGGTGTAAATGTACAACTATTTTTTGAATTGACCTTGAAAACATGAAAAAAAAAATAGAATCAAGTGTTTTCTTACACTTGATTCTATCTATTTAACGTTTTTTTACTTCGTAAAACGGTTGTAAAGCTGTTTTTAGTCAATCTTCCTTGCTCCGTCGCCGATGATGACATCATAGACCTTTGGAGCATGCCCGTACTTGGCATTGAACTTCTTCTTAGCGTCATCGATGAACTGTTGGTAGAGATCGTTGCGCACGAGGTTGATGGTACAGCCACCAAATCCTCCTCCCATGATACGGGAGCCTGTTACACCATTCTCCTTGGCGACAGCGTTGAGGAAATCGAGCTCTTCGCACGATACCTCATAGTCTTTCGACAGTCCTTCGTGGGTCTGGTACATCAGTTCGCCTACCTTTTCGTAATCGCCTTCGTTCAAAGCCTCGCAGACTGCGAGAACACGGTCTTTTTCGCCCAACACGAATTTTGCACGCTTATAGTCCTCGTCACTGATCTCCGTCCGTACCTCATCCAACTGCTCCCAGGTACAATCGCGCAGGGTCTCGAAGATGCCCTCCGGGTGCTTGGCTGCGATGTGTTTCACTACGTTTTCGCACGAATGGCGACGATCGTTATAGGGCGATCCTGCCAGTTGGTGCTTTACTACGGAGTCGAGCAACACTAGCCGATAGCCGTCTGGCTTGAAGGGGAAATACTCGAACTCACGACTGCGACAGTCCAAACGCATCAGACAACCCGCTTTGCCAAAGACGGAAGCAAACTGATCCATGATGCCGCAGTTCACTCCGCAGTAGTTGTGTTCTGTGGCCTGACCTGCCAATACCATCTCCCACTGAGTGGCTTTGTTGTTACCAAAGAGGTCGTTCAGACCATAGGCGAAACAACTCTCCATAGCGGCTGATGATGACATACCTGCACCTAAGGGGACGTCACCAGCAAAGGCTATATTAAAACCTTTAACTGAAATTCCTATCTTTCTCATTTCCAATGAGATACCGTAAATGTATCTTGCCCAAGAAGCGCGTGGTCCGTCTGGATCGGAGAGCTTGAAATCCACACGGTCCTTGAGGTCGATGGCATAGGCCATTACCGTATCTTCCGTACCGTTAGGGCGTATCTCTGCCATCACTCCTTTGTCTACTGCTCCGGGGAAGACGTACCCTCCGTTGTAGTCGGTATGTTCGCCAATCAGATTGATACGTCCTGGCGCTGCATAGATGTTTCCTGTCTTTCCGTCGAAGTGCTTGATAAAGCGACTTCTTACATATTCGATGTCCATAGTTTGATTGTTTTAAGTGATTGTCTTTAGTGATTATTTCTCTACGCCAAAGCGATAGATGGTCTTCTGCTTGTATTGTTTGTTGGGAGTAAGCACCACAGAAGGGAAATAAGGACGGTTAGGCGAGTCAGGGAAGTGCTGGCACTCGAAACAGATGGCGCTTCTTCTTGGAAACGTAGCTCCGTGCTGTCCTTCGTAGCCGTTGGCGTAATTGTCTGTATAGATCTGTACACCGGGCTCTGTGGTGTAGACCTCCATCGTACGTCCGCTTTTGGGTTCTTTGATTCTTGCAGCAAAGCTCAGCTCGCCCTCCTCGCGCTTGTTGAGCACGTAACAGTGGTCGTAGCCGTGACCGTTTCTGATCTGTTCATCATCAGCATCGATATCCTGTCCTACAGTCTTGGGGGTACGGAAATCGAATGGAGTGTCTTTTACGAACCGGATCTCTCCTGTAGGGATAGAGGTTTCATCGATAGGCAGGTAGTAGTCTGCATTGATCTCGCAGATGAGATCGTCGATGGTAGGTGTGGGGTTGGCGAGTCCTGTCAACGAGAAGAATGCGTGGTGGGTAAGGTTCACGATGGTCTTCTTGTTGGTACTTGCCAGATACTCTATCACCAACTCGTTCTGGTCCGTGAACGTGAACTCTACGGTGACGTCCAATTCGCCGGTGAATCCTTCCTCGCCATAGGGTGACACTCTGTGTAGCGCTAGGGAACGGGGCCCCATCTGACGAGCATCCCATACTTTCTTGTGATAGCCTGTTGGTCCGCCGTGCAAGGCATTCTGTCCGTTGTTGACAGCCAATTGGTATTCTTTTCCGTTGAGGATGAACTGTCCTTTGGCAATACGGTTGCCAAAACGACCGATGAGCGTGGAAAGAAAAGGTTCAGGACTGTTGATCAACGACTGGATATTGTCGTGTCCCTGAACGACATTGGTCATTTTCCCGTCTTTGTCTGGAACCATAACGGCGCAGATGGCTCCACCGTAATTAGTGATGGCCACCTCATAGCCTGCTCTGTTTCTCAAAAAATACAAATCGGTCTTCTTTCCGTTTACTGTTGTCTGGAAATCCTCGCGATTCAGTCCGCAGAGGGGCGTGTTTTCTTTTGTACTTGTCATGATATATGTTTTTAGTAATCGATAATGTCTTGTAGCTCGAGGAATTCTCCTACCACGTAGGAACTGCCTCCAACAAAGATGAAGTCTTCTTTGTCGGCCGCCTGTAGGGCTGCTTCCCATGCTTCTTTCACAGTGGGGTAGTAATTGCCATTCAGACCGTTGACAATGCCTTTGGAGGCCAGTGACCGCTCTGACAACGATCGTTTATTGCGGGATTTGGTGAAATAGTAGGTGGCATTTTTGGGTAATAGGTCAAGTATGCCGTTCACGTCCTTGTCTTCCACCATTCCAAAGACGATATGCATCTGACGGCACTTCACGGTGGTAAGCTGTTTGCTCAGGTAGGTCCATCCCCCTACATTATGCCCTGTGTCGCAAACCACCATAGGCGATTGTCTAACCACTTGCCACCTGCCCATCAAGCCTGTCAGTTGACAGATGTTCTCAAAGGCATAGTTTAACTCAATGTTGCAACTATTTCTGCATGAGGGATTTGAGGCTGAACACAAAAATCCTAATTTTGTTAGTTCCCCCAGCGCACAGAGTATAGTGTTCGTATTCTTTTTCTGGTAGATTCCCTGTAGTTCACTTCTGAATTCCATCCCGTGAGCCGTTTTATAAAGGAAGCCTCCCTTAGGCGATGGTGCTGCCAGAATGACTTCTGGATGGTCTTCTGCAAAGACGATAGGTGCTTTCTTCTGTCTGGCCACAGACTCAAAGACCGGTCTTGTGCCAGGCAGTGCCTCGCCAATGACTACAGGTGTCTCTTCTTTGATGATACCTGCTTTCTCTGTGGCAATCTTCTGTAGCGAATCGCCCAAGAACTGCGTATGGTCATAGCTGATATTCGTGATGATGGAGAGAATCGGAGAGATGATATTCGTGCAGTCGAGCCGACCACCTAATCCCACCTCTATGACAGCTATCTCCACACCCTGCTCAGCGAAGTATTTAAAGGCCATCGCTGTGGTCACCTCGAAGAACGAAGGGTGGAGTGTGTCGATATAGGCGCGTTCGCGTTCTATGAACTTGATGACATAGTCCTCAGGAATCTGATGACCGTTGATACGGATCCGTTCACGGAAGTCTACCAAGTGTGGCGAGGTGTAGAGTCCTACTTTGTAGCCACAGGCCTGCAGCATAGCGGCCAGTGAGTGCGAAACGGAACCCTTGCCGTTGGTCCCTCCGACATGAATGGAGCGAAACTGACGGTGTGGATGTCCGAAATGGCGGTCCAACTCAAGGCTGTTCTCCAGTCCTTCCTTATAGCCCGATGCCCCTTGTTTCTCGAACATGGGCATTTGGTTATACAGATAATCGGTTGCTTCTTGGTAGGTCATAGTCAATGGTATTGGGTGGGGTTAGCTGAAATAGTTCTTGAACTTTTGGAAGATGGAATCCTTGGTCTGCTTATCCCCTTTGAAATTATCACTTTCGCGAAAATGCTCGATGGCCTCTTTCTCTTCCCTGCTGAGTGTCTTGGGTACGTAGACGCTGATGTTTACTACGAGGTCGCCGTGACCTGTACCATATCCTTGGATGGCGGGCAGTCCCTTACCCCTGAGGCGCAGGGTCTTGCCGGGCTGTGTGCCTCCGTCAATCTTGATCTTCAGTTTCGAGCCCTCGATGGTAGGTATCTCCAGCTCACCACCCAGTGCGGCGGTGGGGAAGTCGAGGAGTAGGTTATAGACGAGGTTGTTACCATCGCGGATGAAGATATCGCTCTCAATCTCCTCGATGTATACCTGAATGTCGCCGTTGACACCATTATGCTGTCCTGCGTTACCTTTTCCTGGCACGTTCACCACCATTCCCTCGGCTACGCCTGCGGGAATCTTGATTTCTACCACTTCTTCGCCCTTGATGATGCCCTTGCCACCACATTCGTGGCATTTGTTCTTGATGACCTGTCCTTCACCGTTACAGGTAGGACAAACGCCTTGTGTCTGCATCATTCCGAAGATGCTCTGTGTGGTATGTGTGATGATGCCCGATCCGTGACAGGTAGGGCACTGTTCCGTGCCACTGCCGTTCTCGGCACCTGTGCCGTGACAGTGGGCGCAGGGGATGTCCTTGCGTACTTTGAATTTTTTCGTCACACCTTTGTTGATCTCTTCCAGCGTCAGTCTCACTTTCAGTCTGAGGTCACTGCCTCTGTGCTGTTGTGGACGACGTTGACCTCCGCCTCCGAATCCACCGAATCCGTGACCTCCGAAGATGTCGCCGAACATGGAGAAGATATCGTCCATGTTCATGCTGCCAGCGCCAAAGCCTCCAAAGCCGCCGCCCATCGGCCCGTCGAATCCGAACTGGTCGTACTGCTGACGTTTCTGAGGGTCGTGGAGCACATCGTAGGCCTCTGCAGCCTCCTTGAATTTCTCTTCTGCCTGTTTGTCGCCGGGATTACGGTCGGGGTGGTATTTGATAGCAATCTTACGATACGCCTTCTTAATCTCGTCCTCCGATGCTGTCTTGTTGACCCCCAGCACCTCGTAATAATCTCGCTTTTGTGCCATTATCTTATTGTTCTTACTTTTCTCTTATTGTCCTACAGCTACTTTCGCATGACGAATCACCTTGTCATTGAGCTTGTAGCCCTGCTGCAGACAGTCGATTACTTTTCCTTTCTTGTCATCACCCATGCCTGGAACCATCGCTACAGCTTCGTGGATGTCCGTGTCGAAGTCGGCATCCTCTGTCTCGATTTTGCTGACTCCCTGTGCTTCCAGGATTTTCAGGAATTTCTGGTGGATGAGCGTCATTCCCTCGCGCAGTACCTCTGGATTATCGGTCTTGGCACCGTTTTCTATCGCCCGTTCCATATCGTCGATGACGGGTAGGACGGCGGCGATGACTTTCTCACCTCCGTTGAGTATCAGTTCTGCACGCTCCTTGAGTGTACGTTTGCGATAGTTGTCAAACTCTGCCACAGAGCGTAGGTATTTGTCCTTGAGTTCTTCAATCTCCGCCTGAGCTTTTGTCAGCGGGTCGGTTTCTGTCTCCTGCTCTTTGGTCTCACTGGCACCCTCTGTGGGCTCCTCTGCCTGATTGTCAGTCTCTTCAACTGGCGTGTCATTCAATTCTTCTGTTTCTTCGATGTCGATATTTTTTTCTGCCATAATAGCGAATGTTTATTGGTTGTTGATACCACTGCAAATTTCGTGCCGAAATGCATTTCAGCTGTATAATTTTGCTTTTTGTTCCTTGATAGCCTCATCGTAGATATAGTCATCGTAGGTCATCAGCTTGTCGATGGTGCCCTTTGGTGTCAGCTCGATGATACGGTCGGCTACGGTGTTGATGAATTCATGGTCGTGCGAGGCGAACAGGATGTTGCCCTTGAAGCCTACGAGGTTGTTGTTGAAGGCCTGAATCGATTCCAGATCCAAGTGGTTCGTTGGTGTATCGAGAATCAGACAGTTGGCATTCTTCAGTTGCATACGGGCAATCATACAACGCATCTTCTCGCCTCCAGAGAGCACGTTAACATGTTTCAGCACGTCTTCTTCTTTGAACAGCATACGTCCGAGGAACGATTTCATCGTCACCTCGTTGCCTGGTCCCCACTGTGAGAGCCAGTCTACCAAGTTCATCTCCGACTGGAAGAAGGAGGTGTTGTCGAGTGGGAGATAGGCTGTAGTGATGGTCACACCCCATTTGTATTCGCCTGCGTCGGCCTTTCGGTTGCCGTTGATAATCTCGAAGAGGGCTGTCATTGCCTTAGGGTTATGCGAGAGGAATACTGTCTTTTGTCCTTTCTCGATGGTGAATGATACATTGTCGAAGAGAACCGTTCCGTCAGCATCCACTGCCTTCAGTCCTTCTACTTCGAGGATCTGTGTACCTGGTTCACGCTCCATCGAGAAGATGATCCCCGGGTATTTACGTGTTGACGGAGTGATTTCCTCGACATTCAGTTTCTCCAACATCTTCTTACGTGAGGTGGTCTGCTTCGACTTGGCCACATTGGCAGAGAATCGGCGGATGAACTCCTCCAACTGCTTCTTCTTCTCCTCGGCCTTCATCTTCTGGTTCTGTGCCTGGCGTAGGGCCAGCTGTGAACTCTCATACCAGAACGAGTAGTTACCCGAGAAGAGGGTGATCTTTCCGAAGTCGATATCCACTGTCTGTGTAGACACAGCATCGAGGAAGTGACGGTCGTGGCTCACCACGAGCACACACTGTTCCAGGTTCGACAGATATTCCTCCAACCACTGTACGGTGTCGAGGTCGAGGTCGTTGGTAGGCTCGTCGAGCAACAGGTTGTCGGGATGTCCGAACAGGGCCTTTGCCAGCATCACGCGAACCTTCTCGTTGTTGGAGATGTCCGACATCAGTTTGTAGTGCTGAGGCTCTGCCACTCCTAGGTTCTGGAGCAGCTGAGCTGCCTCGCTCTCTGCCTCCCAGCCGTTCATCTCGGCGAAGGCCATCTCGAGCTCAGCGGCACGGTTGCCGTCTTCCTCCGTCATCTCTTCCTTCGCATAGAGCATCTCGCGCTCTTTCATGTTCTTCCAAAGGGGACCATGTCCCATCAGTACCGTGTCCATCACGGTATAGTCGTCGTATTTGAAGTGGTCCTGCTCCAGTACCGACAGTCGTTCGCCGGCTCCCAACTCAACTGTTCCTTTGTTGGGCTCCAACTCTCCGCTGACTGCACGGAGGAATGTTGACTTACCGGCACCGTTAGCACCGATAATGCCATAGATATTACCACTTGTGAATTTCAGGTTGACATCCTTATACAGGACTTTTTTTCCAAATTGAATCGCCAGATTCGTTACTGTTATCATCTCTTCTTTACCTTATTATTTGTTTTCAGCTGCAAAGGTACGTCAAAAAAATGAGATAGTGAAAGGAAAGTCGTTTTTTCATTCATTTATTTTGCATCTTCTTGATAAAGTGTTTGGCGTTTCGGAAAATTTTTGTACCTTCGCACCTGTAAAACATCATGAGTATGGCGATAAGTGAGCATTTGAATAAATTCTACGATGAAGTAGGGAAGGACGAGCTACTGACGAAAGAGCAGGAACAGGAGCTCTCAGAGCGTATTAAGGCCGGTGATGAGCGTGCTGTTGGGCAACTGGTGAAGGCCAATATGCGTTTTGTGATGACACTGGCGCGTGAGTATCAGGGACAGGGTGTGGAGTTGGAGGACCTGATCAGTGAGGGTAGTATCGGTCTATTGAAGGCTGCACGTAAGTTTGATGCCTCTAAGGGAGCCCGTTTCGTAAGCTATGCTGCAGCCGCCGTACGTCAACAGATGGAACGTTCCGTTAAACCGCAGGAAGCGGTGTCGGTGGATGCTCCCTTAGGTCGTCGCTCGAATATGAACTTGTTGAGCGTGCTGGTCAACAAGGATTCAGCCCCTGCGGATAAGCGTACCTATAGCGAGGCTACAGTACAAGCTATCGAGCAGGCTCTACCGTTACTTAACGAGCGTGAGCAGGAGGTAGTGCGAGGGTTCTTTGGAATCGGTCAGGAGCACGAAACGATGGCAGAAATTGCCCTGCGCTTGGGGCTCAAACGTGAACGGGTACGGCAAATCCGTGATAAGGCTGTGAGAAAGATGCGCTCGCTGACAAAAAAGACAATCAGCTAAGGCTAATTCTAGTTCGTTCAGAACTCTGGAATCGGACAACGGTCGGAGAATCTTCGGATGATCATCGGAGCATCATCGGAGCATCATCGGAGTATCCTCGGAGTATCCTCGGAGCAAGAGCGGAGCATTCCTAGTTTTTTATCCCAACTGCTGAAGACGGGCGATGTATTTGCCTAAGATATCGAACTCCAGGTTGACGACTGTACCCATGCGGATGTCGCAGAAGTTGGTGTGCTCGAACGTGTAGGGGATGATGGCTACTTGGAACGTGTTCTCTGTGGGGTTGCAGACCGTGAGACTCACGCCATTGACGGTGACCGACCCCTTGTCGACGGTGAAATAGCCCTTTCGTGCCATCTCCCGATTGAGAGCATACTCGAAGGTGAAGTAGGTTGAACCGTTGGCATCTTCCATGGCGATACAGCGAGCTGTCTCATCAACATGTCCTTGTACGATATGACCGTCGAGCCTGCCGTTCATCAGCATCGAGCGTTCTACGTTTACCTTGTCGCCCACTTGCAGCAGACCGAGATTCGTGCGGTCGAGCGTCTCTTTCATTGCAGTTACAGTATAAGTTCCGTTGTCGATACGTATAACGGTGAGACACACACCGTTATGAGCAACACTCTGGTCTATTTTTAACTCGTCGACAAAAGAGCATTTCAGCGTGAAATCCATATTCTCGCGATCCTTAGTGATGGCTACGACGGTAGCAAACTCTTCGATAATTCCAGAAAACATAGCAAGTCATTTTTGGGGTTAAAATAAAAGAGGGCGTGCCGATGATTTGGTGAAAACTCCTGTTTCACACGATATGGGTGCTCCTCGCCGTTGTAATCCACCGGTCTTTCAACTTCTCCCGAAGGATAGTGGCCCGCCATTGGCAAAGGAAACGGTCCCTGAAGATAGTTTATTGTAGAGTATCCCGATCTATCAGGCACGCCCTATGGTAAGTGCAAAGGTACTGTTTCTGTCTGAATGCACCAAACACTTTAACATTATTTATTGTCATTCTCGTCCATCATCTCGTAGTCGGAGAGTTGGTCACTCTCTTCTCCGCTATAGATTGTACTGGGCTCAGTCTCTTCTTCCTGGACGGGTGCATTGCCTTTCTGTTTTTTGATCTTCTTCCTGATTCTTTCCTCTCTCCAGTATACAATACCGATGCCAGCTGCTGCCGCTAAGATGAGGTAGAACCACAGGGCATAGTTGGATAGCATGATGTGAGGTGGCACGATGACGGTAATGGTCTTCACGTCCGCTTTATCAGGCGACTCAAGCAGGAATGCCCTCACCTTGAACTTGTACTTCCCGGTAGGCACATTCTCGTAAGTAGCCATTCGCGAGTGGTCTGCATTACGCCATTCGGAATCGTAGCCCTCTAGCATATACTGGTAATGGATGCGGTGCTGCAACTGGTAGTTGAGTGATGCGAAACGGAAACTGAAGGTACATTTTTGTTCTGGCAGTGTTACCTGTTTGCTGTCGGGCACGTAGTAGTCGTAGGTGTCGTTGAAGCGTGGCGACTGCAGTACGTCGTTGATGAAGAAATCGGTGATGCGCAGTCGGAGCAAGGAGCCGGAATTGGTGGCGAGCTTCTTCCTGTCGATGACATAGTAGCCGTTGATGGTGCCAAACAGTATATGTCCGTCGGGGATGGCAGTAGCCGCTCCCTCGGAGATGAGTGTCTCGTCGATGCCGTCTATATTGGAATAGGTGTTGATCACTTTTTTGCTGGGGTCGAAGGAACAGATATTGTTATCGGTACTGAACCATATGTTCCCTGTCGTATCGAGCGTGATACCCATGATTTCCTCGGAAGGAAGACCGTCGGCCGACGAGAAGTTCTCAAACAGGTAGTTGCCATCCTTGTCCTTACCAATGGTACGACTCAGTCCGCCACCATTTGTGCCCAGCCACATCTCACCATTGTTGCCTGGCATGATAAAGATAATGTCGCTGCACCTGAGGATATGTTCTTGCTCTTTCGTATTTTTCACCCGCTCAATTATGATCCGATTGTTACGCATCGACATGATCAGGATGCCATCGGTGGTACCTGCCCAGATACGTCCCTCCCGATCCCTTGCCACCGTGCGTACCTTCATAAAGGAATTGCGGGGATAGCTGCGCATCACATTATTGGGATGGTAGGCCACGTATTTGCCGTTTTTGTCTTTGACCAGCACGTTGACACCTCCGTCATAGGTGGCCACCCATACATGACCGTCTTTATCGAAGGCTGTGGCGTAGGCTTTGTTAGAGCTCAGCGAATATTTGTTATTGTTGTCATGGGCGAAGTTGACGATGTCGTAACCGTTGCTTGTATGTTTCAAATAGAAGATACCGTTGTCCTTTGCGGCGAGCCAGTAGTCTCCTTGGTCGTCGATACTGATGCCGTAGATGCGTCCAAAGGGCTTGCCGTTGTTGTCCTTCTGGATGACCGTCTGGCTACCGTCCTTGGCTATCATCAGCAGACTGCTGTTCTTGTTGCCTATCAGCAGTATCTTACGCTTCTTGTCATAGCAGAGGGCACGTATCTCGTTGTCACGAGGCTCATTTGACAGCGGGAAGGCTTTCGTTCGGAGGATATCCTTCCTAAGCAACTCCATCTTCTCCAGTCCGCGGCGGTTGGTAGACTCCCAGATGACACCGTCTTGCATGGTGAGGAACGCACTGACGGTGTTCGACAGGTTCCAAGGGTTGGCAGGATCATTATGGAAATACTCCACCTCGTCGGTTTCGGCATTATAGTAACCAAAACCGCCCTTGTTCATTCGTATCCACACCGTACCGTTGTTCTCCTGAAACTCTGCGAATGCACTTTCGAACTCTGGCGAGGGAACGTGTTGGGTGTAGTACTTCACAACTCCAGTCGTCAAGTCCAATTTCGAGGCTCCTGGTGCTGTTGTCGAGAACCACAGCCGGTCATGACTGTCTTGGAAGATACCTGTGATGGGCTCGCCGATATCCTTGATCAACTTGGGCGTCTGTCCGTAGGCGTAATGCAACAGTTTGCCGGAACGTGTTCCTAAGAAAATATTATACCCGTTGGAGCAGATGCAGTTGATATATTCGTCTTCGAAGACACCATTCTTGTCCAATGACAGGTTGGTGGCGTTTAGGCTGTGCATACCGTGATCAGTGCCCACCCAGATATCATCGTGGTAGCCCTCAGCGATGGCGGTCACCTTGAGTCCGCCTGTGGTAACGAGCTGTGAGTGCATACCTGTGGCGTCAAGGCGCATCTTGAACAGTCCGATATTGTCGATATAAGTCAGTGTCTCTCCGCTGCTGGTAATGGCAATGGGAACACTGGTTGTATAGTCAGCTGAACCAGCGATGCGTTCAAAGGGATTTACAATCTTGTCGAGTGCCCTGTTGATGGCAAAGATCTTACCGTCATACATACGTAGCCACACATTCTGTGTGTTGTCTACGATAACCTGAAGGATACGGTTATGCATTCCTTCGATGCCGCTGGCGTTGCCCGTCTGGTAATTGTAAAAGTTGAAACCGTCGAAACGCGAGATACCGTTCCATGTAGATATCCAGATATAGCCGTAGTCATCGGTCGTGATATTCGAAACGGCATTACTGCAAAGCCCCTCTTTTGTGGTATAGTGCTGTCGGACAGCCTGAAAGGTCTGTGCCTCAGCCATGTTACTTGCGAACAAGGAGAGGGCTATTACTGTTGCGCCAAATAGATGTTGGACAGACTTAATGGTCATATAGAACTGTTTTTAGGTTTGTTTTAATTGATGGCAAATATACGAAGAATATTCGATGTGCGGGTGCTGATGAGGGGCTTTTTCAGGGAATTAACGTTTTTTTTCATTTTGAGCGATCTATTCCCCTGTTTTCTGATTTTTTTTTCGTACCTTTGCAAACTATGAAACAAGTAATCGTAAAAGACGAGGCATTGAGGCGTGCCGCAGGGGAGGGGATGGACACCTTCCTCCGGGTGTTTATCGATGCTATCCGTGATGCGATTGGAGGTGAGCTTACTGCTGAAACGATGGCAGAACTCTCTGCCGACCAGATCACGCTGCTGGCATGGGATATGATGCACGAAGAGGTGATGGATGGCGGTTTCGTACAACTCATCCACAATGGCTACGGTCCTTTTATCTTCAAAAACCCATTTGCCAAAGCCCTCCGCCTATGGGGACTACGCGACCTGTCGAAACTCGTCTATGCTGCCCATGAGCTCTATGACCTGTTTCATGAGGAGATAGAGGCAGAGTGTACTCAGGAGGAGTTTATGGGACTCTTCGAACGACTGCCGGAGTTTGATGATCTCGATGATCAGTTTGTGGAGAATGAGGAGACGTGGACAGCGCAGATAGCTGCCTATGTGGATGACCATATCGACCATTTCGCAACGATAGAACCTTGAAAGGAATGATATGAACAAGGAAGAGGAACTTATCAGGAAGAAAAGTCCTGTCAATATACGCAACAAAAAGGCTTCGTTTGAGTATTTCTTCATCGAGACCTACACTGCCGGTATTGTACTAACGGGCACAGAGATCAAGTCGATACGACTGGGAAAAGCCTCGTTGGTGGATACCTACTGCTATATCGTGAACAATGAACTCTGGGTGAGGGGAATGAATATCTCGCCCTACTTCTATGGTTCGTACAACAACCATGAGATGAAGCGCGACCGTAAACTGTTACTGACCCGACGCGAGATTAACAAACTGGCTTCTGCCACGAAACAGACGGGCTATACGATCGTTCCGTTGCTCGTATTCATTGACGAGCATGGACGGGCAAAGATGGATATTGCGCTCTGTAAGGGAAAGAAAGAATTCGATAAGCGCATGACACTCAAGGAGAAGGAAGACCGCCGTGAGATGGATCGTGCCATCAAACATTATTAAATATGATCAAGACAATCATCTTCGATTTGGGAGGAGTGATTCTTACCCTCGACCAGCCTGAGGCCATCAGACGGTTTAAGGAGTTGGGAGTGGCTGATGCAGAAAAGCACCTTGATGCCTACACCCAGAAAGGGATATTCGGCGACCTTGAACGAGGGACCATCACTGCCGAGGAGTTTCGTCAGGGACTCTCTCAACTGACAGGTAGGGAGATGACGCATGAGGACTGCTGTTACGGTTGGCAGGGATATGCCAAGGAGGTTCCTCAGCGCAATATAGACCTTTTACGACGGTTGCGTGCAGAAGGCTATCGGTTGGTGCTCTTGTCGAATACGAATCCGTATATGATGGAGTGGGTTTCTTCTGATGCCTTTGATGGTGGTCATCATCCCATCGGTTATTATATGGATGCTTTGTATCTCAGTTATGAGATGAAGGTGATGAAGCCCGACGAGCAGTTTTTCCTTCGTGTGCTTGAGGCAGAACGGTTGTTGCCAGAGCATGCACTGTTCATTGACGACGGAGCGCGTAATGTAGAGGCTGCCAGTCGGTTGGGGATCCGTACCTTCTCGCCTAAGAACGGGGAGGACTGGACGACGATGATTGATCAGTACCTGACGTAAAATCATTTTTTTGAAATAACAAATCTTGGATATGAAAAAGATTATCATGATATTTTTCGCCGTTCTTGCGATGACGGCAAACGCCCAGAAACGAGAGTTCCGTGGCGCATGGATACAAAGTGTGAACGGACAGTTCCAAGGTATGTCTGCTGCGAAGATGCAACAGACGCTGACGTACCAGTTAGATGAGTTGCAGAAGGATGGTGTCAATGCCATTATCTTCCAGGTGCGTCCCGAGTGCGATGCCCTTTATGAGAGTCCGTATGAGCCGTGGAGCCGTTTTCTGACGGGAGTGCAAGGTAAACGTCCGAATCCTTACTGGGACCCCCTCGCATGGATGGTTGAGCAGTGTCATCAGCGTGGAATGGAGATTCATGCTTGGATTAATCCTTATCGGGCGAAGACCAAGACGACCCATGACTTGGCACAGAACCATATCGCCATCTGTCATCCGGAACGAGTGTTCAGCTACGACGGCCTGCTGGTGATGAACCCCGGTCTACCTGAAAACCGTGAGTATATCTGTCAGGTGGCCTGTGATATCGTGCGCCGCTATGATGTTGATGGTCTGCACATGGATGACTATTTCTATCCTTATCCCGCCGCTGGCGAGACCATCCCAGATGACCGTGAGTTTGCGCGATACAGCAACGGTATAACCGATAGGGGTGACTGGCGTCGTGAGAACGTGAATCAGTTTATCCGTCAGATGCACGACTCTTTACGACAAGTGAAGCCCTGGGTGAAGTTTGGCGTTTCTCCCTTTGGTATCTATCGTAATAAGAAGAGCGATCCCAACGGTAGCAATACCAATGGCCTGCAGAACTATGACCAGTTGTATGCTGATGTGCTACTGTGGGTAAACAAAGGATGGATAGACTACTGCGTACCTCAGCTATATTGGGAAATCGGTCATAAGGCAGCCGACTATGAGACGCTGATCAAGTGGTGGAACGAGTATTGCGGTCATCGTCCGCTGTTCATCGGAGAGGATATCGAGCGTACGGTGAAGCATGCCGACCCCAACAACCCTAAGTCTCATCAGATGGCAGCGAAGTTCTTGTTGCATAGTCAGATGGAGAACGTTCAGGGCACAGTATTGTGGTATGCCAAGGCCGCTGTAGATAATGTCGGTAAGTATGGTACGACCCTGCGTAATGTCTATTGGCGTAAACCGGCTTTGCAACCGTTGATGACCTTTATCGATAAGAAGGCACCCAAGAAAGTGGCGAAACTGAAACCTATCTGGACCTCTGATGGCTATATGCTGTTCTGGACGGCTCCCAAGTCGAAGACGTGGAAAGACCAGGCAGAGAAATATGTTGTTTACTGTTTTGCCAAAGGTGAACGAGTTAATCTGGAAGATGACTCTAAGATTATCGCTATCACTGACAAAACCTATTATCCGTTGCCTTATAGCGACGGAAAGGAAAAGTACACCTATGTGGTGACGGCCCTGAACCGTATCCATAACGAGAGTAAACCCGCAAAGGTGAAAATCAAACTATGACGGATCTACTTAGTCAACTGAATGAGGGGCAGCGTGAGGCGGTCGTCTATACTGACGGACCACAGTTGATTATTGCTGGAGCAGGGTCTGGAAAGACCCGTGTGCTCACCTATAAGATTGCCTATCTGATGCAACAGGGCATGAATCCCTGGAACATCCTCGCCCTTACCTTCACCAACAAGGCTGCCAAGGAGATGAAGGAGCGTATTGGTCGACTGATAGGGATGGAGCATGCACGCTATGTGCAGATGGGCACCTTCCACTCTGTATTCTCACGTATCCTCAGGGCAGAGGCAGAAACGATAGGGTTTAACAGTAACTTTACCATCTACGACCAGTCGGACTCCCGTTCACTCGTGAAGAGTGTGATCAAGGAGATGCAACTTGATGATAAGGTGTACAAGCATTCGAGTGTGGCCGACCGTATCTCGATGGCCAAGAACCATCTGATTCTTCCTCATCAGTATGCCAATAGTGCGTGGGCGCATGATGATGTTCAAAGCAAGCGTCCTGCCATTGCTAATATATATATAAGGTATAGTGAGCGATGCCGTCAGGCGAATGCGATGGACTTTGACGACCTACTCGTCTATACCCATCAGCTCTTTCTGCAGCAC
Organism: uncultured Prevotellaceae bacterium; assembly: GCA_900321425.1. Lineage (GTDB taxonomy): Bacteria > Bacteroidota > Bacteroidia > Bacteroidales > Bacteroidaceae > Prevotella. The sequence goes on along the minus strand of ONWA01000001.1, from coordinate 25,156 downwards.
GAGGATATCCGCAAAAAGTATGCAGAACGGTTTCAGTATGTGTTGGTAGACGAGTATCAGGATACCAATTTCGTACAGCAGGCCATCGTATTACAGTTGACACGCGACCACCAGCGTGTATGTGTGGTGGGTGATGATGCGCAGAGCATCTATAGCTTCCGTGGTGCGAACATCGATAATATCCTCAACTTCTCTCAGCACTATCAGAATGCCAGACTCTTCAAACTCGAGCAGAACTATCGTTCTACTCAGCTGATTGTAAAGGCAGCCAATAGTCTCATTCGGAAGAACGAGCGACAGATCCATAAGGATGTGTTCAGCGAGAACGAGCAAGGAGAGCGACTGTTGCTGAAACCAGCCTATAGTGATAAGGAAGAGGCGATGATTGTCTGTCAGGATATTAAGCGTATTCGTCGTCAGGAGGATATGCATTGGGGCGACTTCGCTATTCTCTATCGCACCAACTCACAGAGTCGTACCTTTGAGGAACAGATGCGTAAGGAGGGTATCCCATATCGTATCTATGGAGGACTGAGCTTTTATCAGCGTAAGGAGATCAAGGATGTCATAGCATACTTCCGACTGGTGGCTAACCCCGATGACGAGGAGGCATTCAAACGTATCGTCAACTACCCTACAAGAGGAATCGGTAATACTACTGTGGATAAGATTGTGCAGACGGCAACGGAGCAGAATGTCAGTCTGTGGGCGGTCGTCTCATCGCCAGGAAAATATGCGTTGCCTGTGAACAAAGGGGCATTGGAGAAGATATACTCCTTCAAAAACCTCATCGACCAGTGGAGAATACGGATGGAGACTGACGATGCCTATACCTTAGGTCATGATATCATCACACAATCAGGTGTCAGCAGGGATATCTATAATGGCCATGAGCCTGAGGATATCTCCCGTCAGGAGAATTTGGAGGAGTTTCTCAGTGGTATGCAAGACTTCGTAGAGTCACGGCGTGAAGAGGATATGGGTGACAGGGTGAAACTCTCTGACTTCCTGCAAGAGATTGCTTTACTGACCGATCTGGACAGTGATGAGGGGGAAGTCGACGATAAGGTGGTGCTGATGACTATCCACAGTGCCAAGGGTCTTGAGTTCCCCACTGTCTTTGTGGTGGGACTGGAAGAGAATATCTTCCCTTCGCCGATGTGTACGGGTTCGATGCGCGAACTTGAGGAGGAACGCCGACTGTTGTATGTGGCCATTACCCGTGCCGAGAAACATTGTATCCTGACATGTGCCCAGAACCGTTTCCGTTATGGAAGGATGGAATATGACACACCTTCGCGCTTTATCAAGGATATTGACCCTTCGTTGATACAAGTGGAGTCAGAGAAGAAGAGTATTTTTGGCTCTTCACCACGAGACTTCAACTCCAGAAACGACTCAGAACGTTCGTATGGAGGTTCCCGCTCTCGTGAATGGATGCAGAACCCGCGTCCTGTAGCCACACAGTTCAAGGCTGATCCCCAACCGCGTATGGTGCCCTTGCGTCATGCCGAACGAACGGTGATGCCAAAGTCTGTCGTGCCATCAAGGGGTGGGGTAGCGTCACCGTCACAGCTCAGTGAGGGACAGGTGATAGAACATCAGCGTTTTGGTGTGGGAAAAGTATTGAAGGTAGAAGGCACAGGTGAGAACACCAAGGCAACTGTTCAGTTCCAGAATGCCGGTGTGAAGCAGTTGCTGTTGAAATTTGCCCGTTTTACCATTCTTTCATAATCTGTCATCAAAGAATCCGAGACGTTGTGATGTCTCGGATTCTTTTTATAATGCCTCATCGTCAGGACGGCTGATCTCTCTTTGGTGAATTTTGGGAAGATGTTTTTTCTTCCTTAAGAAAGCAGCCTTTTTGAGCTCGTACTCCTCACGATGCTTTTCCAAATAGTTATCTGCCATTATTTCACATTGAATTGTCCGTAGATCAGATTGATCTTGATAGGTGTTCCACCTTTCTCTGGGTCTCCACCTATCAGACGAGCACTTGTCAGCGACATGTCATTGTGCACACTCGATACCGCTTCTGTGCCGCTACTCGTGGTCGTCGTTACCACGTCGATAGGAATCAGCACCGCCTTGTTCCAGTTGGGATGCTCAGCCACCCAGTTGGGGTCTTCGGCCACCTTCTTCTTATACGTGTTATACATACGCATCACCAAGTGGCAGATATTGGAGAACTCATACTGGTTGTCATATTCGTCAAACGTGCTGTAATAAGCAGAGTAGTCATCGGGTAGCAACTTGTTCTCAAAGAAAGTGAACATACTGTCACGCTCGATGAGCAACACGTTCTTGGGTGGACGGATTGTGTATTCGTTGGCGGGTACTACCTGTCCCTTGTCATCGTCCCATTCGTTCAGACGCTGGAAGGTGATGGAGGCAGAGAGCAGTGAGTCGTTCTCATGACCTTTCATGATGTCCAGTACAGGGATGTTCACCTCAGTAAACATCGCTGCTGGTGTCTTCATAAACGAGCAGGTCTTGTCTTGTGCCAGTTCCTCAACTCTCTCCATGTCATTCTCAACGGTAGTGGCCTGCAGCACCTCTTCTGTGGCAGCTGACCGCAGCATATTGTGACTGACTGTAGTGCCATCGGTCGATGAGTAATATACGACCAAGTCGATTTCCTGGATGCCGGTCATCACACCAATACCGTCTGTGATTTCAAAGTAGAAACCAGGGCAGACATGACGGATGAAGTTGTAGGCATTCTTGAAATAGTCCTTATTCTCGAAATACCGTTGCAGGATATAAGTGCCATAGTTCTTATATGACTTACCGTCCAGTGAGGTGTAAGGCGTGTCGTTGTCGAACATCAGACGGATGAAGGGCACGAAGTTACTGGTTCCTCTAAGACTGTCGGGTAAACTCTGGTCGTGGATAGAGAACATCCTATTGATACGGATACCCTTGCCGTCAAGACGAAGCAGGTCCTCATCCTTGGGGTCAAAGTCAGTGTACACATTCTTGGTTTCGTCAACAGGACCATTCAACTCCGTGATACGCATTTTGAGCGCTGTGAGCGTGTCACCATACAGTTCGTCGGTATCGAAGTAGATGCGCAACTCACAGGAGTCGGTGTCGATGACACCACCGTAGTGGTTCATGATATTCTCCATAGGAGCCACTTCCGGATTCTCTACCATATTGAACTGCGACATGAAATTACAGGTTACCGCAATCTCTGTCGCAGGGTCGAGTACCCTGCCGATATAACACTGTGATGTACTGGAAAGAACAGCGCCGATTGGGATTGACCTTGTGGTGACCATCTGCGTGCCTTTCGTCATGTTCAAATGGTCGGCACTATTAATAAGAGAACCTCCAAGAGTTCCTGTTTCTTCTGTACATGCGGAGAATGCGAGCACACAGGCTGTCATTCCCACGATGATTTTGTTTTTCATTCTTATATTGGAATTTTATTCATTGTTCTGGGTTCCGTCGGCACCAATCTGCTCGTAGAATTGATTGTATGCATCGGCAAAGTCTTCTCCCTGATAGCCTAAGACGGGAAGCCCTTTTTCTTTCGCGTATGTAAGTAATGTCTTATTGACTTCTTTTTCTGCCTGAACAATACCGTCGGAATACTCAATCGCCAACTTGCCTAACTCTTCAAAGTCAAATTGATCTTTATAACCATTCAGCAATTCAGCTTTTGCGTCCTTGTATTCAACACACTTCTTGAAATTGTCACCAAAGTCCTTCTGTATACTCTTCGTGAATAAAGAAGTGACCACCTTACTGTTGGCGAATGACGGTTCTTCGTGATAGGCCGTTTTGACATAGAAAGGCACCACAGCGCTCATCCATCCTTGACAGTGGATGATGTCGGGCGTCCATCGCAGTTTTTTGACGGTCTCTAACACGCCGCGTGCAAAGAAAACGGCTCGCTCACCATTGTCGGAGTAGTCTACGCCCTGTTCGTCAGTGGCCATCTGACGTTTGCTAAAGTAATCTTCATTGTCGATGAAGTAGACCTGTACTCTGGTCTGTTGGATAGATGCTACTTTGATGATAAGGGGATGGTCTGTCTCATTAATAATCAGGTTCATTCCCGACAAACGAATCACTTCGTGTAACTGGCCTCTTCGTTCGTTGATGGTTCCCCATTTAGGCATAAATGTACGGATTTCATGACCTTTCTCCTGAATAACATGAGGAAGGTTCTTACCTAGTAATGACATGTTGGTGTCGGGAACGTACGGAGAAATCTCCTGATTAATGAATAAAATTTTCTTTGCCATCTTTTTTGTAATTACCGTGCAAAGGTACGAAAAAAACTCGTTTATACCCAATATTTTTTCCGTTTTTAGGAAAAAGTGACATTTTACAGGCATATTTTTAGGTTATTTTTTCCTTATTTGACAAAAAAGTTGTTATTTTGCAGCCCAAAATTGAAATAGCATTATTGAAATCATGCAAGTATATAGGAAAATCGTTGACCTCCAGAATGCGCTGTTTGATGAGCGGAAGAAAGGCAAGAAGATCGGTTTTGTTCCCACGATGGGCGCCCTACATGAAGGTCATGCTTCATTGGTTCGTCGTAGTGTAAAGGATAATGACGTGACTGTCGTTTCTGTGTTCGTCAATCCGACACAGTTCAATGACAAGAACGACTTAAAGAACTATCCTCGCGATTTGGAGGCAGATTGCCGTGTGGTGGAGTCGTGTGGTGCTGATTTTGTCTTTGCCCCCGACGTGGAAGAGATGTATCCTGTTCCCGATGAGCGTCATTTTGAATATCCCCCCGTATCTACCGTGATGGAGGGTGCCCATCGTCCAGGCCATTTCAATGGTGTCTGTCAGGTGGTTAGCCGACTTTTCTATATCGTTCGTCCAGACCGTTCCTATTTTGGAGAGAAAGACTGGCAACAGATTGCTGTGATCAAGGCGATGGTGCGTGCCCTGTCCATCCAGGTGGAGATTGTAGAGTGTCCGATTGTGCGTGATGACGACGGACTGGCGCGGAGCAGTCGTAATACGTTGCTCTCGCCTGATGAGCGCGCTATTGCTCCGAAGATTTATGAGGCCTTGAAGGCAGGAAAAGATTACGCCAAGAAACATACTGTTCAGGAAACCCACGATTATGTTGTCAAAATGATTGATGCTGTCAAGGGACTGAAAGTAGAGTATTTCGCTATCGTTGACGGCGATACCTTGTTGGATATTCAAGAATGGAAGGATCATGCGGTGGGATGTATCACTGTTTATTGTGGCAAAACGCCTATCCGTCTGATTGATCACATTAAATTTTGTTAAATCATGATGATAGAAGTTTTGAAGTCAAAGTTGCACTGTGTGACAGTGACTGAAGCCAATCTGAACTATATGGGTAGCATTACCATCGACGAGGATTTGATGGATGCCGCCAATCTGATTGCTGGCGAGAAGGTGCAGGTTGTCGATAACAATAATGGCGAACGATTTGAAACCTATATTATTAAAGGTGAAAGAGGAAGTGGATGCGTCTGTCTGAATGGTGCAGCCGCCAGAAAAGTGCAGGTGGGTGATACCGTCATCATCATCTCTTATGCGATGATGGATTTCGAGGAAGCCAAGCGTTTTACTCCTTCCGTTGTCTTCCCCAGAGACAATAAGCTCGTCTAAGACGCTTTGACTGATTCTATAAAATAACTTAAATAGTGATTGTTTATCCGTTTTTTCTTTGTACTTTTGTGTGCTAAAACGCGTCAGAGGGCCTAAAAAGTGCCTTAAACGTGAAATTTGGATATTTTAAGTACATATAAATAATGGATCAAACAATCGACAACGACAGAATTATTAAAATCAACATTGAGGAAGAGATGAAGTCATCGTACATCGATTATTCGATGTCGGTGATTGTGGCTCGTGCCCTCCCAGATGTTCGTGATGGTTTCAAACCCGTACACCGCCGTATCCTTTTTGGTATGCTGGGTATTGGTAATACCAGTGACAAACCTTATAAGAAATGCGCACGTGTAGTAGGAGAGGTGCTTGGTAAGTATCACCCCCACGGCGACTCTTCTGTGTATGGTGCACTGGTGCGTATGGCACAGGACTGGAACATGCGATACACTTTGGTAGACGGTCAGGGTAACTTCGGTTCCGTAGACGGTGACTCGCCTGCAGCCATGCGTTACACTGAGTGCCGACTTTCAAAGATGGGTGAGCACATCATGGACGACCTCGAAAAGAATACCGTTGATATGGCGCCCAACTTCGACGACTCGCTCGAAGAGCCAACCGTGATGCCAACCAAGGTTCCTAACCTGTTGGTGAATGGTGGAAACGGTATTGCTGTGGGTATGGCAACAAATATGCCTACGCATAACTTGGCGGAGGTCATCGACGGTTGCTGTGCCTATATCGACAACCCTGATATCGACACAGAAGGACTGATGCAGTACATCCCTGGTCCTGACTTCCCAACAGGCGCCTATATCTATGGTCTGCAGGGTGTGAAAGACGCTTACGAGACTGGTCGTGGACGTATCGTGATGCGTGCCAAGGCTGAGATCGAGAGTGGCGAAACGCACGATAAGATTGTGGTCACAGAGATTCCTTATGGTGTCAACAAGGCCGATCTGGTGGCTTATATCGCCGACTTGGCTACCCAGCATAAGATTGAAGGTGTGGCCAACGTGAATGACGAGTCTGGCCGTCAGGGTATGCGTATCGTTGTAGACGTGAAGCGTGATGCCAATGCCAATGTGCTCCTGAACAAGTTGTTCAAGATGACGGCATTGCAGAGCTCTTTCTCTGTCAACAATATTGCGCTGGTGAAAGGACGTCCTCGTCTGTTGTCGCTGAAGGAGTGCGTGAAGTATTTCGTGGAGCATCGTCATGATGTCACCATTCGCAGAACCCAGTACGACCTGAAGAAAGCACAGGAGCGTGCTCATATCCTGGAGGGATTGATTATCGCTGTCAACAATATCGACGAGGTTGTACACATCATTCGTAACAGTAAGACTCCTACTGATGCACAGCGTAATTTGGAGAGCCGTTTCAACCTGGACGAGTTGCAGTCGAAGGCCATCGTTGATATGCGTCTGGCTCAGCTGACGGGTCTGCGTGTTGACCAGTTGCACCAGGAGTATGACGATTTGATGAAGTTAATCGCCGACTTGGAGGAAATCCTTGCTAACCCAGAGCGTTGCAAGCAGGTGATGAAGGATGAGCTGCAGGAGGTGAAAGAGAAATATGCCGATCCACGTCGTACGGAGATTATTCCTTACGATCATGAGTTTAATGCTGAGGACTTCTATCCAGACGATCCTGTGGTGATCACCATCAGTCATCTGGGATATATCAAGCGCACTCCGCTGAATGAGTTCCATGAGCAGGGACGTGGTGGCGTTGGTGCTAAGGCCGCCCGCCACAGGGATAATGACTTTACGGAATATATCTATCCGGCAACGATGCACAATACCCTGTTGTTCTTCACCCAGAAAGGCCGCTGCTATTGGCAGAAGTGCTATGAGATTCCTGAGGGCGACAAGAACTCGAAGGGACGTGCTATTCAGAACCTCCTCAATATTGAGCCTGATGACGCTATCAATGCAGTATTGCGCATCAAGAACTTCAATGACGAGGAATTCGTGAACTCCCACTATGTGGTATTCGCCACGAAGAATGGTACCATCAAGAAGACGTGTCTGGAGGCCTATAGCCGTCCACGTACCAATGGTGTGATTGCCATCAATATTGCAGAAGGCGACCGTGTGGTAGCCGTGCGCCTGACCAATGGACGCAATGAGTTGATCCTGGCCAACAGAAACGGTCGTGCTGTACGCTTCGAGGAGAGTGAGGTACGAACGATGGGTCGTGTGTCGACAGGTGTTCGCGGTATGCGTATCGACGGAGGCGACGACGAGGTTGTTGGTATGGTTTGCATCAATGATCCTAAGACTGAGACCATCATGGTTGTATCAGAAAACGGTTATGGTAAGCGTACTGCCGTTGTCGATGAGGACGGCACGGATGTTTACCGCAAGACCGCTCGTGGTACGAAGGGCGTGAAGACATTGAGTATCACGGAGAAAACTGGTCGACTGGTTGCTATCAAGGTCGTTACTGATGAGAATGACCTGATGATTATCAATAAGAGTGGTATTCTCATTCGTCTGAAAGTTTCTGATGTCAGAGTGATGGGACGTGCAACGCAAGGTGTTCGCCTGATTAACCTGACGAAGAAGAACGATACGATTGCCAGTGTCTGCAAGGTGATGCATATGGCAGATGAAGACGATGAGATCGTTGAGGAAGAACTTGCAGAGAATCCGTCTGATGAGAACATCACAGAGATTCCATCTGAAGAGAACGTAATAGAGAACAATGAACAATAACTAAAAAAATTGTAAGGCAATGAAAAAAATGATGATGATGGCAATGCTGTTCGTGGCAAGTACCACGGCCTTTGCCGCCGACAGTGATGCATTGAAGGCTATCCTTGGTGCAAAGAGTTATACTGAAGCTCAGAACCTGATTCAGAGCACGCTGAATCAACTGGCTAATGACGAAGAGAAAGCGAAGGCTTATAATGCTGTAGTGGAACTCGCTTACAAGAAGTTTGCTAAGGAAGACGAGGTCAATACCACCAACAGGATGCTGAAGCAGAATGACCCTGTTGATATTGAGGGTATGAACGCTGCAGGTCTGGCTGCTATCGATGCTGCTATCGAGTGCGATAAGTATGATAATATGCCTAATGCGAAAGGAAAGGTAAAGCCTAAGTTCCATAAGGATAACCAGCAGCGTGTCAGCGCCATCCGTGTGGCTATTATCAACTCTGGTGTCGACGCATCGAACAATAAGGACAATAAGACTGCTGTCAAGTATTTCGCAAAGTACCTTGAGAGTGCCGAGAGCTCTCTGTTCAGCGATATTGATATCAGCAAGGATGCCAACTTAGGTATTGCATCTTACTATGCAGGCCGTTGCGCTGTGATGGAGAAAGACTATAAGGCTGCAAGCAAATATCTGGATAAGGCGCTGGCTGATACCGCTAAGCAGGTAAGAGAGAGCGCTTTCGAGCTGAAGCTCTATGCGATGCGCTTGTCTCAGCAGACTGCTGCTGACTCTGCTCAGTACATTATTGACATGAAGGAGCTGTATGCTAAGTATCCTGCTAACGATCAGGTATTTGGTTCTCTTGGCGATGCTTATCTGCAGCAGGGTAAGATTGCTGAGCTCACTCAGTTGTGCGATGATCGCCTGGCTAAAGAGCCTAATCATGGTCTTTCTATCATTTACAAAGGTATGATTTGCATGAACGACAAGAAGTTCGATGAGGCTATCGCAGCTTTCGAGAAGGTATCTCCAAGCAATCCTGCCTATCCGCAGGTGGTTTACAACCGTGGTGTCTGCCGATTGAACAAGGCCAGCGACTTCCGTGAGAAGAATTCTGACTCTCGTACTGGTTCGATGTCTCCTGCCAATGAGCTGCAGTTCAAGGCATTGCTGAACGAGGCCAAGAACGAGTTCGAGAAATGCCGTGAGTTGGATCCAGAGCACAAGCTCACCAACTGGGTATATCTCCTCCGTTCTATCTACTACAACCTGGGTGACGAGGCTAAGGCAAAGGAACTCGAGTCTCTGTAATCGTATTTTATCAGTCTTTATATACAAAAAGGGGCGCCCATCAGGGTGCCCTTTTGTGTGCACTTCAGGCTTCATCACATAGCGGTACTCTCCCGCCGAATTCTTGTCAAATCTCAGCAGTCTCTCTACTGCCTTTACTTTAAGTCCCATAATGTTGTTAAATTTTAAGGATGTAAAAATCTTTCCTATTCCTTAAAACCTGTTCCTTGATTCGTGCTTTTTGCTGCTATACTATGAAAAACTCTCTCGTGCACTAAGAAAAATTTTCTCTATAGTTATGCCGCAAATTTTAGACGCTTTTGTCAGTTTTGCATCTATGATGCAAAGGTACGAATTTTTCGTGAATTGTGCAAGCTTTTTACCGATTATTTTTCAGAAAAAAACAGGGGTAGTTTCTCACTTTTCCACTTTCTCACTTTTGACATTAGCATTTTTGCAATCTGTCAAGCGAAAATCTTTCATTTATATTATTATATATAATAATATAAATGAATAATATAAATGAATAATATATATTAACTGATCACCTCCTTCTTTCTATCCACTCGCCTCTCACTCCGTCATGTTTGGTAGAGTCGTGATGAAAAAGTTAAATGTCAAAAGTGAGAAAGTGAGAAAGTGAGAAAGTGAGAAAGTGAAAACGGAATTTTGAAAAGCTTACGTTTAATTGGCCAATAGTTGTCTGGTCTTGGACTCTAAATAGGCTATTATGCCGCTGGCGAAGTTTGATCCAGCTGAATATAAAGCGCTCGAAGACCTTCGGGCTGAATGCAAGAAGAATTGAACATTTGTTACGGAAAAAATAGTGTGATCAAAAAATATTTTGTACCTTTGCACCCTCATTGATGTAAATGGTAAAAAGATATTCATGAAAGATAGGATATGTAAGATACTGTTTTGCTGCTTTCTGATAGCGATCATCGCACCAACACAACGGCTGAAAGCCCAGAAAAAGGAGATTGCTCAGGCACGGACCTATATCAAGAGTGGCAAAGACTACGATAAGGCTGAGCAACTGATGACGAAGCTGTTGAAAGATTCGGCCAACAGACTGAATAAACAGATTCTGTATCTCAGATATGTGGCCATTAAGATGCAGTATGAGCAAGGCAATGAGAAATTGTACCTGAAGGAGAAATACGATACGGCAACCTTCTATCAGTTGTCAAAGAGACTCCTTGAGGCTGGCGAGATGCTGGATAGCGTGGATGCACTACCCAATAAGAAGGGGAAAGTCAATATCTCGTATCGTCAGCGCCATTCCGCAGAACTGAACCTCCATCGTCCTAATCTGTTTTATGGCGGTACCTATTATATCATCAAAAAGGATTATGCACAGGCATACGAATTCTTCCAGGCATATCTGGAATGTGCCCGTCAACCCCTGTTCCAACAGTATGATTATGCGAAGAACGATTCCCTGATGACACAGGCGGCTTACTGGGCTACCTATGCCGGCTATTGTATGGATGATGCCGACAAGACCATTCGTTATCGTGATGATGCCCTGAGGGACAGCGCAAAATATGCTTATACGTTGCGCTACTTGGCTGAGGCCTATAGCTGGCAAAAGGATGATGAGAAATATCGTGAAATGCTGGAGACGGGTTTCAAGCATTTTCCTACCAATCCCTATTTCTTCCCACGATTGGTCGACTTCTATCAGCAGCATCAGTTGACTGAAGAGGCGCTCCGTGTGGCGGATGAGGCAATCGCCGTCGACCCAAAGAATATCATTTTCCTGTTTGCGAAGTCGACCATTCTGTTGAATCAGGAGCGTTACGACGAGTGTATCGCCGTCACTGAGGCGTTGCTTCATTGCAACGACTCCATTCCAGAGGCCTATTATAATATAGGTATAGCTTATTTGAACAAAGCGTTGACGATCGAGCAACAACCCAATGCCCATAAGTACAAGAAAAATCTCCTCCATCTCTATCAAAAGGCGAGGCCCTATATGGAGAAGTATCGGGAGATGATGCCAGAATCGCCGAAAAGCTGGGCTTCGCCTTTGTATCGGATCTATCTTAATCTGAACATGGGAAAACAGTTTGACGAGGTCGACAAAATCCTAAAATCACGATAATATGCTAAAAAATCTCAAATTAATACGTTTTTTTGTGTTAACTTGAGATTTTTTTCTTACCTTTGTCAATATTATAATAATCTAAAACATTTTATTTGGTGTATGGAAAATAATGCTCAGTTGATTGCTCAGTGCGAGGCACGTGCAAAAGAATGGCTTGCTCCAGCCTTTGATGAGGAGACCCGTAAGGAAGTACAGGCAATGCTCGACAACACAGACAAGAGTGCGTTGATCGACGCTTTCTATCAGGATTTGGAATTTGGTACAGGTGGACTGCGTGGTATCATGGGCGCTGGTACCAACAGAATGAATAAGTATATCGTGGGTATGGCTACTCAGGGCTTTGCCAACTATATCCTGAAGGCATTCCCTGGCAAGCAGTGCTCAGTAGTTGTGGGCCACGACTGTCGTAACAACGGTCGAATGTTTGCTGAGTCTGTTGCCGACATCTTCTCGGCCAACGGTATCAAGGTATATCTCTTTGAGAGTCTGCGTCCTACACCAGAGATCTCATTCGCTATCCGTCATTTAGGTTGTCAGGCTGGTGTGAACGTAACCGCTTCTCACAACCCACGCGAATATAACGGCTATAAGGCTTACTGGGATGATGGTGCACAGGTACTGTTCCCACATGACAAGGGTATCATCGACGAGGTGAACAAGGTGAAGATCAGCGATGTGAAATTCGAGGGCAACAAAGACCTGATCATTCCTATTGGCGGTGAGATGGACTGGGATTATATCCAGGCAGTGAAAGAGGCGATGGTTGACCAGGACGTGATCCTTCGTCAGAAAGACCTCAATATCGTTTATTCGCCGATGCACGGAACAGGTCGTGTCATCATTCCAATGGCACTGCGCTCATGGGGATTCCAGAATATCCATGTCGTTCCTGAGCAGATGGTGATCGATGGCAACTTCCCCACAGTCGTTTCTCCAAACCCAGAGAATGCCGAGGCGATGACACTGGGTATGAAGTTGGGTACCAAACTGAATGCCGACCTCGTGATTGCTTCCGACCCAGACGCTGACCGTCTGGCTATCGTCTGCCGCAACTCTAAGGGTGAGTGGGAGATCCTGAATGGTAACCAGACCTGTATGATGTTCTCTTGGTATATCATTGCCAACAAGAAGAAACTCGGTCAGCTGAAGGGTAATGAGTTCCTGGTGAAGACCATCGTGACCACAGAAGTCATTGCTGAGATCGCCAAGAAGAATGGTGTAGAGTATAAGGACTGCTACACAGGATTCAAGTGGATTGCCAACGAGATTCGTGTCAACGAGGGCAAGAAGAAATATATTGGTGGCGGTGAGGAGTCATTCGGCTTCCTGCCATACGATAAGGTAAGGGATAAGGATTCCCCCGCATCTATCTGTCTGATCTGTGAGATCGCTGCTTGGGCTCGTGATAACGGTATGACACTCTACGATCTGCTGATGAATATCTACAAGGAGTACGGTTTCTCTCGTGAGGTGACTATCAATGTGGTTCGTCCAGGAAAGAGTGGTGCTGACGAGATTAAGCAGATGATGACCAACTTCCGTAACAACCCACCAAAGGAGTTGGGCGGCTCGAAGATCTGTCTGTGGAAAGACTTCCAGTCACTGGAGGCCAAGTATGCTGATGGAAAGGTAGAGAAGATCGATATGCCTGCTACCAGCAACGTGCTGCAGTGGTTCTGTGAGGATGGTACCAAGGTGAGTGTACGTCCTTCAGGTACAGAGCCGAAGATCAAGTTCTATACGGAAGTGAAGGATCCTTCTTTCGAGTGTGCTGGCTGCTACGAGCGTTGCACCAAGGCTGCTGAGGCCAAGATCGAGGCCATCAAGAAGAGCCTGAACCTCTGATTCCTCTTTGAGACAATCATTCATCCCTTCTGGAACAACCAGAAGGGATTTTTTTTCTATGTTCCTATCCCTTTTTCGGCTGTATTTGTTAAAAGAAAAACCATCATATAGCGTTTTAGTTTTGTTTTTTTTGTTATTTAAAATAAAATTTGTAATTTTGCAGCCTAAATGGATATCATTACAGTCAAGAAGGTTGATTCAAGGAAGGTCATGAACGATTTCGTTCATTTTCCTCGTAAGCATTATCAGAACTGCGAGAACTACATTCCTGACCTTGAGATGGACATGAGAAAGATTTTCAATCCTAAAAAAAATGCAGGGTTGGAGGTTTCTGATGTCCAGGCCTTTGTTGCGTATCAGGGAACAACGCCCGTTGGTCGCATCGCTGCTATTGTCAACCATCGTGCTAACGAGCGTTGGCAGAAAAAGGATGTCCGTTTTGGACTGATTGAGTTCGTGGACAATCCTCAGGTGGCTGAGGCGCTGCTTTCCGCTGTAGAGAAGTATGGCAAGAGCATGGGGATGACGCGTATCGTCGGCCCATTGGGAATCACCGATTTTGACAAGGAGGGTATGTTGGTCGAGGATTTCGATCTGGAGGGATCGATGACAGCGATTTACAACTATCCTTACTATCCGCAAATCATGGAGCAGTTGGGTTATCAGAAAGAGGTCGACTGGGTACAGATTCGTGTGAATATTCCCCAGGAGGTCCCAGCTAAATATGCACGTGTGTCTCAGTTGACAAAGGAGATGTTTGATTTACATGTGCGTCAGCTGACCCTCAAAGATTTCCGCGAGGGGTATGGGCGTAAGATCTTTAAGCTGCTCAACGAGGCGTATGCCCCCATTTATGGTTTTACTGAATTCAATGAGGGACAGGCAGATGCCTTTGTGGATAAGTACCTGAAGCTCATCAATCTGGAACTCCTTCCTGCGGTAGAGAACAAAGATGGAGAGGTGATTGCTGTCGCTGTGACGATGGGTAGTCTGAATAAGGCCTTAAAGAAAGCCAATGGCCGTCTGTTGCCTTTCGGTTGGTATCATCTGTTGCGCTCCTTGAAGTGGAAATACGAGGAGAGTGCTGAGATGCTGCTCATCGCTGTTCGTCCTGACTTCCAGGGTTTGGGCGTGAATGCGATTTTCTTCGACCATCTGATACCTATCTATCGTAAATTTGGTTTCAAGTGGGCAGAGACAGGACCTCAGTTGGATTACAATATCCGTGAGTTGTCGCAGTGGAAACCACTGAATCCTGATATTGTCAAGCGGAGAAGATGTTATTTTAAGGAAATTTAGAATTGAAAAATTAGAATAGAAGATAATGGAAAAAAGAGTTGTAATAACAGGAATGGGTATCTGGTCGTGCTTAGGACAGACACTGGACGACGTGCGCCAGTCCTTGTATACTGGTAAGAGTGGTATCATCTTTAGTCAGGAGCGTAAGGATGCCGGCTTCCGTTCGGCATTATGTGCCCATGTGGAGACTCCTAATCTGAAACCTTTCGTACCACGTAATATGCGTCAGTTCATGCCTGAAGAAGCCCAGTATGCCTATATGGCTACGAAGGATGCCCTTGAGGCAGCGAAGATTGATCAGGATTTCCTGGATCAGCACGAGGTGGGTATCATCTATGGTAATGACTCTGTGGCAGAGTCTACGATGCGTGCCCTTGACAAGTTCCGTGAGTTTGGCGATACGGCCGCTTGTGGCAGTGGTGCTATCTTCCAGTCGATGAACTCCACCGTTACCATGAATCTGGCTTGTCTGTTCCGCCTGCGTGGTATCAACCTCACGGCATCAGCAGCCTGTGCAAGTAGCTCTCAGGCTGTCGGCTTGGGTTCATTGCTGATTCGCGATGGCTTGCAGGATTGTGTGATCTGTGGTGGTGCTCAGGAGGCGAATATGTATAGTGTAGCATCCTTTGATGGTATTCAGGCATTCTCCGTTCGTGAGGATGAGCCTACCAAGGCCTGTCGTCCTTTCGATCGTGATCGCGACGGTCTGGTTCCTGGTGGTGGCGCTGCTACTGTGATCCTGGAGAGCTACGAGCATGCCGTGAAGCGTGGAGCACCTATCCTGGCAGAGATCGTAGGGTGGGGATTCTCTGGTAATGGTGACCATATCTCTACACCTAACGTGGCTGGTCCTGCCCGTTCTTTGGAGCTGGCTCTGCTCAATGGTGGTGTTGATATTTGTCAGATTGGCTATGTCAATGCTCATGCTACTTCCACCAGGGCAGGTGATGGTCGTGAGGCTGAGGCGATTGCACAGATCTTTGGCGATTATCGTGTGCCTGTGACATCTACCAAGAGTCAGACAGGTCATGAGATGTGGATGGCAGGTGCCAGTGAGTTGATCTATTCTATGCTGATGATGAAGAATGGCTTCATCGCAGGAAATATCAACTTTGAGAATCCTGACGAGCACACCAGTTGCGTCAACGTCATCCCAGAGACTATTGAAAAGAAATTTGATATGTTCTTGTCCAACTCCTTTGGTTTTGGAGGAACCAACTCAACAATTATCGTAAAAGACATTAAGTAATAATTATTTAAAAGAGTATCATTATGACACGTGAAGAAATTATCGAGCAAGTAAACACCGTATTGGCAGAGGAGTTTGAGGTAGAGGATAGCAACTTTGATCCTACGGCGAATGTGAAAGAGACACTTGCTCTCGACAGCTTGAGTCTCGTTGACCTCGTGGCTATCATTCAGTACACCTATAAGATTAAGGTTCCTGTATCTGATCTGCCCAAGATCCAGACATTCAATGACCTCTATGATTATATCGTAGATCATCTTGAGAAGTAATTGGATGGATATTGATATCAAGACGCTGATACCCCAGCGTTATCCGATGATGATGGTGGATAAGTTGGAGAGTGCCGATGGCGACACCTGTACCACCAGCTTGGAAATCAGAAAAGACAACTATTTCATCATCCTCGATGGAGAAATGTCTGAGACAGGACTGATTGAGCATATTGCCCAGTCATCCTCCGCCCTTGCTGGCTATCAGGCGCTCACTGCTGAAGTGAAAGATCCTCCTATTGGGTTGATTGGCGAGGTGAAACGGTTTACCTGCCATCGTCGTCCCAGAGTAGGAGAGAAGCTTGTCACCACGATTAACTTTGGACTTTCTTTTGGTGAGGTCACGCTTGCCGATGGGGAGACGCGAGTAGGTGATGAAGTGATAGCGGAAGCGAAGTTAAAAATCTTTATTCAACCGTCATGACCGGATTATTCATCAGTATTTATCACTATTTTCGCAACCATCGAGCCTTTTTCTGGCTGTCGATGGTTGCTTTGTTTGTTTTCTTTGGGTTTTTTGCTTCGCAGATTTACCTTGAAGAAGATATCAATAAGCTGATGCCATCGTCGAAAAATGAGGATGGAACGACCAAACTAGCTTTCGCCGATTTACGTATCAAAGACAAGACCTTCCTCCTGTTTGAAGGAAAGAATGGGGCTTCCATTGCGCATATTACTGAGACATGTGATGCCTTCATGGATTCTCTGCGGGCACATACTGACTCTGTGATGCTGGAAGATGTCTTCTATCAGATCTCCGACGACCTCGTCCCTGATGTCATCGACTACCTGTCTGCCCATCTGCCTGCTTATATCGATACCAGTGCCTATGCCCGTATCGATACGTTGCTCACGAAAGAGCACATGGTGAGACAGATGCAACAGAATCGTGAGGATATGCTCAGTCCTATTGGTGAGATGTATCCCGAACTGATTCAGATGGATCCTATTGGTATGCGACAGGTGCTGATGGAGCAGTTGAAGCCGATGCTGGATGGAGGTACTGGTAGCTATCAGACGATAGAAGGTCATTTCTTTGTGCCTGACTCTACTGTCTGTGTAGCTTTCCTCACACCAGGATTCTCTGCTACGAATACTGGACAGGGCTCTGCGCTGTTCCAGGTGCTGAACGAACAGATTGATCGTTTCGCTAAGACCACTCCTGATGTGAAAATCAGCTATCACGGCACTCCTGCCAGCGGCTATTATAATTCTACAGTCATCAAAGGCGACCTGTTGGGCACGATTATCGGCTCACTGGTCCTGGTACTGTTGTTTATCATGATCTGTTTCCGCAACTGGGATACCTTGCCGCTGCTGTTGTTGCCCGTATTTTTTGGTACACTCTTCGGACTGGCGATGATGTATTTCATTCGTGGTCAGTTCTCGCTGTTGGCGCTGGGTATTGGTGCCATTGTCCTGGGTGTGGCTTTGAGTTATGTGCTCCATGTGCTCACCCATTACAAATATGTCAGCGATCCTGAGCAAGTGCTTCGCGATCAGGTGAAACCCGTATTGCTGGGGTGTATCACTACCATCGGCTCGTTCATGGGATTGATCTTCATCCAGACAGACCTGTTGCAGGACTTCGGACTCTTTGCTGCCTTTGCTATCCTTGGCACTACCTTCTTCAGTCTGGTGTTCCTCCCACAATTCCTTCGTCCTTCGAAGAATAAGATCAATCATCGTGCTTTTGCTGTGATTGACCGTCTGAATAATTATCCTTTCGACCGCAAACCAGTGCTGATCGGCGTACTTGTGCTGTTGATTGTCGTCTGTGTGGGTGCCTATTTCGTGGGTGGTACACAGTTTGACGGCGATATGCACAATCTGGGTTACGAGGCCGAAAACACAACCTATTCTGAGGAATTGTTGCGTGCGAAGACGAATACCGGCGATAAGCAGAAGTATTTTGCCAGTGAGGGCAAGACGATGGAAGAGGCCATCATGCACTTTGCAGAACTCGACCAGAAGTTGGACTCTTTGCAGCAACTCGGACTGGTGAAGAGCTACACACGAACCAACCAGATCTTTGTGCCGCTCACTGTTCAGCAGCAGCGTATCGATGCCTGGCATCGTTATTGGACGGACGAGCGTTTGGCCAAGGTACGTTCCCTCATTCAGCAGACAGCCTCGGCAGCAGGGTTCCAGTCGGATGCGTTCGAACCATTCTTCGAGGCAGCAACCGCTGATTATGAGCCCGACAAGCTGTATGAGGCCGATCTGATACCGCTGGGCTATCAGTCTACGCTGATGGAACGCTCCTATGGTGGCGACTATCTCTGTTTCACCTCTGTGCGCTGTGCCAACGACTCCGTGCGTAGTAGTGAGAGCGATTATATCCGTATCTGCGATGCGGTGGCTTCGTCGCCCAATCTGATGGTTCTCGACACCTATTATTATACGACAGACACCCTCTATCAGTTAAACGACGATTTCAATGTGCTCCAGTGGATCTCCATGTTGTTCGTATTGGTGGTGCTGTTCCTGAGTTTCCATTTCGACTGGCGCCACACCCTGTTGGGCTTTGCGCCCATTCTGTTGAGTTGGCTGATCGTGTTAGGCGCGATGTACATTTTCCATGTAAAGTTTAATCTGATCAATATCATCATCTCTACCTTCATCTTCGGAATTGGTGTGGATTACAGTATCTTCATCATGAACGGACTGATCGGAGCATCAGCCGATGAGCGTTCCAGTAGACTGCTGGCTTATCACAAGACGGCCATCTTCTTCAGTGCCATTGTGCTGATTGTCACCGTGGGAAGTATGCTCTTTGCCAAGCATCCTGCTATCCAGTCAGTGGGCTTTGCCACGTTGGTAGGAATGATTTCTGCCGTTGTACTCTCTTATGTGCTGCAACCGGCTGTTTACCGTTGGTTGGAGAAAGGAAAGAAAGGGTAGGCTGTGAGATACGAAGTCATCGTCATAGGAAGTGGACTGGGCGGACTTGAGTGTGCCGCCTTTCTGGCCAAGGCAGGTAAGAAGGTGCTGGTGCTGGAGCGTGAGATCCAGTCAGGCGGTTGTCTGCAGAGTTTCCAACGTCGTGGGATGGCCTACGATACAGGACTCCATTATGTCGGTGGACTGGCTGAGGGACAATCCCTATATGCGCCTTTCCATTACCTTGGATTACTCGATCTTTCTTGGCAACGTCTTGATCCTCATGGATTTGACCAAATAACGATAGGCGATCATACCTATGCTTTTGCTGAAGGTGCAGAAGCGTTTGTCGACACGTTGGCTGCTGCCTTCCCCCACGAGCGCAAGGCCCTGCAGTCGTATGTCGAGCGCATCATGCATCCACACGAAGACGACAATGCCGTGAGTGCATGGGACTATCTGCATACTACCTTCAGCGATGAAACGCTCATTCAGGTACTCTCAGGTTCTTCCATGAAACTGGAGTTACGCAAGGATACCTTACCCCTTTTCACCTTTGCGCATTGTAATAGTGCGAATATCGAGAGTAGCTGGCGCTTGAAAGGCGATGGCAACCAGTTGGTGAATCAGCTGATTCGTCAGTTGCGTGCGATGGGAGGTGAACTCCTGTGTAAGCAGGAGGTAGAGGAGCTGATAGAGAAGGATGGTAAGATGGTTGCTGCTCGCTGTACGAATGGTGAGGTGTATGAGGCCGATGTATTTATCAGCGATGTGCATCCTGCTGTCACCAGCTCATGGGTCAAAGAGAGTCAGTTGATGAAGGGCGTCTATCGTAAGCGAATTTCACGTTTGGAGAACACTTATGGTATGCTCACAGTGCAGTGTCGACTTCGTGAAAAAACCTTACGATACGAGAACTGCAACCATTTCGTTTATCGTAAGCCCAACGTATGGGACTTCTATGAAAAGGAGGGTCCTGTGGGTGGTGTGATGGTGAGCTTCCGTGTACCTGAAGACGGTAGCGAGTATGCCTCACAAGTCGACCTGCTCACCCTCACACGACCCAGTCTGTGGACGCAGTGGGAGGGTACTACAGTAGGTAGAAGAGGTGAAGAGTATGAATCCTATAAAAAGCTTTTGGCTAAAGAGTGTATTTCGTTGGCGGAGAAGAAATTACCAGGTCTGTATGACAAATTGTCAGAGGTCTATATCAGTACTCCTTTGACGTATCGAGACTATACGCTGACCCCAGGTGGCTCTGCTTTTGGTATTCGTAAGGATTGGCAGTCTCCGTTGATGACGACCCTTTCGCCACGTACACCTGTCCCCAATCTTTTACTCACAGGACAGAGCTTAATGCTACATGGTCTTCAGGGTGTGACGATGACCTCGCTCTACACTTGTGCAGAGCTTTTAGGAAAAGAATTTATTCAACAAAATTTAAGTATATGAAGTACGCATTAGTAACAGGAGGCAGTCGCGGCATAGGACGTGCCGTCTGCGTCAAACTAGCCCAGATGGGTTACCATATTTTAATTAATTATGCCAGCAATAGTGCTGAGGCCGACAACACCTTGGCGATGGTTCGTGAGGCAGGAACCGATGGTGAGACGATGAAATTCGATGTCAGTGACTTGAAGGCGACGCGTGCAGCCATCGAAGCATGGCAACAGGCCCATCCTGACGAGTATATTGAGGTGTTGGTCAACAATGCCGGTATCCGTCGCGATAATGTGTTGGCTCTGATGCCTTCAGAAGACTGGGCACGAGTGCTGGATATCACCCTTAACGGATTCTATAATGTCACCCAGCCGCTGATCCCACAGATGCAGTTCCATAAGTTTGGTCGTATCATCAATATGGCGAGCGTCAGTGGTGTGAAAGGACTGCCTGGTCAGACCAACTATTCTGCTGCCAAGGGTGGTATTATCGCTGCTACCAAGGCATTGGCACAGGAGGTGGCTAAGAAGAATATCACCGTCAATGCCGTAGCCCCAGGATTCATCAAGACCGATATGGTAGAGGGGCTTGACGAGGCAACGCTGAAGAAAACTATTCCAGCCAATCGTTTCGGAACCCCTGAGGAGGTTGCTGAACTCGTGGGATTCTTGGCATCGCCAGCCACAGGCTACATCACAGGCAATGTGATTCAGATTAACGGAGGACTGTACACTTGATAAGTAGTTAAGTAGTTAAGAAGTTAAGAAGTTAAGACAATGAAAAAACTATTGATGATGGTTCTTGTGCAGCTGATGGTGCTTTCGGCAGCTGCGCAGATGGCCGACTACCAGAAGGCGGTGGCCAAGTACAAGAAGTTTTCTACGGCAACAGCCACAGTGGTGAAGACCAAGCACAACAAAGCATTGAAGCAAGATAGGATGACCTCAGGTACGCTGACGATGAAGAAGCCCGATCAGGTGAGCATCGAGTGCGAGGGGGGTAAGGATGCGCTCATCATGGACGGTAGCACGTTCACGATGGTGCTTCGCGGACGTAAGCATACGACGACGAGCACAGGCAATCCACAGTTTGCTACGTTCCAGGCCGTTTTCGAGAGTATCCTGTCTGGTGCCCAGAATGGTGTCGATCTGAAGAAATTCAATGATTTGAAAGTCACGAAGGACGGTAATACCGTGGTGCTGACAATCACTCCTGAGACCAATGACAAGAAGCTGAAGCGTCGCATCATGTTCAGCACGCTGATTCTGACCATTGACACGAAGACGTCAGAGCTCAAGTCTCTTCGTCTGAACGAGCGCAAGGGTGGTTATACGGATTATGCCTTCTCAAACTTCAAGTTCAAATGAAAAAAGTTTTAGAGGATATCTGTCGCATACCTGTTAAGTTCAGCGAGATCGACTCTATGCGTCGCGTATGGCACGGCTCCTACGTCACGTATTTTGAGGACGGACGCGAGTCGTTTGGTCGCCATTATCCTGGCATCGGCTACGACGTGATGCAGGCCACCTGCATCTATGCACCCATCTACGATGTGCATATCAAGTACTATGCTCCGTTGGCGATGAACGATGTGGCGGTGGTCCATACGTACTACAACTACCATCCAGGCGCCCGTCTCGACTACAGCTATCAGGTGTTTCGTGAGAGCGACGGGGTACTCTGTGCTGAGGGTAGTACCGTTCAGCTGTTCATCGACCCCGATAGTCAGTTAATGGTCGATCTTCCTGACTTCTACCAGCGTTGGCAGAATCAGTATCTAGCAGAAGATTAAATCTTTTTCATCTAATAAACCAGCACCTTTCGTTTGGCGAAGAGCCATGTCGAGAGGTGCATTTTTTGTAATATCCATCCCAGAGCCAGACTGCCACAGGTGCATACCACCAGCGAGAGCAGTAGGAAGAGCAGTCCTGTAGGGTCGAACGCCAGATAAGGCACCATCTGTTTACATAGGATGGTGAAGATGGGCGAGAAGACAAACAGCAGGAGGGTGTTCCTTCCCAAGAATAGCGCTACCTGTCGAACCCGACCGCTGGTCTGCTGCTCACACCACAGTCCTATGCTGATGGCCATATACACGCTGATCATCCCACAGAGATGGGCGGCATGACGATGCTCCTCATCTAGAAGCAATAGGATCAACGCCACCCCTGCGAGGACCGAAGGACGGAAGATACTCGTAAAGCGCAACCCCATCTGTCTGATCACGGCTCCTATGAGGAAATAGACGAGGGTGGTAATGGCCAATAGACCCGCATATTGAGCCAATAGATATAAGATGAGGACAGTGACCATCATGCGTGTGATGAGCGATGCTTTCAGATAGCGGAACACCCCATAGTAGACCGCCCCGCAGATGATGAGCGAGTGCAGATACCAGTAGGGTCCCAACGGATGGATGCACAGCTTGTCCAAGAACACCCCTATCGTCAGTGTGTCAATATGTTCGCGGATGGGCAGTAGCGAAGCCATCACCGTATAGCCTGCCTCCATGATGAGGTAGGGCAGGGCAAAGTCCAACAGTGTCTTGGCAAATGCCTTCAAGGGTTTTTCGATATTCATCAGATAGCCCGAGATGAGTAGGAAGGCAGGCATATGAAACGTGTACACCACCTGTTTGGCAGTGGGGTGCAGCTCACTGAAATACACCAGATGAAAGGCGATCATCAGGAGAATGAAGATACATTTCAGGAAATCCAACTCCTCCTGTCGCTGGTGAGACACCGTCGTATTCTGTTCCGTCATACTGTCCTATTCTTTCTACGGCTACAAAATTACAATATTTCCGCAAATATTCCGCAAAATCTTTGACCGTTTCCTGAATTATTTGTATTTTTGTGCACTCAAGCAAATAAAAAATTTCATCAAACAGATATGAAACAGAAGATTTTAGTGACTGGTGGAACCGGTTTTATTGGTAGCCATACCACTGTAGAGTTGCAGGAGGCAGGCTACGAAGTAGTCATTATCGACAATCTCTCCAACTCGAATATCCAGGTGTTGGATGGTATTGAGAAAATCACAGGCATCCGTCCTGCTTTCGAGCAAGTAGACTGTTGTGATATGCCAGCCCTCGAAGGTGTATTCCAGAAATATCCAGGTATTCAGGGCATCATCCATTTCGCAGCCTCCAAGGCCGTCGGCGAGAGTGTCGAGAAGCCATTGCTGTATTATCGCAACAACCTCACCAGTCTCATCAATCTTCTGGAGCTCATGCCCAAGTACGGTGTGAAGGGCATCATCTTCTCCAGCAGTTGTACGGTCTACGGTCAGCCCTCTCAGGAGAACCTGCCCGTCACGGAGGATGCTCCCATCCAGAAGGCGATGTCGCCCTATGGCAATACCAAGCAGATCAACGAAGAGATCATCCAGGACTATATCCACAGTGGAGCTCCTATCAAGTCGATCATCCTGCGTTACTTCAATCCTATCGGCGCCCATCCCTCTGCGCTCATCGGCGAGTTGCCCAATGGTGTGCCGATGAACCTCATTCCCTTTGTGACGCAGACCGCTATGGGTATTCGTGAGCAGTTGAAGATCTTCGGCAACGACTACAATACGCCCGATAAGACCTGTATCCGCGACTATATCTATGTCGTTGACTTGGCGAAGGCGCATGTGAAGGCGATGGAGCGTGTGCTCGACGTACCTGATACCGATGCCGTTGAGGTGTTTAATATCGGAACGGGTAGGGGACTGTCCACCCTCGAGGTCGTCGAAGGTTTCGAGAAGGCCACCGGTGTGAAGGTGAACTGGACCTATGCCCCTCGTCGTGAGGGCGATATCGAGCAGGTATGGGGTAATGTCGACAAGGCCAACAAGGTTCTTGGCTGGAAGGCGGACACCCCTACGGACGAAGTCCTTAGGTCCGCTTGGAAGTGGCAGCAGAAACTCCGCGAAGACGGTATCCAGTGATGCTCATGGTAGCATGACACGAAAGATCATCATACAATAAAGGGGCGTCCTGATGGGCGCCCCTTCTTACTTCTCACCTCTTACCTTTAAGAGATCACACCGTCGTCGGGATCATCGTCACCGCCGCCACCCGTGTTGCCACCTGGGGTTTCACCACCGCCTGGGGTCTCAGTGCCACCCTGCGTGTTGCCGCCCTGTGAGCTTCCGCCCTGGCTGTCGCTGCCACCGCTAGGGGTCTGGCTGCCGCTGTTCTCAGTGCCCTCAGCGTCCTCCTCAGCATCCTTGAACAGGGCTGCCTTGTTGATGAACGACGCCTTCTTGAGGAACTGACGGCTGGAGATGTTAGTCTCCTGCTCCGTATCAGGGAGGAAACGGATGTGCAGTGCCTCGATGTTCTTCTGCACGTTGAACTTCTCCGGGCTCTCAGCGCCACCCTTGGCACACTCCGCCGTCAGGTAGAAGATGCCCAGTCCGTCGATCTTCACCTTGCGCGAGTTGAGGAGCTGCTCGATGAGACAGGAGCGGAACTTCTCCAGCACGCCAAAGATGACG
>ONWA01000049.1 GCA_900321425.1 uncultured Prevotellaceae bacterium | reverse complement strand
GTACTCATAATAATCAAAGTATTAAGTGATAACGGAAAAGAGTGTGCTCATAGCATCCACAGAGATTTATTTGAACACACTCGTTAATTGAACACATTAGAAAAGAATAGAGGACACCACCTATATATATAATATGGTGATGCCCTCCGCTCTATCAACTAACCAAGAAACCATTGGTATGTTGAATCACCGTGCAAGGCATTGTTAAGCCCTACGGCAACATCTGTAGCGTTAACCGCTCTGGAGAGATAGCTATCAATGTAGCTTGACTTGTTAGCCTCAGTCAGCAGATTGTGGAAGCTCCACATAGAGAGTGATCCACCTTTACCGCCAAAGTCCTCATTCAGATAGTAGCCCCTGCACACGTTGTTGACCTGTGAATCAGTAATCAATAGACGTGGTATGCCTCTGGATAGTCCTTGCGGTAGTGCCTGATAGAGTCTCATCCTACCGATGATCTGAGCAAACTGCGTTTCAGTAAGGTAAGTGTTACTGAGAGTCTGCATCAAGTGAATATCTTTGGCAGGGTTGAACTGATTGAAGAGCTCCATTACCTGTGTATAGAGTTGCTTCAAGTCCATGACCTCCAGAGAGAGTTTCACACCTTGCCCTGTCAGCACCTGATTGCTACAGATCACCACACGCCAGCCCACAAACACGCTGAATTTCTCCACTCCTTTAGAAGAACGATAGAGGTTGAGATCATTGTAATTCCTGACACCGCCCACACAAAGCTCTAATCTCTGTCCTTCGATGGTCTCATAGATGGTGGGGATGGTGAACGCAAAAGCCATTCTTTGGTAGAACTGTGTCTTTTCGCACTCCAAAAGCTCAGAAGCTCTCTTACCTAATGCGTCAGGTGTACGACCTCTAACGATGTGCGACACTCTTATATCTGGGTTGGTGATAGCTTCCCCCTGATAGAATGACTGTGCTGCATCCCAGACAGATTCGATAAAGTCCTGATGTGAGATCGTCAGCTCTTGATTAGCCCACGTTGGTACGACACACTGAGTTTTCAACTCGTCCATAGTGATTCGGTTGGTGTTAGCTTCCAAGAAACTGACATAGGACTTAGCAGAGGTTACAGGCTGATCTACAGAGATTTCTTCGTAGTCAGCGTACTCAAACTGATTGCTGTTATTTGTAGCCACAGCAGCAGGCATCAATAATAAATTGCTCATAATTCAATGAATTAAATGATTAATGATAGAGTTAACTGTATGAGGTACGTGTTTACCTCCTAAGAGGTACATACGCTCTACAAATTGACTACAGTTTAGAATATGCTAAGATTCTTCTCAGGAAAACGTTTTACCTTTTAAGGTTGGTGGGGGGACTTGCTAGGGGTGTGACGGTGTGTGCGGAAAAAAATAAAAATTTTGAGAATGGGTGTTTCTGAGAATTGTACTAAAAACAAGAAAGCGGACTCCGAAGAAATCCGCTCCTTTCCACCAGTCAGTATCAAGGCTATGTAAACCAGCTCCTAGCATTACTTTTAATAGCGACCTTGGTTATCTCTCGCAACTCAGCAACTAGCTCCTTTACTTGCTCAGAAGTTGGCTCGGGCACCCAGACCTTTCGTTTGCTTTCCCTGCCGATGTTGACAAATCGAGGATTGCACTGCCTGATGATCTCCACAAGTTCCTTCTTGTCGAAATCAAGCAAAGGTTCCGCTGTGATCATCGTGTAGAAGCCTTTCTCTGCAATGGCTTTCATCGCATCAGCCCGATCCTCAATTCTCGGTGAGTTCACCATAATCTCAGGATAGTAACGGTTAGTTTCAATCGTTGTCCCAATGATAGCGTGTTTAAACACACGGTGGTCGAGAAAGTTTAGGAACCTGCTTGGATTCTTCGACTGGAACAGGTACACAATTTTCTTTTGTCCAGCTCTTCGGTCATTGAATCCAGCACAATGGTCAAGGACTCGCATAATCCACTTGTCAGGAATATCCTCGGCAAATAGATCAATGCTGTCACCTACAAAAATGACCTTCCCAACGTTTAGGTCGATTTTAAACTCATCATCTACCATAACGGGAGCGCATTTGTATTTCTCAGGACGGAAATCATTCATATAGCAATATTTGCACTGGTGATAACATATTCCCTTCACGGGATTCCAAGTGTGGGTCACGAAGTCGTACATGTTGCCTTTTGCAACGTTTAAAATTTTTACCATATTAATTAAATATTAAAGTTTTGTGACAATATTGTCAGATAGTATATAAAACCGTTTTTTTTATAAAAAAGTCACACTAAGTGAATTTCGGAGCGATGAGGAAATAGCCTCTGCCGCCTATTCGCTTCGTTATCTCTCTGGCCTCAAAATATTCTTTAATGGTGTGTGAGGTTACAGCCTTAGTAGTTGGGATGCTCAGCTCAGCAAAGATTTCCTTGATTTTCTCCTTGATAGTCTTAGCTGAGTACCACTGCTGGGGATGGAAGAATGTGTTAATTAGCTGGATAGCATCCGTAGCATGAGCCGTTATCTGATGTTTTTTCAAGATGACTGCTTCACGTATTTTTGTGACCGAATAATTCAGCCGCTCAATTTCAGCCTTTCCTATCAGGTCGTATGCTTCGACAATCATGTGGTCAGCAAAATCAAGGTCACGTTTGAACTGACATTCTAACTCTGTTTCACAGTCTCCGAGCTGTTCCAGCTGAGCAACTATCTCCTTACGTTTCTCTCTGATGGATGCAGCTTTGGAGTCTATCTTCAACCGCTCGTAATCTCCATATTTATAGGGTTTAGGGGTATGAGTCACATTGAAGTAGCCGCACTCTTGATAAGCTCTCAGCAGACTGACATAATTATTATATGTGACTTTCACTGTCTCTGCGTCGATATAATTGTCAACTTTGTAAGGATCAATCCTGTTGTTCTCGTCAAGGAATCGAGTGAATGGCGCACTTTCTTGTAATTCACGGAATGCCACTCTGTCAGAAACAGTTGGTGCAGAGTCCGAAGCAGTTCCTACCCATTCATAGGCGTGTTTCATAGAACGAACCGATTGCACGATTTCTTCATAACTCTTAATCGGATTCCTATAATCAAAGTTGCTGATGTGGTATATCTTGTTCACACCGTTACGGAATCTACCTACGATCTGGACGCCATCCATGTACGGGTCAATCATCGTGTATTCAGCCGTAAAGCAGTCTGTAAGCATTACCACGTTAGGCACTTCTGGCAGCTCTATGTCAAGTGCACTGTAGAATCGGCTTGTCATCCAGTTATATCGTTCCATTCTTTTAACCTCCCAATTCTCATAAGCCTTTCGGAATTTAAGACCTCTCAATTTGTTGACGCTCTGATCGGAACAGAACACCGAAGACTCGTCCATGACACCCAACTGTTTCATTAGCGAAAAAATCATATCGGTCGAGTTGACGAAAAGGAAAACGGGTCTCTCATCCGATACCAGAGATTCCAACAGTTCACGAGTGCTCTGCAACACATTATTTGTAGTGTATAGCTGCAAGTCCATTTGGTAGTCGTAATCAGGAACGAGCTTGACCATTTGGAAATCGTTGAAGCGAGGATCAGCGTATTGCGTTGGTGGTGTCGCTGAGACAACTGCCTTATCCTTGCACTCGAAGAACAAATCCATCGGTAGGGTGATGTCTGACCTGTAGTCACAGTCTTTCACCGATTTCTGAATTTCGTCGAACAGTAGGAAGTAGCCATCGAAGCGTATGTCGATGTCGAGAATCTCAAATGCATCCAGTACCTTCCTGAAGCTCTCTGGGGTTGTCAGGATCTTAATTCGCTTTCCTTGTCGTATGCAGGTTTCAATGTACTTAACGATTTCGTCTGTGTAGACTCTTTCAACAACTTCCAGCAAATTGTCTTCCTTGTGCTTCGGGTCTTGGGACTTTCCGTTAATTACAGGCTTGCTCGGCTCGATTATGATTGAATTTCTCGGAGCCTTGATCTCTGAATAGGTAGCACCGATTCCTGTAATGGTCTTATTAAGGATGGTGTTGGTCTCGATTACGGGGTAGATGTCGCTGAGGTGCTGCACCTTACCGTTCACCTTAGAGATTGTTACTTTTTTCTCTTTCATTGAATAATAATGTGTAGAGGGAGTGAACACTGCCTCCCTCTACGGTTAAGCTTAAACATTCTGCTGGTGTTCGCGCAGATAATCTAGATTTTCAGTGGTGCAAGGAATGCAAAAGAATATCGTACCTTTGAACATCGCCTTATATGCAGATATTCTATTGGGAGAACCTATGAAACGCGGGACATATTGTAACGTTTGACCGTTCTCAACGAACTGCTTCATGACTTCCCACTGGTAGTCCTCGTCAACCTCCAGAGTGTCACTCTGCATAGGGTCGCCAGCGTATTCGCTAACCTCTCCAGTCATCATGTAGTGAATGAGATTGTTTGCTCGTTCGGCATTCAATTCGTACTTGAAGCCTGCTACGGTCTTGGATTCAACCTTAGCATAGGGGTGATGAGACTTCGTTGTTCCATACTTCACGGAGAGTTTATCGCCACGGTTCATCATTCTCATCACTTCTGCATGCGCCTCATTGTTGGGATATTGCTGTTGTTTTGTGCCTTGCAGTTCGGCAAAATCGAATTTTAAGTCCATAATATCTTAATTATTTATTACTGCCCTTTGCTTCGTGTGAGGCGGCATCTTTACCTCCAGAACTACCTCAACTCACGTGCTGTTGCTTCGTTCTGGGGGCAAAGTTAGGAATAAATTGTGGGCTATTAAAATAATTACTCTAAATGCTAAGGGGTGGCATTTTTCTGATAAAAACCACCCCTTGAATTATGAAGCAACCAACTACCAATAATATATGTTGTGTGTTTTGACTTTAACACCTTTATAGTTTTTCAGTGTATTCTTCAATTTGTCAATCTTGGTCGTTATGGTTCTTTTCTTGCCTTCTTTTTTCACCTCTTTAAATTCATCATAATAATCTTCATCGTCAGTAATTCCAAGTATAAAGAGCATCCGCGAGATCAATAGCTTCTTATCGATTGAAACTCGATTATTATCTGTTTTTGTGGAAATCAGACTTTTATTTGCCTTTAAGTCTTTTAAGAACCAACTTAGATATTTATCAAAAAGGTATAGACGATAACCTTCTGGTAATGTAGTCTTATTATCGAAATCTACAGGAGCTGTATCTAATATAAATGATTGCTCCTGATTCCTTTTCAAAAATTCTTCAATTGCAATTTTTATCAGAGCGAGGGTTTGGCCATCTTTTATAATGTATGGGTGCTTAGAGGTCTTAATTGTTAGCTCTCCGCATCCATCTGTAAGATACAAATCTCCCCACCTTCTTGGTTTAAGTTTCTCTATTTCTGAGACAAAATTAAGAAGTTCTTCCCTGTGTGTGGGCTTATCAATAATTGTATCAATTGTCTCGCCATCAACATAGTCCTTAATCACAAGACACAAATACCAGAACTTCTCATGGTCTAACCCAAATGCTTTTAATGTGTCTTGAACCTCAATGCTGGTTTCATATTTCACTAATCGATCTACTATGAAATACCCATTACAGTACCGCTTATAAAATGTGTCTGGTACTATCGAATAAGTTAGTTCCTGTATATCTGGATCGTAAAATAACCAAAATTCGTTGGCTACTTTACGAATGTAGCTAAAAAGAGGATCTGTTTCTGCTACAAAATTAGGTATGTCTTTAATATCTGTCATGCTGACAAAAGTAACAAAAAAACTCCACCTGACCAAATTCAAGCGGAGTTTTCTGTAATTCATTTACCAAAAACGTACTTTACGACTTTGGCATTAGCCTTATTTTCGTTCACGAAGTCCCGTTCAATGTAAATGTCGGTGACTCGCATGGACTCATCCACATGGTTTGTTGAGAGCGATAGTAGCCCATGAGTGACGGGCTGCATAAAACTCCAGATCATCAACCCCAAGTTGTTCACCAATTTCTTTCAGTCCCTTGTTGATAGCTTTATTAAAAGCCTTATGATCTCGGTAGTCTTTGTAGAACTTGAATAACCTTTGACCTGTGGTATCACGGTATTTCTCAATAATGGGTAGCACCATATCAGGCACGATCACCTCCATCTTAGCCTTATCAAGCCTACGGTCTTTGGTCTTGGTACGATAGTAAATAAGTCTGTTATCTCTGAGTTCAGTAGCATTATAGAGGTCAACGGAGTTTATGCCCATCATGCAGAAGGATAGAATGAAACAATCTTTAGCAAGGTCTGGGCGGCATGTGTGCTTTGCTCCTTTGTGGATATTCTGATAGGACATATGCCAGATTGCTTTGATCTGTTCAGGGGTAATTGCACGTTTACGGGTAGCCTCCTGCCTTGGTATTTTAAAGTATTCAAATGGGGTATGAGGGATTCGTATCAGTCCTTTATCGGGCTTGTTATAGTATTTTTGTGCCTCATTATAAAGATGTCTAAGGCTCATTAAATATAGGGACAAACAACGGTTGGATGGTATTCTTTTTCCTGCTTCAACCATCAACTTTACCCGTTCTTCACGTACTTTATTGAGATAATCTTTGTACTTCTCCAGCAAATCCACAGTCAGTTTCTTAATATCCAATTCTTCTTTACCGATGAAAC
>ONWA01000011.1 GCA_900321425.1 uncultured Prevotellaceae bacterium | reverse complement strand
ACTGAGGCCATCGAAGTGTGCCGTGCCTTCATGGAGTACCACAAGGTCATCTTCGTCAAAAAAGGTACGTACAAGGAGAAGATCATCATGCCACAGTGGCTCCAGCATATCGAGATCTGTGGCGAAGATCGCGACCAGACCATCATCACCTACGACGATCATGCCAATATCGCAATGGACGGTCGTTTGTGGCCTGCACAGATCAGTGAGCAGCTCATGGCGATGGGTAACCGTCCGAAACTGGGTACCTTTCGCTCGTTTACGGTGAGGGTCGATGCCAACGATATCACGTTTAAGAACATCACCATCGAGAACAATGCCGCCCGTCTGGGACAGGCCGTTGCTGTCCACACACAGGGCGATCGCATACAGTTCGTCAATTGTCGTTTGCTGGGTAACCAAGACACCGTCTATACTGGTATGCCCAACACCCGCATCTATTTCCTCGACTGCTATATCGAAGGCACCACCGACTTCATCTTCGGTCCTTCTACAGCATGGTTTGAGCATTGCACCATCCACTGTAAGGCCAACTCATACATCACCGCTGCCTCCACCCCACAGGATGTGGCCTACGGCTATATCTTCAACCGTTGTATCATCACTGCTGCTGAGGGAGTAGATAAGGTGTATCTGGGGCGTCCTTGGCGCGACTACGGCTACACCCTCTTCATGAATAGCGAGCTACCCCGTCAGATTCGTCCTGAGGGCTGGCACAAATGGCGCGAGGGCACACAGAAAACCGCCCGCTATCTGGAATACAATAATCACGGCGAGGGAGCCAATCGTATGGGGCGCGAGCCATGGAGCCGTGAGCTCACGAAAAAAGAGGCCGCACGCATCACCCTCGACGAGGTGTTCCGCCGTGCCGACAACTGGCAACTGCCTTAGTTATTTCCGCTTCTTCGAGCGTCTATACTTGGATTTTGATTTCGAAGACTTCTTCGAAACACTTCCTACAACCTTACCACCGCGCGACACGCTACCGTTCTTGTGGAAGGTAAACACATCAAAACGAAGGGAGTGAGTGGAGTGGTCCCAAATGATGAATGGATCAAACGGACGACCTCCCACGCGGCACTCGAAATGGAGATGCGGCGTAGTGGCACGACCCGTCTGTCCAGTGAGCGCAATCTTCTGTCCTGCCTTAACGCGGTCGCCCACCTTCACGAGATTTTTCTTATTGTGGCTATAGAGCGTTTCCAGACCGTTGGGGTGGCGAATGACGATGCAATTGCCGTAGCCAGAATAGGGCTTCGCCATCTTCACCACGCCGTCGAAGGCAGCAAAGATATCGTCAGCAGGCTTCGTCTTCAGGTCCACACCCGTATGTCCTCTTCCGCCTCTACGCCCGTAGTTACTGATAACCTTTGCCCCAGGCAGCGGATAACACCACTCGGAAGCATCGAGCACACTAAAGTCAATGGCAAACTTGTTGGAGCCACCGAAGGGGTCGACCTCACCAGGCGTGGTGCCCTCAGCAAGATCCTTCTCATTGTTCAGCCAAGGATCGGGATCAACCACGGTGAGGCTGATATTGAATCCTTCACGCTTGAACATGACCGTCTGCTGTAGCAGCCGGTGGCTCTTCAGACTCAAGATGATGCTCGGATTGATGCGTCGGCCATTGACCATCATGGTGAATTCGCAGTAGTAGCGGCTACCGTCGCCACCGACAATGGCGATAGTCTGTCCAGCTTTCACGCGATCGCCTACCTTAACGAGGTTCTGTGCATTGCGGCCGTAAACGGTCTCGAGTCCGTTGTCGTGACGGATGACGATGACGTTTCCGAATTGTGGATGACTGCGCGCTAATCGCACATGTCCCGCGAACATAGCCTTGACGGCATCGCCCTTACGAGTAATCATCTCGACGTTATTATCGCTCTTATGCTCCGCCTGAGTGGAGACGGGCAATGGGTAGCTGTAGTCGGTGGGACGGAGTAATCCGAAGTCGACGGTGAATGCGTCAGACTTGTCGAACAGTCCGGGTGTCTCGATGCTAATCTGCTGCTGCTCAAGTGCAGTAAACGTGGTCTGTGCACAGGCAGTGAATACGCTGACAACCGTCAAGGAGAGCAATAATCGTTTCAACAGCATCATACCTCCTTGTATTCAAAATCGTCGATTTCCTCGATATCTTCTATCTCTTCCTCGTCGAGATATTCGATATCCTCATCTTCGCCCTCGTCGGCGAGCTCCGCCGCAAAGCGACTCATATCCTTATCGCGATGCACGAGGGTGTCCTCGGCGGTGACAGCCGCCAGTTTGTTGCTCTCAGCATTGAGTTCGCGCCAGAGCACATCCTTGAGCTCGTCGAGTCCCTGGTTGGCGACGGCAGAGATGAACACCACAGGCACATCGTCGAGTCCGTCGGCCTTCAGGTCGGCATGCAACTGGGTGCGCAGCATCTCAATCAGTTCCTCGTCGAGCAGGTCGCTCTTGGTAACAGCCAGCACACGATGCTTGTCAAGCATCTCAGGATTAAACTGTCGCAGCTCGTTGAGCAGTATCTCGTATTCCTTCTTGATATCGTCCGTATCGCCAGGCACCATAAACAGCAACAGTGAGTTGCGCTCGATATGGCGGAGGAAGCGGAGTCCGAGACCCTTGCCTTCGCTGGCGCCCTCGATGATACCAGGGATATCGGCCATCACAAACGATTTATTGTCGCGATAGCCCACGATGCCCAATGAGGGTTCCATCGTGGTGAAGGGGTAGTTGGCAATCTTCGGACGGGCGTTGGAGAGTGCAGATACAAGTGTCGACTTTCCTGCGTTGGGGAAACCCACGAGTCCCACATCAGCCAGGAGCTTCAGCTCGAGAATGATGGTCATCTCCTCCATCGGTTCGCCGGGCTGAGCATAGCGCGGAGCCTGATTGGTGGCCGAACGGAACTGGAAGTTACCCAGTCCACCGCGTCCACCCTTGAGCAGGAGTACCTCCTGTCCATCGTAGGTCACATCACACACATACTTACCCGTCTCAGCGTTATAGACCACCGTACCGCAAGGCACATCGATATACACGTCCTTACCATCGGTACCATGACACTTGTCGCGCCCACCGTTACCACCGTGTTCTGCAAAGATATGTCGTTCGTAGCGCAAGTGCAGCAATGTCCAATAGTTGTGATTACCACGCAGGTAGATACTTCCTCCTCTACCTCCGTCACCCCCATCGGGTCCGCCGTTGGGGTTGTACTTCACATGACGCAGGTGCATAGATCCCTTGCCGCCCTTACCCGAACGACAATAGATCTTCACGTAGTCTACAAAATTGGATTCTGCCATTCCTTCCTTCTTAATTCTTAACTCTTAATTCCTCATTCCTAATCGCCGCAGGCGACCATTCCTCACTCCACATTCCTCATTCTTCATTCTTAAATCTTCTCAATCACCTGGCAGATATCGGCGAAGATGCGCTCCAGCGTACCATGTCCGTTGATATGATAGTGCAGTCCTTCCTGTTTATACCACTCGATGAGCGGCTGCGTCTGCTGATGATAGACCTGCAGACGTTTCTTGATGGTCTCCTCGTTGTCGTCGGCTCGTCCACTATCCTCGCCGCGCTTGATGAGTCGTGTCATCAGCTCGGCCTCGGGCACGTCGAGCTCGATCATCGCAGCCACCTTGTCGCCACGCTCGTCGAGCATCTTCTTCAGCGCCTCTGCCTGTGGGATGGTACGAGGGAATCCGTCGAAGATCACACCTTTGTGGTCGCCGAAGGAGTCGTACACCTTCGCGAGGATGCTGATCATCAGATCGTCGGGAATCAGATTTCCCTTGTCGATGAAGCTAGCGGCAGTCTTGCCCAGCTCTGTACCTTTCTTGATTTCTGCGCGAAGCACGTCGCCTGTGGAGATATGATTCAAGCCGTACTTCTGGACCATCAGGTCGCTCTGTGTCCCCTTTCCTGAACCAGGGGCACCAAATATTACGATATTCTTCATTGTTATTGTGTGGGGTTCAAAACCCTGTGTTAGTTCTTATTCCACTACCGTATAAATATCAGGCAGATTACGTCCCTGCTGGTCGTAGTCGAGACCGTAGCCCACGATAAAGTCGTTGGGAATGCGCAGCGCTACATACTCCACGTCGAGGGGCACCTGCAACTTATCGGGCTTGAGCAGCAGACTGCAGATATGAATCGACTCCGGGTTACGGGTAGCCAGCGAATCCATCATCTGCTTCATCGTCAGACCCGTGTCGACGATATCCTCCACGATAATCACCGTACGGCCCGCCAGACTCTCGTTGATGCCAATCACCTCGCGCACCTTACCCGTCGACATGACTCCCTGATAGGAGGCCAGCTTCACAAACGATATCTCGCAGGGGATGGTGATGCGGCGCATCAGGTCGGCTGCGAAGACAAAGGCGCCGTTGAGCACAGCGAGGAACAGTGGGTTCTTCCCAGCCATATCACGATTGATTTTCTCAGCTACTGCGTCAACGTTCTTCAGAATCTCTTCCTGGGGGATGGATATACGGAACGTTTTGTCCTTGATTTTAACGATACTCATGTTCAAAATATAAAATTTGGGTGCAAAATTACGAAAAATCCCTCAAAGATAGTTATAGATTAGCATATTTTTAGTATTTTTGCCGACGTATGAAGATTTTTACAGCTGCTCAGATACATGAGCTTGACAAATATACGATTGAGAACGAACCGATAGAGTCGATCGATCTGATGGAGCGCGCAGCCAAAGCGCTCACACGTGCCATCATGGATGAGTACAACAGCTTGATGCCTGTCATCGTCTTCGCCGGCCCAGGCAATAATGGGGGCGATGCGCTGGCGGTAGCGAGGATGCTGGCGGAGAACAACTACGCCGTGACAGCCTATCTGTTCAATGTCAGTGGCAAGCTGTCCAACGACTGCGCCGTCAACAAGGTGCGCCTCATGGACAATCGCCGAGTGAAGAACTTTATTGAGGTACGCCAGGAGTTCGACCCACCCGTACTCGAGGAGGGTATGCTCATCATCGACGGTATATTTGGCTCAGGCCTCAACAAACCGCTGGCTGGAGGATTCGCCTCACTGGTGAAGTATATCAACAGCTCGGCCGCTACGGTGGTGAGCATCGACGTGCCGTCAGGACTGATGACGGAGGACAATACCTATAATGTACGTGCCAATATCATCCATGCCGACCTGACGCTGACACTGCAACACGTGAAGCTCGCCTTCCTCTTTAAGGAGAACCAGCCGTATGTAGGCCGACTGAAGGTGCTCGACATCCGACTGAGCAAGGAGGGTATCCAGAAACTCGATGCCAACTACACGATGCTGGAGGAGAACGACGTTCGCCAAATGATTCAGCCTCGTAGTGCGTTTGCCCACAAGGGCGACATGGGGCATGCCCTGCTTATTGCAGGCAGCTATGGCATGGGCGGAGCCGCCGTCCTCGCAGCGAAAGCCTGTCTGAGGTCGGGCTGTGGCAAACTCACCGTCCACTCTCCCAAGAAGAACAATATGGTACTGCAGATGTCGGTACCTGAGGCCATCATTCAGTTGGACAGGGAGGAAACCACCTTCTCAGAGCCTATCGATACAGAGGAATATCATGTAGTAGGTATCGGACCAGGCATCGGCACCTCAGAGCAGACAGCCATCGCGATGATCTCACAGATACGTCGCTCACAGTGCCCTATCGTCGCTGACGCCGACGCACTGAATATGCTGGGCACCCACCGTTCGTGGATGCAGCAACTGCCCAAGGGAATGATTCTCACCCCCCACCCCAAGGAACTCGACCGGATGGAAGGCAATAGTGCCGACAGCTACGAACGACTCGTCAAGGCGAGCAATCTGGCAGAGCGTATCCAGGGCTACGTCATCCTGAAAGGACATTACTCCGCCCTCTGTATGCCCGACGGTCATGTCATCTTCAATTCTACTGGCAACGCAGGTATGGCGACGGCTGGCAGCGGCGATGTGCTCACAGGCATCATCACAGGACTGCTGGCACGTGGCTACAAGCAGGAGGAGGCCTGTCTGCTGGGTATGTATCTCCACGGACTGGCTGGCGACATCGCAGCTAAGGAGCTTGGCGAGGAGAGCCTCATCGCCAGCGACCTCATCCAATACCTGCCCAAGGCCTTCAAGCGACTCAACGAGTAAGCATGAAAATCATCGTTTCACATGAGATAGAAAGCGTATGCCCTGAGTTTGTGGGAGTATGCGTCGAAGCGCAGGTAATCAACTCGCTGCATAGTGAGGAACTGTGGCAGGAGATCCGTGCACTGGGCGAGCAGTATCGCCAGACGCTGACCACCGAGTCGCTGAAAGACATCAGGAGCATTGCTGCCACCCGACATGTTTACAAGGCCTGCGGCAAGGACCCCTCGCGCTACCGTCCCGCATCCGAGGCACTGATACGACGGATGCTACAGGGCAAGGAACTGTACCAGTGTGACACGTTGGTAGACCTCATCAACCTGGCATCGATAAAGTATGGTTACAGCATTGGTGGTTTTGATGCCGACAAGTTTGTGGGCAACACGCTGACGCTGGGCATCGGAAAGGAGGGTGAGCCTTATGAGGGCATCGGACGAGGAATACTGAATATTGCCGGCCTGCCCGTCTATCGCGATGCGGTAGGGGGTGTAGGAACGCCCACCAGCGACCACGAACGGACGAAGATTACGATGGACACCCACCATCTGCTGGTACTCATCAACGGTTACGACGGTGATGAGCAGCGCGTCTGTCAGAACGCAGCATTCATCCAGCAGCTTCTGCGCAAATACTGTCAGAGCGATGGCGGCACGTATTCGCTCTATCAGAAAGCTTAACCCGCCAACTAGAAACAGTTGTCAGACAGAAAACTGAACAGACTTTGTTTTTCGCGAAAATGACCTCACCACCTCACATTTCGCTCAAAAGGCCCCTTTTTACAGGACCTGAGGCATATGAGGTGTTTCGCTAACACCTCACCTAACACCTCACTGAAACTTGCGCTCAAAGACCTTGCTGAAATTGTCCCTCGTCACCCCTAAGGTACTACTTCTCCTTCGCTGAGGGACAACTTCGTCGCCTCTGAGGTACTGGTTCGCAGCAACAAGCCTTTTCGCTGATGGAGAAAAGGCTTGTTGGTGACAGAGAGAAACCATAATGCTAATATAGAAATATCTTACTGCAAATATATAAAGAAATTTCATGATTGTAATTTTCTCGAATTTCTTCGGCTATATTGAGAAAAATTTGCGCGCTGGGCAGGCAACAAATTTTTCCAAAGTAGGGAATAAGATTTTTATCTAACAGGAGAAATTTTAGCGTTTTAAGCGTACACCCGATTTGTATAGTATTTTCAAAATACATGAGGTACTATATGAGGTGTTAGGTGAGGTGTTGGCGAAACACCTCATATGCCTCAGGTTCTGTAAAAAGGGGCCTTTTGAGCGAAATGTGAGGTGGAGAGGTCATTTTTGAACGATATACTTATTAACAACATCTGTAGCGAGCTGTTCTTGCGACGGGAGTTCTTGCCATTTCACTTGGTTCAACATTGAATGTACTTCATTTTCTCCCACCATACAAAGCACATAACCCAGAAAATCTTCTTTCTCAATAGTAAAATATCCAAGAAGTTTCTCATCATTATTGGTAGTCACGATCATGCACATGGGTACTTCCATATCAGCGAAAGATGTTTCTTTAAAGGAAACAATACGACAGATAACATCCCCTATCTCCTGCTTATACAGTTCAAAGCCACACGGACAATTCAGTTCTATGTAATCCTCATCATCCAACAAGAACTTTCGTTCTGGT
This sequence comes from uncultured Prevotellaceae bacterium, assembly GCA_900321425.1. GTDB lineage: Bacteria > Bacteroidota > Bacteroidia > Bacteroidales > Bacteroidaceae > Prevotella. The sequence goes on along the minus strand of ONWA01000011.1, from coordinate 31,720 downwards.
TTTAGATTATAAACGAACCAAGGCATGAAATGAAATACAAAGTGATACATTTCATCATCGAAATCTTCCGTCATTTCATCATCAAACTCTTTAGTCAAGTCATCATCGAAAATCTCAGATAATTCGTCCATCATCATTTATTCATTTTAATTGTTATTTAGAAAATCTTAAAATCCTCACCTGTTAGGATTGAAACGGGTTTCACCATTTTGCACAAGACGAAACCAACCACCACTAACAGCACTTTTATCCAAAGATGGTCATTATAGAACACAATGCCAGCATATACCAGATAGAGTGGACTACATATCAATGCTATTGTGAAGGACAAAGTGAGAAATGCCGTCAAAGTTTTCATTCTCAAAGTTTTATAGACTGGTAAAAGTACTCCCAAATAAAGACCATCGACATCGTGTCGAGTTCGCAATAGCGCAGAAGAGCCTCACGCAAGGCCTCGTTCATCGTTTCGCCATCGCAGAACATCAACTTGTTGTAGGCCGTCAGGGCTGCACCACCATTGGCCACTTCGAAGTCCATTTCATCAGTAGACAGCTGTTCCATCTGCTCCATGTCTTCTTCGCTCATACCTATCAGATTACCTACTGACGGCAGTTGATGGTAAGGACTGTCCACATGACCGGCAGCATCGATGGTGATCCAAGCCAACGGTTTGTCGGACGAGATGTTGCAGCTCTTGATTTGTGAGCCATAAATCGGTTTGCTGTATTTATCCTTCAGATACTGACTACTGTTCAGCACTGCAGGTAGCACTTGTTTGATAGAGTTACTGCCATGCATCTCGTCGAGCTGATAGAAGTAACGCTTTACTACCTGCAACAAATCGACCATATCACGTGGACCTTCGTAGAGTTCGCCTTTCTTCGCATCGTGGTTGTGCGTGATGTCGAGAATAAAGGCGATCAGTTCGTCTTTATCAGGCTCGTTGCTATCTGCCAACTGCTTGGCGATGGTGCGCAGGATGCTGTTTTCGTGGGTGGCATAACGGAAGATGGTGCCTTCGTCTTGAGACAACTGCCGACGTAGTTCGCGTACAAATTCGAAATTGGGGAACTTCGTCACGTCTTCGTTCAGATACTGACCAGCATGCTCAATGCGTCCGTCGTCGTAGATGATATGATGCGAGAACTGGAAAGCCACCTGCTCGTAGGGTTTCATACCTATATAATAAGGCAGGGCAACGGCTGTGGTCTCGAAATCAATCATGTGGAGAGGATATTTCCACCTCACCATCTCTTCGCGAAGACCATCTTTGTCTAAATAGATATGACCATTCAGATGCGCTTCAAAACGACTTAAGATATCTTTGTCTTTCGTTTCCAAACCAATCTGCAACCATTTACGCTGATAGTCGTCCAAGCCAGGTGCATCTGGTTTCTTCTCGTTAAAGAGTTTGAGCTCTTTTTCAGTCAGCTGATCCATGAAGTATATCCCTTCGCTCAGCCACTTACCGCGATTGGTGCTTAAGTTGCTACCATTCAGGGTGGCAATCAATGGGCGATGTTCGTAGTCATCGGCACTAACCTTCGTTTGCCAACATTCACGCATACCATCCTTCTTCTCACTGCCTTCGGTGCAATGGAACTCACACTTCAGACACTTGCCAGCCAGTTCGATAGGAGCAGGACAACGATCTCCATTACAATAGAAATCGGCAGCCCAATGAATAAACGGCACAAAGTGCATCCCCATGCAGGTGGGATTTTTATCCGTCGTCTGCTCAGTAGTCTCGCCTGCAATGATGGTGTCGCAGAGTTCATCTACGTCAAAAGGTGTTACCACCTGCTCACTGCCCTGAGCTATCCGTTGACGAGCATCGGGCGCCATCACGGCTTCTGCGCGTCCCTGTTGGTTCTTCTCTATCTTGAACAGTTGGTTCAGTCCGTCGATGTCTGCCCGTTTGCTCTTGTCTGCCATCATAAGAAATGCCTTAACATGGTAATGATCATTAGGATACAACTCCTTCAGGGCGTTACAAACCACATATTTCTGGAAGGCCACATCATAGACGTATGGACGAATACCGCTGGCAACGGCTCCCTTTGGCTTGGAACTGATAAACTTATCTGTATCAGGATTCCACGACTTAGCCTTCACCTCTATCAGTTCGATGTTATTGCCGTCTTTCTTCAGGATATCCACACGCACAAACAGATTGCCGAAGCAGAAGGCGGCCTCGGCGATGTTCACCTTGTCTTGCATCATCAGTTCCTGAGTGCGTGTGAGCGACTCCTCGTGCCCCATAACGTCCTTCAGGTCGCAATCGTCAGGCACGTCGCAGTATATCTTTGCCAGTTCGCCCACCTGGAAACCGCCCTCAGCCAGCGACTCTAAAAACTCATCGTTCGCATTAGCATTCTCATACTCGTCAGGCCGTCCGTAGTAATACAACTTATGCGGACAGCTCAGCGCAATCTTAAAAGCCGATTTGGTCAGATACTTTTTTGTTTCCATCTTAAAGGACGTTTTACTGTTTGAATGCGTTCATGAAGATCATCGATAAAATACTGTATATCGTTTTTGCCAAGCGAGAACCATTCATCAATGCTTGTTGGTTCGTTATAATCGATGTAGTCACGATATTCTCCCTCTACATCGGCTGCAATACGTTCCAATAGCATCTCATTGACAGCTTCCTTAATGGCTGATGCCAACTTTGGATGGTTAATTTCCAGCCAAGGGAACAAGAGGCTGTCTATTTCTTCATCACTTTTTCCTTTTAACTGACCTTCCATCGCACAATCATAAGCATACGTAAGCAATGGGAACAATTCCTGAGGCAAGTCGATGATTTCATCGAAACCAGAGCCATTGACAGACAGACTGATAACAAGTCTTTTTACCTCTTGGAATCCTTCCTCAATATCCTCTGGGGCAAAATACTGAAGATCGTCTCCCATAACCTGAAAACTCAACATATTTACTTCATCAAGTGCGTCAGAAGGATTGTTATCGCCCACCTTCAGTGATATTTCCTCCGCCATAGGAGTGAAGAAATTAGTGTGCAAGGCATCGCAGATGCGCTCAAGCAGTTCTGTGTCAATGCTCTTGCGCTCAAAGATACTATATATATTGGTACGTGTTACCCATATACGTTCTGCCAGTTCACCAGGCTTCAAACCTTGTCTAATCATTTCTTGCTTGATAAGCTTTCCAATGTTTATATGCATAAGTATAATAGTTTTAGATATTATAATTGATTTTGCAAAAGTACAAAATATCCTTAAACTAAGCAAGTTGATGATTAATTATTTGAGTGTACGAAGGTATTGGAGAAAGGAAATGACCTGTGTCAGCTGGTCAACATCATCTTGATTGTACACTTGGGCTTGTTGGAGTAAAGCCTTCATTCCTTCCAAGATGTCTGCAGGTTCTTCGAATGCCATTTTGTGCAGGTGTTCTGGTACTCTTTTAGGATATTCTGGCAATGCTGCCTCAAGCAGTCGGTAGAGGAATTTGTAATAGAGCATCAATCCAAAGTTGCCAGCGTCGCAAGCCGACTGATGCTGCATACTTGCATGATAGAGAGGAAGATTCCGAAAAAGGCGATCGCTAATGCTATTCACTCTTGCTTCACGCGAATCTTTTACAGAAGAGAATTCAAATGCCATAATCGTAAATGTTTTAGTGGTTCAACTTTTATTTTCCGCTGTAAAGGTACGACAAATCTCCATAGTCTCAATACAAATCGTGTCAATCATTCTGACAAAGTGTTTTTGGATAGAAAAAGACCTTTATTTGGTTGTATGAAAAATAGTTTGTATCTTTGCGGTTGTATTCACTATTTGTTTGACTATGGGAGTTACATTTGACAACGAAAAGCAGCAGTTCGTATTCGACTTCGAACATGATGGTGCAGCCGACATCGTCAGTCTGACGGGTAATGGCTATCAGGTAGAAGCATTTGGACAATGTTTCTACTATGGCTATGAATTCAGTGATCAAGTAGATGGCTCTGTACGTTCGGCTTTTATCAAGTATGTCAAGTTCACACCCTCACTACAAGAACACCCTGATCTTACGAACTTCATCCAGAAAGCGGTGAATAATCTGAATCGCAAAATCAATCTCTACGACTACGACCTCGTGGTGATGCCTCAGTCGTCGAGTCGTGTCAACCAGTATATGTTGCGCTATATCTATCGCTTTGAGCAACCTCAGTTGCGTCATTACCACGATATATTAGCCAAGCCGATCGATGAGGAATTGTGTGCCACTATCCGTCAGCAGAACGTTCTCGTCATTGATGATGTAACCACCAGTGGCTCAACCCTCGGTGAGGTACTCCGTACCCTCCGCATTCTAAATGAAGACAACCGCATCACGATCTTCAGCCTCATCGGCAGACGAGACTTGATGGCGGATATGAATATGTAAAAACTAAACAAATGATTATGACACAAGAAATAACAACAAAAGAAAAAACAGAAAATTTACTCCGAGATTTTGGAGAATGGGCTGTTGATACCAAGAGACTGAAACCGGGTCCAGCGAACGACTACAAAAGTTATCTCAGGACATTCCCTGAAAAGTATAATAATGTTATTAATTCTTCAGAAAACTGCACTAAAAACAAAAAGATTCTCCAAAATAAAGAGAGGAAGATTCCCTGCGACCTAACCAAGGTACTATACATATTAGAATTGTTTAAAGAGGCTGGAGACCGACTTTATGCATTGAGCATATTACGATTGATGAAAGATTTTGTCTATGAAGTTAACAGGCTAAACGAAGAGAATATATCACATCTAAAAGATTGCCCTTCAGCATACTCTCTTCTAGAAGATTACTTTCTAGAATACAATTATTGCAGCATCAATTCTCTCGAACAGGAAGAAAAAGAATTAGAAAAAGAATTAGTTAATGAGGTAAGGAATAATACTGATAAAAATTGCCTATATCATCAGTTAGACGGGATGTCTGATCTGTTGACAGAATTTGGTGAACAGAATTTTTTTCAACTTGCCATCAACGGTTCATATTTCTTTTGCCCTGATTTAGTATCAAAAGAAAAAGAAAAAGTAAAAGAATTTACTACTGGAACATTTGAACTTGACAAAGCTCGAAATACGACTGATAAAAACATAAAGACTGGAAAGGTTGGCGATCCAATAAAAAAGGACAAAAAGGGAAATTCTATTTACGAATATAAGTATTGCTTTGCAAATAACAAATCATACCAAGTAGAGATTGATCCAAACGGAAATCGCTTTGTTTGTGATATTATCAATGCGCTAACAAATCTAAATTTAGGGAGTGGCAAAAACTGTATTATTCAAAACACCATTATCTCTCATATCTGGGGACGAGCCTACGACCCTCGGTATTTTAGAAGTTTATGGAATATTGCATTGATTCCAGCATGGGCTAACAGTTTAATGGACAAAGAAAGTGCGACGAAGAAGACTTTAGCATCAAAAATGAGAGCAACGTGTATGGCTATCTGTAGAGAATTATATAAAGATTCATTGAAAGACGGAGAATTTCTGAAGATATTCGATTTGGATAAGTCGCCTAGCATTGTTAATAAAGAAGATGTGGTGAAAGGTAAATTTACAATTAACATTATAAAGGGAAAACAAAACAAAGAAGATAAATCTGTCATTATTTACAAGAAAGAAATTGAATTAAAGTAATGTAAATTCACATAAGATATCGATAGGTGTTTAGTTTAAGACCTCGAATCGTTAGAATCCGATTCGAGGTCTTTGCTTTTCTAACCGTTCTTGGTCACAATGGGTGATGAGGGTTTGCAGGTCGTCTGCCTTAGTGCCATGAAGGATGCTGTCGATAGCGTGATGGCGGGCGATGTTTTCTATCTGACCTCCGCTGAAGTCATAGCGGGTGGCCAGCTGACTGGCGGCATCGGCTGAGAGCGAGGGAATCATGGTCTGCCAGATATGCTGGCGAGCCTCAACGGAAGGCTTGTTAAATTTGATTTTATAGAGGAAGCGGCGCTCGAAGGCCTTATCCATATTCTGCTCCAGATTGGTGGTGGCGATAAGGATGCCGTCTAGCGTTTCCATCTCCTGCAGAATGATATTCTGGATGCTGTTCTCCATCTTATCCACACCGCGCTCTGCCATCTCCTGGCGACGGTTGATGATGGCATCGGCCTCATTGAACAGCAGGATGGGCGTTACCTCGCATTCTCTAACCTTGCAGCGATAATCGTCGAACAAAGCCTTGATGTTCTTCTCCGAGTCACCCACCCACTTACTCTTAATCTCCGAGACATTCACCTGCATGATGTCACGCCCCGTCTGGCGAGCCAACTGTAGCACGGTCTCCGTCTTGCCTGTGCCAGGTGTGCCATAAAACAGACAGGTGAAGCCACAGCGGAAACCTTTGTCCTGCAGGCGCTGACGAATCTGTTGATAGTTGTCCTCGTCAAGCAGGCCAGTCAACTCCTCGACCTGACGGCTGGTGGCCTCGTCGTAGAACAGCTGACGGGCAGCGATGTCGTCATAATGCTGCAAACCACGACGCTGTTGGTCATTATTCGCAATGTTGATATTGAGTTCAGTGAAGAGTGCCCGTTTAGCCGTCATCGTCAAGCAGAAAGCATTACGATCGCCAAAGCCCCCATCGTGGGCAAATTCGATGAGACCCAACTGTTGCAAGCGGTTCTTCTCGTTCAGCAGTTGTTGGCGAAGGTTGCTCCACAGACTTCGTGAGTCGAAAAGTCGTCCCAGTTGGTGCATCACGATATGCTCGTCGCGCAATATCACAAACTGACATGCGATATACAGCAGTACGATGCGGTCGTTGGCATTCAAACCGTAGCTATCTAACTGCTCAACAAAGTGCAGTTCGTTATTGCTGTTGAGTAGCGACCTGGTGCGTTTGATCATTCCGTCGCAGGTCAGTTCATGTTCACTGCGCTGATCAAATATCTTATCCAGTTCGTTGATAAGCTCCTCACACGTCAAGCCTGCGAGCTGGTTCATTTCCGGCACTTCATTATTGTTCAGAGCCTCTAATACATAATAAGGTATGCGATAAGAAGGGCGATTACAACCACGATTGCAAACGATATAGCCGCGTTCCTCCAGCACGTCCATCTCTTTGAGGAAGGGCAACAGCGTAATAGGTGTGCAGCGCAAGTAGCGGCCGAAATCCGTCACGTCGATGTGTTGGTTGGCAAAGTCGCTGATTACCAGTGACAGCATCAACGACTGTTCGTTGGTGATGGACAGACGCTTGCTGACATAGTTGAGTGCCTCTTCGGCTTCGAGAAAGAACTCGTTGCTGAGCTCACAATTCTCTGATCGCTCGATGATGACTTTGATGGCATCCAACAAGGTAGGCTCGTGATCGCCAAACGTAAAGCGTTCTACGTTGAGTGTTTCTCCGTCGTCGAAGGTGACTTGGGTTTCATTTGTTTCGTACTGCTGGCCGTTGAGGGCTGCTAAAATGCTGGGGTGAATGTCTTTTTCAATGTTCATAAGCATCCTTTCTTTTGTGTTAACCTTTAATTTTTCTGCAAAGGTAAGAAAAGGATAAAAACCAAACAAAGAAATAGTGTCAGTAATATAGACAACTATAAAAGGCACATCACTGAAAGAAAAAAGAGGGCATGCATGAGCACACCCTCCTTGGAATAATCAATAGTATGATGATGATTACTGAGCGAGCTTGTTATCAGAGCCCAGCACCTCAACAATCTTATGCTTGTACATCTTCTCCATCTCATCGCGAGCAGGACCACAGTACTTACGTGGGTCGAACTCACCTGGCTTCTCAGCGAGGACCTTACGTACGGCAGCGGTGAAGGCCAGACGAGAGTCAGAGTCGATATTGATCTTGCAGACAGCACTCTTGGCAGCCTTACGCAACTGCTCCTCAGGAATACCAACGGCATCAGGCAACTTACCACCCAGGTTGTTGATCATATCAACATACTCCTGAGGTACAGAAGAAGAACCGTGGAGAACGATGGGGAAGCCTGGCAACTTTTCCATGACTGCATCGAGCACGTCGAATGCCAATGGAGGAGGAACGAGCTTACCGGTCTTAGGATCGCGTGTGCACTGCTCTGGAGTGAACTTATAAGCACCGTGAGAAGTACCAATAGAGATGGCGAGAGAATCGCAACCAGTACGAGTAGCGAAGTCGATCACCTCCTCAGGCTTGGTGTAGTGAGACTCAGCAGCTACGACGTCGTCCTCAACACCTGCGAGCACACCCAACTCAGCCTCAACGGTTACGTCGAACTGATGAGCATACTCTACGACCTTCTTCGTCAGGGCGATGTTCTCCTCGTAAGGAAGAGCAGAACCGTCGATCATCACTGAAGAGAAACCATAGTCGATACAGCTCTTGCAAGTCTCGAAGCTATCACCATGATCGAGGTGAAGAGCAATCTCTGGATGCTTACAACCTAACTCCTTGGCATACTCTACAGCTCCCTGAGCCATATAGCGAAGAAGAGTGGCATTGGCATAGTTACGGGCACCCTTAGATACCTGAAGGATCACTGGGCTCTTCAAATCTGAAGATGCCTTGATAATTGCCTGCAACTGCTCCATGTTGTTGAAGTTGAAAGCAGGAATAGCATAACCGCCATTGATGGCACGCTTGAACATCTCACGGGTGTTCACAAGACCTAATGATTTGTAATCTACCATAATTATTATGTATTAATAAAGTGAATATAATTTCTTATGAGCGCAAAGGTAAGCAAAAGTACAGGAAAAAAAAAATCGGAAGAAAGAAAAAATACATTCCTTCTCCCGATTTTAAAATTTTTCACGTTAGCAACGACCGTTTAGGTCGATAAATGACAAACGCAGTTTACAATTGTGAATTATTTCTCCTCCGTAGCGATAGCCTTCCAGATGCCGGCTGCCAAAGCACCACCAATGAACGGACCAACGATGAATACCCACAGCTCAGCCAGTGCCTGACCACCCTCGAAGAGAGCAGGACCGATGGAACGTGCAGGGTTCACAGAGGTGCCCGTGAAGTGGATACCTACAAGGTGGATGAGGATCAGCGACAGACCGATGGCCAGACCTGCGAAGTTGCCTGTAGCGGCATTGGCCTTAGCAGTAGCACCCAGTACTACGAGAACAAACAGCGCAGTGAGGACAATCTCGACAATCAGACCGTTGGTGACACCATAGGCACAAGCGTTAGCTCCTGTAGCTGTTGTGATGACCAGCGAAGGATCGGTAGCCACGACACCTGCCAGCGCAGCAGCTGCCAGAATAGCACCGATAATCTGGAACAACATATACATACCACAGTCCTTCGCATCGATACGACCTGTAATGAAACATCCCAAAGTGATAGCTGGATTAATATGGCAACCACTGATGCCACCAATGGTATAGGCCATAGCGACTACAGCCAGACCAAAGGCAATGGCTGTTCCTACTACTGCTGCCGTGTTGTCACCACTGCATCCCAGTGCGACGGCTGCGCCGCATCCCAAGAATGTAAGTACGAAGGTACCTACCAGTTCTGCTAAATACTTTTTCATATTCTTTTCGTTTTAAGTTAATGAATTATTTTGATAAATAACGTACAAACGGCAAGATTATTGTCATCAGAAAGAGATTTTGCATCTTCACGACGTCACATTCTATGGACAGTCGTCTGCGGGCAGTAGGACGACACCCGTCTGTTTCTTACCATCCATCATGATCTTCAACGGACGCTCAAAACGCACGTGGCGCACATACTCAGTCTCCTCGACAGCAGGCATCGCATCGAGGACAGCCTGCTGGTAGATTCCATCGTTGGTATAGGTATTCAACGTAAAGTAACCCACGCCGAAAGAGGTGAGGTTCTGGAAGAAGTGCGTACCTTGCGAGGGGTCGACATGATAGTTCTTCAACCCTGCCTCCACGATTACACGGGCGGCAGAGATATGCGGCCACTTCACAGGGATGCCCAACCAATAGTCACTCGAACCCCAACGACCAGGTCCTATCAGGACATAGTTCTTATCTTCAGCCAGGAACTTACGGTTGATCTGCTCAATCTGATTGGCAATCGTGGGATTGTTCATCGCCGTGAAGTCGTCGCCAGCCTTCACATAGACCACATCAACCACATCCTCAGAGATACCATGTCCCAGCGAGTTGGTGGACCGAAGCAGACACGCCTCGTCGGCGATAGCCTCGAGGTCCTCATCAAGCACCTGTTTGGAATCAACGATAGGTCGAATCTGCAACAGATAGAGCTCGCCTGTGCGATCGGTATTCAGGTTGCAGGCAAACTCGATCTCTACCGGACGCTTCATCTCGTCGGCACCACACTTCTGTACCTGTTGCAGCAACTCGGGCAAGGGGAAGATGCCTTGCTGCAGTACACCACAGAAAGAGATGATCTTACGTCCTCCTTCATAAAGTCCGTCGCGTATCACTTGATCCATCGGGTCGTAGGTGGAGGCGATATAATGCAGCGAACCGTCCTTGTCGGCTTGTTTCACACGAAGGCGTTTGATATTAAAGCCGTCATCGACCTGAAAATCATCACTCACCTGCGACATATCGAGGGCATAGAACTGTGTCTGCGTCTCACGCAGAGCCGTCTCCATCTCACTCGTCTGAAGCACCTGATGGGGATGATAGGGAGAGACGCGCAACGTCTGTCCGCCGTCGACGATATATTTTCCTAATCCGAGTGCCAGACTGGCGATACCTTCCTCGGCCGTCTCGTCGCCAATCGGATAATAGTTTAATGAGCGTAGTACGCCAGAGAAATTGGGATAGAAATGATCGCCATACTGACGACCCACCACTTCCTGTAGGATAACAGCCATTTTCTCCTGGTCGATCACATTCGACGTGGCAGTCATATACGCCTTAGAGTCCTTATAATAGACTGAGGCATAGACACTCTTGATGGCACAGGCAAGCATTCGCAGCATCGCATATTTATCCTCCAGATAAGGAATCATGTAGGTGGAATAGATACCTGCGAAAGGCTGATAGTGCGAGTCCTCGAGCAACGAGGACGAGCGCACGGCTATCGGCGCATTGACAGCGTCGAAGAAGGTGAAGAAGTCAGCGATGAGAGCATCGGGCAACTGCGCCTTCAGGAAGTGTTTCAATATCTCATCATCAGGAGCATCACTCAGAGCGATGGTCCACAGGTTGTTCTTATCCATGAACTCATCGAAATAATCGGTACAGAGCACCACCGTCTTGGGAATCATCACCTGGGCGTTCTCATACTGGTTGAGTTCCGGATGACGCTTGATGATATTGTCGAGGAAAGCCAGACCTCTACCCTTGCCGCCCAACGAGCCTTCACCGATACGGGCGAAGTGGGCATAGCGGTCGAACTTCAGACGGTCGAAGACGGCGACAACACCGATATTCTTCATCCTACGATACTGCACGATCGCATCGAAGATAATCTGACGGTGCATATCCACATCCTGCAGCTTATGCCAAGTGATATGCTTCAGGAACTCCGACACAGGGAAGATGGCACGTGCCGTCAACCAACGGCTCATGTGGTTACGCGAGATATGATAGCGCAAAGAGTCGGTAGGAATCTTAAAGATATTGTCCTGCAACTCCTTCAACGAGGAGATACGGGCAATCTCTTCCTTCGTAACAGGGTCACGGAAGACGAAATCGCCAAAGCCCATGTGTTCCTCGATGAGCTTACGCAGGTCGACATTCATCTTCTTCGAGTTCTTGTCAACGAAATGGAACTTCTCCGCCTCAGCCTTCTCACGGTTCTCCGACTCAGAGCTCTGGAGAATCAGTGGCACATACTCGTCGTAGCGGCGAATCTCATGAAACAGTTTCAGACCAGCCTCAGCATCGCCATCCTCCACATGACTCAGTCGGTCGTTGGTAGCCTTCATCGGGAAACGGGTATCGCTGATGACACCCAGCACATTATCACGATAACGGTTATACCACTCCATCGCCTCTTCATAGTTGGTGGCTAGCACCACCTTCGGACGACCACGTTTACGTTGGGCAGCAGCATGGGGGTTCAACGCCTCGGTAGAGAAGTTCTTCGACTGTGCCAGAATATAATTATAGAGGTTAGGGAGCACAGAGGAATAGAAACGGATATTATCCTCTACGAGGAGGATCATCTGCACACCTGCCTCACTGATGTCGTGCTCAATATTCATCTTGTCCTCAATCAGTTTGATGATGGAGAGGATCAAGTTCGTATTGCCCAACCAACAGAACACGTAATCGAAGATAGTCATATCCTCGTTCTCGATACGTTTGGTGATACCATGCGAGAAAGGGGTGAGCACCACACAAGGAATCTGGGGAGCCATCTGCTTCACCTCACGAGCTACCTCAAAGGCGTCGTTGTCAGCATTACCTGGCATACAGATCACCAGGTCGATGTCGTGTAACTGCATCACATCATTGGCCTCTTCTGTGGTAGACACCTGCGTAAACGAGGGAGGATAACGCATACCCAACTCACTATACTCATCAAAGAGCTTCTCGTCGATACGTCCGTCGTCCTCGAGCATAAAGGCATCGTAGGGGTTGGCGACGATCAGCACGTTGAAGATACGACGGGTCATCAGGTGCGCGAATGACACATCGCGCAGGTAAAACTTATCCCACTCGTTGGGGATATTATTCTCAGCAATGGCATCCTGTGCCGTTATCTTGTTTTCTTCTGTCATGTTCTTGATTTATGCAATGATCAATTCAGAGAGCGTGGGGTGGATATGGATCATATCGTCGAGTTCGTCGACGGTCGCATCCTTACACATGAGCACGCTCACCTCCTGCACCAAGTCGGCAGCATGTGTTCCAAAAGCATGACAGCCCATGATATGCCCATCGGTCGACGAGAGGAGTTTGAGCATTCCCTCCGTCTCGTTCATCGCCAAAGCCTTACCATTGGCACGCCAGAACGACTTACGACACTGGTAGTCGATACCTTGCGCCTTACACTGGTCTTCGCTCAACCCCACACACGCCACTTCGGGCTCTGTGAAGATCGCTGCCGGCATGATATCGAAACGGATGGTGTCCGTTTTCCCTAAGATGTGATTGACGACCCGTTTGCCCTGGAACTCAGCAGCATGGGCGAGCATCTGTCGACCGTTGACATCGCCGATGGCGTAAATCTGAGAGGTGAGAGGTGAAAGGTGAGAGGTGAGAGGGGTCACTTGGTAGTTGTTGTCGACAGGAATGGTACCGTTGGCGTTCAAGGTGATGCCTGCTGCTTCGAGATGAAGACCGTCAGTACAAGGTTTGCGACCTGTAGCCATCAGGATCACGTCGGCATCGATATCGGCAAGGGTGGAGACAGCGGTCTTCATCCTAAAGGTGATGCCTCGTTTCTCCAAGAGTTTACGCAGACGTTTGGCGATATCACTGTCTACCATCGGCAGACATTCCTTGAGGTATTCGATGACCGTCACCTCACTGCCAAAACGGTTGAACACACTCGCGAACTCCATACCGACGACACCAGCTCCGATGATACAGAGACGCTTTGGGAGTGTGGTCATCTGGAGCAGTTCTGTAGATGTCACCACACGAGCGTCGTCGATATCGGGCAGCGGTAGCATCTTCGCCTCGCTACCTGTGGCAATGATGATATGGGGAGCCGTAAAGCACTCCTCGCCTACCTGGACGGTCGTCGCATCCACAAACGTAGCGGAACCCTTCGTCAGAGTGATGCCAGGGGCACGCATCAGTTGTTCTACCCCACTCCGCAACTGCATCACGACTTGTTGCTGACGCTCACAAGCCTCAGCGAAGGTGGCTGAGTGTACATACGTCTTTGTGGGGATACACCCACGATTCAGACAGGTGCCGCCTACCTCGTCGCGCTCCACGATGAGCACTTGCAGTCCCTGACGGGCTGCATATTCAGCAGCACGGTAGCCACCAGGTCCCGCACCAATAATAATCAGATCGAATTTATTCATCGCACGAAGAAGTAGCGTCGTCGGCCAGCAGCTGACGATAGGTAGTAATCGGATGTTTCGCCGCCAAGACATCATCAACGCGCGAGATGGGGGTATGATGAGGAGCCGACTTCACCGTTTCCGGCTGTGCCTTCGCCTCCTCTGCAATCTGACGCATCACAGCGATAAAGCCGTCGAGCGTCTCTTTCGACTCGTTCTCTGTCGGTTCGATCATCAGCGACTCATGGAACAGCAAGGGGAAATAGATGGTGGGCGCATGATAGCCGTAGTCCAACAGTCGTTTGGCGACATCCATCGTCGTCACACCTGTCGACTTGTCCTTCAAACCGTCGAAGACGAACTCATGTTTGCAAAGACCGTCGATGGGCAACTCGTACACATCCTTCAGACATTCCTTGATATAGTTGGCATTCAGTGTGGCCAACGGACCAACCATTTTCACGTTCTCACGTCCCAACGACAGGATATAGGCCAGTGCACGCATCGCTACGGCGAAATTGCCGTGATAGGGCGATACCGTTGGGAAGAAGGCTTCCAACCCTTCCCTGACACCCACAGGACCAGCACCAGGACCTCCTCCGCCATGAGGTGTTGAGAACGTCTTATGCAAGTTGATATGCATCACGTCGAAGCCCATATCACCAGGACGGGCAGCGCCCAACATCGGGTTCAGGTTGGCACCGTCATAATACATCAGTCCACCCACCTCATGGATGAGTTTCTCTATCTCAGGAATCTGTCGTTCAAAGAGTCCCAGCGTATTGGGATTGGTCATCATCATCGCAGCGATACGAGGGCCTTCGCTCTTCACCAGTTGGATGAGATCATCGAGGTCCACCAGTCCTTCTGCCGTAGACTTCACCTCCACGATCTCCAGTCCACAGACAGCTGCAGATGCAGGGTTCGTACCGTGAGCAGAGTCAGGCACGATGACCAGACGACGTGCGTCGTCACCACGATGCTCATGATATTTCCTGATGACCATCAGTCCCGTCAGTTCTCCGTGAGCCCCTGCATAGGGTTTGAGGGTAAAAGCATGCATACCCGTCAGTTCACACAAGGAGCGACACAGCATTGTACAGACAGCCTCAGCACCTCGTGTGGTCTCTGCCGGCTGCAAGGGATGCAGGTTCTGGAACGGTGGCAAGGCAGCCACCTCCTCGTTGATCTTGGGGTTGTATTTCATCGTACAGCTGCCCAAGGGATAGAAACCATTGTCAACGCCGAAATTGTTCGCTGACAGGTTCGTATAATGACGCACCACCGTCATCTCGTCGCACTCAGGGAGTTGGGCATCCTCCTGTCTGCGCAAAGCATCAGGAATCTCATAGTTACCAAAGCGGTTCTTAGGAAGAGAATAGCCCTGACGTCCCTCTTGCGACCATTCAAAAATCAGGTTTCCGTATAATCGATTATTCATAGGTATATCAGATTTGTATCTTACATAGAGATCGTTTCAACCAACTGCCGGATCTCTTCCTTAGTGCGCTTCTCGGTCACCGCCAGCATAATCTGGTCGTCGGCAATCTTCACGCCTCCGAAGAAACCATGCTGCAGCCAACGACGCTGCAGACTGTCTACATCGCCATCATAACGCACCACAAACTCATTGAAGAACGGCTGTTGATAGACGAGCTGGAAATGGCCTGTCTTCAACAGTTCATCGCACAGATAGTGGGCACCCGCATACGACAGTTCTGCAGCTTCCTTCAGTCCCTGCTTACCCATCAGCGAGCAGTACATCGTGACAAAGAGAGCCATCAGCGACTGGTTAGAACAGATATTCGACGTCGCCTTCTGTCGACGGATATGTTGCTCACGTGCTTGCAGCGTCAGTACAAAGGCCCGTTGTCCTCGACTGTCGACCGTCTTTCCCACGATACGTCCTGGCATCTTTCGGATGAGTTTCTCCGTACAACACAGATAACCCACATAAGGACCACCCCACTGCATAGGGATACCCAGACTCTGTCCATCGCCTACAGCGATATCGGCTCCCCACTCACCTGGAGTTTTCAACACGGCAAGATCGGCAATCACACTGTCCATCATGAAGAGAGCTTTCTGCTGATGACAACAGTCGGCAAAGCCGCTGTAGTCTTCCACGATACCATAGTAGTTGGGCTGCTGTACCAAGACACCTGCCACACCACCCTCAGCCAGTTTTGCTTCCATATCCGCTTTCGAGGTGACACCGTTCTCAGCGGCAATCATTTCCAGTTGGATTCCATGGAAATGAGCATAAGTCCTGATTACCTCCAACGTCTTGGGATCGAGGGTCTCACTCACCAGCACCTTGTTCTGCTTCTTACCAGAGGCTACCGCCATCATCACTGCTTCGGCAGCTGCCGTCGTACCATCATACATCGAAGCGTTCGAGATGTCCATACCCGTGAGTTCCGTCATCATCGACTGATACTCGAAGATATAGTGCAACGTTCCTTGTGAAATCTCCGCCTGATAAGGCGTATAGCTGGTTAGAAACTCTGAGCGCTGCAGCAGTTGTGGGATGACAGCAGGGGTATAATGGTCGTAGACACCAGCCCCAGCAAAACAAGTCAGCGTCTGGTTCTGCGTGCCCAGTTTCTCGAACAGCTGACGCACCTCCAACTCACTCATCTCCGACGGCAACTGATAGTCGCCCTGAAAACGGATGCCGGCAGGCACCTCAGCATAGAGGTCGTCCATCGAGGCGACGCCCACCTTTTGGAGCATCGCCTGCAGGTCGTCCTCTGTATGGGGGAAATACTTATAGCTCATAACCTCTACTTATCACAGAAGGCAGCATAGGCCTTGGCATCCATCAGGTTGTTGAGCTCATCCTTATCCGACAGCTCCACCTTAATAATCCAGTTCTCGTAGGCATCCTGGTTGATGAGTTCTGGAGTATCATCCAAAGCGTCGTTCACCTCTACGACCACACCGCTGACAGGTGCGTTCAGGTCGCTGGCAGCCTTGGTGCTCTCTACGGCACCAAACTCCTCACCAGCCACCACCTCATCGTCAACATCGGGCATATCGACATAGACAACAGCACCCAGTTCCTTCTGGGCATAGTCGGTGATACCAATGAATCCAAAGTTTCCTTCTACTCTTACATATTCGTGTGACTCTGAATAATAGAGTCCTTCCATTACTTTTGCCATAATACTTGTATTTTTGATGATATTACTTCTTATAGTTCTTGTTATAAAATTGTTTTTTGACGACGGTTCCTGGGAATACCTTCTTACGAATCTGTATCTCCACCTCTGTACCCAGTTGGGCGTAGGCGCTGTCGATAAGTGCCATACAAACGCTCTTGTCTGTAGAGAGGGTGTGATAGCCTGTTGTCACCTCACCGATGGGCTGTCCGTTCTTCAGCACCGTATACCCATGACGAGGGATTGCCTTGTCATTCAGTTCGATACCCACCAGTTTCTTTCCTACGCCCTCTGTCTTCTGTTTCAGGAGTGCTTCCTTACCAATGAATTCGGGTTTGTCAAACTTCACAAACATCGAGAGTCCTGCCATCACAGGCGAGATATCCTCCGTCAGCTCATCACCATAGAGAGGTAGTCCCACCTCGAAGCGCAAGGTATCGCGACAACCCAGTCCGCAGGCTTGCACACCAGCGTCAATCAGTTGATCCCAGTAGGTACGGATACAGTCGTGCGAGGCATAGATCTCGAAACCGTCCTCACCCGTATAGCCTGTTCGTGAGACGATAATCTCCTCAGGTACACGAACCGTCTTACAGGTATAGAAGGTCAGTTCCTTACAGGGAATACCCAATACGGTCTCCATCACGTGTTCGGCCTCAGGACCCTGAACAGCCAACTGTCCATAGTCGTCCGACACGTTACGCAGGTCGATGTCAAACCCTTCTGCATGCTGTTGCATCCACGCCCAGTCCTTATCGATATTCGCAGCGTTGATCACCAGGAAAAAGTCATTCTCTCCCATCTTATACACCAACAGGTCGTCGACGGTACCACCATGCTCGTAGCACATCATACCATAGTAGATTTTCCCAATGGGCGCATCCTTCACATCGTTGGTGAAGATATGCTGCACATAACGTTCTGCGTCTACGCCGCGAACGGTCACCTCGCCCATATGCGACACATCAAACAGTCCCACTCGCTCGCGCACAGCCATATGTTCTGGTGCGATACCTGCACTCTGGTACAGGAGGGGCATGTCGAAACCTCCGAACGACACCATCATCGCACCCAGCGACAGATGTTTGTCGTGCAGACAGGTTTGTTTGTTTCTCTTTTTTAATTCTTGCTGTATAGCCATTGTTTTATGATTGTAGTAATTGAATAAATTCCTCTCGCAGATAGGTCTGCTCCAACTGTTCGATCTTCTCCACCTCCGCAGGTGTCAGCATCCGTTCCCCATCGCAAAGGGTCGTCCTGATAAACGCCCTGAGCTCCTCAAGGGTCAGTGGGATATAGTCTTTGAGCAGGGTGATGCGCTGTCGTACGCTCTGGATACCTTTTGCCTGCAGTTTCTCCGGTCCTGGAGTGATGGCCTGCAACATATGTTCCATGTTCGTATCGTAGAGCATCGTGGCATGAACGATACTTCGTTGGGGCAGATGATAGAAGGCCGTACCACTCACTTTCCGGTCACCGATCATGATGTCGTTATGGGTGGTACTCGTCGCCTCGACACCCAGTTTTCTCAGCACCAAGAGGAGCATATTGATAAATCGGTTGAAGGCGATGCCCACATTCTGTTCCGATGTGACGAACGAGAGCATGAGGTTGTCCATATCGGCATAGACACATCCCCCACCACTCTTCCGACGATACATCCGAATATGATGCTGACGACAGTATGCCACATTCACCTCGTTGCCAGCCACCTGATTTCTGCCAAAGATCACACTCGGCTCCACCTGCCACATAAAGAAGCCATCTGTCTCCGTGACGTTCTTCGCCACATATTCCTCCATCGCCAAGTAGAACGACAAAGGGCGCACTTTCGAGTCAGGCAATGCCACGTATCTGAGACCTTCCACTACTCCTTATGATTAATGATGCAAAGATAATAACAAATTACGAGACAAACAAAAATTCTGTCTTAATATTTGTTCCTCTGCCCTTTTTTTTGTACCTTTGCCAACCTTAAACCTAAGGCGGAAATGAGCGACGAGACAAAAGACGACATTTTAGAAGAGAAAGAAACAAGTAAGGAAATGGAAGAGGAATCGGCGGCCGGTCATTCTGATTACAAGCCGGTCAACAGGTTTGATGCTGCTGTGGTTCACCACCTCAGCGGTATGTACCAGAACTGGTTCCTGGACTATGCCTCCTATGTGATTCTGGAGAGAGCCGTCCCCAATATCGAAGACGGATTCAAACCCGTACAGCGACGCATCATGCACTCCATGAAGCGTATGGACGACGGACGGTATAACAAAGTAGCGAATATCGTGGGACACACCATGCAGTTTCACCCGCATGGTGATGCGTCTATCGGTGACGCACTGGTACAGTTGGGACAGAAAGACCTGTTGGTCGACACCCAGGGCAACTGGGGTAATATCCTGACGGGCGACCGTGCTGCTGCTCCCCGATATATTGAGGCACGACTGTCAAAATTTGCCCTCGACACCGTTTTCAATCCCAAGACCACAGAGTGGCAGCTGAGCTACGACGGTCGCAACAAGGAACCCATCTCCCTGCCGGTGAAGTTCCCCTTGCTCCTCGCACAGGGTGCTGAGGGTATCGCCGTAGGACTGAGTTCCAAGATTCTGCCCCATAACTTCAATGAGATCTGCGATGCAGCCATCCAATACCTGCATGGTCAGGAGTTTCGTTTATACCCTGACTTCCAGACGGGTGGTTCTATCGATGTATCGAAATACAACGACGGACAGCGGGGTGGTGTCGTCAAGGTACGTGCGAAGATAGAGAAACTTGACCAGAAGACGCTCGTCATCCGTGAGTTGCCCTATTCGAAGACAGTGAGCACCCTCATCGAGAGTATCACCAAAGCCATCGAGAAGGGAAAGATCAAGGCCCGTAACGTCACCGACCTCACCTCAGCAGAAGTGGAGATTCAGATACACCTGGCGCCAGGCGTCTCTTCCGATAAGACCCTCGACGCGCTCTATGCCTTCACCGACTGTGAGATCAATATCTCACCCAACTGTTGTGTGATCAGCGACCAGAAGCCTCAGTTCCTGACCGTCTCCGATGTGCTCCGTCACTCTGTCGATCGTACCAAGGACCTCATCCGACAGGAGCTCGAGATTCGCAAGAACGAGTTGCTGGATCAGTATCATTTCTATTCCTTGGAGAAAATCTTCATCGAAGAACGTATCTACAAGGACAAGAAGTTCGAGAACGCACCCAACGTGGATGCTGTCTGCGAGCATATCGACGAACGACTGACACCCTACTACCCCAGTCTGGTGCGTGAGGTCACCAAGGATGATATCCTCAAACTGCTGGAGATCAAGATGCAGCGCATCCTGAAGTTCAATAAGGACAAAGCCGACGAGCTGATGGCACGCATCAAGGCAGAGATCGACGAGATCGACCGCGACCTGAAAAACTTGGTAGAGGTGACTGCCAACTGGTTCCAGCTCCTGAAGGACAAATACGGAAAGGAGCATGAGCGACTGACGGAGATCCGTAACTTCGACACCATCGTAGCTACGAAGGTGGCAGAAGCCAACCAGAAGCTATTTATCAACCGTCAGGACGGTTTTATCGGCACAGGACTGAAGAAGGACGAGTTTGTATGCAACTGCTCCGATATCGACGATATCATCATCTTCTACCGCGATGGTAAGTTCAAGGTAATCCGTGTGGCCGAGAAGGTGTTCGTGGGTAAGAACGTGCTCTATCTGGCCGTCTTCAAGAAGAACGACTCCCGTACTATTTATAATGTGGTGTATCGCGACGGCAAGAAAGGACCTTGTCTCATCAAACGCTTCAACGTCACTTCCGTCACACGCGACAAGGAGTATGACCTCACACAGGGTACGCCTGGTTCGAAGATCATGTATTTCACCGCCAACCCCAACGGTGAGGCGGAAATCATCAAGGTGACCCTTGAGCCTCAACCCAAGTTGAAGAAGATCTTCATCGAGAAAGACTTCTCCGAGATTATCATCAAGGGGCGTGCCTCCAAGGGTAACCTGCTTACGAAATATACCGTCCACCGTATCTCTCTCAAGAGTTTGGGACATTCCACCCTAGGCGGCAGGAAGGTGTGGTTCGATCCTGATGTCAACCGCCTGAACTACGATGAACACGGTCGACTGCTGGGTGAGTTCAATGACGACGACCAGATACTGGTGATTCTCAAGAACGGTGACTACTACCTGACGAACTTCGACCTGAACAACCACTATGAGGCGAATATCCTACGGATAGAGAAATACGCAGCGGATAAGGTATGGACGGCAGCGCTCTTCGATGCTGACAATGCCGGCTATCCTTATGTGAAACGTTTCCAGATGGAGGCCACGAAGCGCAAGCAGAACTACATGGGTGAGAACGAAGCATCACAACTCATCCTGCTGACCGACCAGGTATATCCTCGTATTCAGATCAACTACGGTGGCGACGATGCCTTCAGGGGCAGCGAGGAGATCGATGTCGAGAGCTTCATCTCCGTGAAGGGCTATAAGGCGAAGGGCAAACGACTGACGACCTATCAGGTGGAGTCGATTGTGGAGCTGGAACCCACCCGTTTCCCTGTGGTTAAGGAGGAACCGGAAAACGACAACGAGGAAGAGCCAGTGGAGAACCTGGACCCCGACGCAGGGAAATCCGAGCAACAGATGAAAGACGAACTGACTGGTCAACTAAGACTTTTCGATGATGATATCTAAACTGACAGGTTGTCTTCTGACCCTCTTCTCGCTGACAGCGTCGGCGCAGAGCGACTCTGTGGTGAGCAGCCGTATCACCACCTCGTCGCAGATGATTGGTGTGGGTGGTTCCAATATCCTCGATACCTATCTCTCGCAAGAGAAATTCCGAGGAGTGGGCATCAGCTTCCTCTCGATGGTGGAACGCAGAAAATCAGAGAGACGGTGGTCGACGGTGATGGAACACCAGGCGCATTTCTCCTATACCCACGATCGTGGTCGTACCACCAAGGAACTGGAAGGATCGTATGCTTTCTTCTGGGGAAAATTCTATCGGTGGTCACTATTTCACGACCGACTGCAGCTACAGGCAGGCGGATTGTTGAATGTGGGCGTCGGATTCATCTATAACACCGTCAACTCCAACAATCCTGCACAGGCACGCGTTCATCTGAATATCATGCCGTCGGCCATCGCCACCTATCACTTCCCACTGTTCAAACGGGCAGCTGCACTGAGGTACGAGATCAACCTACCCCTCGTCGGTATCATGTTCAGCCCGCACTACGGACAGTCCTATTACGAAATCTTCAACAAAGGAAACTACGACCATAATATCGTCCCTACGACGATGGTCAGCGAGCCTTATTTCCGTCAGCTTCTCACCCTCGATATCAACGTGAGCCAGAAGACCACCCTCCGTATCGGTTATTTAGGCGACTACCAGCAGTCGAACGTCAACGGCTTGCGCACCCATATCTACAGTCATCGGGGGATGATAGGTATCGTTCGTTCCTTTAAAATCACCCACTACCGTCCATGAAACGACTTCACACGCTCTACCGCCTCTGCTTCGCAGCCCTTCTGTTGATCGGCTGTCAGACGCTCTCCTCGTGTATCGATGTCGAGGAGCACAACGACACTCCCCAAGGGAACCTCGAGGCCCTATGGAAAATACTCGACGAGCACTACTGCTTCTTCGACTACAAGCAACATGAGTATGGCCTCGACTGGAATGCCGTCTACGATAAATACAAGGTACGCGTGGATGCCCACATGAACAACGAACAGCTGTTCGAGGTGCTCGCCGATATGCTGAGTGAGTTGCGCGACGGTCATGTGAACCTGTCGGCATCCCACGACTTCGCCCGTTACTGGAAGTGGCATGAGGACTTCCCCGTAAACTTCGACGTCGACCTGCAGCGCAACTACTTAGGCACTGACTATAAGATAGCAGGTGGTATGAAATACAAGATTCTCGACGATAATATCGGCTATATCTATTACGAGAGTTTCGATAGTGGTATCGGCGAAGGCAACCTCGACGATATTTTGGTGTCGATGGCTTTCTGCGACGGTATCATCCTTGATATCCGCAACAACAGCGGAGGTCTGCTCACCCATGCGGAGAAGTTGGCCTCACGCTTCACCAACGAGAAACGCCTGGTGGGATATATGCAGCACAAGACGGGTAACGGTCATCATGACTTCTCAGCGATGGAGGAACAGTACATCGAACCCTCTGCGAATGTGCGCTGGCAGAAGCCTGTAGCCCTTCTCGTCAATCGTCATGTGTACAGTGCCGCCAACGAGTTCGCGAAATATATGCATGTTTTCCCCTTGGTGAAACTCATCGGCGACCGTACGGGTGGTGGTGCTGGTCTTCCTTTCAGCAGCTCACTGCCCAACGGATGGCTGGTTCGTTTCTCTGCCTGTCCGATGTACGACCCAGAGCGCCAGAGTACCGAGTTTGGAATCGCGCCCGACTATCCGGTAGCGCTCAACGATGCCGACGCTGCCCAGGGCAAGGACAGCATCATCGAGTTCGCCCGAAAACTTTTGCGACAATAATTTGGTCGTTTGTTATTTTTACCGTACCTTTGCATCGCCATTCACGACAACAGCGAATGGCGATGCATTTTTGAGTATGCGCCTGTGGCGGAATTGGTAGACGCGCTAGACTTAGGATCTAGTGTCTTACGACGTGCAGGTTCGAGTCCTGTCAGGCGCACCCTTTATTCTCCCTCTTCCTTTTTCTCACACCAGTCGATGAGCAGCTCGTGCGGCAACTTGTCCGTAGGATCATAGCTACTGCCGTCGAAGCAGTGGGTACAGAGCTGACACTTCGGCAGTCCGATGGCATCCACCAACGACTCCAGCTTGGCGAACTTCACCGAGTCGAGCCCCAGTCGTCGGCCAATCTCCTTCACCATCCGCTGATACTCAGGTGAGTCGGTGGTCGCATATTTCTCCAGGTTCTTCTGGTCGTCGCCCTCAAAGTCCTTGATGATGCGTCGAGTGATCAGCTCCAGGTCGCTCTTCGAGTTGGTGAAACCGATAAACGGACAGCCGTAGACCAGTGGCGGACACGAGATACGCACATGCACCTCCTTGGCACCGTTCTCGAAGAATGTCCGCACATTATCCCTCAGCTGTGTACCTCTGACGATCGAGTCGTCGCAGAAGGCGATACGCTGGTCTTTCAGGATGGCTGGGTTAGGGATGAGTTTCATCTTCGCCACGAGGTCGCGCCGGCTCTGGTTGCCTGGTGTAAAGCTACGTGGCCACGTAGGTGTGTACTTCAGTACGGCACGTTTGTAGGGCACCTGATGACCTTCGGCATAGCCCAGTGCCATACCTACTCCTGAGTCAGGGATACCACACACGAGGTCTACGTCCGTATCATCCTCCTCACCCAACTGTTTACCGTTGCGCTCACGTACCGATTCAGTGTTGATGCCCTCATAGTCGCTGCCAGGGAAACCATAGTACACCCACAGGAACGAGCATATCTGCTTATGCTTGAACGGTTCCTGCAGCACCTCTACGCCCTTGGTAGTGATACGAACGATCTCACCTGGTCCCACGTCGCGCACATATTTGAAGTCGAGGTTGGGGAAGCTCGTCGTCTCGCTGGCTACGGCATAGGCGCCGTCTTTCTGTCCGATGACGATAGGTGTACGTCCTACGAGGTCGCGTGCTGCGATGATACCGTCCTCTGTAAGGATGAGCATTGAGCAGGAGCCCTGTATGCTATGGTACACATTATTAATACCTTCCGTAAAGGTCTTGCCCATATTGATGAGCAGTGCCACCAGCTCCGACTGGTTGATCTTGTTGGCCGACATCTCACTGAAGTGCATCCGCTGCTCCAGCAGTTTCTTCGATATCTCAGGGATATTATTGATTTTCGCTACCGTAGCGACGGCAAAGCGTCCTAAGTGAGAGTTGACGATGATAGGTTGCGGATCGGTATCGCTGATGACGCCGATGCCCTCATTGCCTAAGAAGTTGTCTAGTTCGTCTTCGAAGCGCGAACGGAAGTAGTTGCGCTCCAGACTATGAATAGAGCGGGAGAATCCCTTCTCTTTGTCGAAGGTGACCAGTCCCGCCCGTTTTGTTCCTAAATGGGAGTGATAGTCTGTCCCGTAGAACAGGTCGTTGACACAGCTCTTGACAGAAATCGTTCCAAAAAAACCGCCCATAAGTTACTTTACGTTTCCTACTCTAATCAGATATTCTGCTATTTGTACGGCATTCAGTGCAGCACCCTTTCGGATCTGGTCGCCTGAGAGCCAGAAGGTCAGTCCGTTGTCGTCTGCGAGGTCCTTACGTACACGTCCTACGTACACATCGTCTTTGCCGGCGGTCTCCAGCGGCATCGGATAGACGAGGTTGGCTGGGTCGTCGAGCAGCGTACAGCCTGGTGCAGCGGCGATGGCCTGCTGTGCCTCCTCTACGCTGATGGGGCGTTCGGTCTCTATCCACACGCTCTCTGAGTGGGCACGCAGGGAGCTGACACGTACACACATCGCAGAGCATTTCGCGTCGGTATGCATAATCTTCTGCGTCTCGTTGTACATCTTCATCTCCTCCTTCGTATAACCGTTAGGCTGGAACACGTCAATCTGTGGGATGACGTTATAAGCCAACTGATGGGGGAACTTCTTCACGGTGACGGTCTCGCCGTTGAGCAGTTCCTTGTATTGTTGTTCGAGTTCTGCCATCGCTGCTGCACCGGCTCCCGATGCGCTTTGATAACTGCTCACGTGTATTCGTTTGATATGACTGAGTTTCTCCAGTGGCTGCAGTACCACCACCATCATGATGGTTGTACAGTTCGGGTTGGCGATGATGCCTCTCGGACGTGTGAGGGCATCCTCGGCATTACACTCTGGCACCACCAGGGGCACGTCGTTGTCCATACGGAACGCGCTAGAGTTGTCGATCATCACAGCACCATACTTCGTGATGGTCTCTGCGAATTCCTTCGACGTGCCTGCACCTGCGCTGGTGAAGGCGATGTCTACATCCTGAAAATCGTCGTTGTGCTGAAGCAGTTTCACTTCGTACTCCTTTCCTTTGAACGAATATTTCTTCCCGGCACTGCGCTCTGAGCCAAACAATACCAGTTCGTCCATGGGGAAATTTCTCTCGGCCAAGATACGCAGGAACTCCTGTCCTACAGCACCGCTGGCACCTACAATTGCTACTTTCATCCGTTTAATTTTTTTTATTGTTTACGCGATTTGGCTGCAAAGGTAGTATTTTTTTTTTTATTTTTGTTATCTTTGCAACCGAAATGATATTTTTAACTTCATATCTCCATATTTCAGACCCGACATTGGTGTTCTTTGTCGTCCTTCTGATCATCCTTTCAGCACCTATCGTCATGGGAAAGCTGAGGATTCCCCATATCATCGGTATGGTGATGGCGGGCATCGCCGTAGGTCCTTATGGTTTTGATATCCTGGAGCGCGACGACTCTTTCGAGCTTTTCGGCAGGGTGGGTCTTTATTATATCATGTTCCTTGCTGGTCTGGAGATGGACTTGGAGAGTGTGAAGAAGAACTCCAACCGTTTTCTCGTCTTCGGCTTGCTCACCTGTCTGATACCGCTGACGCTCACCTATCTGCTGTCGTCCACGCTATTGGGCTATTCCTCGTCGGCCTCGTTCCTGTTGGGTTGTATCATGGCGTCGAACACGCTGATAGCCTACCCCATCGTGGGTCGTTACGGTTTGCAGCGCCACAATAGTGTAATGCTCAGTGTGGGTTCGTCGATGATCTCGCTGTTCTTAGCGCTGGTGATGATTGCAGCGCTGGCAGGCAGTTTCAACGGTAGCACAGGGTTCTGGTTCTGGACCTTCTTCCTGGTGAAGATCGCTCTGTTCTGTGCCGGCTCCATCTGGCTCATCCCCCGTCTGACGCGTTATTTCCTTCGTCGTTATAGCGATGCGGTGATGCAGTACATCTTCGTCATGAGTGTGATGTTCCTCAGTGCGGCGCTGTCGGCAGTCATCGGCTTGGAGGGCATCTTCGGCGCGTTCTTCTCGGGTTTGATTCTCAACCGCTATATCCCTCATGTGTCGCCACTGATGAACCGTATCGAGTTTATCGGCAACGCCATCTTCATCCCCTACTTCCTGATTGGTGTGGGTATGTTAATTAATGTACGCACGATGTTTGGCGGTTTCGATATCTTTGGCATCGTGGTGTGCATCGCCCTCATCGGCACCTTCGGCAAGGCGCTGGCGGCCTATGTCTCCAGTCATCTGTTCCGTCTGCCCATCTCTTCTGGTCACATGATGTTCGGTCTCACCTCTGCTCATGCGGCAGGCACCATCGCGATGATGATGGTGGGTATGCACCTCGAGGTGGCTCCAGGACAATTTCTGGTGAGCGACAGTATGGTCAATGGTATCGTGATGATGATTCTCCTCACGTGTATCGTGAGCACCCTCGTCACGGAGCATGCCTCGCAGCAGATTATCCTACAGGAGAAGAGCAGTCCTACGGAGGAGCACGAGACTGCCGATAACGAGAAGATTCTCCTTTGTGTGAAATATCCTGAGATAGCGCCCCAGCTGCTGAACCTCTCGCTGGTGATGCGCAACCAACGCCTCGACAACGAGCTCGTGGCGCTCAATGTGGTGTACGACGACCAGCACAGTCCACAGGCACGTAAGCAGGGCATCCAACTGTTGGAGAAGCTGCAGCAACAGGCGAGTGCCTCTGAGGTACGTATGCAGACGCAGGTGCGCTTGGCGTCGAATATCGCCAATGGCATCAAACACGCCTTCAAGGAGTTTGCCTGCTCTGAGATCATCATGGGTATGCACGTCCATACGGAGGTGAGCCCTAAGTTCTGGGGCGAGTTCATCCAGAGTCTCTACAACGGCTTGAACCGTCAGATTATCCTCACCCGTTTCGTACAACCGCTGTCTACGTTGCGTCGCATCCAGGTCATCGTACCCTCGCGGGCAGAGTTCGAGCCAGGGTTCTACCGCTGGCTGGAGCGTGTCGGACGGATGGCGGGTCAGCTCGACTGCCGTATTCAGTTCCACGGACGCAACGAGTCGCTGTCGCTCATCTCCGAGTATCTCAACAACCGCCATCCGAGTGTCAGGGCGGAGTACACCTATATGGCCCACTGGAACGAGCTGCCGCAGCTGGCCAGCAGCGTATCCGACGAGCATATGCTGATCGTGGTCACCGCCCGTAAGGGCACCATCAGCTACAAGAACGCGATGGATCGTCTGCCCAATGAGCTCACACGTTACTATGCCGGTAAGAACCTGATGATTATCTTCCCCGACCAGTACGGACAGGCGAAGGACAATGCGATGAGCTTCACGGAGGCTCAGCACCACGAGGAGCGTTCTATCTACGATACCATCTCGCAGTGGATACAGAAGAAGAAACAACAAAACAGTTAACACATGATCGACATACAAGCTATCAGAAAACGATTCGGCTCACTGGAGGTGCTCAAGGGCATCGACCTGCACATCAACCGTGGCGAGGTGGTGAGCATCGTAGGCCCCAGCGGAGCGGGCAAGACCACGCTGCTGCAGATTATCGGCACCCTCGACAAGGCCGACAGTGGACGAGTCATTATCGACGGCATCGATACCAGTCAGTTGTCGTCGAAGAAGCTCAGCGACTTCCGCAACCGTCATATCGGCTTCGTGTTCCAGTTCCACCAACTGCTCCCTGAGTTCACCGCCTTGGAGAATATCATGATTCCTGCCTATATCGCTGGCACCTCACAGAAGGCGGCGAAGGCACGCGCTGAGGAGCTGCTCCGTTTCCTAGGCCTCACCGATCGTGCCCACCATAAGCCCAATGAGCTCTCTGGTGGTGAGAAACAGCGTGTGGCGGTAGCACGTGCGCTCGTCAACAACCCTGCCGTCATCCTCGCCGACGAGCCGTCAGGCAGTCTCGACACGCAGAACAAACAGGAACTGCACCAGCTGTTCTTCGACCTGCGCAACCAGTTCGGACAGACCTTCGTCATCGTCACCCACGACGAGGAGCTGGCTACCCTCACCGATCGTACCATCCATATGCGCGACGGACTATTAACCCCTGAAGACCATGATTAAACTTGGAGACTACAACCTGTTGAAGATTGTGAAGTCCGTCGACTTCGGACTCTATCTCGACGGCGACGAGGCAGGCGAGATCCTGCTTCCCCAGCGGTATGTCACCCCCCAGATGCGTGTGGGCGACGAGATACAAGTGTTTATCTACCTCGACCAGGACGAGCGTCCTGTGGCTACCACTGAGACGCCGCTGGCAAAGGTGGGCGACTTCGCCTGTCTGGAGGTGGCGTGGACCAACGAGTATGGTGCTTTCCTGCGCTGGGGACTGATGAAAGACCTGTTCTGTCCTTTCCGTGAGCAGAAGATGCGGATGGAGCGAGGCAAGTCGTATATCGTCTATGTGAAGGTCGACGAGGACAGCTACCGTCTGATGGCTACGGCGAAGGTCGACAAGTACCTCTCGCTCCCAACCGCTATCAGGGTCAGCTCTACGACGACCAGGTGTTCCAGCAGCTCCATACGGGCGACCGTCTGACGGCTTATATCGACCATGTGCGCGAGGATGGAAAGATCGACCTCACCCTGCAACCCACTGGACGTCGTCACACCCTCGACTTCGCCGAGGTGCTCCTTCGCTATCTCTACGAGCACGACGGACGTTGCGAGCTGGGCGACAAGTCGCCTGCCGAAGCCATCTACACCCGTTTCCAGGTGAGCAAGAAAGCCTACAAGAAAGCTATCGGCGACCTGTACAAACGTCGCCTCATCCAAATCACCGACGACGGCATCGCCTTGGTGTAGTAACAGAGGAGACATCTATACCCAGACACCGTGACTATCACCCTATAAACTGTTAAAAATTGCATAGAAAACAAAGAAATTCTTGGATAAGTGTGCAGAATTTTATAACTTTGCCCCGTAATATAACCATGATGAAGACAAATCCATTGGTAAAGTTGGGTAATATCCCTGTACAGACAGGCACTATTGCGGCCTGTTTCGAGCACCTTCTGGCACCTAATGAGAAAATTAGGGCGTTGGAAAAGGACGGACAGTTAATACGACTGAAGCGTGGTCTCTATGTGGTGAACGCTGAGGTAAGCGGAAAGCCTGTGAATCCTTGCTTGTGTGCCAACCATATTTATGGCCCATCGTATATTTCGCAGCAATGGGCGTTACGCTGGTATGGACTGATACCCGAGCGGGTCTATACGATGACTTCTGTTACCACCAAGCGTACTCGCATGTTTGAGAACTCCCTGGGACGTTTTACCTACGAACAGGTGAAGCCCGAATACTTTGCCATAGGAGTAGACAGCATAGAGGAAGATGGTGTCAGTTTCCTCATGGCCAGGCGTGAGAAGGCGTTATGTGATATGATTCTTCACGATTCCTATCTGCCGGCACAATCCGTCAAGGGCCTATGGCAATATTTGGAAGAGGACATCCGTTTCGACGTCGATGAACTCTATACGTTTGATATAAGCATCATTGAGGCATGTGCGAGACAGGGGCGGAAGGAGAATATATTGAATAACCTCATAAAGATTCTTAAGCAATGACTATTTATGACCAAATGATAGCCCAGTATGCACAAAAACGCGGAACGGGCACACCGAATGTAGAGCAGGAAGTGATGCAACACATCGCCCTGGCAGGCCTGCATCGTGGAGGATTCTTCCAGCATGCTGCCTTTTATGGAGGTACGTGCCTAAGACTGTTTCATCATCTGCCCAGATATTCAGAGGATATGGACTTCTCATTGACAGAGAAGCGCGACGATATTCATATTGAGGATTATTTCCCTGCTATCATAGAGGAATTCCGCCTGGCTGGCCATGAGGTAAGCATTGTCAGGAAAGAAAAGAAGAACTTCGGTCGTGTGGAATCGGCTTTCCTGAAGGATAATACAGAGGCTTACGACATTAGATTCCAGACGAAGCAAAGCGTGAAGGTGAAGATAGAGCTGGATACCGACCCGCCTTTGGCATTCGATACCGAGCAACTGGTTCTGCAACAACCCTATTCGTTTATGACGCGTTGTTTTACCCTGCCCGATCTTTATGCAGGCAAGATGCATGCACTGGTCTACCGCTCCTGGCAGCACAGGGTAAAGGGACGCGACTGGTATGATTTCGAATGGTATGTACGTTGGAACGTTCCCCTCGACTTCGTCCATCTTAAGGAACGCATCCGCGAATTTAACGGCGAGGTCATCGACAGGGAATCTTTCATGAACCAGCTTCGTGAAAAACTGGCCACAACAGATATTGAGCGTGCTAAGGAGGATGTCATAGGCTTTGTGGACAATCCACATGAACTCGACATCTGGTCAAATGATTATTTTCTTCAATTAGCAGACCGGATTATTTGGCTTTAGTAGTCATGGAGACAGGCCTGTCCCTGTGACTAAGGTCCCTGTGCTCAACATCAGGCTGTTTTGTACCCAACATCAGGCACCTTTGTACCATAGAGTCAAGAATAATCTGCCAAAATATTTGGTGATTTGCATAAAAAATCCTACTTTTGCAACGTCTAATCAAAAATCAACGTATTATGAAAAAAACAACGAAGGACCCAACTGAGGGTCAAAAGAAGAATTCAACGAAGGATTCAAAGAAAGGAGAAGAGATGGGAAACGACAAGTACATTCGATTTGACTGGG
>ONWA01000056.1 GCA_900321425.1 uncultured Prevotellaceae bacterium | reverse complement strand
ACTCCAGACGGAGTTGCAACTGGCTCAGACCGCCTATACCCAGGTAGCAAGTCGCTTGCAGTTGGCAGAAGCCAAGGTACAGGAAGAAACCCCTGCCTTTACAACGCTCCAGCCCGCCACAGTCCCCATCAAAAAAGCAGGTCCCCAGCGCAGTAAAATGTGTCTGATCTTCCTCTTCCTGGCCTTTATCGCTACAACACTCTTCGTCTGGCACAAAGAGTCTCATCTAATACCCCTCTTCAAAAGTGACGATGATGAAGCAGGTTACGACGAACTCTCCATGAAAGAACTCCTCAAACTGCTATCTAATACCCCCAATCAGACGCCCCAATCTTCCGATTCTAAATGACCATAGTCAAGAAACTACTTTCCTGGTATTTTTCCAAGGATGCATTGCCATATTGGTGTCTTTTATTGATCGACACTTTTATTGTGTTCATCTCTGGACTGTTCACTTATTGGGTGCTTGAAAAGACGCTCAATATGTTTGAGCACCGTTTTGAGGTGCTTTTTACAGCCTGTTTTTACGCGATACTCAGCTGGGTAGGAGCCAAGCTGTTCTCAACCTATTCCAACATAGTGCGTTACTCCAGTTTCGTTGATCTGCTCCATATAGCTTATGCCAACGCCTTGTCTTTGATATTAGCCATCATCTGTTCATATGGGTTTGAGGCCATTGGATGGTCGAACATTTGTGGCTTGACACAGACAGAAATCGTCATGACTTTCTTTTTGGCCATGTTGTTGATGTGGGCTGTTAGGATTGTGGTGAAAATTCTTCATGATGTTGTTTGGAATAACGAAAAATCCATGCGCGTCCTGATCTATGGAGCCATGACCAGTGGTATCGGTCTGGCGAAGAATATCCGCAGTCAGAAACCTTCCAGATTCCGTCTGTGTGGATTTATCTCAAATAATGAAAGAGCCAGGCACATGACGCTGTTAGGCGAGAAGATTTATTATGTCGATGACGATATTGCGTCGGTCATAGAAAAGGAACATATCCAGGCAGTCTTAGTATCGCCCACACGGCTGAGAAAATTCCAGGACTCCCCAGAATTTCAGGATGTTCTGATCAAATCAGGTGTAAAAATCTATATTGCACAGTTTGCAAAGGAGGTCGATGCGAAGGGTGAAAAGCTGAAAGACGAAGACTTTGCAGGTGTGCAAATGACCGAGGTACAGGTAGAGAATCTGCTACCTCGCCAGGAAATCAAGGTGGATATGGATTCCGTCGGAGAGATGCTGACAGGTAAACGGGTTTTGATCACTGGTTCAGCCGGAAGTATCGGCTCCGAAATGGTACGACAGATAGCTGTCTATCAGCCGGCTGCCATGATGCTGATCGACCAGGCAGAGACACCCCAGCATGACATCTCGCTGATGGTGGATAAATATCCGGATATTGAAACAGAGGTGATGGTCACCAGTATCTGTCATGAGCATCGTATGGATCGGATATTCCGTCAATTCAGGCCAGACTATGTGTTTCATGCTGCTGCTTACAAGCATGTTCCGATGATGGAGCATGATCCTTCGGAAGCCGTGCTGAATAACATCCATGGCACCAAGGTGATTGCAGATCTGAGTGTCAAATATGGTGTGAGGAAATTTGTCATGGTTTCTACGGATAAGGCTGTGAACCCGACAAACGTGATGGGATGCTCGAAACGAATCTGTGAGATATACGTTCAGAGTCTGAATGCTGCTCAGGATACGACTCAGTTTGTGACGACTCGATTTGGTAATGTACTCGGTTCGAACGGTTCTGTCATTCCTTTGTTCAGAGAACAGATTAAGAATGGAGGTCCGGTCACCGTAACCGATGAGCGCATAGAGCGTTACTTTATGCTGATACCAGAGGCTTGTAAGCTGGTACTTGAGGCAGGAACGAAGGGACATGGCGGTGAGATATTCGTGTTCGACATGGGAAAACCGGTCAAGATCATCGACCTGGCCAAACGTATGGTAGCGCTTTCTCATGCTAAAGATGTAGAGATTAAGATTACTGGTTTACGCCCAGGAGAAAAACTTTACGAAGAGGTATTGAACGATCTTGAGGGCACCAAACCTTCATTCAATGAAAAAATACGTATTGCAGAAGTACGCCATTATGACTATCATGAGGTGAACCAGGCTATAGAAGAACTGATAGTCATCGCCAAACAATTCGAGAACATGGCAACCGTCAGGAAAATGAAGGAGATAGTGCCTGAATATAAGAGTAATAACTCAGAGTATGAGGTGCTCGACAAGGAAAGTTGTTGATACAACATCTTTATATTCATATCGAGTCAGCGAATCGTTGAACATATCAGCGTATCTCGCTGACTCGCTTGTTTTGCAGATGTTCGAGCGATAGACTTCTTCGAAAATTAACATATATGGCTAAGAAAGTAATGCTAGTTTATGGTGTCTCAACGATTAATTATGCTGTCAACAATGCTACTTTTGAAGAAAGCTGGCTATAGCGGCATGGTTAATGACTGGGGATATACCGAAGTTGTAAAACTACGCGCTATCGGTGAAGGAAGGCCGTTGAGACATGTTGGGAATGCACATAGGAAAGTGTAATAGTGTAATAATAAAAATGCTTCAATCAAGAATACAAAAACAAATACCTGAGAGATTGTCTCATTATACTAATTTAGAAGCGCTGAAAAGTATTCTTTCTGACCAAGATGGAAAGGGTATTTGCTTTAGGGCTTTTTCTAATAGGTGTAAGAATGATGACCAGGAGATCAGAATGGGTGAGTATATGCTCAAACGGGTAAGAGAAGTACTGCCAACGAGTGCTTCTTTGCTAAACCAATTTGGTGGCTGGTATGTGCCTGCCAGCAGGACCTTATGTTTCAGACGATGATGTCCGCTATATCGTGGAGACGATTAAGGATGCAATCATTTCTTAGAGTTCTATGTGACGTTTCCTGATTTGGGTTGACTGTCAGTATGTCTAAACCCTAGAATTAGTTGACTCGGTTAAACATTAAAACTTATATAGGTTGACTCTCAC
>ONWA01000008.1 GCA_900321425.1 uncultured Prevotellaceae bacterium | reverse complement strand
TACAATTTGTTATATAAAGAACATCGTGAAAGTACTATAAAATGGGTGCTTGCGGATGTAATGGAACACGTACTCTTCAACTAAATTGCAGAAGAACCATTTCACTTGACAGATTTCACCAGGTTAAACTGAATTGCTTGTCAACATCGTTAACATCGTACTGGGAACACATGGGGTCTGGAACGATGTGTAACTTTTTCATAACACAGGGAGGGCACTGCCCTTTTTGGTACACAATACGCTGTATTTAGGGCGCAAAGTGCCTGATGTGTGGTACCAAGGTGCCTGTTTTCTTATTGCTGCCTCCAGGCAGCAATATCGCTGGCTGGAGGCAGCAGTATTGCTGGCTGGAGCCAGCAATAGAAGATTAGCCTATCTTGTACCGAGAAGTGCCGTTTGCTGTACCAACAAATAGCGTAAACTGTACCAATATCCAGGAACAAGCACAGGGTGTTAGAAACGATTCTATGTTCATAACTTCTCACCGCATTGCGAGCAGTAGTGGTCCTTCTTGCGGATTTTGGCATCGCAACGAGGACTCTGTTTCATGGCAGAAGGTGGACAAGAACGGCAATGTCATCGAGGAAGAGGAAGACGACATCACGCAGGGTAACGGCAATGTAGATCCTAATAGCGGTGAAACGCCGACTACACCGGAGGCGCCGGAGAATCCTGGAACGGGAGGCGGCGATGGCGACGACAGCGGAGTCATCTCATAGAATTGAAGAATTGAAGAATTGAAGAATTGAAGAATTTAACTGTACGAAGCGGTCATCAATCAACAATCTTAACCCTCGCCCCGCATCATTGCGAAAACATCGCTCTGGTGCGGGGCATTCGATTTTGTCATGTCTTATAATAGCAATGCGGATATAGCGCAATTGCACAAGGTACATTCTAAAAATTCGTTAATTATCAGGCAAACTAACTAATATAGTTTAAAAACTAAAGGTTTTAGTTGTATCGAACTAAAATTTTTAGTTACTTTGCGCCAGATATTGATAAAGACGCAACGATTGATGAATAACTAAAACATGAATAATGATGAAAAAGCTTACAAATAAAGAAAAGGAAATCATGGATCTGTTCTGGCAACGGGGTCCTATGTTTGTCAAGGAGCTTTTGGCATTCTATGATGAGCCGAAGCCGCATTTCAATACATTGTCCACGATGGTACGAATCCTGGAGAAGGAGGGCTTCCTCGACCATAAGCAGTTTGGAAACACCTACCAGTACTATCCGCTCATCACAGAGGGCGAATATGGTCGCAAGTCGATGGCTGGTGTCATCAAAAACTACTTTAATAATTCTTACCTGAGTGCTGTCTCCGCTTTTGTCAAGGAGGAGAAGATTAGTGTTGACGAGTTAAAAGAACTGATCAAACAGATTGAGAATGCATAACTTCCTGATATACGACCTGAAGGTGGCGGTGTGCATCGTGGTTTTCTATATGTTCTACCGCCTATTGCTGAGCAAGGAGACGTTTCACCGTGTGAATCGCATCGTGCTATTGTCAACAGCCGTGCTCTCGTTTATCCTGCCTCTCTGCGTGATCACCATGCACGAGACGGTGGTGGTGCAACGGATACCACAAGTGGTGGTGGGCGATATAGAGGCCAGCGTGCTTGCAGAACCAGTCTCCACCATACCTTTATGGCAGTGGACAGCTGTGCTTCTATATATCGTAGGAGCTGTGCTCATGCTCTGCAAAACTTTCTGGTCGATAGGGAAGGTAGTGCTACTCATCCGAAGAAGCGAGCAGCATCCGCTGACCGACGGCGTCATCGTCTGTGTGACCGGTAACACAGCGCTGACCCCTTTCAGTTGGATGCATTATATAGTCATGAACCGTAGCGACTACGATCTTCAAGATGCCGCTATACTCGCTCATGAACGAGGACATATTCGTATGCATCATTCTTACGATGTCGTCCTTGTTGATATCCTTACCGCCCTGCAGTGGTTTAACCCCGCCATGTGGATGTTGCGTGCCGACCTGCGCGCCATCCATGAGTACGAGGCCGATGCAGCGGTACTCTCTCAAGGCATCAATGCACGTCAATATCAATATCTGTTAATCACAAAAGCCACAGGCATTGGCGGGTACTCCATTGCCAACGGTATCAGTCACAGTACCCTCAAAAACAGAATCACTATGATGTTACATAAAAAATCGCAGGCAAGTCGCCTGCTCAAATTACTGGCATTGCTGCCCATCGTGGGTACGGCTCTTGCCCTGAATGCTGAAACCGTCACCGATGTGGTGTACGATCAACCACAGAAGAATCCTGTTGCACAACCTGCCTCAACCATATCTCAACCGATGGGGCTGAATGAGGTGGTGGTCATCGAACAAGCCCCTGCTGTTCAGCAAGACACTAAGACCTACACCATTCGTGGTGTCGTGAAAGACAAAGAGAAGAAAGACGCTATCGTGGGTGCCGTCATTAGAATCAGTGGCTCTAAGCTGGGTACTGTGACGGATAGGAATGGTGAGTTCTCGCTGGAAGCGAAGAAAGGTGACCGGATAGAGGTGATGTATGTGGGCTATGCCAATGGAACTTTTGTCGTCAGTGACCCGCAAGTCAAGTTTGACATTCGATTGCAGAAGGATGACAGCGATGTATCCAGCACGAGTGACAACCCATTCGATGTGGTGGAAGAGATGCCTCAGTTCCCTGGAGGTGCAGCAGCGCTAATGCAATACTTGTCTAAAAATATCCGCTATCCAGAAGAAGCCCACAAAAACAATATCCAGGGACGTGTCATTGTCAACTTCATCGTTGAGACGGATGGTAGTATCACTGAAGCGAAGGTGACGAGAAGCATCCATCCGCTACTGGATGCTGAGGCTCTCCGAGTGATCAACGCGATGCCTAAATGGAATCCTGGTATGCAGGGCGGCAAGCCTGTCCGTGTGAAATATACCGTGCCCGTCACCTTCAAGTTGCAAGGCAATGACGTAAAGGCTTCAGAGGAAAAATATATCTTAGAGATCGACGGCAAGGTAGCCGTCGATACAGAGATTGGCAATATCCCTTCTGGTAGCATTGCGTCTATGGAAGTGGTGAAGGCAGAAAAAGGCCAACCAAAGAAGATTCGTATCACTACCAAAAAGAAATAAATCTCTCTCGTATAAATGAACAGAATAGCAACTTTGTTCTCCCTCGTCCTCTTGACGGTTCTCCCCGTCAGAGGCGAGGATTCTGATTCTCTTGCCGTTTGTTTGCAGAGGGGCGATAGCTGTATGCAGCAATACAATACCTTCGAGGCATTGAAGTATTATCAAAGGGCATACGAATTAGGAAAGACCGTTGTGGGTACTAAGGCTGAAGATTATTATATCTCAACAAAACTGGCCGACTGCTACTACAAACGTGGAAACTATTTCCAGTGTTCCGAGTTGTTGAAGAACACTCCAGAAGACAGTCTTTCACATGAGTCTTTCCGGCAATTGGCCTATAGCTATAAGAAACAAGACGATATAGGGTCGTTCATCTATTGGGCAAGTCAGTTGGTGAACCGTTATCCGATGGATGGTGAGGTGGTAGCTGCCTTGTCGCAGGCTTATACCAGTAGCGATCAACCTCAGAAAGGTATCGTCTGTGGCATGACGTACTGCCAAAAAGATTCCACGAATATGATGGTCAATCGTGCACTGGCAGATGCGTGGTTCGTTAACCGTGACTTCTCTGCTGCAGCCAAATGGTATGAACGCCTGATGCAGCAAGGTGATTCTACTTTCAATACGCTCTATTCTGCTGGCTTAAGCTACTCCATGATAAAAGATCTCGATCGAGCTTACACATATCTGCGTGATGCCCTTTTCCTCTCCCAGATGCAACACGCAAATTGTGCATGGCGACTGGGGGTGGTCTGTGTAGATACCAAACGATTTGAAGAAGGACTTGGTTATCTTGAACTTGCCACCCAACTACTGCTGCCAGATACCACCACGATGAAAGCCATTACGCTTTCGAAAGGTGAAGCATACTATTTAACGGAGCACTACGACAAAGCTGTAGAAGCATGGAAAGAGCACCTGGCTTATAACCCATCGTCTATAGCTACCTATTATAATATCGCCAGTGCCTACTACTATTATCTCCCCGATGGTCAACTGGCTAAAACCTACTATGAGAAGTTCCTTAACCTGGCTCGCAAGGAAGAAAAGCCTACGCAACAATTGACGGAGATGATAGAAAAGGCAGAAATGCTACTTCGTTCAACTAATTTCGGAAAGAGTAAAACAAAAAAATGAAAGTGTCGCACTATGCTTGGAACGGTGTGACGGTTCGATAATGCTCGCGAACTGTATTCAAGAATATCGCTTTTTTTTCTTTTTATTCGGAAATAATGCGTACCTTTGTCGGCAGAAAATAATCCATTATACTTAGCACATGAAAAATCTGTTGACGCGTAGGAGCATCCGTAAATATAGTGATCAGGCGGTGAGTGACGAACTGCTCAACCGACTGATGAACGAGGCTGCCCGTACACAGACGATGGGAAACCTGCAGTTGTATAGCGTGGTGGTGACCCGCTCGGCGGAGATGAAGGCGAAACTGGCACCTGCCCACTTCAACCAGCCGATGGTGACGGAGGCGCCTGTGGTGCTCACCATCTGTGCCGACTTCAACCGTACCAGCACGTGGGCCCGATGCAGAAAGGCAGAGCCTGGTTACAACAACTTCCTGTCGTTTATGAATGCAGCTATCGACGCCTTGTTGTATACACAGACCCTCTGTAATCTGATGGACGAGGAGGGATTGGGCTATTGCTATCTGGGTACGACCGTCTACCAGCCCCAGCAGATTATTGACCTGCTGCACCTGCCTCGACTGGTGATGCCTGTGGCCACACTGACAGTTGGATGGCCGGCAGAGCAACCACCACTGAGCGACCGTCTGCCTTTGGAGAGTTTCGTTCATCAGGAGCGTTACAACGACTATCTGGCCGATGATATCGACCGCTATTATGGATACAAGGAGTCGTTGCCTGAGAATCGGGAGTTTGTGGCTGTGAACCACAAGGCGACGCTGGCACAGGTATTCACCGATATCCGGTATACCCGTAAGGACAACGAAGCACTGTCGGATGTGCTGATTGAGACACTACGCCGGCAGGGGTTTATGGAATGAATCAAAACAAACAATAATTAAACAATCAATATGATGAAAAAGGTATTATTCTTAACGATGGGAGTGATGCTCTCATTGTTTTTAGCAGGATGTGGCAGCGACTCTGTTGATGAAGATCTGGAGGCTGAGGCCAAGACACAAGAATTGCGTGACGAGTACAATGCCAAGCTTCAGGGAGAGTGGCATCGTGAGGTGATTGACGAGAAGAACCGTTTCTTCGAGCGTTACAGCTTCAAGGCCGATCATACGTACTCTGTAGAGCGTGTTTGGCAGGTACGTGCAAATGCTAACGCCGACTGGGAGGAGATTGAAGATCCTACCATCGTAGGTCCGATTGAGGATATGTGGGTGCTGGAGTGGGTACGTACCAGCCCAACAAGCGGTATTAACACCCTGCAATTGTTAGGTAAGGTGGGAGCGATGACACTCCAGTTTAACGGTATCGTCAACGACAAGCTGACGATGGGTGCCCTGTATCTCGCAGAAGATGATATAGCCACATACGAAAGAGGTCACGGTCAACCGAGCTTCGAGAATTAACCCTTGTTTGTTGATACAATAAGAACAGGCATCTGGGCGTAACCAGATGCCTGTTCTTATTTATTCCCTTAAAGGGAGAAAACTAGTCTGCGATAAGATTCTCACCCGTCATATCTGCAGGCTGCTCCAGTCCCATGATATGCAGGATGGAGGGAGCTACATCGGCCAGACGGCCGTCCTTGACGGTGGCTGAGTTGTTGTTAGTGACATAGATGAACGGTACTGGGTTCAGCGAGTGCGCCGTATTGGGGGTGCCATCAGCGTTGATGGCGTTATCGGCATTACCGTGGTCGGCAATGATGATCGCCTCGTAGTCGTTGGCTTTGGCTGCTTCGATGACCTCCTTCACGCAGTTGTCGACAGCCCATACTGCCTTGGCGATGGCGTTATAGACACCTGTGTGACCCACCATGTCACCGTTGGCGAAGTTCACCACGATGAAGTCGTACTTGTTCTCGTTGATGGCTGCCACCAGTTTGTCCTTTACCTCGAAGGCACTCATTTCAGGTTTCAGGTCGTAGGTAGCTACCTTGGGCGAAGGAACGAGGATGCGGTCCTCACCCTCGAAGGGAGCCTCGCGACCACCATTGAAGAAGAAGGTGACATGTGCGTATTTCTCTGTCTCAGCAGTATGCAACTGTTTCTTTCCTTGTTTGCTGAGATACTCGCCGAGGGTATCCTCAACATTCTCTTTGGGGAAGAGGATGTGAACACCCTTGAAGTTGGCATCGTAGGGAGTCATACAGTAATACTGCAGTCCTGGGATGGTATGCATACCCTGCTCAGGCATATCCTCCTGGGTCAGTGCGATGGTCATCTCCTTGGCGCGGTCGTTGCGGAAGTTGATGAAAATGACGACATCGCCCTCCTCGATACAACCGTTCACACTGCTGTTGTGGATCGGTTTGATAAACTCGTCGGTAACTCCATCTTCATAACTCTCCTGCATGGCCTTCACCATATCGGTCGACTGCTTGCCGGTGCCGTTGACGATGAGGTCGTAGCCCTCCTTGACGCGCTCCCAGCGCTTGTCGCGGTCCATTGCATAGAAACGGCCTACGATAGAGGCGATGGCAGCATCATTGTCGGCACATACCTTAGATACCTGCTCAATGAAACCTTTACCCGAGTGAGGGTCGGTATCGCGACCGTCCATATAGCAGTGTACGAACACCTGGTTCTTCAGACCATAAGCCTTGCCAATCTCGATGAGCTTGAACAAATGGTCGAGGCTGGAGTGAACACCACCGTCGGAGCAAAGTCCCATCAGGTGTAGTTTCTTACCCTTCTCCTTCGCATAGCTGTAGGCAGCCTTCACCTGCGGATTCTCCATGATAGAGCCGTCCTTGCATGCACGGTTGATCTTCACCAAGTCCTGATAGACGATGCGGCCGGCACCGATATTGAGGTGACCCACCTCAGAGTTACCCATCTGTCCGTCGGGCAGACCTACATCCTCACCAGAGGCCTGTAGCTGCGAGTGAGCAGAAGTGGCTGTTAACAAATCGAGGTAAGGTGTTGGTGTGTTGAAGATGACGTCACCCTTACCGTGCTTACCGATTCCCCATCCGTCGAGAATCATCAATAATGCTTTCT
The DNA here is from genome assembly GCA_900321425.1 of uncultured Prevotellaceae bacterium. GTDB lineage: Bacteria > Bacteroidota > Bacteroidia > Bacteroidales > Bacteroidaceae > Prevotella. The sequence goes on along the minus strand of ONWA01000008.1, from coordinate 37,644 downwards.
TTGCCATTGTATTTATCTTTTAAAACCTTAAATGCTTATTTGTTTGGTGTGCAAAGTTACGTCTTTTTTGCTATACGACCAAATTATTGACCATTTTAATCATTACAATTCCTTCGTGCAAACGTCTTTATATATAAAACAAACTTGATAACTTATGAGTACAAAAGAACTTGAATTATTATGTGAGAAGAATCGCAAACGGCTGGTAGAGGTGGTGTACAATGCCCATGCTGGTCATATCGGGGGCGACCTGTCGTGTCTGAATGTGATGACTGCCCTCTATTTCGAGGTGATGCGTAATATCTCACCCGCTAATCCGAAGAATCCTGACCGCGACCGTTTCGTCCTGTCGAAAGGCCACTGTGTGGAAGCATTGTATGTGACATTGGAAGCCAAAGGATTCCTGAAGTCTGAGGTGATGGATACCCTGGGTAAGTTTGGGAGCATCCTCTCTGGTCACCCTACGATAGAGGTGCCTGGCATTGAGGTGAACTCAGGTGCCTTGGGACACGGATTGAGTATTGGTGTAGGTATGGCGATCGCTGCAAAGATGGACAAGAAAGACTATCGCACTTATGTGCTCATGGGCGACGGTGAGCAGGGCGAGGGCTCTATCTATGAGGCAGCGATGGCAGGTAACCGTTATCATCTGGATAATCTGGTGGCTATCATTGACCGTAACCATCTGCAGATTAGCGGTAATACTGAAGATGTGATGCCTATCGACAGTATCAAGGAGCGTTGGAGTGCCTTCGGATGGGATGTGATTACCATGAACGGCGACTCGATGGAGGATATCGTCAAGACTTTTGCCGCCATCGACTACCAGAATGGTAAGCCCCATCTGCTGGTATCGGAGACGACTAAGGGTAAGGGTGTTAGCTTCATGGAAGGTATCGCCAAGTGGCATCACGGCGTGCTCAACGAGGAACAGTGTAAGACTGCTGTGAAGGAGATCGAAGAGCGCATCGCACAATTGGAGAAATAAATCGTAAATAGTCAAATAGTTAATCACTATGATAGCTTGTAGAAAACAGTTTACTGACACGCTGCTGGAACTGGCGCGTGAAGACAAAGATATTATTGCCGTGACTACTGATGCTCGCGGCTCTGTGACCTTAGGCGACTTCGCCAACGCTCTGCCTGAGCAGTTTGTGGAATGTGGTATTGCTGAGCAGGATGCTGTGGGTATCTCTGCCGGATTGGCGCACTCAGGAAAGAAAGTGTTCTGCTGCGGCCCTGCCTGCTTCTATGTGGCTCGTTCACTAGAACAGGTGAAGGTGGACTTGGCTTACTCGGAGAATCCCGTCACCATCCTCGGAGTATCGGGTGGTGTAGCCTATGGCGCTCTTGGAGCCACTCACCACTCGCTCCACGATATTGCTGTATTGCGCACTTTCCCTGGTATGACCGTCTGTCTGCCCAGCGACTGGCGCGTGACCAAGAAACTCGTGAAATTCCTCGTCGACTACGACAAACCATGCTATGTACGAGTAGGACGTGCGGCCATCCCCGATGTTTATGAGAATGATGACTTTGCGTTTGAGGTGGGTAAGGCCATCCAACTGCTCGATGGCAACGATGTGACCATCATCGCTACGGGCGAGACTGTCTACCATGCTTGGCAGGCAGGACTCCAGTTGAAGGAGAAAGGTGTCAGTGCCCGTGTGCTGGATATGTCGTGGATCAAACCTTTCGACGAGGAGGCCATTAGAAAGGCTGCCAAGGAAACAGGACGTATCGTCACCGTGGAGGAGCATAGTCAGTTTGGTGGCTTGGGCGCAATGGTATGTGAAACCATTAGCGAGTGCCCTGTGCCCGTACGCATCATTGGTATCCCCGACGAGAATGTCGTGCATGGTACCAATGCCGAAATCTTCCATTACTACGGAATGGATGCTGAAGGTATCGTTCAGTCAACCCTCGACTTCATCAAGAAATAACTATGGCACAACGTATCATCGCTATCGACCAAAGTACGTCGTCGACCAAGGCCCTGCTGTTCGATGAACAGTGTAGGATGCTGGCACGTACGAACGTAGATCATCAGCAGTACTATCCCCAGACAGGATGGGTAGAGCACGATGCAGAGGAAATCTACCAGAACATGGTGGAAGCCATCCGGCGACTCGTCAACGACAACTCTTCTCACCTCTCACCTCTGACTTCTGACCTCTCACTGGCCATCACCAACCAGCGTGAGACCGCTGTGGTGTGGAACAAACAGACGGGTAAGCCCATTGCTCGTGCGGTGGTATGGCAGGACACCCGTGGGGCTGAACTCTGTCGACAGTTGCGTTCGGAAGGAAAGACCCAGATGGTGATGGAGAAGAGCGGACTGCTCATCGACCCCAACTTCTCGGCCAGTGGCGTGAAGTGGTTGCTCGATCATACAGCAGGTGCACGTGAGGCTGCCGCCAAAGGAGAGCTGCTCATGGGTACCATCGATACTTGGCTCATCTGGAAACTGACGGGGGGCAAGACGTTTGCCACCGATACGACGAACGCATCGCGTACGATGCTCTTCAATATCCACACGATGGACTGGGACGATGATCTGTTGCGCCTCTTTGATATTCCCCGTTCGATGATGCCTGAGGTACTACCGTGCGATGCCGTCTATGGTGAGACTACCTGCGAGGGAGTGTTCGACCGACCAATACCCATTGCCGGCGTGTTGGGTGACTCACACGGAGCCCTCGTTGGACAGATGTGTTTTACCAAAGGTTCGGGAAAGGTGACCTACGGTACTGGTTCGAGTGTGATGGTGAATATCGGCGAGGAACCGTTGCCTGCCCCAGAAGGGCTGGTGACGAGTGTAGGCTTCTCTGCCTTTGGGAAGACATGGTACGGCTATGAAGGAAATATCTACAGTACAGGAGCTACCCTGAAGTGGATAGCCGACCAACTGCAGCTCGTAGGTCATCCGGCAGAGATGGAGGCACTGGCAACCTCAGTAGACGATAATGGCGGTGTCTATATCGTACCTGCCTTCTCCGGACTCGGTGCTCCTTGGTGGCAGAGTCAGGTGAAGGGTGCCGTATTCGGTCTGACCTTCGCCACAACAAAGGCTCATTTTCTGAGGGCTGCCCTCGAGAGTATCGCCTATCAGATCAAGGACCTCATCGACGTGATGGCGGCGGCAACAGGCGGTCGACTGCGTGAGATATGTGCTGATGGAGGACCTACGAAGAACCAGTTCCTGATGCAGTTTCAGGCCGATATGCTCGATACACCTGTGGTTTGTACGGAGGTAGACGACGCCTCTGCCCTGGGTGCTGTCATCATGAACGGTTTTGCACGAGGACTGTGGAAGAGTCTTGATGAGGTTATCGGACTGCGAAAGGTGACACAGGTGATTCAGCCACAGGACCGTCCGCAGAAAGAACAACTCTATGAAGGTTGGCGACAGGCGGTCAGTCAATTGATTAAAGCATAATAGGAAGTAATGAGTAATGAAATAACTAAGACTGAACAAATATGAGAAACGGAAAAACTTGTTTTGGCGTTATCATTGGAACGCGCGCCTATTTTAATTCTGAGCTTGCTCGTGATGTGCGCAAGCAGTTGTTGAAAACACTGGAGGACAATGGCTATGAGTATGTCATCCTGCCAGAAGATGCCACCCCTACGGGTAGCAGTAGTATCGAGACCCGTGAAGACGGACTGAAGGTATCGAAGCAGTTTCGTGCCCATCGTGACGAGATCGATGGTATCATCGTCTCGCTGCCTAACTTCGGCTTCGAGATTGGTATCATCAATGCCATCAGCGATGCCAATCTGAATGTACCTGTCATGGTACAGGCTTGTGATGACGAGAACGACAAGGTAGATCTCGATAGCCGTCGTGACGCCTTCTGCGGAAAGATCTCCGTCTGCAACAACCTCTATCAGTATGGTATCCCTTTCACAGACACCACACTGCATACCTATTCCATCTACAGTCCGCTATTGGCGAAGGATATCAACCGCTTTGCTGCTGTATGCCGCGTGGTGAATGGTCTGCGCCACTGTCGTATCGGACAGATTGGTACTCGTCCTTTGGGCTTTAATACCTGTCGCGCTAGCGAGAAATTGCTGCAGCGTAGCGGTATCACCGTCGTTCCTGCCGACCTCAGTGAGATTCTCTTTGCTGCTCAGAAGATTAGCGACGATGATCCGAAGTTCAAAGAGATGTGTACTCGTCTGAACAACTATGCCGAGGTGCCCGAGAACTATCGTGAGAAGCTGAAGTTGCAGGCGAAGTTTGGTGTGGCTGTCGAGAACTGGATCGAGGCCAACGACGTGCAGGCTGTTGCCATCCAGTGCTGGGACTCCTTGGAGCAGAACTACGGCTGTGCAGCCTGTGTGACGATGTCGATGTTGGGCGACAAACTGATTCCTGCTGCCTGTGAGACAGATATCGCTGGAGCAGTGTCGATGTATGCGCTGACACTCGCCTCAGGGAAGGCATCGGCGTTGCTCGACTGGAACAATAATTTTGCTGAGGAACGCAACAAGTGCGTGTGTACCCACTGTGGCAACTACCCCAAGTCGTTCGTGCAGAACGATCTGAAGTTAGGACCTCTTGGTGTGCTGGGACGTACGCTGGGTAAGATCAATACCTTTGGTGCCGTTTACGCTAAGGTGAAGAGTGGTGATTTCACCTTCTTCCGTATCTCTACCGACGATCCGAAGGGCTGCATCAAGTCGTATCTGGGCAAGGGTATGCTCACCGATGATCCCTATGGTATGGACGGATGTATCGCTGTGACACAGGTAGATAATCTACAGAAACTGATGAAGTTTATCTGTAAGAACGGTTTTGAGCATCATGTGGCTATGTGTCGTACTGATGTGGTAGAGATCGTACAGGAGGCCATCGAGACCTATCTTGGATGGGATATCTATGTACACGAATAATAATCATATCATCAAAAAAGAGCCCCTTCTGTCATCAGGAGGGGCTCTTTTATAGAATGTATGAAGGGGATATTTCACTGAGACTGGAGACACATCATCTTCCGCCATTTCAGATAGCCAAAGACAGCAATCACCACATAGAGTGCATAGAGGCTCGCCTTGAAGGGAATGTCTTTGTGGAAATAGAGGACGCTGGTGACGACATCGACAGCAATCCACACGAACCACTGCTCCAGATACTTATGTGCCAGTGCCCAGATACCCATGATGCTTAGGGCGGTGGTAAAACTGTCGGCCAGAGGCACGTTGGAGTTGGTGTAGCTCACGAGCAACCAGTAGATGATACCCCAGATGATGACAGCGAGTAGCAGCCAGAGTAGTACTAAGCGGCGAGGGAAATGGCGCACAGGTAGCTCTTGCCGTGCTGCTGAACCACGTATCCATCGCCACCATCCATACAGGGTCATCGCCAGATAATAGAACTCCATACCACAATCGGCATAGAGCCCTTTTCTGTAGTAGAGCACAATACCTAAGGCTTGCATCAGGAATCCTATGAGCCACATCCATACGCTGGCTTTGTATTCCAGTAGAATATACGCTAGTCCGAGAACCGTAGTCGTGATATCGAGCCAATGAGCCATGATAAAATCCGTCATCTTATCGTCTTTTTAAGGATTAGAATCTGAGTGTCACACTTCCCATCATCGTGAAGCCTGCCATAGGAATGAAACCTATCTGATAGTAGCGGTTGTCGTTGGGATGGCCACCGCTCTCATAGATGGCGCTGTACACCCATCCGCCACTGGCATAGTGTTTGTTGAAGAGGTTGTTCATGTTCAGGGCGAACACGGTCTCCTTCAGCCCCATCCATCGTTTGCAGGGCAGTGTATAAGAGAGGTTCAGACTGGTGACTGAATAGCCTGGTAGCGAACGGTCCTCGTTGGCTGTATTGTCCAGATACTGGCGACTCACGTAGTTGGTGTGCCATACTGCCTGCCATCCCTTCCAGTGTAGGTTGATAAAGCCGTTGAGTAGCACAGAGGGTGAGAAGGCGAGGGTAGAGTTGTCGTAGTGGATGATTTGCGATCCGTTGTCCCAGTCTTCCACTACTTCATCGAAGTCCTTGATCTTGTTTTTGCTCAGTGCCGCATTTCCCTCTATCGTCAGCCAAGGGGTGATATCCCATCCTGCCTGTAGCTCTATACCCATACGGTAAGAGTCTTCGATATTCGTGGTCAGGTTCTCACCGATATCCGATAGGGCCCCCGTCTGTACTAGCTGATCCTTATAATCCATATAATATAGGTTCACGCCCACGCGCCAAGAGCGTGCGTTATAGGTGTACCCCAGTTCGTAGTCGAGCAGGCGCTCGGACTCAGGGAATCCGTATGATCCGTTGTCGGTGAAGTTATTACGCTCGGGTTCACGGTGACTCATCGCGATGGAGCCGTAGACACGGTGGCCGTTGCTCTTCCAAGAGAAGCCAGCCTTCGGGTTAAAGAAATGATACTTCTCGTTGATATCGATGTAGTGTTTGAGCATCTCTCCTGTCGTTTCATCCTCCATATACTTGTCGTTATAACCGTCCGACCTATAGTTTACATATCGGTACTGCACATCGGCGAACACGTCCCAGTGGCTGTTGATGTGGTAGGCTGCCTTCAGGTAACCATTGACATCAAACTTATGCGCATCGGAGTCGTAATACTTGTATTTGCCGTTTTGCAGAATCTGACGGACCACGTCGGGGTTCTTCGCATAGGTGAGGTAGCCAAAATGCGTACCGTCGAAGTTTTGTAGGGAAAAGCCTCCGATTACATCCCAGTGGTCGTTCTTGTAATTGATGTTCCAAAGCGCTCCGTAAGTGTGCTGTGTAAGTCCCTTCTGACGGATGAAATCGGTAGACTTGATCTTGTTGCCATCGGCATCCCGCAATACCAGTCCATATTTCTTCAGTTTGTTGTTCGGACGGAACTCCTCATAGTAACCATGACCATAGGTATAGTGCAGCGAGGCAGTAGTCGTCCAGTGTTCGTTGATGTTCCAGGAACCCGACAGGATGTTATGGTTTTGTTTGAAATAGTCGAATGTACGGTCCCAATAGGAACCGTCTGCCAACTGGTAGCGCTCAGTGACATATTTGCCGTTGGCATCCTGTACGAATCCGCTATAGGAATCGGTGGGGTCGGTCTTTACTAGATGCTCGTAGAGACTGTTATATCGTCCTAATCCCGCATTCCACATATCTTCGTAGGTCTTAATGCCCGTCTTCACCCCATAGATACCATCCATGAGTGACACGTAGTCATCGCCAGCTGTCGCACCGTTCCAGGCCTGTCCTGTCTTCTCGAAGTTACCGATATTCTTATAGCGTATCTGGAAACGGTCGCCCATGTAGGTGATACCTCCGTAGTACGACCCTGAGCGTGCTTTCGTGCCGTGCATGAATCCGTTGGTATGCGTCTCATGATAGGCTCCGTCGATGACCCAGTGCTTCCCCAACAATCCCGAAGAGAAGTTGCCACCAACATTCCAAGTACTATACGTACCGTATGATCCTGCCACCTCGATAGAAGGGGTCAATAGGGGAGTAGCCGATGACAGGGCGATAGTTCCTCCGAAGGCACCGTCACCGTTGGTGGATGTACCCACACCACGTTGTATCTGTACAGAACCCAGCAGTGAAGCGTAGCTGTTCATGTTAGCCCAGAACACACACTGGTCTTCAGGGGAGTTCAATGGTACACCGTCGAGTGTCACGTTGATTCGTGAGTCGCCAGCGCCACGAATCCTCAGGTGAGAGGTTCCGATACCCATGCCGTTCTCGCTCCACGCCATCACACCAGGCGTCTGCGAGAACAGAAACGGCAATTCGCGACCCGTTTTGGAGAATTCGCTCAGTTCCTTCTTTCTCAGGTTTGTGATGGCGTACGGAGCATTCTTTTGCGCACGTACACCCGTTACCACCACTTCCTGCAAGCGTTCCACCTCAGTAGAGTCATACAGCGCTGCCTTGTTCTGTGCATACAGAGGTTGTGCTGCCATCAGCAGCAAAAGGCTCATTACATTCATTTTTTTCATTGTTTTTTTCTTTTTTTTGAACAATAAAAAAGGGGAAACATATTGAATCACATCCTATCCATCCCTACGTCGGCATTATCCGCATCAGGTTAGAGGGTATCATCTCAGCCAGCTGCACGACCCTGTCGTCGATCAAAACAGCCAGCACCCCTTGATAAGCACTTTGCTCAATCGCTTGCAAAAGTAGTAAGAAACGTGGACATGACCAAATGTTTTGACGAAAAAGTCAGTTTTTTGAAAAGTCCCTACTTTTCAAAAGAAAATCTTAAGGTTTTCAATTGAAATCCTTAAGACTTCCAAAATAGGCTATTATATTTTGGGGATGACTTTCGTCACCCCCAAAACTTTTTACGCATCGATATTAGCGTAAGTAGCATTCTTTTCGATGAATTCCCGTCGCGGTTCCACATCATCGCCCATGAGCATGGAGAAAATCTCATCGGCCTCAGCAGCATTTTCAATAGTAACCTGCTTCAGCAAACGGTTCTCAGGGTTCATAGTGGTCTCCCACAACTGTTCAGGGTTCATCTCACCCAAACCTTTGTAACGCTGTGTGTGTAGCGCTGTGGCATTCTCGTCACCAGCCACATACTTGTCGATGAACTGCTGACGCTGCTGTTCAGTATAGCAGTATTCAGCGAACTTCTTATAGGTACACTTATAGAGTGGAGGAGTGGCGATGTATAGATGACCTTCCTGGATAACTTTTGGCATAAAGCGGTAGAATAGTGTCATGATCAGTGTGTCGATGTGTGATCCATCGACGTCGGCATCGGTCATGATGATGATTTTGTCATAGCGCAACTTGTCGACATTGGCTTCCTTGGAGTCTTCTCCATCGACACCGAAGCGTACACCGATACTCTGGATAATATTCATTACAGATTCAGCCTCGAAGACACGATGCCACTGTACTTTCTCTACATTCAGAATCTTTCCGCGTAGAGGGAGGATAGCCTGGAAATGGCGATCTCGGCCCTGCTTGGCAGATCCACCGGCAGAGTCACCCTCGACGAGGAATATCTCACACTCTTTGGGGTCTTTGTTGGAGCAGTCGGCCAACTTACCAGGCAGGCCACCACCCGTCATGGGGTTCTTGCGCTGTACACTCTCACGTGCCTTGCGAGCGGCAATACGTGCAGTAGCGGCAAGAATAACCTTCTCGCAAATGGTATGAGCCTCTTTGGGATGTTCCTCCAAGAAGTTGGTCATGGCCTCACCCACAGCTTTCTGTACTGCACCATTAACCTCTGAGTTACCCAACTTAGTCTTTGTCTGACCTTCAAACTGTGGTTCGGCAACCTTTACAGAAATGATGGCAGTAAGACCTTCACGGAAGTCGTCCTGAGCCACCTCAATCTTTGCCTTCTCAATCTGCTTGCGCAACTGATCGTCCTCGTCTGCATACTTCTTCAGTGTGCGAGCAAGGGCAATACGGAAACCTGTCAGGTGGGTACCACCCTCAATGGTGTTAATGTTATTAACGTATGAGTGGATATTTTCAGAGTAATCACTATTGTACAGCAGAGCCACCTCGATGGGTACACCGTCCTTCTCCGTCTTCAGACAGATAGGATCACCGATAATGGATTGACGGTGACGGTCCACATAGCGAACGAACTCTTTCAGACCTTCCTTGGCATGGAACACCTCTGGCTGTCTCAGGTTGCCCTCTTCATCAGGACGCAAATCCGTGAGTGTAATGGTGATACCTGCATTCAGGTAGGCCAATTCTCGCATGCGACGAGCAATAATGTCGTACTTGAATTCTGTTGTAGTGAAAATACTTCCGTCGGGCCAGAACTGCTGACGCGTACCAGTGATGTCTGTGTCGCCCACGATTTTGACATCGTAGAGAGGCTTACCCTTCTCGTATTCCTGTTGGTAGATATGCCCATTGCGGAATACCTGTGACATCATGTGAGTAGACAGCGCGTTCACACAACTAACACCTACACCATGAAGACCACCAGACACCTTGTAAGAGCCCTTGTCAAACTTACCACCAGCATGTAGCACTGTCATGACGACTTCCAAAGCCGACTTGTGCATCTTTTCATGTTCGTCGACTGGAATACCACGTCCATTGTCTTGAACGGTGATGGAGTTGTCTTCGTTGATAGTTACTTCAATATGGGTACAATATCCGGCCATCGCCTCATCAATCGAGTTGTCGACCGTCTCGTTTACCAAGTGATGGAGTCCCTTTTCACTAATGTCCCCGATATACATGGCAGGGCGTTTGCGCACTGCTTCCAGTCCCTCAAGTACCTGAATGTTACTCGCGGAATAGTTCTGTTCTGCTTGTTTCAGTTCTTCTTCCATTTCAAGATAGTTACTTATAGGCTGCAAAATTACAAAAAAAAAGACAGATAAACGAATGTTTATCTGCTAAAAAACTACAAAAAACAGGTCGGAACCTCAAAAGATTTCGACCTGTTTCTTTTTATGATAATATAATGACCTTTTAGCCAAGTTTATTGATGTGCTTAGTCAGGCTTGACTTTAAGTTTGCAGCCTTGTTCTTGTGGATGATATTGGTCTTTGCCAACTTGTCCAACATCTTCTGAACCTTTGGATAAAGAGCAACTGCCTCGTCCTTGCTAGTCAATGCACGAAGTTTACGAACAGCGTTACGCATAGTCTTCGCATAATACTTGTTGTGAAGAGCTTTTTTCTTGTCCTGACGGATTCTCTTCAGGGATGATTTGTGATTTGCCATTTTACTTAAATAATTATTTGTTAATAATGAAGCTTGTGGGTCTTACGCTTGCGGCTGCCCTGGGCGAGTATTGACATTGCTGCCTACACTCTCCGCCACCGTTTCCCTTGTTTAGGTAGCGCATCCCTGCGCAGATGACGGATTCCTTGTAGTCCCTAGGAGAGTCGAACTCCTCTTTAGAGAATGAAAATCTCTCGTCCTAACCGATAGACGAAGGGACCCTTTTCAATTTTGCGGATGCAAAGGTACGCGATTTATTTCGTTTCACCAAATTTTCTTTTAAAAAAATCTGTTTTTCGACAGGTTTTTCCTTTTTCTGCCAATTTCTTTGTATCTTTGCTCCGATGTTAGTTCGGTCGCAGGCAATTGTGTTACATGCCATTAAATATGGAGACGGGAAGATGATTGTGGATCTCTTCACGCGTTCGGACGGAAGACAATCTTTTATTGTCCCCATACCGAAGTCGGCCAAATCGAAAGTGAAGAAACAGTACTTCCAGTCGTTAACGTTGTTAGAAATTACTTGGGATATGCGTCCGAAAGTACAGTTGCAAAAACTGCACGATGTGAGGGTACTGACGCCTTATTCTACAATTCCTTTCGATCCGGACAAGTTGACGATAACATTGTTCTTGGGTGAGTTCCTGTATCATGCCTTGAAAGGTGAACAACAGGATGAAGTCCTTTTTGACTATATGGTAAACAGTCTCGAGTGGTTAGATGGTTGTAGTGGTGCGTTTGTCAATTTTCATTTAGTGTTCTTGATGCGCCTCAGTCGTTTTCTCGGGTTTTATCCCAATTTGGAGGAGTATGAAGAAGGTGATTATTTTGACCTACGACAGAGTTGTTTCTGCAGTGAGCTACCTGTTCATTGCGACTACCTGGAACCTTTGGATGCCGGCAGGCTGATTCAGATGATGCGAATGGATTTCCCTACGATGTATTTGTTTCAGTTGTCACATCGTGATCGTAACCGTCTGTTGGAGGTGGCTATCAAGTATTACCGCCTGCATCTGCCAAACTTCCCAGAATTGAAGTCGTTGGCAGTGTTGCAGGCGGTATATGAATGAGACGGGTCTCTCGTTATTCGAACTTGATAGTCTTCTGAGTGACCGTCTCTTTGGGTTCTTCTGTCGATGCTTTGTCTACAATCTCGCCATTCGACTGACTTTTGATACTGTCCAGAATTTCGCGAGTACGCTTGTATGTTGGTGTTGAGTCGACCGCAGAGATGACATTGTCGTTATCCAAGTCTTCAGGACGGAAGAGATAGATGTGAGGACGGCGCTTGTAACGACGAGTGCTTCCCTCAGTTCCATAGTAACGACTGCGGCGTTCTTCTTTAGCAGCTGCTTTCTCCTGCTCCTCTGCGATGCGGTTGGCTTCCTCTTGAGAGTGTTTTTTCAAACGGGCTTCCATGCCGTCGACGTTGGTAATACCGAAACCAGTTGCTAAGATAGTAACCTTCACTTTCTTACCCAATTCTGGATCGATGGCAACACCCCACTTGATTTCGAAATCTCCGAACTTGTCCATGAAGTCATTGACATAGTTCATCTCCTCCATCATGAAATTCTCGTTGCTTCCCTTTTCCTCGTTGAAGGCGATAGAAAGAAGAATCTTCTTGGAGTTGAAGATGTCGTTGTCATTCAGCAGTGGTGAGTTGAGCGCATCGTCAATAGCTTTCTTGACACGGTCTTCACCCTCGCCATAGCCGGTAGACATAATAGCTACGCCACCATCTTTCAATACCGTCTTCACATCGTTGAAATCGAGGTTAATCAGTCCGTGGACGGTGATAATCTCAGCAATCGATTTGGCGGCAACACTCAGTGTGTCGTCAGCCTTGCCGAAAGCTGCTGTCAATGACAGCTCAGGATAAATCTCACGCAAACGCTCGTTGTTAATGACCAACAGGGCATCGACATGTTTAGACATCTCTTCCACACCGTCGAGCGCTTGGTCGATTTTTTTGGCTCCCTCAAATCGGAAAGGAATCGTGACGATACCTACTGTGAGGATTCCCATGTCCTTACTTACGCGGGCAATTACTGGAGCGGCACCAGTACCTGTACCACCACCCATACCTGCAGTGATAAACGTCATACGGGTACCATCATTGAGCATTGCCTTGATGTCTTCAATACTTTCTTCTGCAGCCTCACGGGCTTTCTCAGGCTTGTTTCCTGCTCCAAGTCCCTCTTTGCCAAGTTGGAGGTGAACAGGAACGGGTGAATCGTTAAGAGCCTGATTATCGGTATTACACAATACGAATGTTACATCGTGTATACCTTCACGATACATGTGGTTGACGGCATTACCGCCACCACCGCCGACACCAATCACTTTGATGATGCTATTCTCTTTCTCGGGTGCTCCGAAATCTAATATATCTGTCATAATCATTAATCTTTTTACTTTTAGTTGCTTAGCGAGTCCCTTTGTTTAATCTTCTTCTTTGATAATCGTCTCACCGAATTTCTTCAATCCTCTGAAAGCTTTATTCCACAGGCTGTTCTTACGTCGCTCTTCAGCAAGACGAGCCTCTTCCTGTTCTTTGGCGATTCGTGCTTCCTCCTCTTCTTCCTCACGTTTGCGGCGTGCCTCTTCTTCGGCCAATTGCTTTTCTGCCTCAGTGCGGATGACACCTGGGGCAATCTCACCGGGTTTGCGTGGGGTGCGTAGTCCCATGGGAGTCGGCTGTGGCTGAGGCTTGAATAGATTGCCGTTAGGATCGTACTCTTCGCCAGCACAATTCATGTCACCTTTAGCGAGAAGTCCTAATACGGTGTTCATCATACCGTTCTTCGCTTTGATATCTTCCTGAGTAGCGTTAACGGTCTGGGTGACAAAGTTGGCGATACGTACCTTTTCGATGTGTGTATGATTCATGAACGCTTTATCGATGTTTGGCATATTTGAACCACCGCCAGTGAGGATGATTCCTCCAAGTAGTTTGTCGTAGTAGTCAGATGGAATCTGATACCAAACGTTCTCAATGATCTCTTCCAGACGGCCCTCCACAATTTCAATGAACTTACGACACTCAATCTGTCGCTCTGCATCAATGGAGAATTTCATGTTGTTGTCGATATCGTTGTTGTCGGTATAGGCATTGGCATATTTCAGTTTCATGCGCTCTGCGTCCTTTTCTTCCATCTGCAGAGTAGCAATATCCTTGGTGATATTGTTACTTCCTAAGGGAATGACGGAGAGATGGCGTAGAATATTCTTACTGAAGACACTAACAGTAGTGGTGTCAGCACCGATATCAACGAGTGCACATCCCGAACGTTTTTCTGCCTCTGTCAGCACACTGTCTGCCAAAGCGAGTGGGGCAAGATAGAGTTCTGCAACATTGATGTTGGCAGCAGCAAAACAACTGTTAAGACTCTTGTAGAATGCTCTGCGCTGCAGGATGTTCAGGAAATTACCCTCGATATGGGTGGCTTGAATGCCCACAGGGTCCACCTGATACTGGGCATCAACTTTGTATTCCTGAACGGCAGCGTCAAGAATTTCTTGTTCAGCATATTGCATATTACGGTTGGAATCCATAAGGTCAATGACCATCTCTTGGGTGATGATGGTGTCAGTGGGCAGATCGCGTGTAATCACATTTCTTACACTACGGATAGACTGTCCGCCAACGCCTACATAAACCTGTGTAATCTCTGTCTTGAGTTGACTTGTCAATTTCTTGACAATGTTAGTCAGTGCTTGTGCGGTCTTGTCAATGTTGTAAACCACACCTTTGCGGATGAATGAAGAAGCATCCTCCTTTACAACAGCGAGTACGGTAATACTGCCATCGAGGTTCTTCTGCCCCGCAATACCTGTCATCTTTGATGACCCGAGTTCAATTGCTACAATAAATTCTTTTGCTGCCATCTCTATATTAGTTTCTAATTTTTATATCTTGTTTTTATTGGATTCTTTTCGTTCTCCCTTTCGGCAGATAATTTGATTATCAAATTCTACGCTGATGTATGAATATTTGTTCCAACCAGCTTCCTGCAGTCCGTACTTATAGAACATCCTCATGCGTTCCAACTTTCTGGTCAAATGGGTATGGTTGCCCAAGTAGATAATATGGTCTCCTACGCGTGGAACCAACTCTATGCCGCCGTTTTCAAGAATGTTAATCTGCTCAATCTGATTCTGCCAAAACTCGTCGTTCGCCAACTCATTGGCAATTGGTGCCAGAATCTTTGTGGCATAGGATTTCTGAATATGTCCAGTAGCGATAATTCGGTCGCTCACATATTTTGTGTGAGGCATAATCTCTCCTTTGTTGTCAATATAATAGTCGTCACCGTTATTGGACTTGATGCGGATGACTGGAAGACGCTGACAAAGATTGATATAGACTTTACCGTCCTGTCCCTTATAACATTCAACGCTTTCTACAAGCGGGCTTTTCTTCAAGATGTCTTCCATCTTTCGAACACTTACTTCTGACAAAGGTTGTCCTTCGGGATAGCTGTTCTTTTGTTCCAGCAGTTTTTTGATTTCCCCATTATTTAGGAAGCCGTCTGTTTGATTGTCGAGAATATTGATGACCACTTTGGAGCATATCTGTGACCTGTCATCAGGGGTGTTGAAAACCGTGATGGCAAACAGCAGATATACTGCAATGGCAATGTCCAACAGGACAATCATCGAGTTCTTCCAGTTGAGTATCATTTCTTGCTTAATATTTGAGTCATCTGTGGAACATCATTATCCAAGTCACCAGCTCCTAATACAATCAGTACTTCAAACGTATGGCTCTTCACGAAAGAGAGTACATCCTTCTTCTGGATGATCTCCTTTTTTACACCAGGTTTTAAGTTGTCGTAAATCAGTTGCGAGGTGATCCCTTCGATGGGCTTCTCACGAGCAGGATAAATCTCTGTGAGTATTACTTCGTCCAACTGGCTTAGCGCATCGGCAAACTCTTGATAAAAATCGCGAGTACGGGTGTAGAGATGCGGCTGGAAAATGGCCGTGATATGCTTGTCTTTATATAACTCACGGATACTCCGTGCACTTTGATAAATCTCTTTCGGATGGTGTGCATAGTCGCTGAGGAAGACGAGTTTGTCGGTCTTGATCTTAAAGTCGAAACGACGGTCTACACCGCCAAAAGTCCGCATACCTTCTCTCAACTCATCGGGAGTACAACCATTCAATTGTGCCATTGCCATAGCTGCGATACCATTTTCGATATTGATGGGAATAGGCTGTCCTAACTCCACGTTCCGTACGCTTTCGATGGGTGAGATGAAGTCGAAAGTGATTTCTCCATTCTCAATATGGATATTCTCAGCGTGGAAATCGCCCTCATGAAGACTATAATCATATCGTCTGACACCCTCTTGCAAATCCTCTTTCATCTCAAGATCGCGATGAATAATAAGGGCACCGCCTGGTTGTATCAGTGTGGTATAATGACGGAAGCTCTCCAAATAAGCTTCTTTCGTTCCGTAGATATCCAGATGGTCTGGGTCAGTCGAAGTGATTACAGTTGCCCAAGGACGAAGCCAGTGGAATGAACGGTCGAACTCATCCGCTTCAATCACAACAAAATCGGAGGAAGAAAGGATATAGTTGGTACCGTAGTTTTTGGAAATGCCTCCTAAGAATGCATTACAGTCAAGATGACTTTGGTGCATGATGTGTGCACACATAGTTGATGTAGTCGTCTTACCATGAGTACCTGCCACACAAAGTCCCTTATGAGCCTTTGTGAGGGTACCTAATACTTGTGCTCGCTTCTGAATTTCAAATCCATTTTCACGGAAAAAGACAAGCTCTTGATGGGTCTGAGGGATGGCAGGTGTATAGATGACCAGACAAGTGTCTTTCTGCTGACATGCAGCAGGTATTTGATGCACATTCTCTTCATAGTGGATATGCATACCTTCCTTCTCCAACTGACGAGTTAGGTCGGAAGGGGTCTTGTCATAGCCGCCCACCACAAGGCCTTTCTTTAGGAAATAGCGTGCGATGGCACTCATGCCGATGCCTCCAGCACCTACAAAATAAACAGCTTTAATAGTATCGAGTTCCATGTTCTTATCTTTTTTCAGCAAGTTGAATAACTTCTTTTGCAATGATTTCAGCAGAATCGGGTAGGGCTAATTTAAGTACATTCTCACTGAGTGACGCCAGTTTGGCTTCATCTTTTACTACTTTAATAGCCATATCAAGGAGTATGCCTGGTGCTTCTGCATCTTTAACATATATCGCAGCATCGCAATCGGCAAGCGCCAATGCATTCTTTGTCTGATGATCCTCAGCTACATTAGGACTGGGTACTAAGATAACGGGTTTGCCAATCAGACAAAATTCAGAGATACTGCTGGCACCTGCACGACTGATAACCAAGTCGGCTGCTTTGTATGCTGCCCCCATATCACTGATGAAGTCCATTACCTTCAAGTTGGGTAAATCTTGCCCCCTGAGTCGTTCTGTAATCTCTGAGTGGTAATATTTTCCTGTTTGCCAGATAAACTGTACGTCGGTCTCTGCAATGATGTCGAGATGCTGCAACATACTTTCATTGATAGTGCGAGCACCAAGGCTTCCGCCGATTAATAGAATGGTTTTCTTTTTAGGGTCAAGTCCGAAAGACCGTATGGCATCCTCACGTGTGATGATCGCTTCCAGTAATGCCTGACGTACAGGGTTCCCTGTCTTGATAATCTTTTCTGCGGGGAAGAAACGCTCCATATGGTCGTAAGCCACACATATCTTCTCTGCTTTCTTGGCAAGAAGTTTATTAGTGACACCAGCATAGGAATTCTGTTCTTGTATCAGACAAGGTATTCCCATTGCAGCAGCAGTGTTCAGTGTAGGACCACTAGCATAACCGCCTACACCTACAACTACTTGGGGGCTAAAATCCTTGATAATCTGTTTAGCCATTCGCTGACTCTTCCAAATTTTGAGGAGGACCTTAAAATTTCTGAGAAGGTTCTTGCGGTCGAATCCACAAATGGGCAGGCCAATGATTTCATAGCCTGCAGCAGGCACGCGCTGCATCTCCATTCTGCCCAAAGCTCCAACAAATAGGATTTTTGCGTCAGGACGAAGAGTTTTAATAGCATTGGCAATGGAAATGGCAGGGAAAATATGTCCTCCAGTTCCACCTCCACTGATGATAACTCTAACTTCATTGGCACTTTTTGTGGTCGTTTTTGTTGCTTGATCCATATACCTTATTATATATTGTCGCAAAATTACAAATTATTTTTTTCTTTTCGCAATTTTCATCGTGTTTTTTATTCACTTTCTGCATCATCTTTGCTTTTCGACTTTTTTGCCGACCGACTGACACTTAAAATGATGCCCAAATAGGCGCAGTTGATGATGGTCGATGTTCCTCCCTTTGAGATGAGTGGCAATGGTTGTCCTGTGACGGGAGCGATACCAACGGCTACAAGCATATTGAAAGTTGCTTGTACAACGAGTAGGAGGGCAAGTCCCATGGCCAGAAATGCAGGAAAATTATTCTCGCACTGGCTGGCTATTCGTGCAGTACGGAAAAGGAGCACGATATATAGGAAGATGACGAAGGTGGCTCCGAAGAAACCTAGCTCCTCGATAATGATGGCATAGATGAAATCGGAGAAAGCCTGTGAGAGGAAATCGCGTTCGACGGACTTCCCAGGACCCTTTCCGATGATATTGCTTGACACGATTGCAATATTAGCATGCGCAACCTGTGCATCTTTGTCCAAATCATAATCTTCTGGAGCAATCTCTTTCTTATTGCTGAATTTTTTTATTCGTGACTTCCAAGTGTCTGCGCGGTGAAGAATCTTCTCCAGCTTGTTTTTCTTTTTAGGGGTCTGAACTTGCTCGGTTTGGGCTTTCCCGTTAGCCATCTGTTCCTCTTCACTATTTCCAATAGTCATGACCATGATGAATGCGAAGATAGCCAGTCCGACAACGAATCCAGCTAGTTTACCCAGTTGAAGTAATGGTACTCTACCAATGAACATCATTAGGAAGATGACAAAACACAGGAGGACTGCCGTTGATAAGTTCTCCACCATGATGAGTAGTGCTACTGGCACCACAATCCATAAGATATATTTGAAGGCTTTTTTATCAGCTCCCGATCCGTCAGGTCGTTGCATGGCACTGAGTATCTGTGCCGTCGCTAACACCATCGTTCCTTTGGCAATCTCAGAAGGTTGGAAGGTAAAGCCGAAGAGACTAATCCATCTGCTGGCATCGCCTGTACGTTCGCCTGCAACGAGTACCCATAGCAATAGGATGCCTGTCGCTATCAGCAAGAAAGGTGTCATTAATTTAAAATAGCGACAGGGAATATTGAGTGTGATGACGGCGATAAAGGCGCCAAATGCTACGGTACCAGCATGGTACATGATAGGGAGAATATAGTTCTGACTCTTATATGTCAGGTTGCTTGAAGCCGAGAAAACTTCAACAATACTGATCATGCAGAGAAAGAAGAATATCATCCATATGACCTTATCACCCTTAAATATATTTTCAATTTTTTTATTCATTTCCTGGTTTTTGTTGGGGCATCAGTTATAAACTTCTGGCAATCGCCTTGAATTGTTCACCTCGATCTTCCATGTTCTTAAAGAGATCGAAACTGGCACAACAGGGACTCAGGAGAACGGTTTCACCAGGTTTTGCCATTTCGTAGCAGGCAGCCATACACTCTTTCATGGAGTGGGTGTCACGAACAGGGATACCTAATGCATCAAAATTATCGTGTAACTTTTGGTTGTCTGCACCCAGATAGACAATGCCTGAGCATTTTTCCTTTACTAAGGGCTTGATAGGCTCGTAGTCATTTCCTTTGTCCTTACCACCAATAATAAGAATCACTTTGGTCTTCATAGCTTCAAGAGCATACCAACAGGCATCAACATTGGTGGCTTTTGAATCATTAATATAATGAACGCCATGTACAGTGCATACCTTTTCCAGACGGTGCTCTACACCGGGGAAGTCGCTCAAACTCTTTCTGATATTCTCTTTTTTGATACCAGCAATGTTGGCTGCTATACCAGCGGCTAACGAATTATAAATATTGTGCTTGCCAGTCAAACTCAGCGACTCCTGCTCCATATTGAAGGGCTCTGGCTTTTCCAAAGTATACATCCCTTTCTCAATATATCCGATTGATCCATTTTCCTTGAGCTCAGAGAATGGATAAAGGATAGATTTTATGTTGTATTTCTGCAACTCTTTTTTGACTACCGGATCATCGTTCCAAAAAATGAATGCATCCTGAGGAGTCTGGTTCTGAATGATTCGCATCTTGGAGTCGACATAGTTCTGCATACAGAAGTCGTAACGGTCAAGATGATCGGGCGTGATGTTTAACAAAATAGCAATATTCGCACGGAAGTCATACATATTGTCCAACTGGAAGGAACTTAACTCAATGATATAATAGGCATGTGGATCTTCGGCCACTTGCAATGCCAATGAGTTCCCGATGTTTCCTGCCAAACCTACATCGTAACCAGCACTCTTAAAAATGTGGTAGATGAGTGATGTTGTCGTAGTCTTTCCGTTTGATCCTGTGATACAGATCATTTGGGAATCAGTATATCTGCCGGCAAACTCTATCTCACTGATAATATGTATCCCTTTTTCCTTGATTTTAACAATCATTGGAGCGGTATCCGGAATGCCTGGACTTTTGATAACCTCATCAGCATCAAGAATCTTTTCCTCGGTATGATGTCCTTCTTCCCATTCTATCTGATGGTCATCCATCAATTTCTTATAGTTATCACGAATAGCGGACATGTCAGACACAAAGACATCAAATCCTTCTTTTTTGGCTAAGACAGCGGCACCAGCACCGCTCTCTCCTGCTCCTAATATTGCAATTTTCTTTTTCATATAATTATCTCATTTTCAAGGTGATAATTGCCAGTGCGGCAAGGATAATAGTGGTAATCCAAAAACGAATAGTGATTTTGGACTCATGGAATGGACGATGGGGCCATCCTTTTAAGATATAGCGACTAGTATTGTCCAACTGTGAGTCTAAACGACGAAATGTATCGTGAATGGGCGTTGCTCTGAATACGCGTACTCGTTGTCCTTTTCGTTTCATCCATTTAAAATATTGTGTTTGGATGATAACACTTAAACTTTCTACAAAGAAGATACCACACAGAATAGGTAGTAAAAGTTCTTTGTGGATGATAATTGCTGCTACACCGATAATTCCTCCAATGGTTAATGAGCCAGTATCACCCATAAAGATCTGAGCAGGGAATGCATTATACCAGAGGAAACCAATCATGGCTCCGATAAAAGCGCAGAGGAATACCACAAGCTCTTGTGAATCAGGGATGTACATAATATCGAAATAAGCAGAATAGACGATGTGGGAAGATACATAGGCAAGAATGCCTAATGCGACACCAATAATAGCGGAATTTCCAGCACACATACCATCCATTCCGTCGTTGAGGTTGGCACCATTGGAAACTGCGGTGACCACAATAATTGTCATGATGACGAAAAGAATCCAGCCGGCAGCAGTCTTATAATTGCCACAAAAACTCATGACTTTGGAATAATCAAGGTTGTGATTCTTAATGAACGGAATAGTGGTCTTCAGGGATTTTTCGGCTTCGCTTTTGTGTACCACAATCTCCTGACTCTGCTGTGAAATGGATACATTCTCGCGCATAACCACATCAGGGCTTAGATACAGTGTCAGACCTACAATGAAACCGATACTCACCTGACCCACAATTTTGTATTTACCTTTCAGGCCATCTTTGTTCTGTTTGAAGATCTTGATGTAGTCATCAAGGAATCCAAGGAATCCCAGCCATAGTGTCGTTACGATCATTAAGATGAGGTATACATTACGCATACGTCCCAGAAGAATAACTGGGATGAGGATGGAGACAATGATAATGATGCCACCCATTGTAGGAACACCTTTTTTCTCCACTCCAAAAGGATCAATGGATGGGTCGCGTTCTGTCTCATAGATTTTCTTACGTCTCATATATTTGATGAAATACTCACCAAACCAGGCAGAAATGACAAGTGACAAGATGAGTGCCAGAAGAGATCTGAACGAGATGTACGACCACATGTGTGATCCAGGTATGTTGAATTGCTCTAGGAACCGGAAGATATAGTATAACATAATGTAATAAGGTATAAATTTTAGTTATTGAAAATCTCTCTTACAACTTCTTTGTCGTCAAAGTGATGCTTTACTCCCTTAATCTCTTGATAGTCCTCATGACCTTTTCCAGCAATAAGAATTACATCACCCTTTTCTGCCAGCATACATGCAGTGCGAATCGCTTCTTTTCGATCAACAATACAAAGCACTTTTTTCATTTGTTTGGCATTAAGGCCGGCTATCATATCATTGATGATGTCCTGAGGCTCTTCAAATCGTGGATTGTCAGAAGTGATAATCACCTTGTCGCTTTGTTTTACGGCTTCTTGGGCCATCAATGGGCGTTTCCCCTTATCACGGTTGCCGCCTGCACCGCAGACAGTGATGATATGTCCTGTCTTGTCCTGTGCGCGTCCTTCTGAAGAGTGAGTGTTCAGTACCTCATGAATGGCATTGAGCACGTTCTCCAAAGCATCGGGTGTATGAGCATAATCTACGATAGCGGTATATCCTTCCGGAGAATGGATAGGTTCCAGGCGTCCGCTGACACTTTTCAGCGTACTAAGAACCAATAGAATGTCCTCTGGCTTTTGCTCTAACATGACAGCTGCTCCATAAACAGCCAAAAGGTTGCTGACATTGAATTTGCCGATGAACTGAACACCAACTTCACGTCCATCTATCTCCAAGTACATCCCTTCAAAATGACATTCTATAATACGGGCTCTGAAATCTGCCATCGAGCGTGTTGAGTATGTCTTCACCTGCGCCTTGCAATTCTGAACCATAACCATTCCGTTTTTGTCATCAACATTTGTTATAGCAAAAGCATCCTTGGATAGTCCATCGAAGAAAGCTTTCTTGGCATCACGATAGTTTTCAAAGGTCTTGTGATAATCTAGGTGGTCACGTGTTAGATTGGTGAAGATTCCTCCGACAAATCTCAGTCCTCCAATGCGTCTTTGGGCAATGGCGTGACTGGAACACTCCATGAATGCATAGGTGCATCCTTTCTCCACCATTTTGGCTAGTAACTGATTCAACTCAATGGGATCTGGTGTCGTATGACTGGCTGGGACAGCCTCACCATCAATATAGTTGCATACCGTAGATAGTAGACCACAATGATAGCCCAGCTGGCGGAACATATTATATAATAAGGTGGCGATAGTCGTTTTGCCATTTGTACCTGTGACGCCTACTAACTTGAGCTTCCTAGATGGATCTCCATAGAAGATGGTTGCCACTTTGCCAACCGCATCTTCTGTTGATGCCACTGTAGCATAGGTGATGTCCTCTTTGATATCTTCAGGCATTTTTTCGCAGAGTATGGCAGTAGCTCCTAGTTCAATGGCTTTCCCAATAAACATATGGCCGTCTGTCTGTGTTCCAGGGATGGCCACAAACAAATGACCTGCTTCAATTCGCCTTGAATCGATATTGATGCCTGTAATCTCTTTCTCCGCGTCTCCAATTATCTGGAGCGGTTTTACTTTCTTGAGCAGTTCGCTGAGTTTCATATATCTTGTTTTTTATTGTAATCTTAATTCACATACAGATCCTTTCTTGGCGATATTTCCTGCCGGTATGCTCTGTGATTTGACTTTACCTCTTCCATGAAGTTTTACCTGAATGCCTCGGCATTCCATCAGGTAGACGGCATCGCGGGCTCCCATGCCGGTGACATCCGGTACGACGTTGTGAGATGTCTTGCTACTGGTCAGCATGACTTTTTCTTTGCTAAGCGTTGCCTTCCCCCATATCGGGTTGCCGTTTGCATAGGAGAAATCTTGGTTGACATTTGTGCGTATTCCCAACTGATGAAGCACATAGTCGGCAGCAATGATATCTCCATCTTTTACTTCAGGAATCATGATCGACAGGGAGTCTCTGGCATCCTTGACATGAAGTTTAAGACTTTGAGCCATTACACCTTCTGAAATGCGGTGGAATACCAATCCGCTCATACCGCCTCCAGAGGCTGGAAGTCCTGACTTTTTCAGGCAGACAATACAGCTGTAACGGGGAGCATCTGCTGGAAAATAGCCAGCAAAACTTAGCCAGTACTGCACAGTACCAGACTTATAGCCACCTGCACCCTGAGAAATCTGCGCTGTACCTGTCTTACCTGCAACTTTGAAGGATTTGGAACCCGCCCTTTTTCCTAATCCTTGGCTTACTACATGCTCAAGAATCGTTTGCATCATCTTGATGGTAGCGGGTTTGGCAATCCTTGTCTTCACCACTTCGGGTGGAAATTCTGCCACGACTTCGCCATTTTTCATAACTGCTTTGACAAATCGTGGGCGCATCATTTTGCCATTATTGGCAATGGCATTGTAAAATGTTACTGTGGAGATGGGAGGAATCTGTGTCTCATAGCCGATACTCATCCATGGGAGAGCTGTCTTACTCCAGTTCGTCCAATGACCATACTTGTCTTTTTCTGGTTTACGGATGCGTGGCTTGGTCGAACCCACCAGCGGAATGTGTAGATCGCTGGCAAGCCCTGTACGGTAGATACTTTCAATGAACTTTTCGGGTTTATGCCCGTAGAATTTATCGATGACATGGCTTACACCGATGTTGGAACTGACTTCGAGGGCGCGTGCTACATTGATATCTTGATAACCACCTCTTCGCCAGTTGTGATCTTTCATCGGTCTTCCATGCATATCTACGATACCGCAGCCAGTATGGATGATATAATTGGTGTCGTTGGGAATTACGCCGTCATCTAATGCCACGAGAATGGAGGCAGTCTTGAATACAGAACCGGGCTCGCGAAGGTCGGCAACTGCATTGTTCTTAATCTCTCGGTATACCACTTCGCCATTATCTAATACGCATTTTGACATATTTACAATAGCCTTGATGTCACCTGTTTCAACTTCCATCAGAATGGCCACGCCTAAGTCACCGTTGATGTCTTTCAATTCGTCGATGACGGCACGTTCGGCGATGTCTTGCATGTTTACGTCGATGGTGGTCACAATATCCGCTCCGTCGATGGGTTGCATCACGGGTATGTTCATATATTTATTAAGGACCTTTCGCCTGTGTGTCAGACCGTTTGTCCCTCTAAGAATAGAGTCGAAAGATAGTTCAAGACCACAACGAGCAGTATCCTTAGCACCGAACATATCACCGACTGTGCGTTGAGCCAGTGAGCCAAAAGGACGACGTCGAGCGTTGAATTCTTCCCAGTGAAATCCTCCTTTGTATTTGGAGAGATTGAATACTGGGAGACTTTTAACTTGAGTGAATGTATTGTAATCAATACGCTTTCGCCATATAGGATAATGACTGAGAGAATCTTTTCTGGCAAGTTCCATTTGGACTCTGAATTTCTCGGCTGTATATTCAGGAAATATTTCAGCAAGTCCTTCGCAGATAGAGTCCATCTTGACACCTAACAAAGAGTCTTTTTCTTTGCCACCAGCCTTAAAGTCCATGTAGATTCGATATTCAGGGATACTGCTTGCCATCAACTGACCGTCACAGCTAAGAATGTTACCACGGGTTGGCTTTACGCATACACTATCGCGCTTGAGTCTAGCGGCAACCTTGGTCCAATAGTCTTTTTTGATGGTCATGATATACATAGCCTTTCCCAAGATAGCAAATCCTATTATGGTAAATATTATCGCTATGGCAAAATAGCGTGGCATCACTTTTTCACTATTGAACTTATTCATTTTTCTTTGTGGTGTTTGTCTTTTTGATGGTTTATTCTGGAATCTGGATAATATATGGGGGCTGATCTGCTATATGTAGAACGCTGTCTTTATTTTGGCGTAGAACGTCTAACACGTGGCTTTCACGACAGCGCTCCGTTAGTGTACTGGAACTAGAGAGTGCCTTGAATTTGGCATCTTTCAATTCATTTTCTAATTTGTCAATGGCAATCATGTCTTGTTGGCACTGGTATCTGAATGCAACATAGATAATAGCGAAGATGACAATGAGTACAAACAGCCATATCTGATGGCGTACCGTCTTTGCAGTTAAGACGTCACCACCCAATATAGTACGCAGGTTCAGTGAAGAGAGAGAACGTGATTCTTCTTCTTTTGCCCGCTCCTCAATCATTTCTAATGTGCCAGTTTCCTGCTTATTCTTGTCTTGTGAGACTTCAGGGGATAACTGAATTTCCTGCTCTAAGTTTTCTTCCTTTGCCACTTTTATCTGGTATTTATTGTTTTACTTTTTCTGCAATGCGTAACTTCGCACTTCTACTCCTCGGGTTTGTCTGTTGTTCTTCCGAGCTAGGAACAATGACTTTGCTGTTAACTAGCTGAAAGGGCGAACAGGAACGACCAAAGAAGTCTTTCTCTACCTTTCCTTCAGGATTCCCTGTCTTCATGATGTTCTTCACCATCCGATCCTCTAATGAATGGTAGGTGATAACGGACAACCGACCTCCTTCCCGAAGTAACTCTGTTGCACTTGTAAGCATCTCTTTTAACGCTCCCATTTCTTGGTTTACCTCAATGCGGAGTGCCTGAAACATCTTAGCCATTTCTTTCTTCTCTCGTTCTTTTTGAAACAGCTTTTCTGTAGCCATTAAGAGGTCGCTCGTTGTATTGATAGGCTTGTCCATGCGGGCCTTTATAATGGCTGAGGCAATTTTTCTTGCATTTTTGAGTTCTCCGTAAAGGTAAAAGATCTGAGCCAGTTGCTCTTCGGTATAGCTATTGAGGACACTGGCAGCAGTACCTCCTGCTCGTTTGTTCATCCTCATGTCCAACGGAGCGTCGAAGCGGAAGGAAAAACCTCTCGTTTCATCATCAAAATGGTGACTGGACACTCCTAAGTCGGCCAAGATACCATCGATATGCTCTACATGGTAGTATCGCATCCAATTTCTGATATATCTAAAGTTGCTTCTGACAAACGTAAATCTATCATCAGCGACAATGTTTTTTTCTGAGTCGGCATCTTGGTCGAAACTGTATAAGTGTCCGTTGTTTCCCAAACGGCTTAGTATCTCTCGGCTATGCCCTCCTCCCCCAAAGGTTACATCCACATAGATGCCGTCTTGGTGGATGTTTAACCCGTTAACGCTCTCTTGCAGAAGAACAGGGGTGTGATAAGTCAATGCCGTAGTCGTCATTCTTGATGCTTTTATTCTTTGTTGTCTTTGTCAATCATCATTTCTTCAAGAGCCAGACCAAATTCTTGAGCCTCCATAAATGGCTCGCTGGTATGTTTATTGCTCCAGATTTCTATGGTATCGCCCATGCCGATAAACTTAACATCTTGTTCAATGCCAGCCATTTTCATGTACCGCTTAGGTATTAGAAAACGTCCATTGCCATCGAGTGTTACGAGCTCGACCTCTGAGACAAACTGGCGGAAAACCAACTGCTGCTGCTTGTTCCATCGGCTCAGTTTGGAACGCAAGGCATCCATCTGCTCGTTCCATACACTTTCAGGATACAAGACCAAACATTCTTGAAAGACATCCTTCCGTAAAACCAGATTTTCTTCGCTAGCACCCTGTAGTACTTTGCGGAAAACAGCTGGCAAAAAGGCTCTTCCTTTGGCGTCAGTCTTTGCTTCTATATTACCTAAAAAACGCATATGTACCAAATTTATATGAATTTCGGGTTCAAAGTTACATAAAACTCCCCACTTTCCACCACAATTCCCCACAAAAAATCAAATTTTGGGGCAAAAAAAATAAAAAAAAGCATTTTAGGGAATTATTTTTGCACATTTTTAGGAAAAAGTGCATTGTATTTATGAATTTTCTGTTAATTTTGCATGTTCATATGATATGAGGTTATGAGTGAAGTGATATCAAAGACGATTGACATAGATTCAATCTTGCAAACTAAGATGGGAAACCGAGCCAAATTTGTTCCTGGATTTCTCGTTTCATGGTTGAAGCGTATCATTCATCAGGATGCTGTTAATCGTTTCTTATGGGATAGTCGTCATGTCGAGGGTACTGAGTGGTTGGAAGCTTGTGTACGCTATTTGGATATGACATTAGATGTAAAGGGAATGGAAAATCTTCCATCTCCTCATGATGGTAAACTTTATACATTTGTGAGCAATCATCCTTTAGGTGGAATTGATGGAGTTGCATTGGGCGCCATCATAGGTCGAAAATATGATGGACATTTTCGCTATTTGGTGAATGACTTACTGATGAATCTGCCTGGTTTGGCTCCATTATGTGTTCCGATTAACAAGACGGGGCGACAAGGCAGAAATTTTCCTGCAATGATAGAAGCTGTATTTAAAAGTGATAACCATGTGCTGATGTTCCCTGCAGGCCTTTGTTCACGTCGGACGGGTAAGACAATACGTGATTTTCAGTGGAAAAAGACATTTATAACCAAGAGCGTCGAGTATCATAGAGATGTGGTGCCTATTCATTTCGGAGGGAGGAATTCAGATTTTTTCTATCGTTTGGCCAATTTTAGCGATCGTTTTCTTCCTTTCAATCTCGCTATGCTTTTTCTTGTTGACGAGATGTATAAGAATGTACATAAGACATTTGAGATAAGAATCGGTAAACCTATTTGCTGGCAACACTTTGATCACTCAAAAACGCCGGTCGAATGGGCCAAAGAAGTTCAAGATCAAGTTTATAACCTATAGACAAAACCAATTAAGTATGGAACAATCAATAATACCCCCTATTGACAAAGAACTCCTGCGGAAGGAGCTGACTCCAGAGCGTCAGTTGAGAATGACGAATAAGAGTAATAATGAAATTTATGTGGTTACTTGGCATCAGGCTCCTAATGTGGTTCGAGAAATCGGTCGACTTCGTGAGATTGCATTTCGTGCAGCAGGTGGTGGAACAGGGAAAGAACTTGATCTGGATGAATTCGATACTTGCGAAAACTGTTATAAACAATTGGTGGTTTGGAACCCTCAAGAAGAGGAAATTATTGGAGGTTACCGATACATTTTAGGTACGGACGTGGATGTGGACGAGGATGGACAACCCATTTTAGCCACGAGTCATATGTTTCATTTCTCTGACCGTTTTATGAAGGAGTATATGCCCTATACGATAGAATTGGGACGTAGTTTTGTTACCTTGGAATATCAGAATACCAGTAAAAATGGGTCAAAAAGTTTGTTCGCTCTGGATAATTTGTGGGATGGTTTGGGGGCATTGACTGTCATCAAGCCCAATGTTCGCTACTTTTTTGGTAAAATGACGATGTATCCATCTTATATCCGTCGGGGGAGGGATATGATTCTGTATTTCCTGAAGAAACATTTTGATGATAAGGATCATCTAATCATACCGATGAAACCGTTGAAAATAGAGTCGGATGAAAGTGAGTTTGCGCAGATATTCTGTGAACAAGATTTTAGAGAAGATTATAAGATTCTTAATTCTGAGATTAGAAAATTAGGATATAATATTCCTCCTTTGGTGAATGCCTATATGGGATTAAGTCCTACCATGAAACTTTTTGGTACTGCTATCAACTATGGTTTTGGCGATGTAGAGGAAACGGGCATCTTGATTGCTGTGGATGAGATCCTTGAACAGAAACGTATCCGTCATATTGATTCTTATATTAAAGAGCATCCAGAGGCGTTGAAAGTCACCTCTGGCGCCAATAAAATTATTTACAAGGATCAGGTTTAAACTATCGGAAGACTGATTCCCAACATTTTTTGGTAGGCGTCAAGTGCAAAGACGTCTGTCATGCCACAGATGTAATCTATGACGGCCATCAGTCGCGTTTCAAAATCTTCGTTGTCAATATCGTATTGGTTGCTAACTCTTCCAATCAGTTGCTTCGAATAGAATCGATCAGGGAAGCAAACCGCTTCTACCATCTGGTCGAGCAATGTGTCCATAATCTTGTATCCGGAGAGCTCGACGTCGAGTACTGGTTTGCTACGATAGATTTTCTTTTTCGAGATTTGGGTGCAACGTATATAGTTGTCTCGTTGTAATGGACTAATATGCTCAATCAGACTGCCAGTAAATGATCCGTTCAGGATCGCTTCTTCTTCCTCAACAAATGCCTGTACACATTCATGTTCCAGTCGCCCGATAACACAGGCGCGCATATAAACTATTTTCTCGTTGTTGTCGCTAACGCCTTCTTCTTCGATGCGTTGTAGAATCTTTTGCTGTGTTTCTGGTTCGAAGAAACCCAATAATAAGTCTTTTGTTTCTTCATATGTTAGAAGTTTCAATTTATGGGAGTCTTCGATATCCATAATCTCATAGCAAATATCGTCGGCAGCTTCTACGAGATATACGAGCGGATAGCGAGCAAATCGTTTTTGGTTACCACTTTCCTCTATGCATTTTATTCCCATTTCATCGCAAAGACGAAGGTAGTATTCCCGTTCACTTTGGAAATAGCCAAACTTACCATGACTACCAGCCATCGAAGCAGGGAAAGGGTACTTGACGATGGATGCCAATGTGGAATAGGTCATGACAAATCCTCCTGGACGTCTGCCCTTGAATTGATGGGTAAGCAGACGAAAGGCGTATGCATTTCCTTCAAAATGGGTGATATCCTCCCAGAACGCCGGACTGACATGTTGTTTCAGTGCTTTTCCTTTACCTTCTTTAAAGAATGCTTGTATCGCTTTTTCCCCTGAATGTCCAAACGGTGGATTCCCCATGTCATGTGCTAGACAGGCTGTTGCTACAATTTGTCCGATTTCCTGAAATAAGGTGTCTTTTAGTTCAGGATGTTTGTGCGTTAGCATTTGGGCAACATCATTACCTAATGACATTCCCACACTTGCTACTTCGAGTGAGTGCGTCAATCGGTTATGTACGAAAATGCTGCCAGGCAGGGGGAATACCTGGGTCTTGTTTTGCATCCGTCGAAATGGGGCTGAGAATATCAGTCGGTCGTAGTCACGTTTGAACTCTGTACGATCATCATGTCGGATAGGATGACGGTGCTCCTGACCGAGTCGTTTGTTGGAAATCAGTTGTTGCCAATTCATTGTCATGTTGCAAAAGTACGCTTTTTCATTGAATTTATGTCTTTTTTACTCAAAAAATATGGCTATTTGGATAGAAATAGCTACTTTTGCACGAAATATATACGACCACGTTATGAAAATTAAAGTGATTAATCGCGGACATCAGCAGTTGCCGGCTTACGCCACTCTGCAGAGTGCAGGAATGGATTTGCGTGCCAATTTGGATGCTCCAGTATGTCTTTGTCCTATGGAACGTCGACTGATTCCTACCGGTCTTCACATCGCTCTTCCGGCAGGCTACGAGGCGCAAGTACGTCCTCGTAGTGGATTGGCTCTAAAGAAAGGTATTACGGTGTTGAACTCTCCAGGAACTATCGATGCTGACTATCGTGGCGAGGTGGGGGTTCTTCTTATTAATTTGTCCCAAGATGATTTCATCGTGGAAGATGGTGAGCGTATCGCTCAAATGGTGATAGCACGTCACGAACAAGGCGAATTCATCGAGGTTGAAGAGCTTGATGAGACTGAGCGCGGTGAAGGTGGCTATGGTCATACAGGTGTTAAATAGTAAGTGATGAATACAAGGTGGTGATGAGAAGTGTTTTTGTTCTTTTTCTCTGGATGATGGAACTGGGTTGTATGGCTCAGTCTGTTGTCGCTGATTCATTGTCACGTACCTATGACTATTATTTTTTGGAGGCCATCGTTCAACGTGAAAAGGGCAACCACGACGCTGCTTATGATTTGCTGAAACGTTGTGTGGAGTTGGATTCTCTCTCTTCAGCTGCTTATTTCTATCTTTCTCAGTATGAGGCTGGCTTGAAGCATACTGACAAGGTACTGGAATACAAGGAAAAAGCTGCTGAGTTAGACCCTGATAATTCCTTTTTTCTTGAGACGTTGGCACAATCCTATGTTGCTTCTAATAAGTTAGACGATGCCGCACTTGTTTTAGAACGGTTGTATGATCGTAATAAAGACAGGTTGGAAATTCTGGAGATGCTGTACCAGATTTACCAACAGCAGAAAGATTATCCTAAAGCTATTTCCTCGTTGGAAAGGCTTGAATTGGCTGACGGGAAGAGTGAGCGCATTGCTTATGCCAAGAGTGATTTATACACTCAGTTGGGCGATAAGAAAGCAGCTATTGCTGAAATGAAAAGTCTTTCCGATCAGCACCCTAATGATGATAATTATCGGACGTTATATGCTGATATGCTCATGATGAATGGGCAGGAGAAGAAAGCCGTCTCGGTATTGAAAGATGTATTGGCAGCTAATCCGAGTCAAGTGCATGCCCTCTTATCCATGCGTTCTTTCTATAAGTCGAAAAACGATACTGTCGCAGTGAAAAATCTAACGGAGCAAATTCTATTAAGTCCCACCGCTACGACGGAAGAACGGGTCTATCTTATGCGCCAGGAAGTCGCGGAAACAGAGAATCTAAAAAAAGACTCCACACGGATACTAAACCTATTCCGAAGCTATATGGCTCTGCCTCGCCCAGATGTAGAGCTTGCTGCTATGTATGCCGCTTATATGGGTTTGAAAAAAATGCCGCAGGATAGTATTGCTAAGGTCTTGGAACGTATTCTTGAGATTGCTCCTGATAATGCTGCTGCACGTTTGCAACTGGTGAGTTATGCCTGGAAAGCTGAGGATACCCAACGGATTATTGATCTTTGCTCAGCAGCACGGCAGTATAATCCCGATGAAATGGCCTTTTATTATTATCAAGGTATGGCCTATTATCAGCGGAAGGAGAATGACAAGGCACTTGAGACCTTTAAGAATGGTATTGGAGTAGCTAATGAGCAAAGTGACCCAGCTATCGTGTCCGATTTCTATGCAGTGATGGGCGACCTGTTTCATGAGCGAGGTTTGGTTGCAGAGGCATACGCTGCTTATGACTCTTGTCTTCAATGGAAAGACGATAATATTATGTGCCTCAACAACTATGCATATTATCTAAGTGAGCAGGGCGAACAACTTGATAAGGCAGAGACCATGAGTCTGAAGACTGTGAAAGCTGATCCGAAGAATGCTACTTATCTCGATACCTATGCGTGGATTCTTTTTATGCAGGCTCGTTATGCAGAAGCACGTATCTATATCGATCAAGCTTTGCAGAACGATACAGACAGTAATGCTGTCATCACTGAGCATGCAGGAGATATCTATGCGTTGAACAATGATATGGACAAAGCGCTCGCTTTTTGGCAGGAAGCACTAAAGAAAGCGCCCGACAATCAAGTGCTGATTCGTAAAATTAGACAAAAAAAATATATTAAGGAATGAAAACAGTAAGATATCTGAAATTGGCCTTATTGGCTCTGCCGTTGTGTCTCTGCTCTTGTCAGACGAAGAAAGTGGCTGACCAGCCCTCTACTTCCTCTTCGGCCGTTCAGGGCTCGGTTCAGCAGAAGAAATTTCTGCAAAAGGTGAATGATAATGCTCAGTTCTCCCGTTTTATCACGTCGAAGGTGAAGTTCACGATGAAGGTCGGGACGCAGGAGATGACGCTGACTGGCAATCTGAAGATGAAGCGCGATGACGTGATCCGTTTGCAGCTCATGGCCTTCGGTTTCGTAGAGGCCGGTCGCCTGGAGTTCACCAGCGAGTATATCCTGGTGATGGACCGTATCAATAAGCTCTATATGATGGTGCCTTATGCTGAGTTGGCTTTCCTTCGTGCCAGCGGCTTGAATTTCTACTCTCTGCAAGCTCTCTTTTGGAATGAGTTGTTCCTGCCGGGCGAGTCAAAGGTTACAGACGAAGGGTTGAAGAACTTTGAAACCATACCTGTAGATAATGATTTCGTTATTCGTCTTGATAAAGACCAGATGTCCTACAGCTGGCTGGCCGAGCAGGATCAGGCTCTCATCAAGATGGCCAATGTCCTGCATAAGGACCGTTTTGACGGCAATACCCAGTTGAACTGGAACTATTCAGACTTTGAAAATGTAGGAAAGAAACAATTTCCTACCCGTATGCATGTCACATTGACTTCGCCCAAGAAGGAAGTGTCGCTGGGCATCAAGCTCAACTATATCGGTCATGAGAGTGACTGGGAGTCGCGTACGGTCATTCCCGGTAAGTATAAGAAGGTGACTGTTGATGAGATTCTCCGACGTTTCATGGCATTGTAAGGGATGAGAAGAATCGTTATACTGCTACTACTGTTGTCGCTTTCATGGGGAGTGGAGGCGCAGAAGCGGCGTACACCTGCCAAGAAGGCCACCACCACGAGGACGACCAAGCGGACAACCAAGAAGCGCTCCACAACGGTGTCTTCCACCTCTATCAAAGGTTTGCAGAACCAGCGTCAGAAGATTCAGCAGAACATCCGTGAGCAGGAGCGTCGTCTGCGTTCGAACGAGCGGGATGTGAAACAGCGCCTGCAGAATCTGATGATGTTGAATACAGAAATTGCCAATAAGCGCAAGACGATTGATACGATCAGCCGCGATATCCATCAGTTGGAAGGGAATATCGTTCAACTCAATCAGGAGTTGGATACCTTGCAGAAGCAACTCGACGACCGAAAGCAGAAATACCTCAAGTCGATGCGCTATATGCATCGCAACCGTTCGATTCAAAGTCAGCTGACGTTTATTTTCAGTGCTAAGAACTTCTCGCAGATGTACCGTCGTTTGCGCTTTGTCCGCGAATATGCTTCTTTCCAAAAGGCACAAGGCGAGGAGGTGAAGAGCAAGCAGCGTCAGGTAACTGCCAAGCGTGAGGAGCTGACGGCTACGAAGAAAAAGAAAGACGACCTGCTCTATCGTGGTGTTCAGGAACGCAAGCAACTGGAGGGCAAACAGGAAGAGCAACAGGGTATGGTCAAGACCTTGCAGAAGCAGCAGAAGACCATCCAGTCAATTATCGATGATCAGCGTAAGAAAGATGCTGCTCTGAATGCCGAAATCGACCGTTTGATTGCCATTGAGGTGGCTAAGGCGAAAGCACGTGCTGAGGCCGAGGCTCGCCGAAAAGCTGAGGAGGCTCGTCGTCGTGAGGCCGAGGAAGCCCGTCGCCGTGAACAGGAACTTGCGCGTAAGGCAGAGAGTAAGTCGGAGAGCAAGAGCGAGAAGTCGACGGCTAAATCGGAGTCTCACAGGGCTGAGCGTCGCAAGACTGAGACCGTTGAGGTGAAGAAACCTCGTGAGGAAGTGTATACCATATCCTCCGAAGACCGTCGCCTGAGCAGCAACTTCGAGAGTAACCGCGGTCGTCTGCCGATGCCTATCACGGGTCCGTATCGTATTGTCAGCCATTTCGGACAGTATAATGTGGAAGGCCTGCACAACGTACGATTAGATAATAAAGGTATTAATATCAAAGGCCAGTCGGGCGCTCAGGCACGTAGCATCTTCGATGGCGAGGTGTGCTATGTCTTCACTCTGGGTGGTTCCATGGGTGTGATGGTGCGTCATGGTAGCTATATCTCCATCTACTGTAACCTGTCGTCCGTGAGTGTCAGTCGTGGACAGCATGTCAGCACGCGTCAGGTGCTCGGAACGGTGGGAGCCGACCAGATCCTTCAATTCCAGTTGCGCAAGGAAATCAATAAACTCAATCCTGAAGTTTGGTTGGGACGCTAAAATCCTTCCAGTAGCGTTACGTATGTCTGGATGGCCTGCTCGATTTCACTCAGACAGATGAACTCGTCGGCTGAGTGCGAGCGGCTCGACTCTCCCGGTCCTAACTTAAACGACGGGAAGGGCATCAGTGCCTGGTCGCTGAGGGTGGGGGAGCCGAAGGGTTTCATGCCCATCGCCACGCATTTCTGCACCAGCGGATGATCCTCGGCTATCGAAGAGGAGTGCAGTCGGAAGGAGCGTTCCTTGAGTTCGCATTTCTTCATCTTCTTCTGGAGGAAGCGGAAGATATACTCGTTCTGGTAGAACTCATTGGGGCGGACGTCGATGACGAAGTGCAACTTGTCGGGCACTACGTTATGCTGTGTGCCAGCCTCTATCACGGTGACGCTCATCTTCGTGCGTCCCAGCAGCCGGCTCTCCTTCCTGAACTGATAGTCGCGCAACCATGTCAGGTCGTCGAGGGCTTCATAGATAGCATTCACACCCTCATTGCGCGCCGCATGACCTGATGTGCCGTATGCATAGCCGTCGATGACCATCAGTCCTTTCTCTGCGATGGCAGGCTGCATACCCGTAGGCTCACCCACGATGGCGACGTCGACCGGTGGCAGTAGGGGAAGCACCCTGCTGAACCCGTCCTTGCCCGATATCTCCTCCTCAGCCGATACGACGTAGAGCAGGTTATACGAGCGCTGTCGGTCCTTCATGATGCGGTAGGCCTGCAACAGTGCCACGAGTCCGCCGCCGCAGTCGTTGCTGCCCAGTCCGTAGAGTCGTCCGTCCTCTATCTGTGGCTTGAACGGGTCTCTCGTCCACGATGCCACAGGCTTCACCGTGTCGATATGTGCGTTGAGCATGATAGTGGGGCGCTGGTCGCTCCAGTCGGGGCTACCCACCCACAGGTTATTACCTTCGCGTCCGTGGGGCAGTCCCCAGCGGTCCATAAAGGTTTCCATCACATCAGCTGCCGCCCCTTCGTCTCTGCTTACCGATGGTGTGGCAATCAACTGCTGGAGCAGTTCTATCGCGTCGTCAACATACTGTTTCATATCGCAAATTGTTTGGTTCATGATGAGTGATGCTTGTTTATAACTGACTCTGTCCTTCGATGTATTGCGACATCAAGAGATGACTGCCGTCGTAGACGATATACGAGAAGTGGGAGATCCAGTCGCCTAAGATAATCATTCGGGCTTTCTTCGTCAGTTGCAGATCTACCTCGATATGCCGATGACCGTAGATATAGTAATCTACATTGGGGTGGTACTGCATATAGCGCTTGGTGAATCGTACCAGCGGCTCACGCTCCTCACCCATATAGGGAGGCTCCTCTCCGTCGGGTCGTTTCAGTCGGGAGTGCTTGGCCCAGTTCAGACCGAGCCACATACCCCAACGAGGGTGTAGGGCAGAGAATAGTCGCTGACAGGTGGCATTATGAAAGATGGCCCTGATGAATTTGAATTTCTTATCGCGATCACCCAGTCCGTCGCCATGAGCCAGGAAGAACACCTTTCCATAGAGCTCTGTTGTGACGGGTTGCTTGTGAAGAATCACACCACACTCCCGTTGCAGATAGTCGTAGGCCCAGATATCATGATTGCCAGTGAAGTAATGCACCTCAACACCCATGTCAGTCAGTTCCGATATCTTACCTAAAAAACGGGTGTAACCCTTAGGTACGACATAGCGGTACTCATACCAGAAGTCGAACATATCCCCCAGGAGATAGATGGCTTCAGCCTTTTCTTTGATGCTGTCAAGGAAACGGACGAGTCGTCGCTCCTGCATCCTTTTGTGCTGGATGGCCAACGATCCTAAGTGGGCATCGGAAATGAAATAGATATTCTTCATGGTCACAACGATATTACTTAATCAAATCCCAGTTCCACGCGTGCCTCCTCACTCATCATTGACTGGTCCCATGCGGGCTCGAATACAAGGTTCACGTTGGCACTCTTTACTCCGTCGACACTCTCCAACTTGGTGCGCACATCCTCTAAGATAAAGTCGGCAGCCGGACAGTTGGGGGCTGTGAACGTCATGTCCAAATCGACCGTTTCGTCATCGTGTACGTCAATTTTGTAAATCATCCCTAAGTCGTAGATATTGACGGGAATCTCGGGGTCGTAGACGGTCTTCAGCACGTCCACAATCCGTTCTTCTATGCGGGTCTTTTCTTCCTGTGTCATGTTGCAAAGGTAACATAAATCGGGCGAACTGCAAAATATTGTGTCAAAAAACCGAAAAGATAG
>ONWA01000013.1 GCA_900321425.1 uncultured Prevotellaceae bacterium | reverse complement strand
GGGAAAATGAAGAACCAGTTGACAGAACATTTCAGTTTGGACGAACTCATCCGTTCCAACACCGCTACCACCCGTGGCATCTGCAACATGCCCTATCAGGCGGCCATCGACAACCTCCAGAACCTGTGCCAACGGGTTCTGGAGCCTTTACGACAGTGGACTGGCATACCCGTGAAGATCTCCTCCGGCTATCGCTGTCGTGAGCTCAACAAGGCCGTAGGGGGCGTAAAGAACTCACAGCACATCAAGGGCGAAGCTGCCGACATCGTCTTCCCCGATATTGCGACCGGCCGACGCTGGTTCGACTGGATCCAAAAGCACTGTCCCTTCGACCAGCTCATCTGGGAACACGCCGGCGGCAAAACCTGGATCCACGTCTCCTGCTGTCGCAACGAAGACAAAAACCGCAAGCAAGTCATCCCATGACAAGGACAGTAGCCATCATTCAAAACAGGATCTTTTTCATGACTGATAGCACTCGAAAATACGTCTCACCACCTCTTTGTTCATCTTGGGTGTGAACAGACTGACAAGCCATACGACGGGGAAACCGCCGACCATTGCGATAGCGCCGCAGTTGATGGGGTTGATGGGATTGCCCGCCAACATATTGATGACCGTCAGACCGACACCCCATGCGAAGCAGGCCCACACACTGACGGTGGTGACACCACGCCAGTAGAGACCTAACATAAACGGCGCGAGGAAAGCGCCTGCCAATGCTCCCCAGGAGATGCCCATCAGCTGGGCTATGAACGTGGGAGGATTGAGGGCGATCATCAGGGAGATGACGATGAAGAAAACGATGAGCACACGCATCACCACTACCTTACGACGCTCGATATGCTCGGCCACCACATCGTCGATACTACCCTCCTCCACCTCACCAGGCAGCGATTTCTTGTCGCGGTAGATGAGGTCGAGCGTCATCGTAGAACTGGAGGTAAGCACCAGCGAGGCCAACGTAGACATCGATGCCGAGAGCACCAGCAGCACCACGAGGGCGATGAGGATATCGGGCAGCGTCACCAACATGGCAGGGACGATAGAGTCGAAGGCAATCTTACCTGTTGCCTCGTTGATGACGGGCTCGTAGAGACGACCGAAGCCACCGAGGAAATAACAGCCGCCCGCCACAATGAAGGCAAAGACCGTAGAGATGACAGTACCACGCTTGATGGCACTCTCGTCGGTGATGGAATAGAACTTACCCACCATCTGGGGCAAGCCCATCGTACCGAGCGACGTCAGGACGACGACACCCAACAGTCCCCAGGGGTCGGGACCGAACCACGAGGCGAAGCCACCGTTCACAGCAGGATCGGCATCGGAAGGTATCGCCGCCAACTTATCCACTGCTATCATCAGTCCACCCTGGGCATTCAATACGGCCAGGATAACAGCCACGATACCAAAGAGCATGATGATGCCCTGAATGAAGTCGTTCATCGCCGTAGCCTTATAACCGCCGATAATCACATAGACGGCCGTCAGGATAGACATGATGACCACACAGTATTCGTAGGGAATCGCAAAACCCATCTCGAAAAGACGGGAGATACCGCTATAGACACCTGCAGTATAGGGAATCAAGAACACAAAAGCGATGATGGAGGCGGCAACGCGCAAGCCCTGATCGGCGTAACGGGTACCGAAAAAGTCGGGCATCGTACGACTCTCGATATGCTGCGTCATCAACTTCGTGCGACGCCCCAACAGGAGCCATGCCAACAACGAACCGATGATGGCGTTGCCCACACCGATCCATGCCGACGACAAGCCGTACTTCCAGCCAAACTGTCCGGCATAGCCCACAAAGACGACTGCCGAAAAATAACTCGTTCCGAAGGCGAAGGCAGTGAGCCAGGGACCGACCGAACGACCGCCCAACACAAACCCGTCAACACTACGCGCCTGATGACGGGAATAGACGCCGACACCCACCATAACGATGAGGAACAAAATAGTTAATAACGCTTTGATAACCATGGTTTTACGTGATTTTTTTCAGAAATGAATACTAAAACGCTACCTGCAACTGCGTCTGCAGGTGATTATAGTCGCAATCAAACTGTCGCCATGCGTGGGTGTACTGCATCTGTACACGACAGTTCTTATAGAACCAGTATTGCAATCCCAAGGTGAAATTGGTCTGGTCATACTTCATGTTGATGTTACGGTCGAACCAGTCGAAGGAGCCGATGGCATCCAATCCCTTGTAGAGAGGTATACAGGTGGTGAGATAGGCACCGCGGCTCTTCACATCGCCATCCTTTCCCTCGAGCCACTCGGCACGCAGACTGATAGGACGGGCTTCCTTATAGCGGTCCTTGCCGTAGGCTCCGAACTTATACTCGAAACCTACGCTATAGCGGTTGCGGGTATAGTCATCACCCAGTTGGATGGTGGGGTTCCAAGCCACTGGCTTCACGTTCGCATCATAGATGGAGTGCCCCTTACCCAATTGCCCTGAAGCGACAAAGCGTAATCCCTTCATGGGACGGTAGTCAAGTTTCACGATCACGTCCTTATGCTTGTTGCCGTCCCTGCGGTTCACACCCTGTCCGTTCATCAGCGCCACCTCGTAGAGCAGATGACTGTTGAAGAGTTCGCCATACACCTTCAATCCCATATCGCGACCGTAGTTAACGCCATAGAAGGGGTCGCCGCCCCCACCCGACAGATAGCTGACGGCCTGCGAGCACACATCGATGAGTTCCAGTTGCACAGGCGACAGCGGGTTCTCCATCGTGAGCGAGTTCTTAAACTGTCCCACACGTACGGTGAGTGCCTGATTGTTGGTGATACGGAAGTCGGTATAGTACTCCTGTACCACACTGGAGAAGTCGTGCATGAAGAGGAACGACCAACGGTCGGTGATGCGAGCCTTCACCCATAAGAGCGAGCGCTTGAGGTTGAAGTCGCTGGTAGACCGTTTGTTGCCCATCGCATCAGGTCCCATATCGTTATGGGCATAGCCGCCCTGCGCATAACCGTTGATGGAGATGCGGCTAGCCAGATTCTGCAACCAGTTGGTCTTCGCCGGCTTCTTTTCCTGTGGCGCTGGCGCTACGGAGACGGTGTCGACGGTTTGTGCTGTCGACGGCTGTGCCATCGATGCCTGTACCGCTGCGGGCAACAGTGCCCGAAGCTGTTGCACTTCCTTCTTCAATAACTCCAGTTCCTCACGCAGCTTCTTGATTTCCAAACTATCCTGCGCCGATACGTTAAGGCTCATCATGGCCAGCGCGATGATCAGCCATCCTTTTCTTACCATTTGATGATTCATGAATGTATTCATTGAACAAGGTTTAGTTTCAAAGCCGCAAAAGTACAAAGAAAAATACGAATCAGCGAATGATTCTCAAGAAAAAGTAGTACCTTTGCAGATTAAATAACGAGAAAATGATTGTTTGCATCGCAGAGAAACCCAGTGTGGCTAAGGATATCGCCCGTATCATCGGAGCGACC
This sequence comes from uncultured Prevotellaceae bacterium, assembly GCA_900321425.1. Lineage (GTDB taxonomy): Bacteria > Bacteroidota > Bacteroidia > Bacteroidales > Bacteroidaceae > Prevotella. The sequence goes on along the minus strand of ONWA01000013.1, from coordinate 59,860 downwards.
AAGAGTCATGATGGATATATGGAAGGAAACGGCTTTCAGGTGACGTGGACGTTCGGTCACCTGTGTACGCTGAAGGAGCCCCACGACTATACCCAGGCATGGAAGTCGTGGAGTCTGAGCTCACTGCCGATGATACCGACGCGTTTCGGTATCAAGCTCATTGACGACCCCGGTATCAAGAAACAGTTTGCCATCATCGAACGACTCATGCAGGCAGCGGAGCGCATCGTGAACTGTGGTGACGCCGGACAGGAGGGAGAGCTCATCCAACGGTGGGTGATGCAGAAGGCGGGAGCCACATGTCCCGTTAGTCGACTGTGGATATCCTCCATGACCGACGAGGCCATCCGTGAGGGGTTCCAGAACCTGAAAGACCAACAGGACTATCAGCCGCTATACCTCGCAGGACTGTCGCGTGCCATCGGCGACTGGCTGTTGGGTATGAACGCCACCCGTCTCTATACGTTGCGATACGGACAGAACCGACAGGTGCTGAGTATCGGACGGGTGCAGACGCCTACGCTGGCGCTGATCGTCAACCGTCAGAAGGAGATCGAGAACTTCAAGCCCGAGCCCTACTGGGTGCTCGCCACCGTCTATCGCGACACCACCTTCACCGCCACATCGGGGAAGTTCACGTCGAAGGAGGAAGGTGAACAGGCGTTCTCCCTCATCGAGGGGAAGCCCTTTACGGTAACCAAGGTAGAGAAGAAAGAAGGCAAAGAACAGCCGCCACAGCTCTACGACCTCACCTCGTTGCAGGTGGACTGCAACCGTAAGTTCGGCTTCTCGGCAGAGATGACACTCAACCTCATCCAGGCACTCTACGAACGGAAATACACCACCTATCCCCGTGTGGACACCCAGTATCTCTCAGACGATATCTATCCCAAATGTCCGCAGACACTCAACGGTCTTTTTCAGACGAAATTCTTCGGTAAGGCACCCTATGCCGACCTGATCCGTCCCATCGGCGGAAAGGCACTGAAGAAGTCGAAACGTGTCTTCGACAGTTCAAAGGTGACCGACCACCACGCCATCATCCCTACAGGGGTGGTTCCGCAGGGTCTGAGCGATGCTGAACGGAAGGTATTCGACCTCATCGCCCGTCGCTTTATCGGGGTGTTTCTGCCAGACTGTAAGTTCTCTACCACCACCGTATTAGGGGAGGTTTCATCGGAAGATTCTAGAGATTCTAGAAATTCTAGAGATTCTAGAAATTCTAGGGATTCTAGGGACTTCGTTGAGTTCAAGGCCACCGGCAAGGAGATTCTCGACCCAGGCTGGCGCATCGTCAGAGAGAAAGCGCTGGAGAGTCCAGGAAATCCGGGGAGTCTGGAGAGTCCAGGGAATCCGGGGAGTCTGGAGAGTCCGGAAACTCCCGAGAACCCCGACAAGCCTGTCGACGAGGAGCGTACGCTGCCCACCTTCACCAAGGGAGAGAGTGGACCGCACACCCCCACCCTCACGGAGAAATGGACCACACCACCACCCTACTATACCGAGGCCACTCTACTGCGCGCGATGGAGACGGCGGGTAAGTTTGTGGAGGATGAGACCCTCCGTGCTGCAATGAAGGAGAACGGTATCGGACGACCATCGAGCAGAGCGAGCATCATCGAGACACTCTTCAAGCGCCGCTATATCAAACGCGAACGCAAACGACTCGTCGCCACCCCTACGGGCATCGAGCTCATCGACCTCATCCGCGAGGAGCTGTTGAAGAGCTGTGAGCTGACAGGTATCTGGGAAAAGAAACTGCGTGACATCGAGCACCAGAAGTACGATCCCGCACAGTTTATCGACGAGCTGAAACAGCAGATCACCGATATCGTCAAGGAGGTGATGGCAGACCCCACCAACCGTCGCATCACGTTCACACAATAAAAGGCACATCTCTGCGTTATTACAGAGTATGCGGAAATTCATTTATATTGTATATACCCTGATGGTGGCCGTCATCCTCACAGGATGCGGTGCCGACAAGTTCATGAAGAAGGGCGATAAGTTCTACTCCCTTGGAGAGTATTACGATGCCGCCACTCAGTATAAACGTGCTTACTCGGCAACACCTGCCAAAGAACGGGCCACACGAGGTAAACGGGCGAAGAAGCTCGCCGACTGCTACCGACGTATCAACCATGCGCCGAAGGCTATCGCTGCCTATAATAATGTCGTGCGCTACAAACAGGAAGACTCGCTCACCCATTTCTATCTGGGACAGCTATACCTCCGCAACGGCAACTATCACGATGCCGAGCGACACTTTCAACTGGTACTCGACTCAGCGAAGGGAAAGCTCAAGGAGCCCTACCTCTCACTGACGAAGGCAGGACTGAAGTCGGCACAGCAAGGTCCTAACTGGAAAAAGGAGGGCTCGAAATACACGGTGAAACGCATGGATATCTTCAACTCCCGTCGCGCCGACTTCTCACCGATGTTTGCCGGCGACGATAACGACCAGCTCTATTTCACCTCTACACGCAGTCAGACGAAGGGTGACGAGCTGAGCGGTATCACAGGAACGAAGACCAGCGATATCTTCTTCTCACAGAAGGACGACAAAGGGAAATGGGGTAAGCCGCAGACCATCGACAGTGAGTTGAATACTGCCCTCGATGAGGGAGTATGCTCGTTCTCACCCGACAACCGTACGATGTACCTGACCCAGTGTCCAGAGCATCCCGACTATCCCCGTTATGCGACGATCTGCACGTCCAACCGTAGCGATGCGGCATGGTCGAAGGCCACCCAGCTGATCATCTCCAAGGATACGACGGTGAGCTACGCCCATCCTGCTATCTCGCCCGACGGCGAATGGATCTATTTCGTCTCCGATATGCCAGGCGGCATGGGTGGCTACGACATCTGGAGAGCCTCACTCTATGGCAACAACGTAGGACCGATGGAGAATCTGGGCGCCCCTGTCAACACACCAGGCGACGAGATGTTCCCTACCTTCCGACCCAACGGCGACCTGTATTTCTCGTCCAACGGACATCCAGGTCTCGGCGGTCTGGACATCTTCATTGCCAAACCCATCGACAAGAGTAAGATCAAAGGACAAATCAAGAAAGCCCCACGATGGGAACTGGAGCATCCCGGCTACCCACTCAACTCACAGGGCGACGACTTCGGCATGACCTTCGAAGGAGGAAAGAACAGCGGTTTCTTCTCGTCCAACAGAGGCGACGGCAAGGGATGGGACCATATCTACAGCTTCGAGAAACCAGAGGTGATACAGACCGTCAAGGGATGGGTGTACGAACTGGAAGGATATGAGCTGCCTGCCGCCATCGTCTATATGGTGGGCAACGACGGTACGAACCTGAAGATCAACGTAAAGGGCGACGGCTCGTTCACACAGGTCATCAGTCCAAACGTAGACTATATCTTCCTCGCCACCTGCAAGGGATTCCTCAACCACAGGGAACAGTTGCGTGTGGCACCCGTCACAGACTCTGAAGAGTATGTCCTCCAGTTCCCGCTGGCATCACTCACAGCACCCGTCCTCATCGACAATATCTTCTACGACTTCGACAAGGCCACCCTGCGTCCTGAGTCGAAGACCGCCCTCGACGAACTGGTCGATCTGCTCAAGGAGAATCCCAATGTGGCGATAGAGCTGAGTGCCCATGCCGACTATCGCGGTTCGAACGCCTACAACAAGGCACTGGCACAGCGACGGGCTGAGGCGGTAGTGGCCTACCTGATCGAGCACGGTATTGAGAAAGGTCGTCTGACGCCCGTGGGCTATGGCAAGGAGAAGCCGAAGACCATCCGCAGGAAACTCACAGAGACCTATCCCTTCCTCAAGGAGAATGATGTGCTGACCGAGGAGTTTATCAGTAAACTGTCGCCCGAGGAGCAGGAGATCTGTAACCAGCTGAACCGCCGTACGGAGTTCATCGTCACGAACACCACCTATAATATGTTCGATGAGAACGGTCAGCTGAAGAATCCGCCAAAGCCCAGAAAGATTGAAGAACGTGAGGAATACGAGCCGGAAGATTTGTGGTAGTATTCCCCTCTATCCGGAAACCAATATGCAGAACAGCTCGCTTATCAGGCGAGCTGTTCTCTTTGATGTGCCTCATAGATGCACAGACCGAGGAAGGTGGCAACAACAACCATCCAAGGTAAGGGGTTGAGTGTGGGGAGTCCGTGTAGCGGAAGGTTCGCAACGAACACCTTGATATTGATCAGTACGTCGACCCATACGCCACTCACATAGAAGAGGACGGCCGCTATCACGACACAGAAGAGTGTCCACAGGTGCGACTGTCGTGCAGTATCGGCAGGCAGGCGGTTGATCACCCGACGGGTGAATCCGTTGTCGGCGATCTGTTCCTCCGCAGCATGCTGGAAGAACGATGCGATGAGTTGATTGTCTTTATCTGTCATAACCATTTTTCTTTAAGTAGTCAGCTAACTTTTCTTTTCCTCGTGAGAGGTGCGACTTCACGGTGCCCGAAGGCATACCCATGATCTTCGCAATCTGGTCGATGGGATAACCGTCGATGAGTTGGAGGGTGATACAGGTGCGTTCCTCTTCCTTCAGTAGGCGTAATGCCTGATAGATATCCGTTTTCTCTACCTCTCCACCCCTTCCGGTATGTAGTGCCTGAACAGCCTGCGAGTCCATATCTACCGTCAGGTGCTGCGACCGGCGATAGTCATAGTGCACGTTGTAGGCGATACGAAACAGCCAGGTGGAGAATCCTGAGAGTCCCTTGAACTTCGTGATGTTCAGGTAGGCCTTGATGAATGTCTCCTGTGCCAGGTCGTCGCTCAGCTGCTCGTCGCCCAACGTCTGGTTCAGGAAGAACCGACGTATAGGTGACTGGTATTTCGTAACCAGCTGGTCGAATGCCCGCTTGTTATGAAACACAGCCACCTGCGTAACGAGAGAGAGATCGCTGAGCTCTGCCATCGGATCAATATTTTGAAGGCATGATGAGCCAAAGAATCAGATAACAGGGAATGCCACTGAATGCTGTGAAGAACGTCAGCAGGGCATAGGCAGCTCGTACTGCTGTAGGGTCGAAGTCAAAATACTCGGCTAAGCCTCCACACACGCCCCCAATGATTCTGTCGTTGGAGCGGAATAACTTCTTGTTTTCACTCATAGCTGTTGGATATCTGTAGTGTTATTACTATCGTTATTCAGGTCGTCGTCGTTGACGGAGCGGTTCTTGCGGTTGTTCATGTAGGCGATACAGATCTTTCCCAAACCGATGAAGGCAATCAAGGCGCCGATACCTACTCCCACCTCCCCGATACAGATGCCGAGGAAGATAGCCAGACCGATACCGAGGAACAGCTGACGGATACCCTGCTGCATCATACGGTCGTCAACAGGAGCCATACGGTCTTTCAACAGCTGCTCAGGGATAGGTTGTCCCTTCTCAATCGCCATCTGTGCCAGTTTCATCCTGTCGCGCCTGTTCCTATTGATGAAATAGAAAATCAGGAAGAGGATAAGGACGGGGGCGATGACAAAGAGGATCAGCGGTAAGAGAACAAACAAGAAAACGCCTCCCACCAAATTGCCCAATCCTATGCTACGGAGGATATCACTCAACTTATCGTCGCTGATGGTGACATCAAAGTCCTCATCGAAATCATCGGCTGCTGCTACGGAGTCGCTGTCTGCAACGGTCGTGGTATCTGAGAAAGCCTCAAGTGCATCTTTAGAGGTAGAGTCTACCAGTTCATCCGCCTGTGGCGTATGACGGTGTTTCTGTGCTGCTGCGTCGGAAGTCATGCTCAGGGTGAGCAACAGCGCGATAACAAATAAATACTTCTTCATATTCTTATGGTTTTAATGTTCATACTTACAGGTTCGTTCCTGTCTTTTTTCGATTTTTAGACGTAACAATTACTGAACTAGTTGCGAAAATAGGATTTTTTTTTTAATTTTGCAAGCAAATGGCACAATTACCCACCGAATTTACCACCTACATCCGACAGTTGATGGGTGACGACCGCTTCAACCGATACCTTCAATCGTTTGAAGAGGAAGCACCTGTGAGCATCCGTCTGAACCCTCGAAAGTCGCAGGGAATGGAGGTGACGGGTGGCCAGCAGGTGCCTTGGTGCCGCAACGGCTATTACCTGCCGCAGCGTCCTAACTTCACGATGGACCCGTTGTTGCATGCCGGCTGTTACTATGTGCAGGAAGCCTCATCGATGTTCCTCGACGAAGTGCTCAGACAAATGCATAATGCCTACGTCAACCATCAGCCATCAGCCATCAGACCACGTACAGCACTCGACCTCTGTGCGGCTCCTGGTGGAAAGTCCACCCTACTCCGTGCCGCCCTCCCCGGAGACTGTGTACTCTACTCGAACGAGCCGATGCGCAACAGGGCTAACATCCTGGCAGAGAACATCCAGAAATGGGGATGGCCAGGGTGTATCGTCACCAACAACTATCCCGTCGACTACCAGAAGTCGAAGATGCGTTTCGACGTGATTCTCTGCGACGTGCCCTGCTCTGGCGAAGGGATGTTCCGTAAGGACGAGGCCACCATCCGCGAGTGGAGTCCTCAGCAGGTAGAGAAATGCTGGCGACTGCAACGGGAGATTGTCGGTGCTGCATGGGAATGTCTGAACGACGACGGACTGTTCATCTACAGTACCTGTACCTTTAACACCAAGGAGAACGAAGAGAACATCCGGTGGCTGTTGGAGAACTACGAGGCAGAGGTACTACCCATTGAGACACAGGAAGAGTGGCACATCACCGGCTCGTTGCTCGAAGGGTTCGATGAGCCTGTCTACCGCTTCATCCCAGGCATCACTCAGGGCGAAGGACTCTTCATGTGTGCGCTCCGTAAGAAAGGAGGAAGCAACTCAGGCAAACCCAAGCCACAGTTGAATATCCTCTACGAGTACAGCGAGGCACAAGACCTGCCCCATGTGGCACTCAGTTATGCACAGGCCATCGCCTACCTACGGCACGAAGCCCTCATCCTACCGACGGACACCCCGAAGGGACTGGTGACAGTAGACTTCGAAGGTCATCCGCTCGGCATGGTGAAGAACGTAGGCACACGCGCCAACAATCTCTATCCGAAAGAATGGAAGATTAAAACCACACATATCCCGACAGATTACGAACCCATACTCAAACGATTATGAAACAATATTTAGATATCCTCAACCGCATCCTCACAGAAGGAACAGAGAAAGGCGACCGCACAGGTACGGGCACCATCAGTATCTTCGGCACACAGAGCCGTTATAACCTGGCCGACGGCTTCCCCCTGTTGACCACGAAGAAATTGCACCTGAAGTCGATCATCTACGAACTGCTATGGTTCCTCAAGGGCGACACCAACGTGAAGTATCTGCAGGAGCACGGTGTACGTATCTGGAACGAGTGGGCCGACGAGAATGGTGAGCTGGGACCTGTCTATGGTCACCAGTGGCGCTCATGGCCCGACTATAACGGTGGTGTCATCGACCAGATACAATATGTGGTCGACCAGCTGAAGACCAATCCAAACTCCCGTCGTATGATCGTATCCGCATGGAACGTTGCTGAGGTGAACAAGATGGCGCTGCCTCCCTGTCACACCATCTTCCAGTTCTATGTGGCTGGCGACCGTCTCTCGCTGCAACTCTACCAGCGTTCGGCAGACACGTTCTTGGGAGTGCCGTTCAATATCGCCAGCTATGCGCTGCTCCTGCAGATGATGGCACAGGTGACAGGGTTCAAGGCCGGTGACTTCATCCACACAACAGGTGATACCCACCTCTATCTGAACCATCTGGAGCAAGCCCGTCTGCAACTCACCCGTGAGCCTCGTCCGCTGCCCACCATGAAGATCAACCCCGACGTGAAGAACATCTTCGACTTCCAGTACGAGGACTTCGAGTTGGAGAACTACGACCCCTGGCCACACATCAAGGCCGACGTCAGTGTATAACGAATCACAGTGACCGCTATGACGATACATATCATCGCTGCTGTGGCACAGAATGGTGCCATCGGCTATCAGAACAAACTGATCTACTGGTTACCCAACGACCTGAAACGCTTTAAGGCGCTCACCACAGGTCACACAATCATCATGGGGCGCAAGACATTCGACAGTCTGCCCAAGGGAGCCCTACCCAACCGTCGTAACATCGTACTCAGTCGATCGACGCAGACGTTACCTGGCTGTGAGGTATTCCCATCCCTCGATGACGCCCTGGCACACTGCAGTGCCGACGAAGAAGTGTATATCATCGGCGGGGCCTCTGTGTATGAGCAAGCCCTTCTCAAGGCCGACCGGCTCTGTCTGACGGAGGTACACGACACACCTGCCCATGCCGACACGTTCTTCCCTGACTACAGTCAGTGGCATGAGACAGCCCGCGAAGAACATCCTGCCGATGAGCGTCACGAACAAAGTTATGCGTTTGTAGATTACGAGCGATAGTTACCCTATCATATCCTGGATAGGTAACTGTCTGTCCATCGCCGTATGGAACGAGATCAGCGTCTTGCTGCTCGCCAATCCCAGCGGTTGCAGTTTATCGTGGATAATCGTCAGCAGGTGATGGTTGTTGAGTGCATAGAGTTTGATGAACATATCAAAGTCGCCTGTCGTATAGTGACACTCCGTCACCTCAGGAATCTTCTTCAGTTCAGACAGCACCTGATCGAAGTCCTCAGGATTCTTCAGGTTCAATCCGATATAAGCACAAGTCTCGTAACCAATCTTCTCTGGATCAATCACATAGTGCGACCCTTTCAGCACACCCTGATTGGTCAGTCGCTGAATACGTTGGTGAATGGCAGCACCGCTCACATTACAGATACGAGCCACCTCCAAGAAAGGGATACGAGCATCCTCAGCAATCAGTTTCAGGATCTGCTTATCTAACTTATCTAAACCTTGATTTGCCATATTGTCATATTTTTTTGCAAAGGTACAGTATTTTTCGGATAAACGAAAGAAAAACGTATTAAAATTACTTCTTTTCCTTCGATTCGTAGGCGGAGTAATTGATACGCAGAGCACCCGCCTTGCGCAGTTCGTTCTTCACGGCCAGGATAACACCCATCTCTGTCTGTCGGTCAGCACGCAAGGCGATGGTCATCCGTGTTCCGTCCTCTTCGCCCATCTGTCGACGCTCCTCCCTGACGGCCTCAGCGAGTTGGTTGATGGGTACGATACGGTCATTCAACTGTATGACGACGGTATCGCCCAGTGTCTTCTGTTGTTCGAGTGTGGGTCGTCCGATATAGAGATGAGCAATCGAAGCCTTATTCTCCAGTTTCTCCAGTTGGGCACCTTGCGGCATCTGATATTGCACCTTGACCTCCGTCTCACGCATGTGTGTGACAATCATGAAGAAGAACAGCACGGTGAAGATCAGGTCGGGCATCGCCGCCATATTCAGTCCTGGCATCTCCCGGTCACGTCTTCTAATCAGTCCCATCGCCACCTCCTTTCTGATATGTATCCTCACTGACGCGCTGCGGATACTGCTCACGTATCTGTTGGCGCTGTTCCTGAGTACAGTACTTCAGCGGTTTACCAAACCGTGCCTTCGCCTTCTCGTTCTGTAGGGTCGCATAGCCGTTCGCCAGCGCGTTCTGCAGCTGGAAGTAAGCTTGATAGCTCGCCTGTGGATGGATGCTCAGCATGACGATACGCTCCCTACTCTTCTCATGGTCGGCAAACAGTCGTATCCGTTCGGCGAGCTCCTTCACCTGGATGGGTTGTTCATCGCATAACAGGTGGTCGTCGGCATCGAGCGACAGTCGCATCACGTTCTCCTCCTTCACCCGTTGTTCCTTTTGCTGTTCCTTCTCCATCGGCGGCATCTGGCGCAAGATTCCCTTGTCCGTGTTCATCGATGATGTCACGAGGAAGAAAATCAGCAGCATAAACGAGATATCGGCCGTTGACGTGGTGTTCAGCGACGGAATCTCATGACGATGACGAGTACGGAACATATCAGTAAGAGGATGAGTGAACTATTGATGAACATATCCGATATCTTCAGCCACAGTCCGTCGGCATACTCCTCGCCGTTGATGAGCAGAGGGGCATCGGACCCTGTCAGGAACGTCAGGGCCAACAGGATGAGCAGCAGACCGAAGGTGGTGAGGGCGATACGCATGGCCGGCACACCGTTGGACACACCGAAGTCCTTGCCGCGCACCTTCACCGTTCTCACGATGGAGAACACGATAGCGACCACTGCCAACGTCAGTAGCACATACATCAGCACCAGTAATATATCAACGAACATATCCCTTAGATTTGATGGTTTCTACGAGCTTTCACGAGGATATCTACCAGACAGATGGTACTATCCTCCATCTGTGAGATGAGGTGGTCGATTTTCGAGAGGATATAGTTATAGAAGATCTGCAGGATCAGGGCGACGATAATTCCGAAGATGGTGGTGATCAGCGCCACCTTCATACCCTCGGCCACAATCGTAGGACTGATATCGCCTGCCTCCTGTATACGGTCGAACGCGATGACCATACCGATGACGGTTCCTAAGAAACCTAATGACGGAGCCATCGCGATAAATAGCTTGATCCACGAGCAACCGCGTTGCAGGTTCGAGCTCAGCACCGATCCGTAGGCCGCCATCGAGTGTTCGATCTCCTCGGGAGTCTCCTGAGCACGCATCAGTCCCTGGTAGCAGATCGACGCCACAGGACCACGTGTATCACGACAAAGGGTCTTCGCCCCTTCCACATCATGCGACTCGATCTTCTCCTCTATCTGCGAGAGCAGTTTCTTATTGTTGATCTCCGACATGGTGAGGTAGATGATACGCTCGATGCAGAGCGCCAGACCGAGTACGAGGGCGAGGGCCACCAGCGACATAAAGCCCACACTACCCTCCACGAACTTCGTCTTCAGCTGATAGTGTATGCCCTCATCGACGATATTACCCTCTTCGTCTACCGTCTCTGCCAGTACGGTTTCCTCCACAGAGTCGGTCTCCTGTTCCTGTGCTACAACGGTCTGTGCCGTCAGTATCAGCACACAGGCAATCAGTAAGGTATAGATCTTCTGTTTCATCTCTTTTCTTTGTTGATTGGTCGGCAAAGGTACATCTTTTATCCGAACTCACCAACAAATACCCCTCGTTTTTATCATCTTTTCGCAATTCACGAACAGTTAGAAACGCGGTCTGCCGAACCCTCCGCCGGGACCTCCGAAGCCACCGCGACGTCCGTCCGGGCCACCTCTTCGACCGTCAGGCCCCTCAGGACCGCGCATTCCCTCGCGAGCGCCCTTTCCTCCAAAGAGGTTCAGTCGGTAGATGACGTGCAGCATCGCATAGCTGGTGATAGCGTTATACTCCGTATCACTGCGCTGCATCGCATTAACCGTACGACTGAAGGTTGACTGCTGTTGCAGGATATCATAGAGTTGGAGACTGAGGGTGAGTGTCTTTCCTTTCAGGAAGCTGTGGCTCACCTGTGCGTTCCATATCAGCTCGTTGGTATTCATCGCTGCATCATTAAATCCGCGCCGACTGTTCATATTGAGGTTCGTCGACAGCTGCGTACCCCAGGGTGCCGTCAGTTGGATGCTTCCTCCGTAGGAGAAGGTCCACGTACTCAGGTTGTTATTCTTCTGCAACTGACTACGTGCATAAGTATAGTTCAGTGCGCCGTTGAGTTCTATCTCCAGCCAGTCGTTGCGGTAGCTGGTGGCGATACGCTCACCCAGCGAGAGTGTACGGGTCTTCGACTTCTGTGCATCGGCATTCTTGTCGACACTCACAAAGCCCACGCTGTTCACGTAGTTCACCGTCGTGAAGGTGTTGACATTGTAATAGGCGGCAGAGTCGATGGCAGTATTGAACATCAGCATACCGAAGGCATTCCAGTTGCCGTTGATATTCTCTGGTCGTGTGATATATCCACCCGTCTGCTCATTATACGTCACCTTATTACTAATAGAGTTGCGGGTGGTCTGGAAGTTCAGGTGTGCCATCACGCTACGCTGGTGCTTCTGGTAGTAATTATTGTAGAAGAGACGGACGCTCTGTGTGAAGGCAGGTTTCAGTCCTGGGTTACCCTGACGGATATTCAACGGGTTCGAGTCGTCGGTGATATCCAACAGGTCGCTCATGCCGGGCTGTGTCGTCGTACCGCGATAGGTGAAGCGCAACTGTCCCACGTTCGAGAACTTCCATCGGATATCGGCGGTTGGCGAGAAGTTGGTAACGGTACGTGTCACATCGCTGTGTACGCCCTGATAGTCTTGGATGAAATGTGATTTCTGCGGAATCACCTGTACACCCACATTCAGGTTATAAGCCTTCCGCACCACGCGCAGCATCAGTTCCGTACGGTGGATATAGTTGCTGTATTCTGAGAAACGGCTCAGCTTGTCGTTACGGTAGAGGTCTATCGGCTCACCACCCAACAGCGCCAGGTAGTGATCCCATCCGCGATAGACGGGAGTCACGCCGAAGAAGTCGAGGCCCGTTCTACTGAAGTCATAGGTGGAACGGTCGCTCTTGGTGTACTTATACTGATATTCATAGCTAAACTGCAGATACACACGGTCGTAGATGGGCTCGCTATAGGTGGCGCGAATGCTGTAGTTCCAGTTTTTCGTGGGGGTCACATTATAGCGGTTCGACTGGTAGACGGAGTCGTTGCCCTCCTGGTTCAGCAGCTGGTAGTAGTACACATAATTATTATTAAATGAGCGTCCGTCGCCTTCGCCCCAGTTGCCGTTCATGCGCAAGGTGATATTCCTTCCTTTGCTACTCAACCGACGGTTGACCTGCAGGGTTCCTCCCACGCTCTTCGAGTCGCTATAGGTGATACCGTTGCTCAGACCGTGGTTCTTCACGAGATTCATCGCAACCAGTTCCTCGATGGAGAGCAAGGGATTGGTGACATACTTATATGGATCCTCGTCGAAGGTAGCATCCTCGCTTTGCGAGAGTCCGTCGTTCGAGTTATAACTCAGCTCTGGTCGCAGCATGATATTCCACAGCGAGTCGGGTGTCCACTCCAGTCGTCCACGGATATTCCAACGGTTGCTGCGTGTCAGGTCCCTACCCCAGCTATTGCCGAAAGTAGAGAGGGTGCTACTGATGAAGTTCTCTGTCGAGCGGTTGATAGTGGCATCCCCGTTACGATGGTTCCATCGCACGCTGAGGTCGGCCTTCAACCGGTTTTTCTTCTCGTAGTTCAGGTTTACGCCCGTCATCTTCGTGGTGTTCAGTCCCTGTCGTCCGCCACCGAAGCGGCCGCCTCCGCCACCAGGGAATCCCATATCGTTGACATTATTGGCATTGGCCATCGCAAAGATTTTCAGATCACTACTCTGGTAACCGCCAAAGAGTCGTCCGGCATAACGGTGATGCGTACCTCCTGCGAGGTCGGCATTGAACATCGTCCCTCGGTTCATACCCCGTCGGATGCCGAAGTCGAGTACCGTCTCCTCCTCGCCGTCCTCAATGCCGCTCACCCTACTGAGGTCGCTCTTCATGTCGTAGGCTTTCACGCGCTCCACGATAGAGGTCGGCAGATTCTTCATCGCTGTCTCCGTATCGCCCGTCATAAACTCCTTGCCGTCGATGAGGATTTTCTTCACCTCCTTGCCGTTGATGGTGATCTTTCCGTCGTCGCTCACCTGTGCACCAGGCAACTTACGCACGAGTTCCTCCACCACAGAGCCTTCAGGTGTACGGAAGGCGTCGGCATTATAGACGAACGTATCTTTCTTCAGCACCACCTTCGAGGCATGGGCAGTGACGGTCGCCCCTTTCAGCATGATCGCATCGGGCGCCAGTTGGATGGTTCCCAGCGACACGTTCTGCTCTTTCTCGATGGTAATTTTCTTCGTATAGGTCTTAAAGCCCACGTACGTCACCTTCATCGTGTACGTCCCGTTCTTAGGTGCCTTCACTGAGAAGGCACCCGTCGCACTGGTCACACCGTTGGCCACCACTTTATCGTCGCTACCACACAGCGACACCGTCGCCTGGATAACCGCCTCCTGCGTATCTTTCTCCACCACTTTTCCTGTAACCGTACGCTGGGCAGACACCACAGCGGCAATGGTCAGTCCCATTGCCAGCAACACATATCGTTTCATGATTCTAGCACGTTTATTGTTACAGACGAGTTATTCTGCCATTCGTTTAATCGGAAACGAAAGAAAAACCCCAACGATGAGCTCAACAGACAGCTTCTAACATCACTCCCACTCGATGGTTGCGGGCGGCTTGGAGGAGATATCGTAGCAGACGCGATTGACGCCACGCACCTTGTTGATAATCTCATTCGACACCTTAGCCATGAAGTCGTAAGGCAGATGGGCCCAGTCGGCTGTCATCGCATCGCTGGAGGTGACGGCACGCAATGCCACAGGGTTCTCGTAGGTACGCTCGTCGCCCATCACTCCCACACTGCGGACGGTGGAGAGCAGGATGGCGCCTGCCTGCCATATCTGGTCGTAGAGCGACACCTCGATCTCGCCATCGGTCATCGTGGTTGGCACACCGGCTGCCAACACCTTACGGGCTTCTTCGCCAGAGAGCTTCACCTTGTATTCGCGCAAGCCTCGGATATAGATATCATCGGCATCCTGAAGGATTCGCACACGCTCACGCGTGATATCACCCAGGATACGGACAGCCAAACCAGGACCAGGGAAGGGATGACGGGTGATGAGATGCTCAGGCATTCCCAACTGACGGCCTACACGACGTACCTCGTCCTTGAACAGCCACTTCAGCGGCTCACAGAGTTGAAGGTGCATCTCCTTGGGCAGTCCGCCTACATTATGATGGCTCTTGATGACCTTGCCCGTGATATTGAGCGACTCGATACGATCGGGGTAGATAGTACCCTGGGCCAACCAACGGGCATCGGTGATCTTCTTGGCCTCAGCATTGAAGACCTCTACGAAATCGCGACCGATGATCTTACGCTTCTGCTCAGGATCAGTAACGCCAGCCAGGTCGGCAAAGAACTTATCAGAGGCATCGACACCTATCACATTCAGCCCCAGCACCTTGTAGTCGTCCATCACCTGCTGGAACTCGTTCTTGCGTAGCATACCATGATCGACGAAGATACAGGTAAGACGGTTGCCGATGGCACTGTTCAACAGGACGGCAGCCACAGAGCTGTCGACACCGCCGGAGAGACCAAGGATGACACGGTCGTTGCCCAACTGGGCTTTCAACTCCGCAACGGTACTGTCGACAAACGAGGCGGCACTCCATTCCTGCTTCGAGCCGCAGATATCGACCACGAAGTTCTGGAGCAGTTGCTTACCCTGAAGGGTGTGGAACACCTCAGGATGGAACTGGACAGCCCAGATACCCTTAGAGAGGTCAGAACCTGCAGGGCACCAGAAAGCGGCGTTTTTCACATCCTTCGTAGAGCCAATCACTTCGAAGCCATCGGGAATGGCGGTGATGGTATCGCCATGCGACATCCACACCTGTGAGCCTTGCTCAAAACCCTTGAACAGCGGATTGGCGGTATCGATCGTCTCCAGATGGGCACGACCATACTCACGGGAGTCGGTCTTCTCTACCCTACCCCCTAACGTGTGCGAGATGAACTGCGCACCATAACAGATACCCAGAACCGGCAGACGACCGACAAACTGGCTGAGGTCGACTTTAAAGGCTTCAGGGTCGTGAACAGAATAAGGAGATCCGCTGAGAATAACGCCGATGACCGAAGGGTCGTCCTTCGGAAATTTGTTGTACGGCAGTATCTCGCAGAAGGTGTCCAATTCACGAACTCGGCGACCAATGAGTTGCGTGGTCTGTGAGCCGAAATCCAAGATAATAATCTTCTGTGTCATATTGTTTTGTATTGAGAATTCATCAAATGTTTATGGGTGATTCTGAACAAACTCGTCGGCCTCATGAAGCGTATCGAGCTTGCCGACATCCATCAGACTCAAGTCCTTGGGGGCATAGCCCATGAAAGCATACTGATGGCAGTACTTCAGATAGAAGTCGATGATGCTGAAACGCTCAGGCATTTCGGCCAACAGGGGGAACACACGCGGATAGAGCACATGGATGCCACTGAAAGCCAGGCGACGAAGGTCGGAAGGGTCCAACTGCGGATAAGGACTGCGCACCTCGCCCGTCTCGATATTCGTCCATCCATCCAACAGGTATTCGTCGTCGAACAGCAGGTAACGCTTAGTCTTCCGACTGCTCACCACCAACAGGGCGTCAGGCGGTGTGGACAAAGCACACAAGTCCTTGAGGTCGAGGTTGCTGAGAATATCCACATTATGAATAAGGATGGGCGATGAGGGGTCGAAGAGCGGCAGCGCCTTCTTGATGCCGCCACCCGTCTCGCGCAACAGGTCGGTCTCGTCGCTGATACGAATATCCAAGCCGAAATGATCCTGCTGACGCAGATAGTCGACAATCTGGTTGGCAAAATGGTGGACATTAACAACGATACGCTCATAGCCCGCTGCCTTGAGCTTCATGATCACATGCCATAACAGCGGCTGACCAGAGACAGGCACCAACGCCTTCGGCATCGTGTCAGTAATGGGCTTCAAACGGGTGCCGAGCCCTGCGGCAAAAATCATCGCTTGTTTCACGACTGCAAAGGTACGATTAAATGACTAAAAGGCCAAATCCTAACTGATTATTTCTTCCAGAAACGAGAAGTGATATCCTCGAAGGTGCCATCGGACGTCTGACGGTACATACGCTGATTGGTGGTAGACTGCTTCAAGGGACCCAGATGACGGATATAAGGACCGATCTTGATATAATCAAAGTCAGTCTTATTGACTACCGAAGGGACACGGATACGTCCACTATACCAAGCCACACGATACTGGGGATATTCCTCGTGGATATACTGTGCAAGCATATTCACTCCCTTGGGATCGCCATCGCCACCCATAAAGGCGAAACACGTAATCTCCTGCCCATACTTCTGTACGAAATTGTCGATAGTGTTCGTATCTAAGGGAAGACCAATGTCTTCCCAAAGATAATGGCTGTGGCATCCAGGGCAGTGGCAGGGACAATTGGAGATATTCATCGCCAGTGTCACCTCATCGGGTATCTCCTGGAACACAATACCCGTATTGACATATTTAAGCATCATTTACTTTGCGTGGGCATAGTAACGACGTGAAGCCTCCTCCTGACGAGCCTGTGAGAAGTTGCTCACACGCTTCAGGTAGCCGATGATACGAGTCATGTAATCCACATTCTTCGAGTGGCAGTGAGGACACTCATGCAGATAACGCTTGTCGATAGTGCCACACTCGTTGCAGACGGTATTGGGGATATTGAACGTGAAATAGTTACATCCCTCCTGTGCTGCCACCTTCAGCAACTGCATATACTGTTGTTTGCTCAGGTGCTCTTCGAGGTTCATGTGGAGAGCCGAACCACCTGTCAGGTGCTCGATATAGGGAGCGCCATGCAGCTTGAACTTATCAATAATGGTCAGAGAGTCGTCCTCGACTACGTAGAAATAGCTGTTGTAGCAGTCGCGTGGCACGAGGTAGCCGTCCTCACGGTCCCACTTCGCATGCTTCACACCCACATTCTCGGCAGGAATCATCTCGCAGTTGAACATCACATCCTTACTGCGGTACTGCTTATTGTACTGCTCAATCAGGCCGAGGATACCCTGAACAAAGTGCAAATAATCGTCGTTAGGTGTAATCTTCAAGCCCATGAACTCAGCAGCCTCTACCAAGCCGTTGATACCAATGGTCAGGTACTGACGGTTGATATTGATATAACCGGCATCGAACAAAGGCAGCATACCATGTGACTGCAGGTCCTTCAGGTTCTCATTGTAGGCCAACTGTACCTTATGACACAGGTCGATGATCTCGCCAAGATAGGTCAGATAATCCATCTGATGGTTGACGGCATACTGGACACAACGGTTCAGATTGATGGTCAGCACACTCTTGGAACCAGTAGACACGCCACCAGCACCCAGTGTATAGCTGAATCCATTGTCAGTGATCTCATTACGCAGACGGCAGCAAGAGCTGAGCGAATCGGCATTATCACTCATATAGGTGAAGAAAGAGTGACCCTCAGCATACATCTCGGCAGTGAACTCACCCCACTCCTTGTCCTTGCACTCACCATTGCCATCGGTCAGCAGTGCCATGGTCTCAACAGGGAACGTCAACAGGGTCTTGGTGCGCTCTTTGTTGAACCACTTCATGAAACGCTTCTGCAACCAGGAGAGGCCCTCCCAGTCGGGCTTGGACCCATCGGGGAAGTAGAAGTCGCCGAAGATACTCTCAAAATAGTAACGGTCATAGTAAGCCACATTCCAGAACACTGCCTGATAGTTGCGTGCACCAGTAGGCTGATTCAACGAGTAGACGATCTGCTCGAAATAGTCAGTGATAATCTTATCGATGGTACGCTTTTTCAAAGAGAGGTCGGCCTGCTCATCGGCACGCTTATAGTAATCCAGTCCATACTCCTTACCAATGAAATAGTTCATGTACATCAAGAACTCAGGAGTGGCACAGGCACCTGCCAGCATAGAGCTCACCATGAACACCATATTGATGAAACCGCCAGCAAACGACTTCAGGTTGGTAGGAGCGGTAGAGTTACCACCAATACTGGTTGTACCACCAATCAACCAAGGATACATGGTAATCGACGCACAATAGTTGGCCAACGAGGTCTCGTCGTTCTTATATATAAAGTGGTGTGTCAACAGGTCGATATACTTATCAGCCAATTCCTTGCCGTACATCTTCTTGATACGCTCAGTCAGCAAACGACGGTTCAGGCGGATGAAGTTCGACTTGGGAAGCTCGCCAATCAGGGTAGCGATATTCTTGTGCTCCACATTGGCATTGGCATCAAATTTTGAACTGGTAGCTGCGTTGGCCGACTCCATATAGTCTGACAAAAACTGCAACTTCGCCAAGGTCTCGCGATCCTCAGTGTGCTGCTGACGATACAGCATAAACGACTTGGCCACCTTATAGAAACCCTCACGCATCAAAGCCTCCTCAACCTGGTTCTGGATATCCTCCACTTTGATGTCATCATGCATATCCAGATGACTGAGAATCCTTGAAATGGTAGCAAGGTCACTTGGTTGATTAACACTCTCGAATGCCTTCACAATGGCATTCATAATCTTGTCTAACGAGAAGTTGTCCTTCGTCCCGTCACGTTTAGTAATGGTAAAGTTTTTAATTTCCATCGTTTCCAAATATATTCAATTTACTTATTCTTTTTGCGCTGAAAGTTTTCCGTTTTGGACAACTTTTTTGTTTTTCAGTTTGAAAAAGTTTCCCGTTTTGGTCAACTTTAATCGGATGCAAAGATAATAAAATTATCCAGAAACAACGAAAAAAAATCCCTAAAAATTTGCTGAAATTTTTAGGGACTGATATAACGATATTGACTATCAGGACATTGCGCCCTGTTATCTCAAATAAAACTTATTTTGCCGGCAATACCTGTGTGATATTCTGTTCTCTATGGCAGATGCGAACCTCGACACCAAACCTTTCATGAATGTGTTCTGCCAAGTGTTGCGCAGAATAAACAGAACGATGCTGTCCACCCGTACAGCCGAAGGAAAACATCAGCGAAGTAAAACCACGTTGGATATATCGGCGCACATGGGCATCGGCCAACCGATATACATTATCTAGGAAAGTCAGAATCTCACCATCGTCTTCCAAGAAACGGATCACAGGCTCGTCCAAACCCGTCAGTTTCTTATAAGGTTCATAGCGTCCAGGGTTATGGGTACTACGACAGTCGAACACATAGCCGCCACCATTACCACTCTCATCCTCTGGAATACCTTTGCGGAAGGAGAAACTGAACACCCTGACCACCAACGGACCAGCGCCATCGAACTTAGAGAAGGTGGCTGGACCGTCCTGAGGGTGTGCCTTATACGGATTGGCTTCTGTGATCTTATAACCATCGGCACGACTGAGCGCAGTCTGTTCGATCCGCGCAAACTGTGGTAACAGCGTGAGTTTCCTCAGTATATCCATCAGGTAAGGATAGCCAAAACAATTCAACTCCAACAACTCACGCAGGTTCTGAATGGCTGGAGGGATGGAATCAATGAAATGCTTCTTCTGCTCGAAATAGCCACGAAAGCCATAGGCGCCCAATACCTGAATGGTACGGAAAAGTACGAAAAGACTCAGGCGGTTGACAAAATGGCGGACAGGAGGCACCTCGATATACTGTTTAAGGGAATCATAATACTCAGCCACCAGATCCCTACGCAGTTTATGGGGATACTTGGCGGATGCCTGCCACAAGAAAGAAGCCAAGTCGTAATAGAAAGGCCCTCGCCTACCCCCTTGGTAATCGATGAAATAGGGCTTATCCTCTTCATCCAGCATCACATTACGAGCCTGGAAGTCACGATAGAGGAAGAAATCTCCCTTCTCTGATGTCAGATCCTTGGCAAATAATCTAAAATCGGCCTCCAACTTCAGTTCGTGGAAGTCTATCTCCGTAGCCTTCAGAAAACAATATTTGAAATAGTTCAGGTCAAAGAGCACACTGTTCACATCGAACTCAGGCTGTGGGTAACAGTGAGAGAAGTCAAGGCCTTGCGCTCCCTTGATCTGGAACTTCGGCAACTCACGGATGGTACGTTTCAGTAATGTCTGCTCCTTCAACGTATAGCGACCGCCAGCCTCACGACCTCCGGCTATCGCATCAAAGAGCGAAACGCGCCCTAAGTCTGTTTGCAGATAACGAAGCTCGTCATCGCTTACGGCTAATACCTTAGGAACAGACAACTGACACTGCTCAAAATGACGTGTCAGATAAATAAAGGCATGATTCTCATCACGACTGGTACCAATGGCACCAATGACTGTCTTACCATCCGCACACGTAAAACGATAATATTCACGATTACTACCTGCACCTGGCAAGCGTTCAACGCCAAGCGGCTCAGAACCGCTCCATGACCGATATAGATCCAAAAGTTTCTGCATACCGTCAGCAAAGGTACAAAGAAGTTGGCAAAAAACCAAAAGATATAAAAAAAAGTATTGGCTGTCATCACGACAGCCAATCACTAAAAACAAACTACTTAAAAACTAATCTACTAAAACAAATCAAAAATATTTTCTTTTCTGGTTGCAAAGATAAGTAGAATTCCGTGAGTTTCAAAGTGTTAGGGAAAATTTTTCCTTGACATAAATCAAAAGCGTACGAAAATGGGGGTAAGCCCGAAGACCTACCCCCTCTATTTGTCAAGTGAAGATTGCAATTTTACATCATTCCACCCATACCAGGGGCACCGCCCATCGGCATAGCTGGCTCCTTCTCTGGTTTGTCTACAATCAGACACTCTGTGGTAAGGAACATACCTGCGATAGACGCAGCGTTCTCCAAAGCGACACGAGCCACCTTGGCTGGATCGATGACACCTGCCTCGCGCAGATCCTCATACACATCGGTACGGGCATTATAACCGAAGTCGCCCTTAGCCTCGCGTACCTTCTGTACGACAACAGCACCCTCGCCACCTGCGTTGGTGACAATCTGACGCAATGGCTCCTCGATAGCACGACAGATAATATTGATACCCGTCTGCTCGTCGGCATTGTCGCCCTTCAAACCTGCCAAAGCCTCCTGAGCACGGATGTAAGTCGTACCACCACCAGCTACGACACCTTCCTCGATGGCAGCACGGGTTGCACAGAGAGCATCGTCAACACGATCCTTCTTCTCCTTCATCTCCACCTCGCTGTTGGCACCAACATAGAGGACAGCAACGCCACCAGCCAACTTAGCCAGACGCTCCTGCAGTTTCTCCTTGTCGTATGAACTTGTCGTATTCTCAATCTCCTTCTTGATCTGAGCAACACGGTCCTTGATAGCCTGCTTGTCGCCAGCACCATTCACGATGGTAGTATTATCCTTAGATACTGTCACCTTGTCACAGGTACCCAGCATCTCAAGCGTAGCCTGTTCCAGTTTCAGACCCTTCTCCTCGCTAATGACGACACCACCTGTCAGTATGGCAATATCCTCGAGCATCGCCTTACGACGGTCGCCGAAGCCAGGAGCCTTCACAGCACAGATCTTCAAGCCACCACGCAGACGGTTGACAACAAGTGTGGTCAATGCCTCAGAATCTACATCCTCAGCAATCACCAACAAAGGACGACCGCTCTCAGCAGCAGGCTGCAGGATGGGCAGGAAGTCCTTGATGTTTGAGATCTTCTTGTCGTAGATGAGGATATAAGGATTCTCCATCACGCACTCCATCTTCTCTGAGTCGGTAACAAAGTAAGCTGACAGGTAACCACGGTCGAACTGCATACCCTCTACCACACCGATATGGGTGTCACGACTCTTGCTCTCCTCGATGGTGATGACACCATCCTTAGAGACCTTGCGCATAGCCTCAGCCAGCAACTCACCAATCTCCTTATCGTTGTTGGCACTGACGGTAGCCACCTGCTCAATCTTATCGTAGTTGTTGCCAACGATCTCAGCACTCTTAGCGATATGCTCAGTGACAGCCTTCACAGCCTTGTCGATACCACGCTTCAAATCCATAGGATTAGCACCAGCGGTCACGTTCTTCAGACCCTCTGAAACGATGGCCTGTGCCAGAATGGTAGCTGTTGTCGTACCATCACCAGCATCATCACCCGTCTTAGAGGCTACACTCTTAACGAGCTGGGCACCTGTGTTCTCGAACTTATCCTCAAGTTCAATCTCCTTGGCTACGGTCACACCGTCCTTGGTAATCTGGGGTGCACCAAACTTCTTCTCGATAACCACATTGCGTCCCTTAGGACCAAGTGTCACCTTGACTGCATTTGCCAACTGATCGACGCCCTGCTTCATTGCATCGCGAGCGTCAATATTGAATTTAATATCCTTTGCCATAATACTTTAATTTTTCAATCTTTCAATTCTTCAATTATTACTTCTCAATGACAGCGAGCACATCACTCTGACGCATCATCAGATATTTCTCGCCCTCGAACTCCAGCTCAGTACCAGAATACTTGCCATACAAGACCTCGTCACCCTCTTTGAGAATCATCTCCTCATCCTTGGTTCCTTTGCCTGTAGCCACAATCTTACCATGCAAAGGCTTCTCCTTTGCCGTATCAGGAATAATAATTCCACCGATTTTCTCTTCTGCAGGTGCTGGCACTACCAACACACGATCTGCTAATGGTTTAATTTTCATCATAGTTTTTTGAATATTAAAAATCGTTTGTTGACCTTATTGGCAAAATCATGCCAAAATGACAAAACTGACACATTGGCACGAGCTCGTCATTTTTGTCGTCAGAATACGTATTCGCCATACCAATCACACCTTATTATATATAAAAGAGGAATATTTTTCCAAAAAGACCAAAATTATAAACGAGAAAACACATCACATTGAGAAAAAATGATTATCTTTGCCATGTCATTTGACTACTTGCAAAATTATTATTAAAAATTACACATATGAAGGATTTTATTAAATACGTATTCGCAACCATCACGGGTATCGTAGCATTATTCATGTTGATGGGCATTCTGTTTGCCATATCGTTGGTGGGAATGATTGCTTCTGAATCAGGAGCTACAAAAGTAAAAGACAATTCCGTATTTGTTTTGCAATTAAATGGAGTCATCCAGGAACGGACAGAGGAAGAGAATCCTTTTGCTGCCATACTGAGTAAGGGCGAGATGGACATGATGGGGTTAGATGACTTGCTCGCTGCTATTGAGAAAGCCAAAAACAATGACGACATCAAGGGAATCTATCTTGAAGGTGGTGTCACTGAATTTGACTCTCCTGCCACAGCCCAACAGCTTCGCGATGCCTTGAAAGATTTCAAGAAGAGCGGGAAATGGGTTGTTGCCTACAGCGACCAGTATCTGCAGGGAGCCTATTATGTGGCATCGGTAGCAGACAAAATCTACCTGAACAAAACGGGTATGGTAGACTTCAGAGGTATCGGTGGCAAGTCAGAATACCTGAAAGGTCTTTTTGACAAGATTGGTGTACGCTACCAAGCTGTCCGCGTAGGTAAATACAAGAGTGCCGTTGAACGCATGACACAAAGCAGCATGAGCGACAACGACCGTGAACAGCGGTTGGCATACTCTCAAGGTATCTGGGACTATTGGTTGAAGGATATCTCAGAGAGCAGAAAGGTCAGTGCAGCGCAACTCAATCAGTTGGCTAACGACAGTATCATCTCTATCGCCAACCCTGCAGACTATGTGAAAGCAAGGTTGATTGACAAGATCATGTATCCTGAGCAGATCAAAGACGAAATCAAAGCTCGTCTGAAACTGGATAAGGACGATGACATCAATCAATTAACACTGGCAGACATGAAGAACGTGAAGGCCAAGAAGGATGATGACGGAGAAAAGATTGCTATCTACTATGCCTATGGTGAAATTGTTGACGATATCGCATCGATGATGCCATCAGGACATAATATCGTAGGTAAGACCACTGTTGATGATCTCAACGAGTTGGCTAAGGATGATGACATCAAAGCAGTCGTTATCCGTGTAAACTCTCCTGGCGGCAGTGCAGTTGCATCAGAGAATATCTGGCACGCCATCAAACAACTGAAGACGAAGAAACCTGTGGTCGTCTCTATGGGCGGTCTGGCTGCTTCAGGAGGATATATGATCAGTGCGCCTGCCAACTATATATTTGCTGAACCAACAACCATCACTGGAAGTATTGGTATCTTCGGTTTGGTGCCTAATTATAGCGAGTTGGCAACAGATAAGTTGGGTATTACCTTCGATGGTATCAAGACCAACAAATATACGGATTTCGCAGAGAATCTGGTTCTCTCAAAAGAGAATAGTGAGGAGATCCGTTTCCTACAGACATACGTTGACCGCGGATATACCACCTTCCTTGATATAGTAGCCGAAGGACGTAAGATGAAGCGTGAGGACGTACACGAGATTGCACAAGGTCGCGTATGGCTGGCGAAAGATGCCGTGAAGATTAAGTTAGTAGACAAGTTGGGAAGTCTGAACGACGCCGTGAAGAAAGCTGCTGAGCTGGCGAAGTTGGACGAATACCATACGGCTACCTACCCTGCTCCCGACAGTTGGATAGATCAGTTCCTGCCATCAGAAAACAAGGGTAGTTACCTAGATGCCGAACTCCGTAGTCTCTTAGGTGATCTTTATACCCCTGTCATGGAGATGAAGAAGAACACCAAGCGCAACCGTCTGCAGGCACGTCTTCCCTACTCTGTAGTCATCAAATAAACCACGATAGATGGAAGGGGATTTCATCAAGATCAACAAATGGCTGCTGCCTTTGAGTTGGCTGTACGGCATAGGTGTAAAGTTCAGAAACCTGTGCTTTGAGACAGGCATACTCAAAAGCCGCAGTTTTGATATCCCCGTTATCTCTGTTGGAAACATTACTGTTGGAGGAACAGGTAAGACTCCTCATGTGGAATATCTAACAAAGATACTTCAGGAACATTTCAAGGTGGCCATACTCAGTCGTGGATACAAGCGTAAGACGAAGGGGTTTGTGCTGGCTAACGAAAAGAGCACTGTGGCCGATATCGGTGACGAACCTCGTCAGATGAAAAAGAAATACCCGCATGCCACCATTGCTGTCGACAGCGACCGGTGTCACGGTATTGATATGCTGGGTACCATCGAAGATACCAAAGACATTGATGTTGTTGTGCTTGACGATGCCTTCCAGCATCGGTATATCACACCAGGTATCAATATCTTACTGGTCGATTATCACAGACTGATTATCTACGACGAGCTACTGCCGGCTGGCAGATTACGCGAACCACTGACAGGCAAGAATCGAGCAGATATCGTCATTGTCACCAAATGCCCCACAAACCTGAAACCGATGGAGTTTCGTGTCATCACCAAAGCGATGAACCTATACCCCTATCAGAAACTCTACTTCACAACGTTGGAATATCAGAACTTAGTATCCATCAATGCCGACAAACAATTACCACTCAGCCAGTTGACGGCTGACATGAATATCCTGGTACTCTCCGGCATAGCATCACCACAACAGATGATGATTGACCTCAAATACTACACACAACGGATTTATCCACTGACCTTCAGTGACCATCACCCGTTTAAGGCAAAAGATATTGAACTGATACGGCATACTTATGAGAATATGCCATCACCCAAGATAATCATTACCACAGAAAAAGACGCTGTTCGATTAGAACATATGGATGGATTAGGTGACGACGTACGCAGTCAGATGTACGTTTTACCCTTAGAAATCAAGTTCTTACTCGATCAGAACAATATGTTTAACCAAAATATTATTGATTATGTACGAAAAAATTCAAGAGACAGCATCCTGGCTCAAGCAAAGGATGACAACGGCTCCCAAGACTGCAATCATTCTGGGAACCGGCCTAGGACAATTAGCTTCAGAAATTACAGACAAACTCGAGATCCCTTATTCAGAGATTCCTAATTTCCCTGTATCAACCGTTGAAGGGCACTCCGGAAAACTGATTTTCGGAAAACTTGGCGGCGTAGATATCATGGCGATGCAGGGACGTTTCCACTATTATGAGGGATATAACATGAAAGAGGTGACCTTCCCCGTCCGTGTGATGTATGAGATTGGCATCAAGACCCTCTTTGTATCCAATGCTGCTGGTGGCATGAATCCAGCATTCAAGATTGGCGACCTCATGGTCATCACCGACCATATCAACTTCTTCCCCGAGCATCCTCTGCGCGGAAAGAACTATCCCACTGGTCCCCGTTTCCCAGATATGCATGAGACCTACGATCATGAGTTAATCAATTTGGCAAGTCAGATTGCCAAAGAGAAGAAGATCCGTCTGGTTTACGGTGTTTACCTGGGTACTACAGGTCCTACCTTCGAGACACCTGCAGAGTATAAGATGTATCGCACATTAGGTGGCGACACCGTTGGTATGTCTACCGTTCCAGAAGTCATTGTGGCTCACCACTGCGGCATCCGCACCTTCGGTATCAGCGTAGTAACAGACTTAGGCGGCTTTGATGTTCCTGTGGAAGTCAGCCACGAGGAAGTTCAGGAGGCTGCCGACAAGGCTCAACCACTGATGACAGAGATCATGCGCGAGATGATTGTCCGCTCTGAGAGAGTTGAAAGCAGCAAAAAGGAGAAATTCAACACCGATCACCCAACAGAAGCATGGACATCCAAAAAATAGGTGAATTTGGTCTGATTGATCATCTCACAAAAGATATCCAAATCAAAAATCAAAGTACAAAGTACGGCGTAGGCGATGACTGCGCCGTACTCCATTACCCAGACAAGGAGGTACTCGTCACCACCGATCTCCTCATGGAAGGTGTGCATTTCGACCTCACCTATATTGACCTTCAGCATTTAGGCTATAAGGCCGCTATGGTGAATATCAGTGATGTGTTTGCCATGAATGGGACACCATGTCAGATAACGGTATCGCTGGCACTGTCTAAACGATTTACTGTAGAAGATATGGAACTGTTCTATCAAGGACTGCGTATGGCATGCGACAAATGGGGCGTCGACATCGTAGGTGGCGACACCACTAGCAGTTATACAGGCTTGGCGATTAGCATCACCTGTATTGGTGAAGCCCGAAAGGAAGATATTGTCTATCGGAATGGCGCCAAGGAGACCGATCTCATCTGTGTCTCTGGCGACTTAGGTGCTGCCTATATGGGACTGCAACTGTTGGAGCGTGAGAAGTCCGTCTATTACAGTCAGGTGGACGAAGCCAAAAGGAAAGGTGACAAACGGGCTTTGGAAGAGTTGGCACATTTCCAACCAGATTTTGCAGGAAAGGAATATCTGCTCCAGCGCCAACTGAAAGCAGAAGCGCGTGGAGATATTATTCAGAAATTACGTGAGGCCAATATCCGACCTACGGCCATGATGGATATCAGCGATGGTCTTTCAAGTGAATTGCTCCATATCTGCAAACAGAGTCATGTCGGCTGCAGGGTCTTCGAGAAACAGATACCCATCGACTACCAGACTGCTGTGATGGCTGAGGAAATGAACATGAACGTGACCACCTGTGCGCTGAACGGCGGCGAAGACTATGAACTGTTGTTTACCGTTCCTATTGGCGACCATGAAAAGATACAAGAGCTAGAGGATGTTAAACTTATTGGCCACATCACCAAAGAATCGCTGGGCCACATTCTCGTCACTCGCGACAATCAGGAGTTCGAACTGAAGGCTCAAGGTTGGAATCCGCTATAAGGTAAGCACATAGCTGGCAAAGCTAATCATCTTATTTTATGGCGTTATGATTATCAAGTGCATACTGGCGGGGGGTCTGTCCCGTCAGTTTTATAAATGCCCGACGGAACGTAGAGATAGACGCAAAGCCACTTTGCTCGGCCACATAATCCAACGTATACTCAGGATGATCTTTCAACAGGAGCATACTGACACGCTCTATACGCATTTGGTTGATATAGTCATAAAATGTCTGACCTCGCACTTGGCTCAGATAGTTGCTGACATAAGTACGATTCGTATTCAGGGCTCGCGCCAAATCAGCGAGCGTGAGGTTCTTGTTTAGATAGAGTTGCTCTTCATTCATTACCCGCTTCAGTTCCTCTTCACAAATGGGAAGAGCATTCTTTGGCACAAACATATCCACTGCCGCTTCTTTCTCTTTTTCCACATTGATAGGACGGAAGTTCCAACTATAGTGTAGCACAATGAGCCAAAGCACAAGTGATGACACATAGTACACAATGTCTGTCGCAACTGTCCCGTAAAGTGAGGCAAACAGCCACATCAACTGGCTTACGATAGAGAAGAAGAATACCGGCTTTAGCCAGGCCACATCGATGCGGTCAATGTTGGAGAAGTTCTCACGAACGTACCTGATATGTCGGCGTGCTTTCATCCATCCAATGCCTACAACGGTCCAGGCATAGCACCAGAGGAACACCGAATAGGAATAAATCACCTCTTGGACAGGCCATATAATATATAATAAGGTGAAAACAGCAAAAGGCATTGCCTGCATAGAAAGACGGAATAGTGTTGTCCATCTGGGTATTACTACCTCAAAGACAAGAACAGTATATGTCAATGCCACCCAACCATCAATCATCATAATCCAATCCAGCACATGCTGTGTGTACATTCCAGGGAAAGTGAGGATGATATCCTTCAGATTTGACAGGGTCCATATCATCATAATCCACCCCAACACTGTCTGAAATCGTGTTCTATCCTTTCTCCAGAACAAGATATATATAGCAAAGGTAGCGAAAAATGTTGTTGATACCCCAATGAGGAACGTTGATATGTTCATGTACTCTTCCATCTTGTTGCAAAGTTAAAACTTTTTCACGAATAGAATCACATTTTTATATGGCAATGAGTAAAAATTTACGTATTGACATATAAATTGTTTGAATGAACGAAAGTATTCCATGCAATGAAACGCTCTAAAGTACTTTTTTCTTATTTTTGCAATCGGAACTGTAAGAAGAGAATTAAAAAAGCATTGATAGTATTATTACTTAATTATAATCTTATTAACTATTATTGTACAACATGAAACGAATCAGTATTATCACTATGTTTGTGCTGGCAATCATCTTGACTATCAACGCCCAGCAGCGAAAGAAAACAACCCCAGTTAGAAAGCCCACCGTCACAACGGCAAAGAAAGCTAACACACTTGCCAATATTGCCATAGTCAATATGGGTAGTGATGTCTCACTCGAGAAGCCGCTAGCTGAAGGTCCTAACGCTCTTTATTTCATCAACCAGCTGGGGCGTTCGGTTCTAGCCGTTGACAAGAATACTGGCGATATCAGCCAATACATACCTGGAGGTCGCGACAAGATGATTACCGCCATCGGCCACAACGGCAAAGACTTATACATGATGATAACCAATGTCGGATTAGTACGTTACGACGGTCAAAACCGTGAGACATCACCATGTCTTTTCCCTACTAGCGACAGGGGCAAGGGGCTCATCGCACACCAACGTGCTTTCGAGGGCATCATTTTCTCACCAAACAAACGTTGGTTGGTAGCCTATGGTAATGGAGCCATCTTGTTTGACACAGATGGAGGCCAATACAAACCCATTCGTGAATACACCGCCAATGGTATTCTGAATGCCTTTGTCTTTGATGACGGCTCCATGATTACAACGACTGCAAGCGAGATTATAGCCATACCTGCTACTGCAGCAGCAACGATCAAACCCTACCACGAAGCTGAGGGTGGAGCTAAAATATATAAAGTGAAGAGCGACATCCAGGCCGCTGCCATCAAGGACGGCATGCTGTATGCCTGTTGGAGTCGCTTTATAGCCAAGACTCCACTGCCATGGCAGGATGTCAAATGGGAACTAATCTATCAGTTGGAGAGCGAAGACAACCGATTCCGCAACTTCGCCATTGGTCCAAAGAGCATCTTTGCCGAGTGCGAAGAATACGGTCAGTACTACTGTCAATGGTCTTCTGCAGATTTCTCTGGTACTCCTAAGGTGACGGACAAAATCATTACCACCATCTTCGACCATATATTGAATCGTCCACAAGCCATCCAACGCAATAGTGATCAACTGCACTTTGATCAACAGGGCAACCTCATCATGTACAGCAACGAGCATTTGGACATTTACAACCCTGAGGGTGTAAAGGGTTATACCAACCTGCAAAACAAAAGAACACGCTACAAGGCAGAGTAAATAGGGGTTATATATTATAAGTCATCAACTAAAAACAAAGCAACAATGAAACAGACAAGAAATCTTTTGCTCACTGGTGCAATAGCACTGGTAGCTGGCGTATTCTCCGCTTGTGGAGGTGGTAATAGTGCTGAGGCTGAGGCTGCCGCAATGCCCACTGATGGTATTCTTGGCGAACTACCCAAGGTTGTGGCAGAATATGAGGCAGCTGAAACTGCTGCTTCGGCCAAGTATGACGAGATGAAGAAGAGTAATCCCGACAAGGCTCGCGAGTTCTGGACGGAGTACATCAACCAAGGCAACACCACGAAGTTTAAAAAGGAGACCCTGCCTGCCGTAGAAAAAACACTGGAAGGCAAGGAGATTCCTACCGAAGTGGCTGAAGGACTACCACTGAAACTCGAGAAGAACTTCACACTCAACGACAAACGCGATGCCACCACCACCGCCCTGCTGACAGCCGATGCCAACCAGCAGACACCCGTCATGAACTATACACCCGTAGCCTTCGACGCCGACGGCAATGCCATTGCCACAGGCAGGAGCACTAACTGGCAGAGCCTGTATCCCATTAAGGAGGGCAAGCAGATGAGTTTCAGATTATTCATCAGCGTTTCGGACTACGATGCTGCCCGATGGGCCCGTCTGCAGAAGATAGTCATCATGGATAATAAGAGCGATGCTTACAAACAGGCCGAAGAACAGATTAAGGCCAATAAGGATGCCTTCAAGAACAAGGGCAAAGAATAAAAGAGAAATAAATAACTATTTGCAGAAGGGGGCGTCGCAACAGCTGTTGGGCGCTCCTTTTTTCGTGCCTTAACGACATTTTTAAGCATCACATAAAAATAATCCGTCAAAAGTTTGGCGGATTGTTTTTTTTGTTGTACCTTTGCACCCGCAATCGAAAGGAGTGCCTTAGCTCAGTTGGTAGAGCATCGGACTGAAAATCCGTGTGTCCCCGGTTCGATTCCTGGAGGTACCACTCCTCCTTTCATTAGCCCGGTTTTCCGCAAGGAGCCGGGTTTTCTTTTTATATGATACAATATGGGTATAGTTATTGGTATTGACGTTGGTATCAGCACAACGAAAATTGTTGGAATAGCAGACGGAAAGGTCACCGCACCTATCCGTATTACCGCAGCCGACCCCGTCACATCGCTTTACGGTGCATTCGGCAAGTATCTTCATGACAATAACATCGACTTGAAAGATGTTGAAAAGGTGATGCTCACCGGTGTGGGCAGTGCATACATCAAAGGAGCGGTATATGGTCTTCCTACTGACACTGCAGAGGAATTTATTGCCGATGGCTTGGGTGCAAGATATGAGTCAAAACTCGACCACACAATCGTGGTTTCCATGGGAACAGGAACTTCCTTTGTCAGATGCGACGGAAATGATATGAAACATATTGGAGGTATCGGCATCGGTGGGGGAACACTTCAAGGACTCTCTCGAATCATGCTCAACACCAATGATGTGAAACAAGTGGCCAGTATGGCCATGCAAGGAGATATCCGTAATATCAACCTACGGATTGGAGATATCACTACCCAACCGCTCCCTGGTCTTCCAATGGATGCTACTGCCAGCATCTTTGCACGTGCAAAGAACGACGCACCTAAAGAGGACGTTGCCTGTGGTATTATCTCCATGGTACTCCAGTCGATAGGCTCAGCAGCAGTCTTAGCTGCCTTAGGCACAGACATCAAAGATTTTGTGATGATTGGTAACCTGTCATTATTACCACAATGCAAAGAGATCTTCCCCGCACTGGAAAAACTATATAAAGTAAGATTCCATATTCCCAAATATTCACAGTACTGCACTGCCATTGGAGCAGCCCTTTATTATCTGAACAGCAAATCTTCTGAAGAATCTAAATAATCTGATATGAAAGCAATTATCCTTGCCGCGGGCACCGCCTCACGTTTACGTCCCCTGACCAGTCATACTCCCAAATGTCTGCTGAAAATCGGCGAACGCTCACTCCTGCAACGCTCTATGGATGCACTCATCAACAATGGCATCACCGAATTCTGCATTGTGACTGGCTATCTGCATGAACAAATCGAATCATTTGTCAAGTGCCAATACCCTACTCTGAAAGTGAGATTCATCCACAATGCCGACTATGAAACAACCAATAACATATACTCTCTATGGCTGGCGCGTCCGGAGGCAGAAGGTGCGGATATATTGCTATTGGATAGTGACCTTGTCTATGACGGAAAAATTATCCAACGAGTATTACAGAGTCCGAATGACAATGTTCTCACCCTCATCTGTCATGAGTTGGGAGAGGAAGAGATGAAGGTGGTCACTGATGAAACTGGGAATATCCAAGAAATCAGCAAGACCTGTTCACCCTCCAAGGCGGCAGGAGAAAGTCTCGGCATCGAGAAGATGGGAAAAAGCTACACACAGGCACTCTATCAGGAGTTGGAAGGGATGATGAACCGTGAGCACTTAGAAAACACCTTCTATGAGTTGGCCTTCGAACGTCTGTTGAAAAAGGGGCATACCTATCAGGTACTTAACGTATCCGACCTGTTCTCATGTGAACTGGATACAGTCGAAGACTTTGAGAATGCCAAGCAACTGATTCCTGCTGAATTATTTTAAGTATCCTTACAACAAATCATAAGCAGGCGAGACACGCTGTTAAATGTGTCTCGTCTGTTTAATTCTTATATATTCGCATCAGAAAGATACCTATTACAATCCAGATAATCTCCCTGACTCGACAGATGATACTGACGAAAATACCTAAGGCGGCGGATAGCCCCAATGCAGCTATCGAAAGGACAAATCCTCCTTCCTGAACGCCCAATTGCATAGGTAGGAAGCCGATCAGGTTGGCGAACAGCGTCGTAAAGGCCACAATAAGAATACTATGTAAGTATGTAATCACAATACCGGAAAAACCTCCACCATTGTCAATACCAAAAAGAAGGAGCATAAACAACACCTCTGAACTCTGTACAACACGGGAAAAAAATTCCAGAAACAGACTACTGTAGAAGGCCCGTTTATCCTGCCCGTGAAGCGATGCAATCTGTTTGTCAATATTCTGCAAAGCCTCAGTATGACGCTCTGAAAAACGTGTACTCCAGCCTTTCAGCCCAGGAATCTTTCCTATCCAACGAATGGTTTTCACAACAAGACCATTACGATATCCGCGCGAAAAGAGGTAGGAAGCAACCAAACAAAAGACGACGATCACACCTAAGATTGTACCTATCGCTGTAGTCATCGGCATATCTCCAACGAGCACTAAAGCCAAATAGATAAAAATAGAAACAAACCAGAAAATAAAATGACCGAAGAAATGCATCATCGCATAGAGGATCACGCTGGATGTCGCATGTTGGTTATCTACGTACTTGGACAATTCCATGATACGGTAAGGTTCTCCACCCAATCCACCAACAGGAGTAGCATAGTTGAGGGCATAGCCAGTTATCGTCAATCGATAGATGGTTGCAAAACTAACTGGTGGCTGTGGACCCACATTTCCTTTAATGA
The DNA here is from genome assembly GCA_900321425.1 of uncultured Prevotellaceae bacterium. Classification (GTDB taxonomy): domain Bacteria; phylum Bacteroidota; class Bacteroidia; order Bacteroidales; family Bacteroidaceae; genus Prevotella. The sequence goes on along the minus strand of ONWA01000013.1, from coordinate 25,605 downwards.
TACACCACCATGACCACGCATTAATACCATAGATAATCACCCATACACCTACAATGGGAATCAACCAATATCCTGCATGACACAGATGTTGCCAAAGTTCAACAAAACTAACATCGAAAGTAAACAACATCACCACTACAGCTATACAGCCGAGCAAGAAAAACAAGTTATTCACTCTTTGCTTTGTCCACTTCATTGTATTTACATTTTCTGAGCTATCCGACGGCTGAGCATCTCGTAGCGATGGTTGACATACCATGCCAGAAGCGACATACAAATTATCTCAAACAAGAAATTCATGACAGGCACGTCCAGCAGACAGAACAAGAAAAACCAGGCCGTACGGAAATTGAATGTCAGTAAGCCATTGATTTTTATCAACGACAGTGACTGATTGTGAAACTCACAACGCAATGTCTCCGGCATCTGATCCACCGTACCATATTTCTCTTTCATGAGCTTCAGCATCTTCTGGAATTCCGGCGTTGCACTCTCTTGTTTTTGCGTATATCCCACATACGACTTCTGGAACAGTTTATAAATCAGATTGTTTTTCCAAGGCATTTGATTGTAAATCTCTTGCTGACGGGCAGAATTGTCAAGTTCACTACCCTTCTCACCCTTAAGGAAAAACAAGTGTATTTGGATATAATAGTCGGCCAGACGCTGCTGTCCTGAAAGACCCACAAAACCTGAAATCAGCGATAGAACCAGAACAATGCCCGTAGCAATCATCGTGTTCTCAGGCGTATTCTCAATACCCAACCAACCAAACTCCAGGTCATGGTGGAGATAAAAACGATAGACGAGTCCCAAATAGATAGGGACAAACCACACGAAACCTGCTGCGCCATCAAGGATACGCCCTAGAGGACTCTTCTTTCCCGTCATGCGCGCCAACTGTCCATCTGTGCAGTCGAGCACATCGGCAAAGCACAGGAGAGCCATTGCTATCAGATTGTATACCAATCCTTCCATGCCCTCATAATAGTAGCATCCGTGAGCAAAGAGCAAACAACTGCCGGCACCGATAATCATCGACCAGATAGTCACCGTATTGGGATGGATATCCATCTTGGCAAACAGACAAGCCCAAAGATAACTGAATGGTCGTACAACATGATAGTCCAACCAATCTTCTGTCTCCGATGATTTTAAAGTCGAAGAAACCTTTTCGTTCATAAATGATTATTTTTCCTGATAAACACGGAGGATTGTGTCACAGACAACCTGTGTCTGCTCCTTCCGGCCCAGTGTGATACGTAGACAGGACTCCAATCCTTTGTCACCCATAAACTTAATCTTATAGTCCTGTACCTTCAGAGCTTCCATTAAGGCCTCTTTGATTTCCAATGGATATTTAATCAGGATAAAGTTTGCAACTGATTTGTATACCTTGAAACCAGGTAAATTACCCAATGTCTTTTTGTACAACTGGCGCCCCCACTCCATATCATTAGCTACTCTACGATAATGCTCGTCACTGTCAAGAGCAGCCAAAGCTACTGCCTCTGAGAAACGGTTATATCCTAAGTATTTGTTGATATAACTTAGGAACTGATCATGACCTTTGCCAATAAAACCAAAGCCACAACGCAGTCCAGGCAAACCGTAGAATTTCGACAATGTACGTGAAATAATCAGATTAGAATATTTGTTTACTAGAGGAGCAATATAGTCCACATCCGATGTAATAAAACTAGCATAAGCCTCATCCACCAGGACCATCGTATCTGATGGAATATTTTCCATGATACGCCCAATCTCCTCACTCGTCAGACTATTGCCCGTCGGATTGTTGGGAGATGCTAACAGCAACATTCGTGGATGAATACGGTTGGTATATTCAATTACCTCATCGACATCATAGGCAAAGGTGTCCTCCTGCTCATGCAAAGGGTACATCTCAAAAATGCCATCGCACTCGCTCGCTACACGATTATAATACCACCAAGAGAACTCTGGGATGAGGATTTTCTTATTGTCACCCTTAGTCAGGAAATAGTGGATAGAATTTTTCAGAATATCTTCACCGCCATAAGCCAACAATACCTGCTCCTCAGGAACACCATAAATTTCGCTTATACGGACACTGATAACACTTTTCTTTCCTTGGTCGTAAATACGGGTATAAAAACAAAGATCTTTTACATCGAAGTTCTTCACGGCATCAAGCACCTTCTGACTGGGCTCGAAATTAAATTCATTTCTATCAAGATAATTCATCTTTTTTTTATTTATTACAAGATGCAAAGGTACGACTTTTTATGCTATCTACATAGAAAAACTAGATAAAAAAGGTGAATTTATAATAAATTGTGCATTTTTACTCCATGCTACCACTCTATAATCATTCTCATACCTTCATCCTTAAAAAAATTCTTTTATGCAATTCAATTGTTTTTTTTGGCGGTTTGACTAATTATATCTATCTTTGCGTGTTGAATCAAGAAAATATATCATATCATGGATTTAATTGAACGATTTCTGAACTATACGAAATTTGACACACAGTCTGCAGAGGACAGTGAAACCGTCCCCAGCACTTCCAAACAACTTATCTTTGCCGAATACCTGAAAAAGGAATTAGAACATGAAGGCTTAGATGATGTGGAATTGGACGACAAAGGCTATATCTATGCTACCCTAAAGGCGAATATCAAGGAGGACGTACCAGTCATCGGTTTCATTTCACACTATGACACAAGTCCTGACTGCAGCGGTGCCAATATCCAGCCTCGCATCATCAAACAATACGATGGTAGCGACATTCTCTTGTCAGAAGGTATCATCAGTAGTCCGAAGAAGTTCCCTGAACTCTTACAGCATGTCGAAGAAGATCTGATTGTCACCGACGGCCACACACTGTTAGGTGCTGATGACAAGGCAGGTATTGCAGAGATCGTGCAAGCGATGGTCTATCTGAAAGATCATAAGGAGATTAAGCATGGAAAGATTCGTATTGCCTTCAATCCTGACGAGGAGATTGGAATGGGAGCTCACCATTTTGATGTTGAGAAGTTTGGTTGTGAATGGGCATATACGATGGATGGCGGTGACGTAGGAGAACTCGAATTTGAGAATTTCAATGCCGCAAGTGCAAAGATCACCATCAAAGGGGTGAGCGTACATCCCGGTTATGCAAAAGGAAAAATGATTAACGCCAATGCACTGGCTGCAGAGTTTGCCAAGTTACTGCCAGATGACGAGACGCCAGAAACGACAGAAGGATATCAGGGATTCTATCATCTGTTAGGCATTCAGAGTAATATTGAGGAGGCAAAGATGAGCTATATCATCCGCGACCATGACAGGGATTGTTTTGAAGACCGCAAACGTTTCATCCTTCGTTGCACTGAAGAAATGAACAAGAAATACGGAGAAGGAACGGTCATCGCCGAAGTGAAAGACCAGTACTACAACATGAAAGAAAAGATTGATCCGCAGATGCATGTCATCGATCTGGTACTCAAAGCCATGCAGGAATGTGAGGTGGCTCCAAAAGTACGTCCTATTCGCGGCGGCACAGACGGTGCCCAACTATCGTTTAAGGGTCTGCCCTGTCCCAACATTTTCGCTGGTGGCATCAACTTTCACGGTCCCTACGAATTCGTCAGTATTCAATCGATGGAAAAAGCCATGAAGGTTGTCGTAAAAATCTGTGAGTTGGTAGCCGATTTCAATAAATAAACAAGCTTATCCGTTTAAATCATGGGACATCTTCCAGCACTCATCGAAGACCTAGCGTTGATACTGATGGTGGCAGGTATCGTTACGCTGATTTTCAGAAAGTTGAAACAGCCTCTTGTTCTTGGCTATATTGTAGCAGGATTTCTGGTGGGCCCACACATGACCTATACGGCATCCGTGGCAGATACTGACAGTGTACAACTGTGGGCTGATATTGGTGTGATGTTCCTTTTATTTTCCTTAGGTCTTGACTTCTCTTTTAAGAAGATTCTGAAAATGGGTGCCTCTCCCATCATCTCAACCATCACAATTATCTTCTCAATGTCGATGTTAGGAGTGATTGTTGGACACTTTTTTGGATGGACCAAGATGGACTGCATCTTCTTGGGTGGTATGCTCGCGATGAGCTCTACCACCATTATCTATAAGGCGTTTGACGACCTAGGGCTTCGTCAGCAGCAGTTTGCTGGGTTGGTAATGTCTGTGCTCATATTGGAGGATATCCTCGCCATTGTGATGATGGTGATGTTGAGTGCTATCGCCAGCGGTTCAAACCCCGATGGCGGACAGATGTTAGGCTCTATTATGAAGATTGGTTTCTTCCTTGTATTGTGGCTGGTGGTGGGTATTTTTGCCATTCCACAGTTATTGCGCAGCGTTCGCAAGCTCATCAACACAGAAGTACTGCTTATTGTGTCACTGGGGCTTTGTTGTGCAATGGCAGTCATTTCCACAAAAGTCGGTTTTAGTAGTGCCTTTGGTGCATTTATCATGGGTAGCATTCTGGCAGAGACGATAGAAGCCGATAAGATTATCAAACTCGTGGAGCCTATCAAGAATCTTTTTGGTGCCATCTTCTTCGTTTCAGTGGGAATGCTGGTGGATCCACATATTTTGATGGAATACGCCTTCCCTATTATCGTTCTAGTTCTGACCATTCTCATCGGACAGTCTATCTTCGGTACCTTCGGCTTTATGCTGGGTGGTGAGTCACTGAAATCAGCTATGCGTTGTGGTTTCTCCATGGCACAGATTGGTGAGTTCTCGTTTATCATCGCTTCCTTAGGTCTCTCGTTGGGTGTAATCAGCGATTACCTATATCCTGTTGTAGTGGCAGTGTCTGTCATCACCACCTTCCTGACCCCTTACATGATCAAGATGGCTATACCCGTCTATGGTAAACTCGAGCATCACCTGCCATCAAAGATCATCCAACTGCTCAACCACCTCTCGATGAGCCATCCTAACACACAGGAGAGTAGCTTATGGAAAAAACTGCTCACGCAGATGATGGTGAACACTTTGATCTACTCCATCCTGGCGTTAGCCACTATTGCCGTGATGCTCACCTTTGCACTTCCCTTCTTCAAGAGGCTGCTTCCAGAGGAGAACTTACACTGGTACGCCAATGCAGTTACAGGCATTCTTACCGTGATTTTCATCTCTCCTTTCCTACGGGCCATGATTATGAAGAAAAATCGTAGCGAGGAATTCAAGGCGCTATGGGCAGAAAGTAACCGCAATCGTCTACCCCTTATTTCAACAATTATCGCAAGGGTGATGATAGCAGTAGCCTTCATTTTCTATATCTGCAATTACCTCAGTCACTTTACCAATGCGCTGATGATTACCATTGGTATTATTGTAGTGACCATCATGGTACTTTCACGTACCGTCAAAAGCAGGAGTATCAAGATGGAACGACTGTTCATCATGAACCTTCACTCACGCGATATCAAGGCACAGGTATCGGGCAAGCGACATCCGCTCTATGAAGGGAAGTTGTTAGACCGTGATATCCACATAGCCGACTTCAGCGTCCCCATGGACTCCGCATGGATGGGAATGACCCTGAAACAATTGAATTTAGGAAATAAATACGGCATCCATGTAAGTAGTATTTTACGTGCCAACCAACGACTGAATATCCCTGATGGCGATTACATTATTTTCCCTGGCGACACATTACAGGTCATAGGTAGTGACGAACAACTTCAGAATTTCGCCCATGCGCTGGAGACCGAGACGCTTACAGAGGATTATGAGTTGGAGAAACGTGAAATGAAATTGCGCCAGTTCGTCATCAGTGAGAATAGTCCTTTCATTGGCAAGACATTATCTGAAAGCGGTATTCGCAGCATTTACAGTTGTATGGTTGTGGGCATTGAAGAAGGACTGGAGAATTTGACACCACCATCTCCATCGTACGTTTTCCACGAAGGTGATATCATCTGGATTGTTGGTGAAGAAGAGTCGCTGCAAGCACTCATCAACAAACAGGAACAATCCGTTTCGTCTTAATACCACTGCACAGCATTAGAATAGCTACTGCGTTTGTCGTATTTCAATGCATCCGTCAGTGTGGAGGCATTACAACGGAACGAGAAGTTGTAACTTGTATAAGGAGCCAATACCACAGAGCACGACATATTGAAGCAGTGAAGATCGCGTGAGAGCGAAGCAGTGGTCATGGAAATCTTATGATGTTCGAAGTCATAACCAGACGAGAAACTGATATTCCAACCATCACTGATACGCACATTTCCACTGAAGTTCAATGTCTGTGTGAACTTATAAGGATAGCGCATCGTCTCATAGTTAAAATTACCAGCCGTATTCTCACGCATACTGATACCATAGCCAATACTCAGCGACCATGGAATCCTGTACTTCATATAACCGTCTTCGTCTGTCTCTGCCTTATTATTACCTTTCCTTGCACCACGCTGTCCTCTGGTCATCAAAGGATCGACATTCGTTTCTATGTCTAGGTTATCATCCTCATCTTCTTGCTCAGGCTCCTTATCTTTCTTCTTCGAGACTTTTTCACCACGCAACCACTTGAAGAAATTGGATATCTTCTCATTATTCAACGTATACGACAAGTTCTGAGACATTCCTTGAAAACGTCCAAACCTTCCTTTACTCCACTCCGTGCGCGTACCTACATATATACGTCCAGTCTCTGGGTCCACCTCATAGGCATAAGTAGCAAAGACGGCGTTCATATTGAAAGTATACGATTTCGACAGTTTTAAACGCAAGGTCGTACTCAAGTCGCTCCAGGGTCTGCCATCCTGTGCCGCGAAGTTATAGGACAGTCGAGCGCCCAACTCGTCAATCAGACTGATTTTCTTAAAGCCAGTACTATCATCATCCGATTTAATTTTCATCTCGATGTTATTAGAGATTTCCATCGATAGCAAACCTGTTTTCGATCTTCCTGGAGTTCCAAACACCGAGTGGGAAAAGGGGTTATACTCCACCAATGTCACGTTTCCTTCGGCATCGGTTTTCTGATAGGATTCCCAATAACGTGAGCCATGATCAGGAGCGTAGCTAAAGCTGACTCGAGGAGTGAACACATGACGGATAGCCTGAATCTTCTCACCAAAAATCTTCCTGTTAGGGATATAGAAACCATATAACTTCGTAGAGGCACTGACACTCATACTCCAATTATAAAGGTTGTAGAAGCCACTGACGGTATCACACACCTCCGTCTGGTGTACCTCATCCCACGAACGTTCAATCTTATTGGTGTACATACGATCCATAAAATTGAACGTAGGATTAATGTTGACGTACTTGAAAATCGTAAAGTTTCCACTGATCGGAATCGTATGCTGCATACCGTTTCGCCAGTCTTTCGACAAACTGGAACGGAACAGCCTATCCTCTTTCGTTGTAATCGTGTTACTCAGACTTCCCGTATAGCGCAAAGATATCTTTTCATACCAGCGCTCATTGCCAGCAACCTTCTTTCGACGGAAAGGATAAAAAGGAGCTATAGAGATATTCAAATCCGGCAAAGTCAGCGAGATGGTAGAGTCACGCATATTCTGGTTCAGGTTGACTGTAGAGCTCAGCGTCATACCGATACTGGAGAAAGTAGTACTCCAGTTGACGGAAGAAGTACGCGTACTCTGCGAATAGCTCTGAGGATTATACATCGAAGAGAGGTTATTACGCTCATAGGCAACCGTAGCAAAGTTCACACTAGCATTAAACGTGCTGAACGGATTGGCTTTCGCATCCTGCTGATGACGCCATTGGATCTTGAAACTCGTCTGCTTAGAATAGTCAGACATATTTTTTTCACCACTGACAGAATTCTGATAGCTGGCATAGAAAGTACCTGAATACCGATAGCGTTTCCTATAGTTCGTTGCCGCAGAAATAGCCCACGATCCCTTGGTATAGATCTCTCCTAACAACTTCAAATCCAATCTGTCGCTCAGGGCAAAATAATAGCCGCCATCACGCAGATAGAATCCGCGACTGGTCTCATCGCCATAGGTAGGCATAATAAAACCGCTGGAATATTTCTTCGAGAAAGGGAAGAAACCGTAGGGAACAGCAAAGGGCAACGGCACGTCGGCAACAACTAGATATGCAGGTCCGAATACCACATCCTTTCCTGGACGTACCTTGGCACGCGACAGCGCCAGATAAAAATCGGGATGAGGCTCGTCGCACGTCGTATAACGGCCATGCTGGAGGTAGATTTCTCCTTCAGAACCTCTTTTGGAAATCTCACTGGTCAAATAACCATCTTCCTGTTGGGTGTATGCCTCTTTAATCAGACCTTTCTTTGTCTTGAAGTTAAATGCCATCGTATCACTCTCGTAACCGCTTCCTCCCATTGTAAATACAGGTGTTCCGGCTAACTCCTTCGTGGTTGTGTCGCGCACGCCCGTAGCATGTACGATACTACTGTCAAGACTCATATAGATTTTTTCGCTCTTCAGGTCCATATCCTGATAAGTCACATGACCATCGCCGTAGAGATGTGCCCATCCTGTATTCGCATCATAGGTCATCGAATCAGCGGCAGAATATTTCACAGGCGAATCGATACCCTTACGTTTCTGACGGTTCATACTGTCCAGATGCAACGAGTCGTCAATGGCCTTGTTATGCAAAAGGATAGCCTGTTGTAAGGAGTCGAGAGCTACGGTATCCCCCTTTGTACTGTCTTGTGTCAACGTATCTGTTGGCATTTGCTTGGGTTTTCTTTTCGATGGCTTACTTTTGGACACGCCTTTTTGCGTTTTCTTATCTTCTTGAAAACGCACAGAAGGCATCTCTGCCATCACAAAAACGAAAGCAAAGAGCAAGATAAATATGAGGGTCTGTTTTCTCACGGTTGCAAAGGTACTGAATAAATACCGAATACAGGTGAGTCTTTCAAATATTTAACGTTATTATTCGAAGATTTTCGCCCATTCCAAGAACCGTTTCACGCCTTTATTTCCAAATTTTTCCAAACTCTGTGCCGTCTCCAGTACAGTACGTTCACGTTCAAGGTGGGTCTTGGAGAAGAACTTGTCTGCATAACAGATGACCTTCTCTTCCAGATTTTCCGGTTGATAGTCACGACGGGGAAGTGGCAACTGTTGGGCATCAATCTCCTCTACTGTGATGCCTGTTCCCGTATGACGCTCACAGACACGAGCATGACGTTCATATCCCTCGTCGCGAAGTATCTGTGCACCAATGATACCATGACAGATATATGGTTCAGTCCCAAAACACTGTATACCTGGTGCATCACAGCGAAAAATACCAATATCATGAAGCATGGCTGCCTCCTGAACAAACTCTTTGTCGAGGCGCAACTCCGGATGAAGGTCTGCTATCCTCATCGCCTTCGCTGCCACGCTGCGACTATGTGTTAAGAGAATCCGCCGGAGTTCGTTCTCCGACGGATAATACTTATCGATAATGCTCTGATAATCAATCATGACTCACGTTCTATCCATGCGATGGTGTCTCCCTGACGCACTTTCTGTCCGGGTTTCACACTGATATCCACCAACTTACCTCCCAGTGCGGCAGGAATCTCGATGATTTCTCCCCATTTGGTCTGCAGATAACAGAAAGTGTCTCCCTCCTTGTACTTCTGCCCGATAAAAGGCTCGATGCAAGGAGCCATCACACCCTCGCCACCGAAGCTCCAATAGAGTTGTCCTGCCAATGGTGTCTTCACGGCATCTGCCTTGGCATGCTTAAATGCTGCGATCTCCTCGGCAGAAATCTTTCCACCACCCAGTTGGGCATCCTTTGCTTTCTGAATATCTGCCAGCAACTGTTTCTTCGCCTGACCGCTCTTATAGGGACGATACTGTTCTGGGTGCATAGCCAACTCAAAGAGTTCCTCGTTGTCTTGACCGTAATCCCAGTTGTTCTCATCCATTTCTTTCTTGAAGCCTTCCAGAGCGTTCGGAATCAGCGTATGGGGGTCGACATCCGTGAATTCACGTTTCTGCTGTTTCGCCAACTCTACCAATTCGGGAGCTATCGTACCAGGGATCTTTCCGCTCTTGCCGAGGATCATACCCCAGATGGCATCATCCATCATGACATAGCGTCCCTTCCCTTGTTCCATCGTAAGCAGGTTCATCAAGGCGATATTCTTGGTATACTGAGAGAATGGAGTTACCAAAGGAGGATAACCTACACGAGGCCATACATACTCTACTTCGTTGAAGAGTTTCACGAGCATATCATCCATCGTTAGCTCACTCTCCCCACGCTGAACACGCAGTTTGTCAATCATCTTCTTGATACCGCCCAAATCAGCCATCATAGAGCCCATCATACCACCAGGAAGACCACAGCCCAACAGGAGACTCGACATATGTTTATTAGCAGGATTGATGAAGCAACCCAACCAGTCATCAATAAATTCCTGTGTCAGCGTACGTGCCTGCATATAAGCATTCATATTGATGTCTGCCACCTCGAAGCCTTCGTTCTTCAACATCGACTGTACGGAGATGATATCGGGATGCACCTTACCCCATGACAATGGTTCAATGGCTGTATCGATGATATCTGCACCATTGTTGCACACCTCCAAAATAGAGGCCATCGACAGTCCTGGACCGGAATGTCCATGATACTGAATGATGATATCGGGATGTTTCGTCTTGATGGCTTTTGTCAGCGCTCCCAACATCGCTGGCTGACCGATACCTGCCATATCCTTCAGACAGATCTCCTCAGCACCGGCCGCAATCAACTCATCGGCAATCGCTGAGTAGTATTCCACTGTATGCACGGGCGATGTGGTGATACACAGGGTTGCCTGAGGGGTCATTCCTGCCTCCTTCGCCCATTTGATACTGGGGATGATATTGCGGGTATCGTTCAGTCCACAGAAGATACGAGGGATATCCACACCCTGTGCATGCTTCACCTTATACATCAACTGTCGCACGTCGTCGGGCACAGGATACATTCGCAAGGCATTCAGACCTCGGTCGAGCATATGGGTCTTGATACCCACCTCATTAAAAGGCTTACAGAAGGCTCTTACTGCCGCATTGGGGTTCTCACCTGCCATCAGATTCACCTGTTCAAAGGCACCGCCATTGGTTTCTACACGACTGAAACACCCCATGTCGATGATGACTGGAACAATACGCTCTAACTGATCCTTACGTGGCTGGAATTTACCAGAAGACTGCCACATGTCACGATATACGAGACTGAACTGGATTTTCTTTTTCATATAGATTCTGTTTTCGTTCTAGATTATGTATGCAAAAGTAGGAAAAATATTCCATAATAACCCAACATATCCTAACTTTTTTAGAAATTTTGCCTTTCTGAGGATGTTTTTATCAAATATATATTGTACTTTTGCACCCATAACAGATCATTTATGAGAAAATTTGCGCTTTTCACCATATTCGTCGTTGCGCTATTTATGATAGCCTGCAACAGACATTCTTCGACAGTCAAGGACACTGCCCGATACATGAGTACTTTTGACCAACTGGCAGGCGACTCCACGCTCTATGGTCTTGCGTGCGACGGATGCACAGACTCTGTCCTCATCTTCCTCCCCTATTCAGGAGGCGACCCCGATACTTTTAACATTATAGAAGCAATGCGCAACCATCAGATATATGGTAGTATGCGTGTGGGAGATAAGATTGCCATCCAGCGGAACAGCGAAGACAGTACGGTTGCCGACAAGGTCATCAACATCAGTCGGTTGTTAGGCACTTGGTGCTATCTTGTCGAGCCTAAGCTCAAGAATATTGTGGGCATCACTGAGGAAATGAAGCAAGAGATGTTAGCCAAGATTCCCGATTCTGTTAAGAAAAAGATGATGATGCCTCGTGAATACGGTTTTATGCTGAAGGGCGATAACACCGCACGTCCTGTAGGTACCATGTTTACCAACGACCGGCGCAGTCCCGTAGAATTTCCTCATCCGAAATTCTACGTGGAATGGCATGTCTTCAACGGCGACCTTATCCTCTGTCAGGGATTCTTGGACTCTGTAGGTCACATCAAAGTGACGAAGTACGACACCACCCAACTGGTGACGCTCCGCCGCGACACGATGGTACTACGTCTTAACGGCAAGGAGCAGGGCTACTACCGTAAGCCATAAAGCGTTGTTCTGCCAACTGCTCGTATTTGGTCCCTGGTTTGCCGTAGTTGGCATAAGGATAGATACTGATACCGCCACGTGGTGTAAAGAAGCCCGTAACCTCTATATATTTGGGATCCATCAGTTTCACCAAGTCCTTCATGATGATATTGATACAATCCTCATGAAAGTCTCCATGATTGCGGAAACTAAACAGATACAGTTTTAAGCTCTTGCTCTCCACCATCTTTTCCTCTGGGATATACATGATACGGATTTCTGCGAAATCAGGCTGTCCTGTAATCGGACAGAGCGATGTAAACTCAGGACAGTTAAACTGCACCCAGTAATCGTTTTCCGGATGTTTGTTCTGAAACGTTTCCAACACCTCTGGTGCATAGTCACTTTTGTACTGGGTCTTCTTACCCAGTGCCTGCAGATGATCTTGTTCCCTATTCATATTTCTTCTTATTTATTCTTCATCATCCCAGTCGTCATCAAAGAAGACGCCCTCGAGCGATGGTCCCACAAAGGCATCTATCTCACGACGGTCTTTCTTGGTAGGACGACCAGTGCCACGAGCGCGGTTGACAAATCCGCTGATACGGTTCATCTCTAACAGCTCATACTGGTCGGGAGTGGTGACATTCTCGTAGATCTCAGGCAATAGTTTCGCCCCTACGCGCTGTTCTATCGTCTTAAGAATCTTAAACGAATAGGTCACAGGCGGCTTACGTACAGCAACCACCTCACCGGCCTTCACCGTATGCGACGGTTTCACGTTGACGCCCTTGATCGTCACCCTACCGTTCTTACAGGCATCGGCAGCAATGGAACGCGTCTTGAAGATGCGTGCCGCCCACAACCATTTATCTATACGAGCGATATCTCCCATTTTCCTGATGATTACTTACAAATAGTTACTTACTCCTTTTTACCCATTTTGTTATACTGATTCATCGTGACATCGATACCTGCCAGGACAAAACTCTTGATGATATCCACAGCGATATCGATGCTTGGCTGCAACTCCTTGAGCTGTTCCTCGCTATAGCGTCCGAGCACCCAGTCGATCTGCATGCCACGCGGGAAGTCATTACCCACACCCATACGCAAACGGGCATAGTCCTGACCTATCAACTGCTGGATATGCCCCAGTCCGTTATGTCCGCCATTGCTACCCTTTGCTTTCAGCCGGAAGGCTCCTAAGGGCAAGGCCACATCATCACTGATAACCAACAGTCGCTGCTGATCGATATTCTCCTTATCCAACCAATAGCGTACAGCATTTCCACTGAGGTTCATGAACGTGGAGGGCTTGAGGAGAATGATTTTCCTTCCCCTCAACGACGTCTCGGCGACAAAGCCATAACGCCTGTCGTCAAAAACAATATTGGACGCCTTCGCAAAAGCGTCCAATACCATAAACCCTGTGTTATGACGGGTCATATCATACTCAGCACCGATATTCCCCAGTCCTACAATAAGGTACTTATCCATTCCGCTGATTATTCAGCTGCTGCGGCTGCGGCAGCAGAACGAGAAGCACGTGTAGCCTTCACAGAGCATACGACAACCTCAGGAGAAGTAGCAATCTCCAAGCCCTCGAAGCTCAGCTCGCCTACCTTAATGGCCTTACCCAACTGCAGATTGGTTACATCGATATTCAGAATCTCTGGAATCTGCTTGTAAGGAGCGGTAACATTGATCTTACGGATAGAGAGGTTGATCTTACCACCATCGCGAACACCCTGTGCCAGACCGTTGAGCTTCACAGGAATACCAATAGTGATAGCCTTCTTCTCGTTGATCTCATAGAAGTCTGCATGCAACAGTGCATCAGTCGTTGGGTGGAACTGCAGTTCCTTAATAATAGCCTTATGCTCCTTACCGTCGATATTCAGATTGACAACATATACGTCAGGTGTATAGATTGCCTTACGGATTTCGCTCATGGAAGTAGAGAACGAGAGCGCTGTCTCTGCCTCACCATACAAGTTACAAGGGATCAGACCCTCTTTACGAAGAAGTTTTGTAGCCTTCTTGCCTGTGTCAGTACGCTGCTGACCTTTTACACTAATCTCTTTCATAAATGTGTTACTCTAAATTAAGTGATTAAAAATACATTTTGCTTAATTCACCATCACACGAATAAAACCGATGTGCTTTCGGAAAAAGCGGTGCAAAGGTAATCATTTTATTTGAGAAACCAAGATTTCGCAAAGAAAAATCACAAAAAGAATATGTTTTTTTTGCATGATAGCGGATTTTTCCTTAATTTTGCACCCGTAGAACAATGAATTCATGAAACAACAATGATTAACAGAGAAATTATCAGACTCAAGATTGTTCAGTTAACCTATGCGTACTATCAAAACGGCAACAAGAACATAGATACGGCTGAGAAAGAGTTATTCTTTAGTCTTTCTAAGGCTTATGACCTTTATCAGCACCTTCTGTCTTTGATCGTTGCCGTAGATAAGGAGGCATTACGCCATTTGGAGGTTGAACAGGCAAGAGCCAAGAGAGAAGGTACAGAGGAACCTTCAACCAAATTCGTTGACAACCGTTTTGTATTGCAGCTACAGGCCAATAAAGTACTGAGCGACTTTATCAGTACTCAGAAGAGAACATGGGACGATGAGCCCAAGTTCATCAGTAAGCTGTATGAACAGATTACCAATAGTCAGATTTACAAAGATTATATGGAGAGTAGCGATAGCTCTTATGAGGAAGACCGTGAGTTATGGCGAAAGCTCTATCGCACGCTGATTCAAGATAACGAGGAAATCGATACCCTCATTGAGGATCAGAGCCTTTATTGGAACGACGACAAGGAGATTGTCGACACCTTCGTGCTGAAAACCATCAAGCGCTTCGATGAGAAGAATGGTGCCAAGCAGGAATTGTTACCAGAGTTCGACAGCGAGGATGAGAAAGACTTTGCTCGCAAGCTCTTCCGTGCCACGATTCTCAATGCCAATGAGTATCAGCGCTACATGAGTGAGGCATCACGCAACTGGCAGTTCAAGCGACTCGCGTATATGGATATTGTCATCATGCAGATCGCCATTGCCGAGATGCTCACTTTCCCCAGCATCCCCATCAGTGTCACCCTCAACGAGTATGTGGATATCGCCAAGATCTACTCCACCCCACGCAGTGGCGGCTATATCAACGGTATGCTCGATGCCATTGCGCGTCATCTGATCAACACGGGCAAGCTCATGAAGCATATCGACCCACCACGCCAGAAGCGAGCCAAGCCAGCGGCAGAGAAGAACGGCGGAGAGGTTCCTGCTACTGAGGAGCCTGCCAGCGAGACAACAGAAGAATAACTAAAAATAAATAGAAAATGACAAACATGATTCTTGCCGCTCAAGCGGCACAAGGAGGCGGTAGTATGAGTTTTATCATCATGATGGTGGCTGTATTTGCTATCATGTGGCTCTTTATGATCCGTCCACAGCAAAAGAAACAGAAAGAGATTCAGAAGTTCCAGAACGAACTGACAGAAGGTACACAGGTCATCACTGGTGGTGGTTTGTACGGAACCGTGAAGCACATCGATTTGGCTGAAGGTATCGTAGACGTAGAAATCGCCAAGGGCGTTGTTGTCCGTGTGAACAAGTCATACGTTTTCAAGGATCTGAACAGCACACAGCAGGCTAAATAATCAGCTTAGACATTGAAAAGGAAAATTGACATCAAAAAGACCATCAAGAGTCTTCTGTTCAGTACGGTGAACAGAGAATTCTTGCTTTTTTTGTTTTTCCTTCTTCTTTCAGGCATCTTCTGGCTGTCGATGACCCTCAATGAGTTCTACGATATTGAAGTACGCGTACCCGTACAGGTGACCAACGTGCCCAACAGTATCGTGATGACGTCGGAGGAAACCGATACCATCAAACTGAATATCCACGACAAAGGCCTTGCCTTGCTTGGACTGTTGGTGGAGAACCAGCTGAAGCTGTTCATCAACTTCAACAACTACAACCACCAGAGTGGCAAGCTCGTCATCACCTCGTCGGAACTGAGCAAACTCATCAACCAACAGTTGGAACTGTCTACGAAGGTAAACAGTATCAAACCCGAGAAATTGGAGTTCTACTATAACTACGGCAGTTATAAGAAGGTACCCGTAAGATGGAGCGGTCGTGTCCTCCCCGAGGAGCTGTATTTCATCTCCCATACCGTCTATAACCCCGATAGCATCGCTATCTTTGCCCCTAAGGATAAGCTCGATAGTATCAATGCTGTCTATACTGAACCGCTGAACTACGTGAACTTCCGCGATACGCTAGCTGTTACCTGTAAGTTGCAGAAGACCGTCGGCGTAAAGACTGTTCCTGATAAGGTGAACATCAAGTTCTATACCGATGTGCTCACAGAGGAGAGTATCGACGGTGTTCCCATCGTGGGTATCAATATGCCGGAGGGAAAGACGCTCCGCACGTTCCCCGCAAAGATCAAGGTGAAGTTTGTCACTGGTGCCAACACCTTCCGCAAGCTCAAACCTACTGATTTCATCGTGGTGGCCGACTATAACGAGCTGAAGATGAACCCCTCCGAGAAATGCAACATCTATCTGCGTAATGTTCCTGATGGCATCACTCGTGCCACGCTGGCACAGAAGCAGGTCGACTATATCATCGAGACTCCGTAAGTCATGAGAATCGGCATCACAGGAGGCATAGGCAGCGGAAAGAGCTTTGTCTGTAAACATCTGGCTCAGAGAGGTATCGAAGTATATGACTGCGATCAGGCCGCCAAACGCCTCATTCGTACGGAAACGTCTATTCGCGAAGCGCTCACAGCGCTGATTGGTAAGGATGCCTACACAGCCGACGGTGATCTCAACAAGGCTGTTGTCGCCCAGTTCCTGCTGGCTTCCGAAGACCACCGTCACGCGATTAATGCCATCGTCCACCCTGCCGTATTCAACGACTTTCTCGCCAGCGGCATCGAATGGGTGGAGAGTGCCATCCTCTTCGAGTGCGGTCTCGACCGTCTCACCGATGTCAACATCGTGGTCACGGCACCAGAGGAAGTACGCATCCAACGGGTCATGCAGCGCGACCATATCAGTCGCGAACAGGCACTGGCCTGGATCGGTCGTCAGTGGCCGCAACAACGCCTGCAGGAGTTGGCTGATTACGAAATCGTCAACGACGGACAGGCAGATATCAATGAACAAATCAATAAAATCATACAATTATGCAAGAAACCATTTTAGCTATCTCAGGTAAGCCAGGCCTTTACAAACTGGTATCACGAGGCAATAACAACCTCATCGTGGAGGCACTCGATGAGACTCATCGTCGTATGCCGGCGTTCGGCACCGACCGCATCACCTCTTTAGGCGACGTCGCCATGTTTACTGAAACAGACGACATTCCCCTAATGAAGGTATTCGATAATGTCAAGAAGCTCGAAGGCGGCAAGAAGTCTTCTGTCGACTACAAGAAAGCCAGTGGCGACGAGTTGCAGGCATACTTCGCCAAGGTGCTGCCCGACTTCGACCGCGAGCGCGTACACAACAGCGACATCAAGAAACTCATCCAGTGGTACAACATCCTTGTTGCCAACGGCATCACCGACTTCGTTGACCCTGAGGAGGAAGAAAAAGACGAGAAAGAAGTAAAAGACGAAAAGGAAGGAAAAGAGAAATAGGAAAAGAAATAGAAATAGATTCCTGATTTCATCAAATATCAACTTCGGAGGGAGGACTCACGTCACTCCCTCCTTTATTTATATTTACTAATAGCCAAAGCTGTCTTGCGCCTGCCTACAGCGATAATCTTCTCCGACTTATCGTAATCGAAGCTGCCGTAGCGACTCATCTGGATATCAATCAGCATCTCGGGATTCATCAACTTCGTCATCAGCAACGAGTTCTGACGAATCATCAGCGAACTGGTACGTGAGAGCACCGTATAATAGTTGAACTCAATATTGTCGGGAATCAGTTTATCCAGTATTCTCGCCTTGAGCGACTTGTCACGTTTCTGCCATTCCGTCAGCTTATGCATTGCGTCCCACTGCGTCTTATAGTCATAGCCACTCACGTCGACACCCACCAGGATATCGCCGGCATGCCTCTTCGCACGATTCAGTGGTATCGGGTTGATCACCCCACCATCCACTAGTATCATCCCGTCGCGCTGCACAGGCTCGTAGAATGTCGGCAGTGAGATGCTCGCACGGATAGCATCAAACAGACTACCTTTGCAGAACACCACCTCCTTGCCGGCCTTCAAGTCTGTAGCCACCGCACAATACGGTATGGGCAGGTCCTCAATATTCACATCGGGCACAAACTCCATGATAGCCTCGATAATCCGTTTGCCCTTCACAAAATGATTCAGCGAAAACGAGAAATCCGTCAGCTCCAGCATCTTCTTCCTGTCGATGGTCTTCATCCACTCACGAAACTCCTCCAGTTTTCCAGCAGCATACACTCCACCAATCAAGGCACCCATAGAACAGCCGGCTATCGAACTAATCCGATAGCCATGCGCCTCCAGCTCCTCGATGGCACCGATATGTGCCAGTCCTCGAGCACCACCGCTCGACAACGCCAAAGCGACATTCTGATGCTTTATTCCCTCAGTCATAATCAACAATTTGATTGCAAAGATAACAATTATAAACGACAAAACACGCATCTATCTTATGTTTTCTTCAAAACAATTTGGTCTATTCACAATATCTCACTATGCTGCCTGCTCGTGCCCTATGAGCTGCCTGCTCATCATTGACGAACTGTCTGTTCATTCACCATGAGCAGGCAGTTCGTTTGTAAGCAGTCGATAAATTACAACTAATCCGACCTTTGGAGTCGGACAGCGATCGGAGCATCATCGGAGCATCATCGGAGCATCATCGGAGTATCATCGGAGCATCATCGGAGTATCATCGGGACAGCATCGGAATGGTCACCTTGCGAAAATTAGTTGGTATCTCTATCTTTCATTATTTATCTCTTGATGAATTTTATATCTCTAACTTAGAGACTTATGTACCTAACTTAGGGATACATGTTTCTAACTTAGGGATATATGTACCTAAGTTAGGGATATAAAATCTTACCTTAATAAAATAAATTTCTGATGAGTTAAAAAAGTATTTTTCATCTATCGATTTAAATAATCACCTGAATCGATTCAACTCGTCAACCGAAACAAATCTATTCATGATACTCGACTGAGTCTTTCTGCCAAATTGTCAGCATTTGAACTGTCGGCACACTCTTTGTTGCTCCAAGGGCAGAAAAACAAAAGAAAGGAGAACAACATGACACTTGACAAATTTACAATCAAAGCACAGGAGGCCGTACAGCAAGCGGTGAACAACGCACAGATGAACGGTCAGCAGGTGATAGAGCCTGTACATATCCTGAAAGGAGTGATGGACAAAGCAAAGGACGTCACCACATTTATATTCCAGAAACTGAGTGTGAACAGCCAACAGGTGGCCATGCTCGTCGATCAGGAGATACAGCACCTGCCGAAGGTGCAGGGCGGACAGCCGTATCTCTCGAACGAAGCTAACCAAGTACTGGTGAAAGCACAGGACACAGCACAGAAGATGGGCGACGAGTTCGTATCGGTAGAACCTATCCTACTCGCCCTGCTAACCGTCAACTCGACAGCCTCCAGAATCATGAAGGATGCCGGATGCACGGAGAAAGATATGCAGAAGGCCATACAGGAACTGCGACAGGGACAGAAGGTGCAGTCGCAGAGTGCCGACGATAACTACCAGTCGCTGGAGAAATACGCCAAGAACCTGGTAGACTTGGCACGACGAGGGAAACTGGACCCTGTCATCGGACGTGATGACGAAATCAGACGCGTACTGCAGATTCTCTCGCGAAGGACGAAGAACAACCCGATACTGATTGGTGAACCAGGAACAGGTAAGACGGCTATCGTAGAAGGACTGGCACAGCGAATCATGCGAGGCGACGTGCCAGAGAACCTGAAGGACAAGCAGCTGTTCTCACTTGACATGGGTGCATTGGTGGCTGGTGCGAAATACAAAGGTGAGTTTGAGGAACGACTGAAGAGCGTCATCAACGAGGTGACGAAGAGCGAAGGACGTATCATTCTCTTCATCGACGAGATCCATACGCTGGTAGGTGCCGGCGGTGGTGAGGGAGCAATGGATGCTGCCAATATCCTCAAACCTGCCCTCGCACGTGGTGAGCTGCGCTCCATCGGTGCCACGACACTCAACGAATACCAAAAGTATTTCGAGAAAGACAAGGCGCTGGAGCGACGCTTCCAGACGGTAATGGTCGACGAGCCCGACGAGCTCTCTGCCATCTCTATCCTGCGAGGACTGAAGGAACGCTATGAGAACCATCACAAAGTACGTATACAGGATGATGCCTGTATCGCTGCCGTACAACTCTCAGAGCGCTATATCTCAGAACGATTCCTGCCTGATAAGGCCATCGACCTGATGGACGAGGCAGCTGCAAAACTTCGTATGGAGCGCGACAGCGTACCTGAGGAACTCGACGAGATTACCCGTAAACTGGCACAACTCGAGATTGAGCGCGAAGCTATTTCTAGAGAATCTAGAGAATCTAGAGATCCTAGAGATCCTAACCAATCTAGCAAACTAGAGCAGCTCGACAAGGACATCGCTGAGCTCAAGGAGCAAGAGACACAGTTCCGTGCCAAATGGGAGGGCGAGCGACAGCTCATCAACAAGATCCAGCAGGACAAACAGGAGATGGAGAACCTGCGGCTGGAGGCTGAGCGCGCTGAGCGCGAGGGCGACTACGGAAAGGTGGCTGAGATACGCTACTCGAAACTGAAGGCGCTCGAAGATAATATCAAGAACATACAGGCGCAGTTGGCCAACGCGCAGGACGGCAACTCACTGGTGCGCGAGGAGGTGACTGCCGACGATATCGCTGAGGTGGTGAGCCGCTGGACAGGCATCCCCGTCACCCGTATGCTACAGAGCGAACGCGAGAAACTGTTGCATCTGGAAGAGGAACTGCACAAACGAGTCATCGGACAGGACGAGGCTATCGTGGCTGTCAGCGATGCCGTACGACGCAGCAGAGCCGGTCTGCAGGACCCCAAACGACCAATCGCTTCATTTATCTTCCTCGGCACTACGGGTGTAGGAAAGACAGAGCTGGCGAAGGCACTGGCGGAGTACCTGTTCAACGACGAACAGATGATGACCCGTATCGATATGTCGGAGTATCAGGAGAAGCATACCGTCAGCCGACTCATCGGAGCTCCTCCTGGCTATGTAGGCTATGACGAGGGCGGACAACTGACAGAGGCGGTACGACGCAAGCCTTACAGTGTACTGCTGTTTGATGAGATCGAGAAGGCGCACCCCGACGTGTTCAATATTCTGCTGCAGGTGCTCGACGACGGTCGACTGACAGACAACAAGGGACGTACGGCGAACTTCAAGAACACCATCATCATCATGACCTCGAATGCTACGCGTGAGCAGCTGCGACTGACGATGCGACCGGAGTTCATCAACCGTATCGACGAGATTATCACCTTCCAGCAACTGACGGAGGCACAGATTGCCGAAGTGGTTAGACTGCAGATGCGTCACGTCACCGATATGCTGGAGCCACAGGGCATCCAACTGCAGATTACAGAGCCTGCCATCAAATATCTGGCACAGGAGGGCTATGATCCCGACTTTGGCGCCCGACCTGTGAAAAGGGCTATACAGCACTTGGTGCTCAACGACCTGTCGAAGAAGATACTGGCAGATGAGGTGGATCGCAGTCGACCAATCATCATCGATGAGTTTGGCGACGGACTCGTCTTCAGGAACTAAAAAGAACGAGAGCTATTGTGAAAAATAGCTCTCGTTTTCGTTATGTCTTATAAGACTGACGGCGATTACTTACTGATATACTTATATACAGTACCATCGGCCTCCTTCACAATCACCAGTTGCCCAGGCGTAGTGGTATAGATAGGACGACCAGAGAAGTCGAACAGCTGACGCACACCTTCCTTCTGAACGGTAACACCCTGAATAGCGGTCGTTCCACCTTTAATATCAAAAGCCATCTGTCCGTCGGCATTCACCGCAATATTTGTAATGGGCACATTGAGGTACGATCCTTCCGGATAGAACATCTTGGCGGCAGGTGTAGACGTATCGGTCAGTGAATTGTTAACCACCACACTCTCTTCTATATAAGGATAGGGAGAATTGCTGAGGATACGACTGTTCATGTGATCAGAATTCTGATAAGGGGTCTTTTCGCCAATGATTGCATCCCAAGCATTATAGTCCCGATTATCGGCAGGAACGAGGTAGAAACGATGATGGGTCTTGTCGTTGTTCACGGTGTTGCCGTTCCATGCCGACTCAATGTAGTTGACATGATAGATGACGAGTCCCTTTCCTGGTGCACCAAGGTCCCAACCTTTCTGCTGACGGTTCTCCAAGATCAGCCACTCGGAGTCGGAATGTTTGATGCGATAGGCAGCCCCACCCTCTTCAATGGGTTTCAAATTGGTGATGGAGGCAGCATCGTCCACATCTACGAAGTCCAGCCAACCCATCAGCCAGCGCTCCATCGCCGTAAAGTTAGGCGGGCACCATCCATAATTCGTGAAGTTACCACCATCCATCAGGTCCCATTCATCGCAAACGGAGAATTCGTCATTCGACGAAGTGGGATAGATATCCGGCAGCCCCAGGCAGTGAGCATACTCATGGCAGATGGTACCAATGCCACAAGAAGGCTTCGTTGTCGTCGCTAGCCAATGCTCAGCACTGATTGTATATTTGGATATCTTGTAGTTATCTGGAGTGGTAATCGTAGTAAACGTACTAGTATTAGGCCATACATGTCCGTAGCATTTCTCATTATTTATACTACCTGAGAGTCCTGCACAGACATAAACAACCTGTTCGATAGTCTTATCACCGTTCCAGTCGTATACAGAGTAATCAAGCGTAGGATTGGCAGCCACCATCTGCTCCGTAGCTTCTTTGATTGAAGCAGAGCCGTAATTCCTTGTATTCTGGTTAGGATTGTCGTAGGGCTGTGCCTTCTGCGATACCTTGTAGGGACCATACACATCAAACTCAATGTTGCACTTGCCATTCGACTGGTCACGGAAGTAATCTGCCACGCACCCCTTACCGCTGCGCTCATCATGGAATCCTGGGTCATTGAACACCTTCCGATAATAAGCATTGTCACGTCCTTCTTGGAATGCCATGTCGCTGAACTCAATCAGGATGACCAACTGCTTATACGTCTTTTCAGGATTCCAATCCTTTTTAGGAGCCAAAGCACGCTGACGGGCAACAGACACGTCACCACGCGAAGCAGCTACATCACCTGTTAAATCAGGCATGCAACCACCTCGACGAGGTTTAAAGTCCTGTGCTGACACGAAAACGGTCAGCAACAGGAAGAAGAACAACATTATTTTGCGCATGGAGTCCACGGTTTAAGTGTCTTGAAGAAGTGGGAAGTCCTCTACTTCAATCTTCCATACCGCCTCCATACCCAATTCCGGATACTCTACGCACTCAATACTCTTGATAGAACTCTGAGAGAGAACAGCAGCCACACCACCGATGGTACCGAGATAGAAACCGCCATGCTTCTTGCAAGCCTCCGTCACCACATCGGAACGGTTGCCCTTGGCAATCATTACGAGTGATGCACCATTGGCCTGGAACTCATCCACATAGGGATCCATACGGTTGGCTGTAGTGGGACCCATCGAACCACAGGGATAGCCTTCTGGTGTCTTAGCCGGACCGGCATACAGCACAGGATATTTCTTGAAGTAGTCGGGCATACCCTCACCAGCATCCAGACGGGCCTTCAGCTTAGCATGAGCGATGTCGCGAGCAACGATGATCGTACCTTTCAGGTTCACACGGGTGGAAACAGGATACTTAGATAACTCCTTGCGAACAGCATCGATACCCTCGTTGAGGTCGATCTCAATGCCCTTGCCACCCTCACCGGGCTTGCGCAGCTCCTCAGGAATCAACTCTGTAGGGTTACTATCCATCTTCTCCAACCAAATACCGTCGGCATTGATCTTCGCCTTGATATTTCTATCGGCAGAACA
This sequence comes from uncultured Prevotellaceae bacterium, assembly GCA_900321425.1. Classification (GTDB taxonomy): domain Bacteria; phylum Bacteroidota; class Bacteroidia; order Bacteroidales; family Bacteroidaceae; genus Prevotella. The sequence continues at coordinate 1,413 of ONWA01000013.1, read as the reverse complement.
GCTGACGCCCATACCAATCGGACAGCTGGCACCATGACGAGGCAGACGAACCACACGGATATCGTGAGCCAGATACTTACCACCAAACTGGGCACCAAGTCCAATCTTCTGAGCCTCCTTGATGAGCTTCTGCTCCAGGTCGACATCACGGAAGGCACGACCAGTCTCGTCGCCTGTGGTGGGCAGACCGTCGTAGTACTTGATGGAAGCGAGCTTCACCGTGAGCAGGTTCTTCTCGGCAGATGTACCACCAATCACGAAAGCGATATGGTATGGAGGACAGGCGGCTGTACCCAACGACTTCATCTTCTCCACCAAGAAGGGGATGAGTGTACCCTCGTTCTGGATAGTGGCCTTCGTCATTGGATAGAAATAGGTCTTATTGGCTGAGCCACCGCCCTTAGCCACCATCACAAACTTATACTCAGCACCCTCAGTGGCCTCGATATCAATCTGTGCAGGCAGGTTACAACGGGTATTCACCTCGTCGTACATATTCAACGGAGCATTCTGCGAGTAGCGCAGGTTGTCCTGTGTAAAGGTGTTATACACACCACGGCTCAGCGCTTCCTCATCCTCGAAGCCTGTCCATATCTGCTGTCCCTTCTCACCGTGGATGATAGCCGTACCGGTATCCTGACAGAAAGGCAGGATACCTTTGCAAGCCACCTCGGCATTGCGCAAAAACTGTAGGGCTACATACTTATCATTCTCTGAAGCCTCAGGGTCGGTCAGGATCTTAGCCACTTGTTCGTTATGCTCACGACGCAGCATGAACTCCACATCGTGGAAAGCTTGTTGAGCCAGTAATGTGAGTGCCTCCTTCGACACCTTTACTATCTGCTTTCCTTCAAACTCAGCAGTACTTACACCCTCTTTCGTCAGAAGGCGATACTCAGTCTTGTCCACGCCCACCTGAAACATCGGGGCATACTTAAATTCTACTGGATTAGCCATAATCGTATATTTTAATTGTTTAGTATCCGAATACTTCCTCTGTACTCAGTCGTCTTACAGGAGCGATTTTCTCCAACGACTCCATATCGAGCTGTTTCTCATCACCAAGGATGATGTAACGATAGGTCTTATCAGCCATCGTTGCCTTCTCGAAGTTCACAATATCCTGAAGGGTTACCTTCTGGAGGTCATTGTAAATCTTCTCATTGAGGTAATAGTCAAGACCTAACTTCTTGGCATTCAGATAAGCATAGATGATGCTCATCTTGGTGACACGCTCACTTGCCAACTGCTTGGTCAGTCCTTCCTTAGCAATCGCAAACGCAGTCTCACTGGCAGGCAGCTCATTGAGGATATGATGGAACTCCTTGATACAGTCCATCATCTTATCGTTCTGTGTGATGATATGCGTGAAATAGTTCTCCTTCTGGTCTTTCTTAGTTGGACGGTTGTACA
>ONWA01000040.1 GCA_900321425.1 uncultured Prevotellaceae bacterium | reverse complement strand
GCTAATCCAGATATCAATCATCGCTCCCTCGCAGGGGCGATGATTTTTTTGCATTCATTTGGAAGATAACAAAAAAAGATTTATCTTTGCAAACGAGAACAAATTAAGCAAGAGATGATGAGTTACACGGAAATGGCACAATTGGAAGTGATGAATGCTATCGCTAATATACGTTCGCAAGAATATCTTGATGCCTTGCGTCACACTCTTTCATTATTTTTTGCCGAACGTGCCCAAAAGGCTATAGACAAGATGTGGGACGAGGGTACTTTCGACCAAAACAAGCTTGATGAATTGCGAGGACAACATCTTCGTACTCCTTATAAGCAGTAAACATACTATGCAGTACGTTGTCCTTGATACAAACTGTTTAATACAAGCATTGCCAACGTCTCTCCAGAAGTAGCACATAATATAGGAGGCAATAGCTCGACATCCCAAAACATTATATCGTGAGTCCTATTTCCGTTTTCACTTACTTTCCGATATTGACAAGGATGATGACAAATTTGTGGATTGCGCAATAACAACTAATGCTGATTACATAGTCAGTGAAGATAGTCATTTCTCACACTTAAAGCAAATTTCTTTTCCCAGACTTCATGTGCTGACGCTTGATGAATTTAATGAAGCACTGAAAAATCAGCAATAAGACAACTTTTTGAAAAGTCCCTACTTCTCAAATGAAATACTTAAGGTTTTCAATTGAAAGCCTTAATACTTTCAAAGAATGCACAGGGGCTTGCCCCCTGTGTACTTTCCATACTCTATCAATCATCGCTCCCTCGCAGGGGCGATGATTTTTTTTGCATACATTTGGAAGATAACAAAAAAAGATTTATCTTTGCAAACGAGAACAAGAGGTATGAGAAGGCCACAAGTAGTTAAACTAATACAGGAAACGATCCACACAATAGAACCAACGGCAACCACAATATTGTATGGATCTGAGGCACGGGGTGATGCTCGTGCTAAAAGTGATATTGACCTTCTCATTCTGCTTGAAGGAAATACACGTGACATCCAACGAGAAGATCATGTTGCAGGAGCACTATACAATATAGAACTTGCAACTGGTGTACTTATCAGTCCTATGATTATGTTACGTAAACAATGGGAAGAACGCCCATTTAAAACTCCTTTTTATATTAATGTCATGAACGAAGGAATTACCCTATGAAAGAGCAATTAGATGCAAAAAGTCGTCAAGCCCTCATTGACTACAGAATAAGTAGAGCAGATGAGACTATCAAAGAGGCTGAAATATTATCAAAAGCTGCTCATTACAATGCAGCCATCAATAGACTATACTATGCATGCTATTATGCAACAGTAGCATTATTAATTGCAAATGAAATCCAGACAAACACACATGCTGGTGTAAAAACAATGTTTAGTTTACACTTCGTTTCTAGTGGAAAAATTTCAATTGAACACGGAAAGACGTTTAGCCGCCTATTCGAAATACGTCATAGTAGTGATTATGACGATTTCGTTTTTTGTGATAAAGAAATGGTTGACGAGTATACTCCTAAAGCTGTTCAATTCATAGAAGCCATTAAAAGTCATCTACAAGCTACACGATAATCTCTCATGAAGCGTGGATTGCCATCCCAGATATCAATCATCGCTCCCTAGCAGGGGCGATGATTTTTTTGCATACATTTGGAAGATAACAAAAAAAGATTTATCTTTGCACGCAGAAGATGAAAAATGATATCAGACAGCAGCTGTTTCGTAAACTGAAAAAAGAGAATTGTTTTTGGTCTTACGATATGTCGAAAATGAAAGCCATTTCCGACGAGGCGTTGATTGAACACGTGCTGCTCTATCTTGATATTAACGACATCAACAAGCTCTTTACACTTTTTGGCTATAAAAAAGTCAAACGCGTATGGTTGGACTGAGTGGCTCCTCAGGGTGAGATGTTCCGTGCGTTTAATATTCTCTACGCTTGGTATTATTTTGGAGCCAAACGTCCAGAAGCTTATGTCAAAAGTATCGAAACGCGCTATCTAAACCGTATAACAGCTACTTGATATGGAATACTCGAAATCATTGGCGCCACATACAGGTAGGGTATTTGAGGCCATATCCCGTTTGAAATGTATTATACCTTATACGTTGGTGGGAGGAACGGCTCTATCATTACAAATTCTCCAAATTCCGTCTTTTGTTACAGACTTTTTTCGTAACTTTGCCGCCAATGAAGAAAATACTGTTGATTAATGACGTAGTGGGCTATAGCCATGTGGGCATGGTGGCAATGATGCCTATCCTGACTTATCTGGGGCATCCTACCTATAATCTACCCACTTCGCTGGTATCCAATACCCTCGACTATGGGCGGTTTAACGTATTGGACACCACTGAGTATATGCGTGGTGTGATACCCGTATGGCGGGAGCTGGGCTTTCAGTTTGATGCAGTCTGCACGGGCTTAATGTTCAGCGAAGAACAGGCGAAAGTAGTCTCTGCCTATTGCACCGACCTGTCCAAACAGGGCACGACCGTCTTCGTGGACCCTATCATGGGTGACGACGGACGATTGTATAACGGTATTACGCATCGCTCGGTAGACCTGATGCGACAGATGGTGAGCGTGGCCGACCTGATCTTCCCCAACTATACGGAAGCGTGTTATCTCACCAACACCCCATTCCAGAAGGAAGGGATGAGCTGGCAGGAGATGAAGGAGATGCTGGCATCACTGACAGATATCGGTACGAAGAGCGCATTGATAACCAGTGCCCGAGTGGAAGGGAGCTGTTGTGTGGCAGGCTATAACCACCTGAACGGTGAGTACTTCAAACTCGACTATGACGAGATTCCCGTCCTGATTCATGGCACGGGCGATATCTTCTCCGCCGTTCTCATCGGTCATCTGCTCAAAGGAGAACCACTGAAGCAGAGCACACGGACAGCGATGGATGTGGTCAGCCGACTGATTGAGCGCAACAAAGATATCGAAGACAAAAAAAGAGGCATTCCCATTGAGAAATGCCTCGATCTGCTATAGTGCTTTTAAGGTAGTTTCTTCAGGTCTATCTGTTTGTAGGCCATCCGCAGTCGCCTCCACGTATAGAGACAGTGGAGCGTACCGTCGCGTCCTTGGATGATACAGGGATAAGAATACTGACTGATGGGGGAATCCTCAAGAGTGAGAACATGACGCCAGTGGGTGCCATCGTCGCTCAGCGCGATGCTCACCGGTGTACGTACACCCTTCTTTGTGCCAGGCAGCGTCTCGAAGTCGTTATAGATCAGCACATGACGACCATCCTTGAGCGTCACCGCATCCGTACCGCTCTGATTGTTGGGCACATCAGTCAGCGTCACCTTTGTCCACGTATCGCCCCCATCCGAAGAGAACGAAGTAGCCAGCTTACCGTTACGGGTACGCATGAGCACCTGCAACCTTCCATCTTTCAACTTGAGAATACTGGGTTGGATACAATCGATGGGATGACGACCGTCTTTGTCAGCCACACCACCGGCATCGGGAGCTTCGATATCTTCCTTCTCATTCTTCTTCGTCACCTTCAACATATCCTCACAACGATAGGCCATCTCTGCAGGAACAGGTCCCACATACTTCCAAGGTAGGTCGGCTACAGCCTTCTTTTTCCAAGCGCCGTCCTTCAAGTCGAGTATCTCGAAGTGGAGCTTCCAACCGTTGGTCTCAGTACTGGTTCCACAAATCAGGCGGTCGTTGATGATCTCTGGTTTGTTCTTGACGGGCCCGAGGAATCCTTCAGGCAACGGTTCACGCTTCGTCCATGTCCGTCCACCATCGCGTGACTTCACCACCCAACCTGTCCAGTCGGCCACCTTCGTACCAATCTTAAAGAACAGCCACAACTCACCATTCGGCATCTGGGTAATCACAGGATTCCAGCACGCCTTGCGTCCCCAGTCGAACACGCCATCAGCAGCGAGGATAGGAGCCGTCCACTCGTCCTTTCCCTTCTTTTTGATGCTCACCCAGATACACACATCAGGATTACGCTCATGCTTACCACCAAAATACGTAGCCACCAGGTCGCCGTTCTTCAGTTCCACGATGCTTCCGCTATGACACTGTGGGAATGGTGCCTTCTCATACAGGAACTGATCCTTGACGATAGCTGGATGTGAGGTAGGGATATCTACCTGGAAAGTATAGGTACCAGAGCCCACCTTCTCTACCCTACCGTCGGGCAAGCAGATGTCGGCAGTGGTATTACATGGAATGGTCACCGTCCAGCTGAGATGTTGCAAGTCTTTCTTCCAGTGACTCACCACCTCACCATAGGGCGTCTGATAGCTGACGTTGACCCACGAGCAGTCCTGGATATCAAACGATGGTTTGAGGACAAGATGACGATAGGCCTCTCCCTCCTGACGGATGCCACCCAGATACTGGTAACACCAGGTCAGCAGATCACCAAGAAGCATGACGTGGTTGCCACTGTTCATGGCTGGGTTGGCGGTATTGCCATTCCAGAGTTCCCAGATAGTGGTAGCTCCATTCTCAGCCATATAACCCCAGGAGGGGTAGCTCTTATTGGTAGCAATCATATACGCCACATCCGCAAAGCCATGATCACTCAGTCCTCGCAACAGCCATGAGATGCCGATGACACCACAGGACACGTGCGCATTATTCTTGATGATGATATTCTCCACGATGTTCTTCACCACCTCCTCCTGACAGTCGGTGGGCACGATACCAAAGGCCAACGGCAGCAGATTGGCTGTTGCCGTATTGTTGCCATAGAACACACTATCGGGATAGAGTACATGACCAGGACGAGGAGAGGTGCCTCGTCTGACAATCAGGAACTTCCGGTTGAAGGCCTCAGTCATCGTCTGTCGTTGTTTCGCCCAATAGTCAGCCTCATCAGTCAGTCCCTGCAACTGGGCAAACTGTTCCATCAGTTGCAGTACACGGATGGTATAGGCGGTAGAGATCAAGGCACCGTCCGTCTGACGGGCAGGATCCTTGGAGTGAATCAGTTCAAGACTCTCAGGAGGTACACACCAGTCACCATACTGGTCTTTGGTGATAATACCATCATCAGTATACTCCTCCATCACATGATTAATCCATCGTTTGATATAGGGATAGCTATCGATGATGGGCTGTTTGTTGCCATACTGACGATAGAGCATGTCACAGGTAAAGGGCAGTGCTGCCGGCCATGTCACGTCATCATTATAATAGTTCCAGAAAGCAGGAGCCACATCGCAGATGACACCATCCTCGCGCTGCGACTCACAGATGTCACGCATCCATTTGGTGTAGAGGCGTTCGTTGTCAAACAGGAAACTCTCTCCGAGAGAACCCATTGTGCGGTCGCCCAACCACGGCTGACGCTCGTTGCGCTGCGGACAGTCGACAGGCATTCCCTTGTAGTTGGACTTGATGCCCCACCACGCATTCTTCACCACCTGTGTCAGGGTAGGGTCGCTACACTCGAACATACCTGTTGACGACATTTCATCACTCACCACACGTGCCTCAAAGTCGGAGGCCTGTGCATGTTTCAGTCCGCTGACCTGTACATAACGGAACCCATGATAGGCAAATGTCGACTGCCACCACTCCCCCGACTCCCGTCCATTACATATATATATATCGCGAGAGAGGGCATTACGCAGATTCGCCACATAGAGCGTGTCACGACTCTGCAACTTTTCCGCATAGCGAATGGTAATGGTATCGCCAGCCTGTCCACGTACCTTCACGGCCACCATTCCCGCCGTATTCTGACCGAAATCGATGATCACCGACTGTTTGTCTTGGGTGAGATAGACTTTCTTAGGCAGGATGGTCTGCTCCCACGTCATGTTAGGAGTCATCTGTCCCCGTAAGGTACCAGAAGGGATGGCCACCCGTTGTGCTTTCTGCCAACGACTATCGTCATAACCTGGCATTGTCCAGTTACCCAAAGCTTTCCGTGCATCATACTCCTCCCCATCATATTCGTTGTTGGAACGGATAGGACCGTCGAAGGTCAATTTCCATTTCTCGTCGGTGGCCACCACTTGTCGGGTACCATCCGTATATTCGATAATGATGTTGATGCGGCATTTCGGGAAACCGAAGACCGGTGACTTATAAGCCTTCTCCTGTCGCATAGGGAAATAGCGACCATTACCCAAAACGATACCCACACACCCCTGAGAAGTAGTCAACAGCGGTGTGACGTCGAAAGTGTTGTAATAGATGGTCTTCCGATAATCAGAGGGTACAGGTGCCAGCATCTGCTTAGCCCCCAAACGATGACCGTTCACATAGCACTCATAGAGTCCTACGCCCGCCACAAATGCCGTAGCGCGTTTCACGGTTTTCTCTTTGAGCGAGAACTCCTTACGCAGGTAACGGGCAGCCAGTCGACTGTGCAGGCCCGCCTGTTCGTCAGTCTGCAGTCCCTCGATACCTATCCACCGTCCTGTCCAATGACATTCGCCCAACAGTCCGATGCTAAACGGCTGAGGTTCGCTCCACTCCGTTTCTCCACGGTTAGTGAACACCTTCACCCGCCAGGTAGCATGCTGATTGCTATGAAGGGGTTTTCCCTGATAAGGAATCCATAGCTGTTCGTTACTGCTCACCTTACCCGTGTTCCAAAGCTCCCCGTCATCGGAGGTGACCACTATCTGATAGGCCGTCTGCACCACATTCTTCTGATCGGAGACGATCTGCCACGAGAACCTCGGCACCTTAGTATCAAGGCCCAACGGGGCTGTCATGTTCTCTGTCCTCAGCTGGGTGACACTCACCTTAGCTGTTGTCGTGAGACAGATGAACAGCAACAGAGCGAAAGCGAAACTGATTCTGCGCATGGGTATCCTGTCTTATTCGTTCAAGTCTCTTGCTTTACCAGCTAATGTCTGGTCGGAAATCTCCGTCTGTTCCTTACTCAGGTAGTCTTTCGTACTGTCGACAGCAATCAGTACGCCGTCGTCAATGCCAGTTATTCCTTTCTTCGGACGGAAGGTCAGCACCTTACTGTCATATTCTCCCAAGTACTGCAAGGAACCATCACGAGCATTCATCCACCACACGTTCTTCTTGTCGCCACTGATTTTTCGGAGGTCGACACGCATATCACGACTAGTATAGTTGTACACCATCAGATAGTCGTCGCCACGAGTAGCGATCAGACGATTATACTGTTGTCCATTGTCTTCGATGATACTCTGATCGGGTACCCGCACAAAGAACGGGAAGCTGAGTATCAAGTTCTTCAGATACTTCATCTGACTGAAGCCTGGGTCGTTGAGTGCCTGATACCACGACTTCACATCACCAGCGTCACCATAGCTGGTAGGATATCCTGGCTTGAGGAACTGCATAATGGCATTATGTCCATACGTATGTCCGAAGGAACCTGCGAACACCGACCAATAGGCATAGCGGCGCACGTCGGAAGCCTGCCAGCGGGCTTCGTTCTTATCGTGAAGACCCATAGGGATATCCTCATACGACGGTTCAGCATCGATCACAGGTTTGATTGGACGATAGGCCCATGTAGAGTCCACATACATCCAGTTGTCCTCTTCGGTATTATCAGGGATTGGATAGTCTTTGTTACCCATCCGCTGACCATACTTGCGGTGTCCGCTCTGGAACATATGGAAATCCATCCAAGGCGCCTTTGCCCACCACTTGGCAGAAGTGTATCGCCCACGCGGATGATAGGTCATCAGGTGGTTCTTGTCGATAGCCTTGATGGTAGTGGCCAAGGCATTCCACTCAGCAGGGTTGATATCGCCTTGGATGTCACCACCCATGATCCAGATGATATTGGGCTTATTCTTATAGCGGTTGGCCAGGAAAGTACCATAGAGCTTCGCCTGTTCCACGTTCATCAGTCCTGCCTTCACCAGTCCACCCCAAATGGCCACCATACCTATATATATACCATTCTCTGCAGCGGTATCGATGATATAGTCCATGTGGTCCCAGTAGCCATAGACACCCTGTTGGTTGACTTTCGTGAAGTTCCATCCATAAGGGTTCGACATCTGTCCGTAATGATTATAGGCAGGTACGCCGTCGATAACTTGTACCTGTACCACATTATATCCGGCCTCCCGACAACGTTGGAGATAATAGGCAGCCTCAGCCCTGTCTGTGCGTTCAGGCAAAAGCCAGCCCGTCTCTCCCTGCCAGAAGAACGGTGTACCATTATCGAACATCAGGAAACGCTGGTTGTCAGACACCTTCAATTTCCCGTTTTCCCACGGTTTCCCTGCCCAGGCATTCAGTGCCACAAGACAGCAGAGGCATACGAATAACTTTCTCATTTTTTGGATGTTTAGATTCTATTGATAAGACTCGTTAGAGGGGAAAATGTCGTCATTTCATCAAAAGGTCGCACAACTCCTTCATGCCCTCTGAAGCCCCCTTCTGTATCTGCTGTACCCGTTCACCTGTACGCACAGGATTGGGGTCAATCAGATAGATAGGAATCTCAGGACGAGTGTACTGGATAAGACCGGCTGCCGGATAGACATTCAACGATGTGCCGATGATGATGAAGATATCAGCAGTAGAGGTCTCCTCAGCAGCAGGAGTAATCATCGGTACTCCCTCACCGAAGAAGACGATGAAAGGACGGAGCAGAGAACCGTCGCCTGCCAAAGTACCAGGAGCCACCTCACAGTTCTCAGGAGTCAGTTGAATCTGATAACGGGGATCGTCTACATTCCAGCTGGAGCAAACCTTCATCAGTTCCCCATGCAGATGAATCACCTTCGACGAGCCAGCCATCTCATGGAGGTTGTCCACATTTTGCGTGACAACCGTCACGTCATATTTCTCCTCCAGTTTAGCCACCAACCGATGACCTTCATTAGGTTTGACACCAACACACTTTTTTCGAAGCATGTTATAGAAATTTGTCACATAGGCAGGATTAGCCTCCCACCCCTCATGGGTTGCCACTTTCTGAACAGGGAAATTCTCCCAAAGGCCGTCAGCATCGCGGAATGTCTTCAGGCCACTCTCAACGGACATACCAGCACCAGTTAGAACTACAATCTTCTTTTTCATCATTGTTTCATGTTAAGATAGTGCAAAAATACTATTTTTTTTGCAATTATGACTTTAAATCAGATAAAATGCTTAACTTTGCGCCCGATTTCTGAAAATACATACATAATTATATATATAATGGACAAATTAAGTTATGCTTTAGGACTGGGTATCGGTCAGCAGTTATCACAGATGGGGATTGGTTCTACCATCCGTATTGAGGATTTCACAACTGCTATTCAGGATGTGATTAACGGAAAGGAATTGAAGATCAGCCACCGTGAGGCTCAGACCATCGTACAGGAGTTCTTCCAGAAACAAGAAGCTAAGATGCAAGCCGAGCGTGCTGAGGCAGGTAAGGCCCACAAGGAGGCTGGTGAGAAATATTTGGCAGAGAATGCCAAGAAAGACGGTGTGATCACACTGCCTAGCGGACTGCAATATCAAGTATTGAAAGAAGGTAATGGTAAGAAGCCATCAGCTAAAGACAGTGTGAAGTGTCACTACGAGGGTTTCCTGATTGACGGAACCGTCTTCGACAGTAGCATCCAGCGTGGCGAGCCCGCTGTCTTCGGTCTGCAACAGGTAATTGCAGGTTGGACCGAGGGTCTTCAACTGATGCAGGAAGGTGCCAAATACCGTTTCTTCATCCCCTATCGTCTGGCTTATGGCGAAGGTGGTGCAGGACAGTCTATCCCCCCATTCGCAGCACTGATCTTCGACGTAGAGCTGTTGGAGGTCGTTAAATGATCAATCATCAATTCATAATTATACAACTCAAATGAAAAAGTTTATGTTTATGGCCGTTATGGCCATCGCTGCAGTAGCTATCACCTCCTGCGGCAATTCTACTCCAAAGGCCAATCTGAAGAGCGATATCGACTCGATGAGCTATGCTATCGGAATGGCACAGACTCAGGGTCTGAAGGAATATCTCGTAGACCGTCTGGGTGTTGACACCGCTAATATGGCTCAGTTCATCAAGGGTCTGAACGAAGGTGCCAATGCTGGAGATGACAAGAAGAAAGCTGCTTACTATGCAGGTATTCAGATTGGTCAGCAGATCAGCAACCAGATGATTAAAGGTATCAACCGCGAAGTGTTTGGTGATGACTCTACACAGACCATCTCCCTGAAGAACTTCATGGCAGGTTTCATCAGCGGTACAACAGGTAAGAAAGGTCTGATGACCGTTGAGCAGGCTCAGCAGCTGGCACAGGACAAGATGCGTCAGGTAAAGGCCAAGGCGATGGAGAAGACATACGGTCCCAACAAGATCGCCGGTGAGAAGTTCCTCGCTGAGAACGCCAAGAAAGAGGGTGTAAAGACTCTGAAGAGCGGTGTTCAGTACAAAGTCATCAAGGAAGGTACCGGTGCCATTCCTTCTGACACCTCTAAGGTAAAGGTACACTACGAGGGAAGAACCATCGATGGTAATGTCTTCGATAGCTCTTACAAACGTGGTGAGCCCGTGGAGCTCCGTTGCAACCAGACCATCAAAGGTTGGACAGACGCTATGGTTCATATGCCTGCAGGTTCCACCTGGGAGGTATATATCCCACAGGAGTTGGCTTATGGCGAGCGCGAGCAGAGCAGCATCAAGCCTTTCTCTGTATTGATTTTCAAGATTGAACTGATCAGTGTCGACGGAAAGTAAACTGAAATGAAGAAAATCATCATGATAGCACTCGCCCTGGTGGCGGGTGCTTCTTTGCATACAGCCCATGCTGGAAAGAAGAAAGTAGCACAGAAGAAGGAAACGGTAACTCTGGTGACTCCTTCTGACTCGCTGAGCTATGCTGCTGGTATGAGTTTTACCAACGGACTCATCCCCTTTCTCAAGCAGCAGCAGGGAGTAGACACTGACTATATGGCTGATTTCATTCGGGGTTTTCGCGAGGCGATACAAGCTGGCGGCAACCCTCAGTTCAAGGCGTATGCTGCCGGTATACAGATAGCCGATCAGCTGAAAGGACGGATGTTGCCAGATATCCAGAAAGAATTTACCGATTCGCCCGACTCAGTGGTGGCATCCTTGTTTTATCAAGGATTTGCCGATGCGTTGATGCAAGATACCACACTCTTCAAACAGACCGATGCAGATGCTTATTTCAAGACACGACGTACGGCAGATAAAAAGGCCAAAGAGGACAAACTGTATGGTGCCAACCGTCGTGCTGGAGAAGATTTCCTTGCCGAGAATGCCAAGAAAGAGGGGGTCGTCGTTCTGCCGAGCGGTCTGCAGTATAAAGAGCTGGTGAAAGGAACAGGTGAAACACCTAAGGCAACCGACAAAGTGCTGGTGAACTATGAAGGCAGACTGGTAGACGGAAAGGTGTTTGACGCCTCAGCGAAACATGGTAACAAACCAGCATCCTTCCGTGCCAATCAGGTCATCCAGGGATGGACAGAAGCGCTGACTCGTATGCCGGTAGGCAGTAAATGGGAATTATACATCCCTTATCAGTTGGGTTATGGTGATCGCGACATGGGAGAAATCAAACCATTCAGTGCATTGATTTTCACCGTTGAAGTGGTTGGAATAGAGAAATAATCGGGAGTGTGTCACCAAAATGACACACTTTTTTCATTTTTTTAATCAAAATGTTGCAGTATTCGATAATATTACGTACTTTTGCTTGCAAAATGTAACAAAACCCATTAAAAATGGAAAAAATCGACAATCTTGACAAGAAAATTTTAAGCATTCTTTCACAAAATGCCCGTATCCCGTTTAAAGACGTGGCAGCAGAGTGTGGTGTATCACGCGCTGCTATCCACCAACGTGTGCAGCACCTGATTGACGGTGATGTGATTATGGGTAGCGGCTTTGATGTCAATCCCAAAAGTCTGGGATACTCCACCTGTACCTACGTAGGTATCACGCTGGAAAAAGGATCGATGTACAAGAATGTCGTTGAACGACTGCAACATATCCCCGAAATTGTAGAAGCCCACTTCACGACAGGTCCTTACACGATGCTTGTAAAGCTATATGCACGCGACAATGAGCAGCTTATGCACCTGTTGAACGGAAAGTTACAGGAAATTCCCGGAGTAGTAGCCACGGAGACACTCATCTCCTTGGAGCAAAGCATCAAACGTGAGATTCCTGTACAAGTAGACGAAGAAAGCAAATAAAGATGGCAGATCGTTTTCATTGGCAGGCAACATTAGACGAGGTGTATGCCTGTTATCCAGAAGCAAAATATCGACCAGTGATTGGCATCACCGGCAATTATGGTGAGGCAACCTGTAAACTGGGAGAAGGTTATTATCAGTCGATTGCCGCAGCGGGAGGTGTTCCCGTCGTTATCCCCCCCATCAATGATCCGGCAACCATCCTCAATGTACTGGAAAATATTGATGCTTTAGTGCTGAGTGGAGGAGCCGACTATAATCCGTTATACGCTGGTGAGGAGCCCTCTTCGCAATTGGGAGGTATCAATGCGACGCGCGATCTGCCTGAACTGCTGATTACCCGTTTGGCGTACAACAGACAGCTACCCGTTCTAGGTATCTGCAGAGGTATACAGACATTGGTGATGGCACTCGACGGAAAGGTGGCACAAGATATTCGTGAGTCGGTTAATGCCCAGAGTCTCAAGCATTCACAAGATGCCGACCGCTCAGAGCCCACACATTCGGTTCAGGTAGCTGACGACTCCATCCTGTCACAGATCTATCAAGGGCAGACGACCCTCTATGTTAACTCGTTCCATCATCAGGCTGTCAAGGATGCCGGCAAACGATTCCGTGTTGTCGCAACAGCAACCGACGGAGTCATCGAGGCGATAGAGAGTACTGAATTCAAACCGATTATAGGTGTACAATGGCACCCGGAGTGTCTCTGCGAAGGGAAACCGCTCTTCGAGTGGCTGGTACGTGAAGCAACCACCTTCCATACCATTCACAAGATTCACGACAAGACCCTGACCCTCGACACTCATTGTGACACACCGATGTTTTTTCCCAAGGGGATACAGTTCGGACACCGCGACCCAAAGATATTAGTCGACCTACATAAAATGACAGAAGGCAGACAGGATGCGACCATTATGGTGGCCTACCTGCCACAAAAATACGAAGGGAACCCTACGGCATATGCTGACGGGATTTTCGATGAGATAGAACGGATAGCAGACCAGTATCATGACTATCTGGCCATCGCCCGTACTCCAGAAGAACTTTACACCCACAAACGAGAGGGACGGAAGTCCATTATGTTGGGTATAGAAAACGGACTGGCTCTGCATGGCGACCTTGCCAACGTCAGGCATTTCGCTGAACGTGGTATTGTCTATATGACGCTCTGTCATAATGGTGATAATGATATCTGCGTGGTCGACAGGTGATTCGTGAAATGAACCGTTATGGCATCATGGTAGACCTCAGTCATGCCAACGAGGATAGCTTCTATCAGGCTCTGGAACTCAGCGAAACACCCATCGTATGCAGTCACAGCAGTTGCAGAGCACTCTGTGACCATCCCCGTAATCTGACGGATGAGCAGATGCAAGCCTTAGCCAAGGCAGGAGGTGTTGCACAGATTACGCTCTACAACGGTTTCCTCCGTAAGGAAGGAGAGGCCTCCATTCAGGATGCTATGGCCCATCTGGAGCATGCTATTCAGATCATGGGCATCGATCATGTAGGCTTAGGAACGGATTTTGACGGCGACGGTGGGGTATTGGGATTAGCCGATTCCTCTGAATTGACAAATTTCACCCGTCAGTTGCTGGCGCGACATTTCAGTGAGGAAGACATCCAGAAGATTTGGGGAGGCAACTTCCTGAGAGTGATGGAAATAGCACAAAAC